>JAVEDU010000091.1 GCA_030840805.1 Actinomycetota bacterium
TGCTTGATGGCCCAGTCGATCACGCGGTCGATGAGCGACAGGTTCAGCTGCTAGAAGGCGTCGAGGGTGCGGCCCCAGAGTTCGAGCACCCGCTTGGACGATGCGTCCTCACCGTTGCGGGCGAGGAAGTCGACGGCCCGGGTGTAGTACTCGCGCTGGATGTGCAGGGCTGATGCACTACGCCCGGCGGCGAGCCGCACCGGACGGGTGCCGGTGAGGTCGTGGCTGATCTCGCGGATCGCCCGGATCGGGTTCTCCAGCGTGAGGTCGACGAACTGGACGCCCTGCTCGATCATCCGCAGTACGAGGTCGGCCGAGCCGACCTTGAGCAGCGTCGTGGCCTCGTTCATGTTCGAGTCGCCGACGATGACGTGCAGGCGGCGGTAACGCTCGGCGTCGGCGTGCGGCTCGTCGCGGGTGTTGATGATCGGCCGGCTGCGGGTGGTCGCCGACGAGACGCCCTCCCAGATGTGCTCGGCGCGCTGGCTCACGCAGTAGACCGCGCCGCGCGGGGTCTGGAGGACCTTGCCGGCGCCGCACAGGATCTGCCGGGTGACGAGGAACGGGATCAGCACGTCGGCAAGCCGACTGAATTCGCCGTGCCGGCCGACCAGGTAGTTCTCGTGGCAGCCGTAGGAGTTGCCGGCCGAGTCGGTGTTGTTCTTGAACAGGTAGATGTCGCCGGCGATGCCCTCGTCGCGCAGGCGCCGCTCGGCGTCCACGAGCAGTCCCTCGAGGATCCGCTCCCCCGCGCGGTCGTGGACGACCAGGTCGGTCACCGAGTCGCACTCGGGGGTCGCGTACTCGGGGTGGGAGCCCACGTCGAGGTACAGGCGCGCGCCGTTGCGGAGGAAGACGTTCGACGAGCGCCCCCACGACACCACCCGCCGGAACAGGTATCGCGCCACCTCATCCGGTGACAGCCTGCGCTGCCCACGGAACGTGCAGGTGACGCCGTACTCGGTCTCGATCCCGAAGATCCGCCGCTCCATGCCACGACACTAGCCGCGGTTGCCGACCGCGAGCAGCCGGATCGGCCGCCGGTTCGCCGTGACGGCGGTTCGGGCGGCCGGGCCCACCGACGTGATCCTGGGTCCCGGGTCGACGCCCGGCCGCGAGGGGCGACCCGCGATCACGGCGAGCGCGAGCCGGTGCTCAGCTGTCGAGCGGTCCCGGCGTCGAGGGGTTGCCCGGCCCGGCCAGCGGGTCGCCCGGATCGCCGGGGGCGCCGAGCGGCGGCTCCTGGCCGGTGCCCAGCGGATCGGCTCCGGGCCGCGGTCGCTCCCCGGCCGGTGCGGTCGTGACCTGCGAACTCGTCGGCGGGATCGACTCCCCGGTCGCGGGTTCCGGGGCGGCGGGGGTCGCCGGTCCGGGCTCCGGGTTGCCGAGCATCCGGTCCAGCGCGGGACCGACGAGCCGCCGGAACGTCCGGCCCGGCCGGGTGCGGTCCAGCATCGCGACCTCGAGCTGCGGGCCGGTGAGCGTGCGGGCCTTGCCGTTCTCGCCGCCGATCGACCCGAGCCCGCGCACCGCGAGCTGGATCGCGTCGGCCAGCGGCATCGCCTCGGTGTGCCCGTCCTTGAGCACGGCGGCGATCGCCTCGGACTGCCCGCCCATCGCGACGTACCCGGGCTCGTCGCCCACGGAGCCGTCGTAGGTGAGCCGGTACAGCTCGTCCTCCGCCGGGGTGACACCGACCTCGGCGACGCAGATCTCGACCTCGTACGGCTTGGACTGCTCGGTGAAGATGCTGCCGAGCGTCTGCGCGTACGCGTTGGCGAGGCTGCGCCCGGTCACGTCGCGCCGGTCGTAGGAGTACCCCCGCATGTCGCACAGCCGGACGCCCGCGACCCGCAGGTTCTCGAACTCGTTGTACTTGCCGACCGCCGCGAACCCGATGCGGTCGTAGATCTCGCTGACCTTGTGCAAGGCGTTGGAGGGGTTCTCGGCGACGAAGAGCACCCCGTCCTCGTAGGTCAGCACGACGACACTGCGACCGCGGGCGATGCCCTTGCGGGCGTACTCCGAGCGGTCGCGCATGATCTGCTCGGGCGACGCGTAGAACTGCATGCCCACGGCGGGTAGGCCTCTCTTCTCGTCGGGACGGCTGGAGGGGGTCGGAGAGCTGGGTGGGGGCGCTGCTCAGCCGCCGGGGTTGACCATCCGGCCGGCGACGACCGCGCCGACGACCTCGTCCAGCTCCTCGTCGGAGACCCGGCGGACGCCGGTGGGGTCGACGACCATCACGACGGGGTAGATCCGGCGGGTCAGGTCCGGGCCGCCCGTCGCGGTGTCGTCGTCGGCGGCGTCGTACAGCGCCTCCAGGCAGAGCCGGACGGTGTCCTCCGCCGACGCGCCGGGGCGGTACCGCTTCTTCAGCGCGCTCTTGGCGAACAGCGAGCCGGAGCCGACCGCGGTGTACTGCTGCTCCTCGTACTTGCCGCCGGTCACGTCGAAGCTGAACAGCCGGCCGGCCTCGGACACGTCCGTCGCGTCGAGGTCGAAGCCGGCGAAGAGCGGCACGACCGCGAGGCCCTGCATGGCGGCGCCGAGGTTCCCGCGGATCATCGTGGCGAGCCGGTTCGCCTTGCCGTCGAGCGACAGGCGCATGCCCTCGATCTTCTCGTAGTGCTCGAGCTCGACGCGGAAGAGCCGCACCATCTCGATCGCGATGCCCGCCGTCCCGGCGATCCCGACGACCGAGTAGGCGTCGGCCTCGAAGACCTTCTCGATGTCGCGGTTCGCGACGATGTTGCCCATGGTGGCCCGCCGGTCACCGGCCATCACGACACCGCCGTCGAACGTCGCGGTGACGATCGTCGTCCCGTGCGGCGCGAGGTCGGCGCCGCTACCGGACGGGAGGGGGCGGCGGCCGGGCAGCATCTCGGGGGCAGCCTGGCTCAGGAACTCGGTGAACGACGAGGTGCCGGCCGTGGTGAACACGGCGGGGAGACGGCCGGATGCGCCGGTCCCGGTCGATGCGAAGCCCGCTGCCACGTGATGCCTCTCGGGTAGGTCGTCGCTTGCCCGTCAACGCCGGCCGGACCACCCGGGCGCTCGCGGAAGCCCGAGGCCAGCCTGACGGGAACCCTACCGGTGACACCCCGGGGCGGGCGCGTCTCGTCCACCGGAGGGGTGCCGCCAGGGGTCAGGCGTACCGGGACGGCCGGGTCACTGGCCGCCCTTCTGGACGTAACCCCGCACGAACTCCTCCGCGTTCTCCTCCAGCACCGAGTCGATCTCGTCCAGCATGGAGTCGACCTCGTCGCCCAGCTTCTCGCGCCGCTCCGTGCCCGCTGCGCTCGCGTCGGGGGTGGGGGCGTCGTCCTCGTCGGTCTTCGCGCGGTCGGTCTGGGACTGGCCGCCGGTGTCACGTGTCGCCATGAGCGCTCCCTCGTGAAGGTAGTCCCGACGGTACCCCGCCGGGACGACAGTCGTCTGTCGAGTTGGGGTGGGTTCGACCGCGTCCGCCGCCGAGACGCGCCGGGCTCCGGGGCGGGCGCGACGGTGGCCCGGGTAGACCGCCGAGCGCCCCGTACCGGCGCACGCCGGGCGCCGGGGTGACCGCCCCCGGCCGGGCCGGATCAGTGCCGCGTGAGCGCGTCCACGAGCTGCTCCGCGGTCTCGCACCGGTCCAGCAGCGCGCCGACGTGCGCCCGCGTCCCGCGTTCCGGCTCCAGCATCGGCACCCGGACCAGCGACTCGCGGCCCACGTCGAAGATGACCGAGTCCCAGCTCGCGGCGACCACCTGCCCGGCGTACCGCTCCAGGCACCGCCCCCGGAAGTACGCCCGGGTGTCGGCGGGCGGCGTGGTCATCGCCGCGACGACCTCGTCCTCGCTGACCAGGCGCTCCATGTCCCCGCGGGCGACGAGCCGGTTGTACAGCCCCTTGTCCGGCCGGACGTCGGAGTACTGCAGGTCGACCAGCTGGAGACGCGGCGAGGACCAACCCAGCCCGTCCCGCGACCGGAACCCCTCCAGCAACCGCAGCTTCGCCACCCAGTCGAGCTCGCGGGCGCACAGCATCGGGTCGGTGGCGAGCCGGTCGAGCACCGACTCCCAGCGCGCCAGCACGTCGAGGGTCTGGTCGTCGGCGTCCGAGCCGAACCGGTCCTCGACGTACTTGCGGGCCCGCTCGCAGTACTCCACCTGGAGCTGGATCGCGGTCAGCCGCCGCCCGTCCCGCAGCCGGACGGTGTGCTTGAGCGCCGGGTCGTGCGACACGGCCCGCAGATCGGCCACCGGCTCGACCAGTGCCAGGTCCCCGGTCAGGAACTTGGCCTCGATCATCGCGAGCACCAGCGACGCGGTGCCGACCTTCAGGTAGGTGGCGACCTCGGAGAGGTTCGCGTCGCCGATGATGACGTGGAGCCGGCGGTACTTCTCGGCGTCGGCGTGCGGCTCGTCGCGGGTGTTGATGATCGGCCGCTTGAGGGTGGTCTCCAGCCCGACCTCGACCTCGAAGAAGTCCGCGCGCTGGCTGATCTGGAAGCCGTCCGTCGCGCCGTCCTGGCCGATCCCGACCCGACCGGCCCCACAGATGACCTGCCGCGACACGAAGAACGGCGTCAGGTGCGCCACGATGTCGACGAACGGGGTCTCCCGGCGCATCAGGTAGTTCTCGTGCGCGCCGTAGGAGGCGCCCTTGTTGTCGGTGTTGTTCTTGTAGAGCTGGATCGGCGGCGCCCCGGGCACGGTGGCGGCGCGGCGGGCGGCCTCGGCCATGACCCGCTCCCCCGCCTTGTCCCACAGCACGATGTCGCGCGGGGTCATCACCTCGGGCGTCGAGTACTCGGGGTGAGCGTGGTCGACGTACAGGCGGGCGCCGTTGGTGAGGATCACGTTCGCGAGCCCGAGGTCCTCGTCGGCGAGTGCCTCGGCCGGGTCGTACAGCGCCCCGCCGAACGAGAAGCCCCGCGCGTCGCGCAGCGGCGACTCCTCCTCGTAGTCCCACCGGGCGCGCTGGGGTCGGGTGAGCTCGGGCCGGGCGCCGTAGGCGTTCACCACGATGGACGAGGTCACCATCGGGTTCGCGCCCGGCTGACCGGGCACGGAGATGCCGTACTCGATCTCGGTCCCCATCACTCGTCGCGTCGTCACCGGCCCAGCCTAGCCCCGGCCCGCCGTCACTCCGGGAGCTGAGCGACCACGTGCCGGGCGATCGCGAGCGCGCTCGTCGCCGCCGGGGAGGGCGCGTTCAGCACGTGGACCTGCCGGCCCCGGCGCGAGATCAGGAAGTCGTCGACCAGGTCGCCGCTGCGCCGGACCGCCTGGGCGCGGACGCCCGCTCCGGCCGGGACCACGTCGTCCGGGGTGATGTCCGGGACCAGCCGGGCGAGGCTCCGGACGAACAGCGCTGTGGACAGCGACCGCCCCACCTCCGCGGCCCCGTACCGGTAGTGCCGCCGGGCCAGCCGCCACAGCCCCGGGAACGCGGCCGCCTCCGCGAGATCCCGGAGCCGGACCTCGCGCCAGGAGTACCCCTCCCGGCTGAGTGCGAGGACCGCGTTCGGGCCGGCGTGCACGCTGCCGTGGATCGTCCGGGTGAGGTGGACCCCGAGGAACGGGAGCTGTGGGTCGGGCACCGGGTACACCAGCCCGCGGACGAGGTCGCGCCGCTCCGGGCGCAGCTCGTAGTACTCGCCGCGGAACGGCACGATCCGGGCCTCCGGCCGTACGCCGGCGAGCCGGGCCACCCGGTCGGCGTGCAGGCCGGCGCAGTTCACCACCACGTCCGCGGACACCTCGCCGCCGGTGGTCTCCACCACCGAGCCGTGGATCGCCGTCACGCGGGTGCCCAGGCGCAGGTCGGCCCCCGCCTCGGTCAGCAGGTCCGCGAGCGTCCGGCACACCGCCCCGAAGTCCACGATGCCGGTCTCCGGCACGTGCATCGCGGCGACGCAGGAGACGTGCGGCTCGTGCTCGCGGGCCTGCTCCGGGGTGAGCATCCGGACGTCGAGACCGTTCGCGAGCGAGCGGGCGTGCAGGGCGCGCAGGCGCGGCACCTCCTCGGGCCGGGTGGCGACGACCAGCTTCCCGCAGATCCGGTACGGCACGCCGTACTCGCGGCAGAAGTCCACCATGGACAGTCGGCCGCCGGTGCAGAACGAGGCCTTGAGGCTGCCCGGGGCGTAGTACACGCCGGCGTGGATGACGCCGCTGTTGTGGCCGGTCTGGTGGGCCGCCCAGCGGTCCTCCTTCTCCAGCACGGTGACCGAGGCGCCGGGGCGGTCGAGCAGGATCCGGTGCGCGGTCGCGAGCCCGAGGATCCCGCCGCCCACGACGACGTACCGCGTCACCCGCTCCTCCGTCCGCCCGGTCCGGGCAAGTCTAGGCGGCCGCACGGGTGAGGGGTGGGCGCGTCACGTCCAGGGGGCGGACGCGAAGGGGCCCCCACCGCGTGCGGTGAGGGCCCCTTCCGGTCCGTCAGAGGTACTGGCCGGTGTTGCTGACCGTGTCGATCGCCCGGCCGGCGTCCGCGCCCTTGCCACCGGACACCAGGGTGCGGATGTAGACGATCCGCTCGCCCTTCTTGCCGGAGATCCGGGCCCAGTCGTCCGGGTTCGTCGTGTTCGGCAGGTCCTCGTTCTCGCGGAACTCGTCCACACAGGAGTCGAGCAGGTGGTGCATCCGCAGACCCTTGCCGCCCGTGGTGAGGAAGTCCTTGATGGCCATCTTCTTCGCCCGGTCGACGATGTTCTGGATCATGGCACCCGAGTTGAAGTCCTTGAAGTACAGGACCTCCTTGTCGCCGTTCGCGTACGTCACCTCGAGGAAGCGGTTCTCCTCGCGCTCGGTGTACATCCGCTCGACGGTGCGCTGGATCATCGCCGCGACGCACGCCTCCCGGTTGCCCGCGTGCTCGGCCACGTCGTCGGCGTGGATCGGGAGATCGGACGTGAGGTACTTCGAGAAGATGTCCTTCGCCGCCTCCGCGTCCGGCCGCTCGATCTTGATCTTCACGTCGAGCCGGCCGGGGCGCAGGATCGCGGGGTCGATCATGTCCTCGCGGTTCGACGCGCCGATCACGATGACGTTCTCGAGGCCCTCGACGCCATCGATCTCACTGAGCAGCTGCGGGACGATCGTGTTCTCCACATCGGAGCTGACGCCGGACCCGCGGGTGCGGAAGATCGAGTCCATCTCGTCGAAGAACACGATCACCGGGGTGCCCTCGGACGCCTTCTCGCGGGCCCGCTGGAAGATCAGCCGGATGTGCCGCTCCGTCTCGCCCACGTACTTGTTGAGCAGCTCGGGGCCCTTGATGTTCAGGAAGTACGACCGGGCGTGGTGCGAGCCCGTGTCGCCCCGGACCTCGGCGACCTTCTTCGCGAGCGAGTTCGCGACCGCCTTGGCGATGAGCGTCTTGCCGCAGCCCGGCGGCCCGTAGAGCAGCACGCCCTTCGGCGGCCGCAGCTGGTGCTCCCGGAACAGGTCGGCGTGCAGGAACGGCAGCTCCACCGCGTCGCGGATCTGCTCGATCTGCGAGCCGAGCCCGCCGATCGCGGTGTAGTCGATGTCCGGGACCTCCTCGAGGACGAGCTCCTCGACCTCGGACTTCGGGATCCGCTCGTACACGTACCCGCTGCGGGGTTCCAGCAGCAGCGCGTCACCGGCCCGGATCGGCTCGTCGGCGAGGCTGTGCGCCAGGTACACGACCCGCTCCTCGTCCGCCCGCCCGAGGACCAGCGCGCGGTCCGCCGAGCCGTCCGCGGCGATCAGCAGCTCCTTGAGCGTGACGATCTCCCCGGCGCGCTCGAAGCCCTGGGCCAGCACGACGTTCAGCGCGTCGTTGAGCAGCACCTCCTGCCCCGGGCGCAGGTCGTCGCCGTCCACCGCCGGGGACACGGCGACCCGGAGCTTGCGGCCGCCGGTGAACACGTCCACGGTCCCGTCGTCGTACCGCCCCAGGAAGACCCCGTAGCCGCTGGGCGGCTGGGCGAGGCGGTCGATCTCCTCCTTGAGCTGCACGATCTGGTCACGGGCGTCACGCAGTGTCGAGACCAGCTTCTCGTTCTGCTCGCCCAGCGTGGCGACCGTCGTCTGCGCGGCGGTCAGCCGTTCCTCCAGCGTCCGCACATGCCGCGGCCCCTCGGTGAGCTTCCGCCGAAGCAGGGCCACCTCTTCCTGCAAGAAGGAGATCTGCGACGTGAGGTCGTGTATCTCCTTCTCGTACCGTGCGGCGCGGTTCCCCGCATCGTCCCGGTCGGTCGTCACGAGCGCCCACCTCCCTCGCGGGATGTTCCGGTCTCCACCCTAACGGGTGCTCACCCGAGATGTCGGTGGAGGAATGTCACCCCGGGCGCGTCGGATCCGTGTCAGCCACCGCCGCCCGCGCGGAGCCGAGCAGCGTGGACAGCTGCCGCGCGAACGACGAGAGACGTTCCAGCTGGCCCGGACCCACGTCCTGCACGTTCTTCCCGAACCGTACGGCGTCGTGGCGGAACACGGTGGTCGTACCGTCGTCGGTCGCCATCTCCTCGGCCTCGTCGACGGTCCGGAGCAGGATGTACACCTCGACATCGGTGACCGTGGTGGCCCCCGCCTCGTCGCGTTCGACGTGGCGGCGGTGGCCCACCTCGCTCATCGACCGGAGCGGGATCGTCCGGACCGCGGAGGTCATCGCGCCCCGCTCGCTGTCCGGCACGTCCTCGCCGTGCCACAGCAGCAGCCGGTCGCCGTCGCAGACCGCGGCCTCCTGCCAGACCCGGCCGTCGTCCATCACGACCCGCTCCAGCGTGAACCCGACGATCTCCCGGCCGCCGAGGACGGCCCTCAGGTCCTCCAGCGCGAGGTCGGCGTCGCGCAGGTACGCGCGCGCCGCCTCGTCCAGCGAGTCGTACGGCGACCAGTCGGGGAAGACGAAGTCGCCGGACCCGGGCGCCCGGCCCTTACCGAACACCGGCGCCGTCCTCCGGGTCCGGGGCGGGCTGCGGGGCGGCCGCGGCGGCCCGGCGGGCGGCGTAGGCCTCGGCGCCCTTGGACGGCTTCTTCTGCCGCCGCGGCGCGACGACGCCCTCGGCGAGTCGGCGGGAGGAGATCAGGAACGCGGTGTGGGCCACCATCCGGTGGTCCGGCCGGACCGCGAGCCCGTCGGCGGTCCAGTCCCGGACCAGGGTCTCCCAGGCGCGGGGCTCGGTGAAGCCGCCGTGCTCGCGCAGCGCCTCGACCACGGCCGAGAGCTGGGTGACCGTGGCGACGTAGGCGATGAGCACGCCACCGGGCACCAGCGAGGGCGCGACGTTCCCGAGCACCTCCCACGGCGCCAGCATGTCGAGCACGATCCGGTCGAACTCGTCGCCGGACAGGTCGACCTCGCCGAGGTCGCCGAGCTTCAGCGACCAGGACTCCGGCACCTCGCCGAAGAACCGGTGCACATTGTCCTTCGCGATGGCGGCGAAGTCCTCGCGCCGCTCGTACGAGCGGAGGCTCCCCCGCTCCCCCACCGCGCGCAGCAGGGAGCAGCTCAGCGCGCCGGACCCGGCACCCGCCTCCAGCACCCGCGCGCCGGGGTAGATGTCGGCCATCGCGACGATCTGGGCGGCGTCCTTGGGGTACACGACCTGGGCCCCGCGCGGCATCGACAGCACGTAGTCCGCGAGCAGCGGCCGCAGCGCCAGGTACTGCGTGCCGCCGGCGGACATGACGACGAAGCCCTCGGGGCTGCCGATCAGGTCGTCGTGCGCGAGCGCGCCGCGGTGGGTGTGGAACTCCTTGCCCGCGGTCAGGGTGATCGTGTGCAGCCGGCCCTTGGGGTCGGTGAGCTGCACGCGGTCGCCCTCGCGGAACGGCCCGCGCGGCGGGAGCGGTCCGGTGGGCAGCGTGGACGGGTCGGGCTGTGCAGTCATCGGGTGGACTTCCGTGGTTCGAGGGTGTCGGCGATCGTGGCGGCCGGGAGCACTCCGACGATGCGCCCGCCGGAGCCGGGGTCGCCGTCGACGACCACGTACTCGGTGGCGGGCGACGACTGGACCGCGCGGATGACGTCCTCTCCCCGCAGGTCCGCCGGCAGTACCAGACCGGCGTGCAGCGTACGTGCCACCGAGGAGACCGGTACCCACGGCCGTCGCTCGGCGGGCACGGCGGCGACCGCCTCCGCCGAAACCACGCCGACCGGCCGGAGGTCGCCGTCCACCACGACGAGCGTGGTGCGGCCGGCCTCCGCGGCCCGGCGGAGCGCCTCCGCGAGCGGGAGGTCACCCTCCACGAGCAGCGCCGGCCGGGCCAGCGCGGCGGTGTCCAGCAGCCGGAACCGGCCCGCCAGCCGACCCGACCGGATGGCCTGGGAGGCGCCGGTCCAGAGGAACAGGGCGGCGCTGAGCATCAGCAGGATGCCGAGCCCGAAGGCCACCCGCCCCTGCTGGAGGCTGACCACGACGTACCCCGCCACGCAGATCGCGACGACCCGGCCGCCCCACCCGGCGACGGTGAGGCCGGTGAACGGGTCGCCGGTGACCTTCCAGACGCCAGCCCGGAGCAGCCGGCCGCCGTCCATCGGGAGTCCGGGCAGCAGGTTGAACACCCCGACGATCAGGTTGCTGAACGCCAGCTGGACGGCGAGCTGCTCGGTGATCGTGTGGTCCGGCAGGAGCACCACGGCGACCACCGCGACGAGGCCGAGCACGAGGTTGACCGCGGGCCCGGCCACCGCGATCGCGAACTCCTTGCCCGGAGACGGCGACTCCCGCTCCATCTCGGTGGAGCCGCCGAGCAGCCACAGGGACATCGACCGGACCCCGATACCGAGTCGGCGGGCGGTGACGGCGTGGCCGAGCTCGTGCAGGAAGACCGAGCCGAACAGGAGGACGGCGAACACGGCGGCCACCAGGTAGGCGACGCCGGACGGCACCTCCGGCAGCTGCTCGGCCACCACCCCGCCGTACCAGACGATCACCCAGGCGGCGAGGACGAGCCACCAGCCGGAGACGAAGACGGGAATGCCGGACACCGCACCGATCCGGAAACCCCGTGGATCACGGACACGGCGGGTGGATGGCATCCCCCGATGTTACGGGGCGGGCGTGGCGCCTCCGCGGCCCGCGCGCCGGGCCGGTTCTGTCGGGGGGCTCCCCTAGCCTGGGGTGCATGGGTACCTCTGTGGTCAACACCGATGTCGTGAGCACCGATGTGGTCAGCACCGATGTGGCGGACGCCGCCACGCCCGGTGGCACCGTCACGCTGCCCACCCCGGTCCGGGGCTCGCTGTCGCCGTCCCGGGCCAGCGACTTCAAGACGTGCCCGCTGCTGTACCGCTTCCGCTCCATCGACCGGCTGCCGCAGCGGCCCACCCGGGCCGCGACCCGCGGCACGCTGGTCCACGCCGTCCTGGAGCGGCTGTTCGACCTGCCGTCGGGTGAGCGCACGGTGGCCGCCGCGGCGGACCTGCTGGCGCCGGAGTGGGCGCGGCTCGTCGACGGGGCGCCGGAGCTGGCGGCCCTGTTCGCGGACGAGGCCGAGCTGACGACCTGGCTGGAGTCCTCCCGCGCGCTGGTCGGCAACTACTTCGCGCTGGAGGACCCGACCCGGCTGGAGCCGGCGGAGCGCGAGCAGCTGGTCGAGGTGGTGCTCGACTCGGGGCTGCGGCTCCGCGGGTACGTCGACCGGCTCGACGTGGCGCCGACCGGGGCGATCCGGGTGGTCGACTACAAGACGGGGGCCGCGCCCCGGGAGGCGTTCGAGGGCAAGGCGCTGTTCCAGCTGAAGTTCTACGCCCTCGTGCTCTGGCGGACCCGGGGGGAGGTGCCGCGCCTGCTCCGGCTGATGTACCTCGGCGACCGTGAGGTCCTGGACTACGCCCCCGACGTGGACGAGCTGCGCCGGTTCGAGCGGACCCTCCAGTCGCTGTGGGCGGCGATCGACCGTGCCACGACGGCACAGGACTTCCGGCCGAACCCGTCGAAGCTCTGCGGCTGGTGCGATCACCAGGCGCTGTGCCCGGCGTTCGGCGGCACGCCGCCGCCGTTCCCGGTCCCGACGGCCGTCGCGCCTGCCACGGAGCCGCCGGCGACCCCCGCCGAGGAGGACTGAGCCTCCTCCGCGGGGACGAGGCCCCCGTCCGTCCCACCGACGACCCGCGCCGCGGGGCGCGCGGTTACCGTGGGCGACATGATCAGCCGGGCACGGGAGTGGCTGCGGGCGCGGCCGGTGTGGGCGGACGCCCTCCTCGCGGTCGCGGTGTTCGCACTGTGGCTGGCCGGGTACCTGATCACCGCCGGCCCGGCGGGCCGCGAGGTGACCTGGCCGGGCGTCGCGGTGTCCGCGTTCGCCGTCGTGCCGGTGGCGCTGCGCCGACGGGCCCCGTGGCTCTCGGTCGGGCTCCTCGCCGGCGCGATCCTGCTCTCCGCGCCGCTGCACGAGCAGGCCGGAGCGGAGAGCGTGTCGTTCCTCGTGATCAGCTACACCGCGGTGGCGGTGCTCCCGCTGGTCCAGGCGCTCGGAGCGACCGCGCTCCTCGCCGCGAGCATGGTCGCGGCGTTGCTGCTGGACCGGCCGCCGGAGCTCCCGTCGCTGTTGTTCTCGAACGCCCTCGTGCTGGCGGTGTGCTTCTTCGTCGGGCGCACGGTACGCACGCGCCGCGCGTACACGCGGGCGCTGGAGGACCGGGCGCACGCCGCCGAGGAGAGCCGGGAGGCGGCGGCCCGGGAGGCCGTGCTGGACGAGCGCCGCCGGATCGCACGCGAGCTGCACGACGTCGTCGCGCACCACATCAGCGTGATGGGGGTGCTGGCCACCGGTGCCCGCCGCACCCTGTACCGCACCCCCGAGGTCGCGGACGAGGCGCTCAAGACCATCGAGGACACCGGCCGCACGACCCTGCGCGAGATGCGGCGGCTGCTCGACGTGCTCCGCACCGAGGCCGAGCCCGAGGCGCCGGTCGAGCCCCAGCCCGGGGTGGCCGGCCTGGAGGCACTCGCCGCGCAGGTCCGGGAGGCCGGTCTGCCGGTGCGGGTCGAGATCACCGGCGCCCCGGTGGCCCTGGAGCCCGGGGTGGACCTCACCGTGTACCGGATCGTGCAGGAGGGCCTCACGAACGCCCTCAAGCACGCCGGCCCGGCCACCGCCGACGTACGGCTGACGTTCACCGCGGACACCGTCGAGCTGGCGGTGACCGACGACGGGCGCGGCCCGCGGCCCGGCGACGCCGGGCCGGTGGACGGGCACGGGCTCGTCGGCATGCGCGAACGGGTCAGCCTGTACGGCGGGCGGCTGTACACCGGCCCGCGCGCGTCCGGCGGCTTCGCCGTCCACGTCCTCATCCCGCTGGAAACCGCTGCCCTGGAGTGGCCCCGATGACCGAACCCACGACCGTTCCCGCCGAGCCGACGCAGGTGGACCGCGCGGTACGGGTCCTGCTCGTGGACGACCAGCCGCTGCTCCGCACGGGTTTCCGGATGGTGCTGGGCAGCGAGGCCGATCTGACGGTCGTCGGCGAGGCGGGCGACGGCGTGGAGGCCGTCGAGCTGGCGCGCCGGCTGCTCCCCGACGTCGTGCTGATGGACATCCGGATGCCACGGCTCGACGGCGTGGAGGCGACGCGGCGGATCGTCGACGCCGGGCTGGTCACCCGGGTGCTGGTGCTCACGACGTTCGACCTGGACGAGTACGTCGTCGGCGCGCTGCGGGCCGGGGCGAGCGGGTTCGTGACGAAGGACGTGCCGGCCGACGAGCTGGTCGACGCCATCCGGGTCGTCGCGGCGGGCGAGGCCGTGGTCGCGCCGCGGATCCTGAAGCGGCTCCTCGACCGGTACGCCGGGCACCTTCCCGACCCGGCTGCCCCTCCCCGCGCCGTCACCGGCCTCACCGAGCGGGAACACGAGGTCCTGGTGCTGATCGCCCGTGGGCTGTCGAACGCGGAGATCGCCCGCGCGCTGTTCGTGAGCGAGACGACCGTGAAGACCCATGTCGGGCATGTCCTGACGAAGCTCGGCGTGCGGGACCGCGTCCAGGCCGTCGTCCTCGCGTACGAGTCGGGAATGGTCCGGCCGGGCGGCTGAAACCGCGCGACGGCGTTGCCCGCACCGGAACACCGAGGGGCGGGGCGACGCCGTCAGAGTGAACCCGCGTCGCCATCTCCCCCGAAGGAAGTAGTGCCGAACCGTTCCCTCGCAGGAGGAAGGCGGGTCTTGGTGGCCGTACCGTGGGAGATGCTGGTGGGGCCGTGGTGGCCCCACGACTATTGGGGAGGTCCGGTGGGTGCACCGACGAACGTGTCCGGCGAGATTGCGGCACGGGCGGTGGACGTGTGGAAGATCTACGGCTACGGCAAGGGCGACGCGCAGGTGAACGCGCTGGCCGGCGTCTCCGTCGAGTTCCGCCGGGGCCAGTACACCGCCATCATGGGCCCCTCCGGCTCGGGCAAGTCCACCCTGATGCAATGCATGGCCGGACTCGACTCGATCCACTCCGGTGAGGTGTGGATCGGCGGGACCGAGGTCGGCAAGCTCGGCGACAAGGGGCTCACCGAGCTCCGCCGGGACAAGGTGGGCTTCATCTTCCAGCAGTTCAACCTGCTCCCCACGCTGACCGCGGAGGAGAACATCACCCTGCCGCTGTCGATCGCGGGCCGGAAGCCGGACCCCGTGTGGATGAAGACCATCGTGGACACGGTGGGCCTCGGTGACCGCCTGAAGCACCGCCCGACCGAGCTGTCCGGCGGCCAGCAGCAGCGCGTCGCCTGCGCCCGTGCGCTCGTGGGGCGGCCCGAGGTCATCTTCGCGGACGAGCCGACCGGCAACCTCGACTCGCGTTCGGGCACCGAGGTGCTGAGCTTCCTGCGCAACTCGGTCCGGGAGTTCGGCCAGACGATCATCATGGTCACGCACGACCCGGTGGCCGCCTCGTACGCGGACCGCGTCATCTTCCTCGCCGACGGTCAGATCGTCGACGAGATGACCGACCCGACCGCCGAGGCCGTGCTCGATCGGATGAAGGTGCTCGACACCCACGCCGCCGTGGCCGGCTGATGTACAGGGCCACGTTCAAGAGCCTCGCCTCGCGCAAGCTCCGCCTCCTGCTGTCCGCGCTCGCGGTGGTGCTCGGCGTCATGTTCGTGTCGGGCAGCTTCGTGCTCACCGATTCGCTCGGGAAGTCGTTCGACTCGCTGTTCGCCACGGTCAACTCCAACCTGGACGTCCAGGTCTCGGCCAAGCCGAAGGTCGAGGGGCAGGGCGACGGCGGTGCGCCGGTCACGACCCTGCCGGCCTCGCTCACCGAGAAGGTGGCGGCCGTGCCGGGCGTCGCCGCGGCCACTCCCGGGGTGTACACCCAGAACGCCCGCGTCATCGGCAAGAACGGCAAGGTCGTGCCGACGGTCGGCGCTCCGCAGGCCGGGACGGACTGGCAGGGCGAGAACGGTCTCGTCGAGCTCCGCTCGGGCCGCGGTCCGGCGGCCGCCGGCGAGGTGGCGATCGACGCCGCGCTCGCCAAGGCCTCCGGCTACCGGGTGGGCGACCGGATCGGCGTGCTCACCCTGAAGCCGAAGAAGACGTTCACCGTGGTGGGCATCTTCGGCTACAGCGGCAACCGGGACAGCCTCGGCGGCTCGCAGCTCACCGCGTTCACGCTGCCGGTCGCGCAGGAGCTCCTGCTCGGTGAGAAGGACGCCGTGTCGGTGATCGACGTCGTCGCGGCGGACGGTGTCGCGGACACGGCGCTGCGGGACGACATCCGGGCCGCCGTCGGCAGCGACTACCAGGTGCGGACCGGGAAGGAGACCGCGGACGCCCAGGCCGCGGAGCTGAAGACGTTCCTGAACTTCTTCACGTACGTCCTGCTCGGCTTCGCCGGCGTGGCGCTGTTCGTGGGCATCTTCCTGATCCTCAACACGTTCTCGATGCTGGTCGCGCAGCGGACCCGCGAGCTCGCGCTGATGCGGGCGATCGGCGCCAGCCGCGGCCAGGTGATCGGCTCGGTGCTGCTGGAGGCCTCCGTGATCGGCCTGGTCGCCTCGGTGCTCGGCCTCGGGGCCGGTGTCGGGGTGGGCGCCGCGATTGCCGCGTTCTTCTCGTCGTTCGGCGGGACCAACCTCGACCTGGCGATCGGCGTCCCGCCCGCGGCCGTCATCGCGTCGTTCGCCGTGGGTCTCGGCGTCACGCTCGTCGCCGCGACCGTCCCCGCGATCCGGGCCTCCCGGATCCCGCCGGTGGCGGCGATGCGGGACGCGGCGACCCCGGACAAGCCGCTCACCGCGATCACCGCCTGCGGCGCGGTGGTGCTGCTCGCCGGTGCGACCGCGATGGGCTTCGCCCTCACCGGGAACGCGAGCCTCTGGCTGCTGATGGCGGGGGTGCTGCTCGCGTTCATCGGCGTCGCGCTGCTCACGCCGATCATCAGCCGGCCGGTCGTGTCGCTGCTGGGCCGGCTGCTCGCCTGGTCGGTGCCGGGTCAGCTCGGCCGGCGGAACTCAGCACGCAACCCGCGCCGTACCGCGGTGACCGCGGGCGCCCTGATGGTCAGCATCGCGCTCGTCACCGGGGTCAGCACGATCCTCGCGTCGGCGACCACGAGCATCTCGAAGTCCGTGGAGAAGACCCTGCAGGCGGACCTGGTGATCTCCGGTCAGCAGACCGGGCCCACGCCGCCCACGTTCGACCCGGCCGTGGTGGACAAGGCCGCCGCGCTCCCGGGGGTGCGGCGGGTGGCGGCGCTGTACCGGTCGATGGGCACCGCGAACGGCGACCAGACGTTCTTCGGCGCGGTCAGCGACATGGACGCCGTCCGGCACGTCCTCGGCCTCCAGGCCGCGAGCGGCAGTGTCGACTCGCTCGGCGCCGGCCAGCTGGTCGTCGACGAGGGGACCGCGAAGAACCGCGGGCTCACCGTCGGGGAGAAGGTCGAGGTCCAGTTGCCCCGCGGTGACGCCACCGAGTACACGGTGTCGGGCATCTACCAGAAGAACGACGCCAGCAACGGCATCCTGCTCCCCGCCGACGCGGTGGAGAACTTCACCGTACCGGCGCCGACGATGGGCATGATCCAGCTCGCCCCGGGGGCCGACGCCGGTGCCGTGCGAGGCTCGATGGACCGGCTCCTCGCGGACAGCCCGGAGGTCACGGTCGCCGACCGCAGCGCATTCGTGGAGCAGCAGACGGCGGCGTTCGACCAGATCCTGGTGTTCATCCAGATCCTGCTCGCGCTGGCGATCGTGATCGCGGTCCTCGGCATCATCAACACGCTCGCGCTGTCGGTGATCGAGCGGACGCGGGAGATCGGCCTGCTGCGGGCGATCGGTCTCCGCCGTTCCCAGACGATGCGGATGATCACGGTCGAGGCGGTGGTGATCTCGGTGTTCGGCACCCTGCTCGGCATCGTCGTCGGCGTCGGGCTCGGCGGTGCCGTGGTGCGGGCGCTGAAGGACGAGGGCTTCACGAGCTTCGCCCTGCCGTGGTCGCAGATCGCGATCTACCTGGTCGCCGCGGCGGTGATCGGGGTGGTCGCGGCCATCCTTCCGGCCATCCGGGCGGCGCGGCTGAACGTGCTCCAGGCGATCTCGTACGAGTGAGTCAGGTGCGGGGCGGGACCTCCCGGCAGGGGGAGGTTCCGCCCCGCCGCCCGGCACCGGGCACAATCGGGGCGCGACGCGGCCGGCGTCGGAACCCCCGAGAGGACGGCACAGGGCATGAGACGGGTGATGTGCGTGTACGGCACCAGACCGGAGGCCATCAAGATGGCACCGGTGGTGGCGGCCCTGACGGCCTCCACCGAGCTGGAGCCCGTGGTGACGGTCACCGGCCAGCACCGCGAGATGCTCGACCAGGTCAACGAGCTGTTCGGCATCAAGCCGGACCACGACCTCGACATCATCCAGCCGCGGCAGACGCTCACCGACATCACCACGCGCACGATCGACCGGCTGAACGCCGTCCTCGAGGCGGAGAAGCCGGACGCGGTGGTCGTGCAGGGTGACACCACGACGTCGATGGCGGGTGCGCTGACCGCGTTCTACCACCAGATCCCGGTGGTGCACGTGGAGGCGGGCCTGCGGACGGCCGACGTCTACTCCCCGTTCCCGGAGGAGATGAATCGCCGCATCACCGGGCGCATCGCGACGCTCCACCTCCCGCCGACCTCGATCAGCCGGAACAACCTGCTCGCCGAGGGCATCGACCCGGCGACGGTCGTCACCACCGGCAACACGGTGATCGACGCGCTGGTCGACGTCGTCCA
Source organism: Actinomycetota bacterium (assembly GCA_030840805.1). GTDB lineage: Bacteria > Actinomycetota > Actinomycetes > Mycobacteriales > HKI-0501 > JAVEDU01. The sequence goes on from JAVEDU010000091.1 coordinate 18,168, forward strand.
CCGGAAGGTGCCGTTCAGCGACCCGCAGCTCGCCACGCTGGACGACGACCCGCGCCGGGTGCTGCTGGTCACCACCCACCGTCGCGAGTCCTGGGGCGAGAAGATGGCCGGCGTCGGCCGGGCGCTGGCGCGCATCGCGCGGGCCCACCCCGACCTGCTGATCGTCCTGCCGCTGCACCGCAACCCGGTCGTGCGCGAGGTCGTCCTGCCGCCACTGGCGGGGCTCGCCAACGTGATCGTGGTGGAGCCGCTGCCGTACGGGGAGTTCGCGCACCTGATCGACCGCAGCACGCTCGTGCTCACCGACTCCGGCGGTGTGCAGGAGGAGGCGCCGACGCTCGGCAAGCCGGTGCTGGTGATGCGGGACAACACCGAGCGTCCCGAGGCCGTCGAGGCCGGCACGGTGCGCCTGGTGGGCACCGACGAGCAGGTCGTCGTCGACGAGGTGACCCGGCTGCTGACCGACGGGGCGTACTTCGCCTCGATGGCGAACGCGGTCAACCCGTACGGCGACGGCAAGGCGGCCGCCCGCTGCGTCGCGGCGATCGAGCAGCTGCTCGGCGTCGGGACCCGGCTGCCCGACTTCACCCCGGACGCCCAGGGCTGAGACTCGCGTCGATCACGGGGCTTGTGCCACGACACGCCGGCGTGTCCGGCACAAGCCCCGTGCTCACCGGGGAGTCGCCAGCAGCGGGTACAGCCACGACCGCACCCAGCCCCGCTCGGACAGCACGTACGTCCGGGTGAGATGGCCGCCGTCGCGGTACAGGACGATGTGGCCGCGGACCACCGGGCACGTCCGCCCCGGGCACAGCAGCGGGTACGGGTCGACGACGACCGCCCCGGCCCGCTCGGCGGCCCGGCGGGCGACGGTCCGCTCGGCCGCGCCGGTCAGGCTCGGGAAGCCGCAGGCCGCCGGCGTGGTCGCGGTCCGCAGGCAGTGCTCGACCGAGTCCTTACCGGTGGCGGTCGGGGAGTCCAGCATGACCACGACGGTCCCGCCGGAGCGCCGGAGATGGCGCACGGTCGAGGTCACCGCGGCGGCGAGGGCGGCGCCGTCGTCGCGCACCGGACGCCCGGCGGAGTCGAGCATGTACCCCCACGGGAACCTGGCGTGCGCGACCACCACGTCCGGGCGGGTCCGGGCCGCCAGCGCGAACGCGTGGTGCCGCCACGTGTCGCAGGCGCGGTACCGGCCGCCCAGCGCCGGGATGTCCGTCGCGACGTCCCAGATCGAGCACCGTCCCTTGGTTCCGCTGAGGTAGCGCCAGCGCCCGTCGCGCGCCAGCGCCTGGTAGGCGGGCTGCCAGTTGTTGGCGTGGCTGTCGCCGAGCCCGAGTACGGTCCGGCGGGCGTCGGCCGGGCCGTCGGCGCAGAGCTTCACCGCGGTGTCGCGGGTTCCCGCCTGGCACTTCCGCGGGTACAGGTCGGCCCGGTCCCCGGCGAGCCGGCCCAGCGGGGGGCGGAGCTCGTCGCGCCAGGACGTGGCCGCACCGGGGCCGGCACGGGCGCTCGCCGGGGCGGGAGGCGTCGTGCTCGGTCCGTGCGGCGGCGCGCCCGCGCCGCCGCAGGCCGTGAGGACCCCGAGGAGACAGACCAGCGCCACGCCCGCGGCGGCGGCCGGGGTGGCGGGGTGTCCGAGGCTCGGCACGGGGACCTTCTCTCCCCCGGCGCGATCACCGAACTGCGGCCGCTCCCCCGGTCAGCGCCGGGCGGCGGCCAGCAGCGGGTCGAGCCAGGTCCGTATCCACGGGAGCTGCTGGAGCACGTACGTCTTGGTGAGGTGCCCGCCGTCGCGGTACACCACCGTGTCGTCCCGCACGACCGGACAGGTGGCGGCGGGGCAGACCACCGGGTAGGGGTCGACGACGACGGCGCCGGCGGCCTTCGCGGCCTGGCGGACCACGGTCCGCTCGGGCGCGCCGATCTCGCTCGGGAAGTCGCACTCGGCCGGGTCGTCCGCCGTCGCGAGGCACCGCTGGACCGGGACCTTGCCGGTGGCCGCCGGGGTGTCGAGCATCGTGACCACCGTGGCGCCGGTCTGCCGGAGCCGGGTCACGGTGGACGTGACGGCCCGGGTCAGGGCGGTCCGGCGGTTCGTGACGGGCTTGCCGTTCCGGTCCAGCATGTACCCCCAGGGCACCGCGCTGTGCAGGATGACGAGGTCGGGTCGCTCCGCGGCGGCGAGGTCGAACGCGTTGCGCCGCCACTCCTCGCAGGACGTGTGCCGACCGCCGGCACTCGCGACGTCGGTCGGCGTGTCCCAGACCGTGCACGCGCCCTTGGCCGCGCTGAGGTAGCGCAGGGCGCCCTGCCGGCCCAGGCTCTGGAACGCGGGCTGCCAGCTGGACGCGTGGCTGTCGCCGATGGTCATGACCTTCGGTGCGTCGCTCGGCCCGTCGGCGCAGACCGTGACCTCGGTCGTCGTCCCGCCCACCTGGCATTTCCGCGCGTAGATGTCGGGCTTGTCGTCGGCGAGCTCGGCGATGGCGGGCCGGACGTTGTCCTGCCAGGGGCGGGCGGGGGTGAAGGCGGCGGCGCCGAGGACGGTGACGGCGGCCAGGACACTGGCGCCGAGGCCGATCGCGGCGGTGCGGAGCGGGGGCAGCGCGCGGAGC
>JAVEDU010000001.1 GCA_030840805.1 Actinomycetota bacterium
CCCCCCCCCCCCCGGGGTGGGGGGGGGGCGCCCACGGCGTATCCGCCGGGACAGCACGGCCGCCGGACTCCTCGGCCACGAACCTCCGCTCGCTGCTGCCCGCCGCAGTCTCCGGATGCGCGGGGGAACGCGCTCCGCGATCGGTACCTGGGTGCGCTGCGAGTCCGGCAACGCCGGCCCCTCGACTCCGGCACCGGCGGAAGCGGACGGAACCGGTCGCGCCCCGGGGCGACGCGCAGCGCGGTCGCCGGAATGCCCTGGGGTGCGCGCACGCCAACGGTGAGGACGGCGCCCCCGGGACGCCGAGAGGGCCGCCGACTTCCGGGCAGCGTCGGACGTGCTCGGTGGACGGCACCCGGCACCCCGCGGGGCGGGCCCCGCCCCGGTGAGCAGCGGAGGCGAGAGCGTCCGGCCTGTCACCGCCGACCCCGCGCGGTGCGCCAGGTCCGTCGGGCGGCCGAGCGGGGCCCGGTGTGCAGGGTGGGCGGCGAACTCCGCCGGTATCGATCGTCCACACGATCCGCGGGGGACACCGGCGGCGCGTGCCACCGGGAGAACGCCGGGTGACGGCCGGCTTCTCGCGCTCACCCGCGCAGGGACGGCGGCCGGGGTCGGCGACGTACCGTCCGGCCGACGGCCATCGCGACGGTCGCGCACCGGTTCGGTGGGGTGCGCGGAAGGATGTCGGGCGGGTCGGGGCCACGGCGGCGACCCGCCCGGTCGAAACTCGACGCCACCGAGGGGCGCGATGTCTTGGCGAGGCCGGACCCTGGTGGTATTCCGGACGGGTGACCCGGCGCCGAGCGGGCGCGGGAACCCAAACACTCACGTCGGTGGGAGGCGCAGAGATGGCCACTGGTGAGGAGACCGGGCAGGTCACCGGCACCAAGGACAAGGACTACAACCTCATCTGGTTCACGGAGGCCTGTCTGAGCAACGCGCTGCGGCTCGAGACCTACGTCCAGGACGCCGACCGCGACGGCGACTCCGAACTGGCCGAGTTCTTCCGGCGGGCGCAGGGCGAGAGCCGGAAGGGCGCCGAGCAGGCCAAGGCGCTGTTGCGGGCCCGGCTCGGCGGGTAGCGCGTCCGCGCCCGACGTGGGCGGCCCGGGCCCGCCCGGGGCAGTGCGCGCGGCCCGCCGATGACCCAGGATTGATCCACTCGCCGGCGAGGTAGCGGCCCCGTCATGCGACGACGACGACGCGCGGAACTGCTCCTCGCCCTGCCGGTGCGGGCCGTGCTCGGCCTCGCCGGCTGTACGCCGACCGGCGAGGTGACCTCGGCGGCGGGGCGGTTCGCCGACGCGGTACACCGGCACGACGCACGCGGAGCGTGCGCCCTCCTCGCCGACCGCGCCCGCCGCAGCGTCGAGGTGACCCAGTCGTGCGCCGAGGTTCTGGCCGCCTTGCACGTGCAGGTCGGGCCGCCGGGGGAGGCAACGGTCTGGGGTGACCGTGCGCAGGTCCGCGCCACCCCCGACACGCTGTTCCTGGCCCGGTACACCGGCGGCTGGCGGGTCACCGGTGCCGGCTGCCGGCCGCGCGGAGCGGACCTGCCGTACGAGTGCGAGATCGGGGGCCCGTGATGGCCGGTCGGGTGCTGTTCGTGCTGTACCTGTCGGGCCCGGGTGTGGCGCTGGTGTACTTCGCCGTCCTCGGGCTGGCCCACCGGTGAGGCGGGTCCTGCGCGACAACGGTCTCGGCCTCGCGTTCGGCATGCTGTTCCTCGCCGCCGTCGCGGGCCAGGCCGTGTCGGGCAACGCCGACTTCAACGCTCGGCAGGTGGCGGACGGCGGCCAGCCGATCGGCCTGGCCGCGTACCTCACCTCGTCGGCGTTCGCCGTCGACGTGGCGGAGAACTGGCAGTCCGAGTACCTGCAGTTCCTGCTGTACATCGTGGCGACCGTCTGGCTGGTCCAGCGTGGCTCGCCGGAGTCCAAGCCGCTCGACAAGGTCGGCACCGAAACCGACGAGGAGCAGAAGATCGGTCGGTACGCGACCTCGGCGTCGCCCCGGTGGGCGCGGGTCCGCGGCCGGCGTACGGCGGTGTACTCGCATTCGCTGGCGCTGGTGATGGGGCTGCTGTTCGTGATGTCGTGGGGCGCGCAGTGCGTCGCCGGCTGGGCGCATTTCAACAGCGGGCAGCTCGGGGCCTTCACCGACCCGGTCGGCTGGCTGTCCTACGTCGCCTCGCCGGACTTCTGGAACCGGAGCCTGCAGAACTGGCAGTCCGAGTTCCTCGCGGTGGGCTCCATGGCGGTGCTCAGCGTCTACCTCCGCGAACGCGGCTCGCCCGAGTCCAAGCCGGTCGGGGCGGCGCACGGCGTCACCGGCGAGACCGGCTGACGGCGCCGCGGCCGGGGCGGCTCTGCCCCGGCCGCGGCCCCCGGCCCCGGTCAGGCCGGGACCAGCTCGACCGCCCGGTCGAAGAAGCGGGACGCGCACGCCGCCGCGAACGTCGTCCCGAACTCCACCAGCGCATCCACCGAGCAGTCGTCGGTGGTGATCACGCCGGCGGCCGAGACCGTGCCCTGGCCGCCCTCGGCCGTCCGGGGGAGCGGTTCGAGGCTCGCCCGGAGAATCCGGATGCCGTCGCCGATCGCGCCGACCGCCTTGGCGTGCTTGTAGGCCTCCATCGCGTAGTGGACGGCGTCGCCGTTCTCGAGCAGCGTGTCGACCGACTGCGCGCCGCCGGCGATGAGCACCGCGTCGTACAGCACCGACGCCATCGTGATCAGGTTCCGGTCCACCGGCATCTCGCCGCCGTCCGATGTGACGAGCACGCCGTCGTGGGGGGCGAGGATCTCGCAGATCCCGCCCTCCGCCCGGATCGGGCCCAGCGCAGACTGGACCGCCGCGTCGACCCCATCCGAGGCGAGCACGGCGATCTTGCGGGTCTTCGCGCTCGCCGGCTGGTCCGCCTGGCTCAGCGCCGGCGAGGTGCGGGTGTGGAAATGCGCCGGCTTCTCGCCGGACGGCGGCTCGACGCCGACCCGCGCGGCGACGGTCGCGGCAAGCTCGGCGTTGATCTGGGCGAGGCAGCCGACCGCCCGCTCCCGGATGTGTGGGCGCTCGACCTTCCCCAGCTCGAACGTGTACGCATCGGTGATGTGCTGCTTCTCCCAGCTGCTCATGCTGTTCCAGAACAGGATCGCCTGGCTGTAGTGGTCGCCGAAGGTGGGGCTGCGCCGGCGGACCTTCGGCCCCTCGACCAGCTGGGGGTAGTGCACGAACCCGCCCTCCGGATCGGGCCGCGGATCTCCCTCGGGGTTCAGCGAGTTCGGGTGGTAGGCGGCCCGGTTCGCCTCGATGCGGTGGTTGTGGAAACCGTCCCGCTGGTTGTTGTACACGGGCACGATCGGCCGGTTGACCGGGATCTGCTCGAAGTTGGGGCCGCCGAGTCGGGTGAGCTGCGTGTCCAGGTAGCTGAACATCCGGGCCTGCAACAGCGGGTCGTTGGTGACGTCGATGCCCGGCACGAGGTGCCCGGTGTGGAACGCGGCCTGCTCCACCTCGGCGAAGAAGTTGTCCGGGTTCCGGTCGAGCACCATCCGCCCGATCGGCCGCAGTGGGACCTGCTCCTCCGGGATGATCTTCGTCGGGTCGAGGAGGTCGAAGTCGAACGCGTTCTCGTCGCCCTCCTCGACCAGCTGGACCGCCAGCTCGTAGGCCGGGAAGTTGCCGGTGTCGATCGCCTCGAACAGGTCCCGCCGATTGAAGTCGGGATCCTTGCCGGCGATCTTCTGGGTCTCGTCCCACACGAGGGAGTGGGTGCCGAGCTCCGGACGCCAGTGGAACTTCACGAACGTCGAGGTGCCCTCGGCGTTGACGAACCGGAACGTGTGGACGCCGAAGCCCTGCATCATCCGGTAGCTGCGCGGCAGCGCCCGGTCCGACATCAGCCACATGACGGTGTGCATCGATTCCGGCTGCAGCGAGACGAAGTCCCAGAACGTGTCGTGCGCCGAGGAGGCCTGCGGGATCTCTCGGTGCGGCTCCGGCTTCACCGCGTGCACGAAGTCGGGGAACTTGATCCCGTCCTGGATGAAGAAGACCGGGAAGTTGTTGCCGACGATGTCGAAGTTGCCCTCCTGGGTGTACCACTTCGTCGCGAAGCCGCGGACGTCCCGCACGGTGTCCGGGGACCCACGCGATCCCGCCACGGTGGAGAACCGGACGAACACCGGCGTCCGGCGGCCGGCCTCGGCGAGGAAGTGCGCCTTCGTGAGGTCGGAGAGCGACTCGTACGTCTCGAAGTAGCCGTACGCGGCCGCGCCGCGGGCGTGGACCACGCGCTCGGGGATCCGCTCGTGGTCGAACCGCATGATCTTCTCGCGGAAGTGGAAGTCCTCCATCAGCGTCGGGCCGCGCTCGCCCGCACGGAGGGAGTTGTCGGTGTCGTCGACGGGAGCCCCGTACTCGGTCGTGAGCCGGCGACCGTCGGGCTCGACGCGGTCGCGATCCAGCTCCGCCTGCTTGGGCGACGATCCCGTCTCGTGGTCCACCGGGTCGGTGTGCTCGGCGGAACCGGTGTGGTGGTGCTTCGGATCGGTCATCTCGGTACCCCGTCCCCCTTGGCAGTCCGTTCCCGTCGACGGTTACCCGTCGAGGTTCGGGGAAACCTGGACGGGGTAGTCAGGGCCACCGATACCGCCATCCGGAGGAGGAGTGATGAGTGGAGCAGTGCAGGACCGCGCCACGGCGGGGGAAGACGTCATCGACATCCTGCTGCGGCAGCACGGCCGCATCCGCGAGCTCTTCGGCGATGTGAAGACCGCCGACGGTGAGCACAAGAAGCAGGCCTTCGACGAGCTCCGGGCACTGCTCGCGGTGCACGAGACGGCGGAGGAGATGATCCTGCGTCCGGTGAGCGCGACGGTGGCCGGCGAAGCCATCGCCGAGGCCCGCAACAAGGAGGAGCACGAAGCGAACCACGTCCTCGCCGAGCTCGAGAAGATGGACGTCACGTCCGCCGACTTCGACCGGGAGTTCGCCGAGTTCGAGAAGGCGGTCGAGCTGCACGCGCAGAACGAGGAGAGCCAGGAGTTCCCGAAGGTCCGGGACGGCGTCGACGCGGACCGGCGGACCAGGATGGGCACCGCCCTGAAGGCGGCCGAGAGCATCGCCCCCACCCATCCGCACCCGAGCACTGCCGGGTCGCCGGCGGCCCAGTGGCTGGTGGGACCGTTCGCCTCGATCGTCGACCGCACCAAGGACGCGTTGAAGAAGGCCACGTCCGGCTGAGACGCGGCGGGGCTTCCGGTGGCCGGACCCGGTGGTCCGACCATCCGGTCGCCGCCGTCGAGTCATCTCGGGCGAGCGCACGGGACCGCCGGCCGTCACGTCCACGGCCCTCGGTTGCCGGACCGCTGCCCGGCCCGGCGGCGGCGACCGTCGGCCGTACGGACGTCTCGGGTCCGGGCGTCCCCGGCTGACGTCGGCCGGAGTCCTCCGCACGTCCCCGTCGGCACCGGTACCCGGTGCCGCGCCTGTTCACGCGGCCGTCGGGTTGACGGCTCGTGGAGCGCCGGCGAATCCGTCGATTCGCCGATGTCGGGTCTCCTACACGGATGTTGTGGCCCGGGCGGCGCCGGTTGTGGGATGGGTACCTCACAGGTGACGAACGGGGGATCCTCGTGAGTGGCGACGACGTGTCGTTCGGTGTTCTGGGTCCGCTGGAGGTTGCGGTCGGCGCGGTGCCCGCGGAGATCCCGGCGGGCAAGCAGCGCATCCTGCTGGCGACCTTGCTGCTCGATGTCAACCGGGCCGTGTCCGTCGAGGACCTGGTCGACCGCTTGTGGGCGGAGGATGTCCCGGACCGGCCCCGGTCGGCTGTCCACGTGTGCATCAGCCGGCTGCGGCAGACCCTCGACCGTCACCGTCTCGGCCTCGCGCGGGTGATCCGCACGACGGCGGCCGGCTACATGATCGAGCTACCGCCCGAAGGCCTCGACCTGACGCGCTTCCAGAGGTTGACCGACGACGCCCGGTCCGCCGCGGAGCAGCACGACGAAACCGCGGAGTCGGCCGCCCTCGCCGGCGCGCTCTCGCTGTGGCGTGGACGCGCGCTCTCCGATGTGCCGTCGGACTCGCTGCACCGTGACGTGGTCCCGAAGCTCACCGAGGACTGGATCCGCACACTGGAGCGGTACTACGAGGTCGGTCTGGCACTCGGTCGGCACGAGGACCTGGTGGGTGGGCTCCGGGCCCACACCCGGCGGCACCCGTTCCACGAACGGCTCTGGCACCACCTGATGGTCGCCCTCTACCGCTGCGGTCGGCGGGTCGAGGCACTCGTCGCGTACACGGAGGTCCGCGACCGGTTGCGCGAGGAGCTCGGCATGAGCCCCGGCCCCGAGCTGAGTCATCTGCACCTGGCGATGCTGCGCGGTGAGGTGGACAGCTCCCCGGGCACGGGGCCGGCGGCGGACTGAGCCGCCCGCCGCCCTCGGCGGGACCACAGGCCCACGGTGACGGCGGCGAGGGCGGCGCCGGCCACGGCTCCCGCCACGAGGTGGCCGTCGGGGCGGGCCGCGAGCCGTTCGTAGGAGTCCGCCGCGAGATAGCCGGTCCCGGCCTCGAGGCTGGCCCACGCCACGCCGGCCGTGACGCTGTACGGCGCGAGCCGGCGATACGGCGTGGCCGTCATCCCGGTCAGGTACGGCGCGACGGTCCGCACGACCGGCACGAACCGGCAGACGAACAGCGCGGGGCCGCCGCGACGACGGATCACGCTCCACGCGCGGTCCCAGGCCACGGCCGGGACGCGCCGTCCCAGCGCACTGCGGCGCAGCCCGGGGCCGAGGCGACGTCCCGTGCGGTACGCCTGCAGGTCGCCGAGCACGACCGCGACCGCGGCGGACCCGATGACGACCGGCAGGTCCAGGGTGCCGGTGCGGGCCAGCACCCCCGCGCCCAACAGCAGGGTCAGCGTGGGGACGAAGGCACCGACGAGCAGCACGGACTCCGCGCCGACCAGACCGGCGATCACCGAGTACGCGGCGATCGGGGGCAGGCCGGTCAGCAGGTCGGCGGGGGAGTGGATCACCCCGTCTCCGTCACGGGGGCGGCGACCGCGGGGTGTATCCGCGTGGCGGGAGCCCGCAGGGTCCACACCCGGGCGGGCGGCACATTCGCCCACACCGTGCTGCTGCCGGACCCGTACCGCTCCGCGTACTCCGCGAGCACGGCCGCCACCTCCCGGTGGCGGGCTGCCTCGGCCCGGCTGTCGAACAGCCTCCGGGCGGCCTGCGTCCCGAGGTAACCGAAGTAGGTCAGGGTGCCGCCGAGAACGAGCGCCGCGAGGTACTGGTCGAGGATCGTCCCGACCTGCCGCGGTGCGAAGTTGGTGAACGGCAGGCACGACACGATCACGTCGTAGCGCGGCTCCAGGTCCACGTCGGTGATCGACTTCGGGATGATCCTGATCCGGTCGGCCGCCGTGGCCAGTACCCGGTCGGTGCGCAGGCCCCGCTCCAGGACGTCGACGAACCGCGGATTGATCTCCACGACGTCCAGGCGGTCGGCGGGGCCGAGCAGCCCCGCCAGCTCGCGGGTGACCGGCCCGGTCCCGGCGCCGACCTCCAGCACCCGGGTGGGCCCGCGGACGCCACCCGGGCGGAGCGGGGCGGCGAGCCGGGCGGCGAGGTGACGGCTGCTCGGCGCGATCGCACCGGTGGTCCGGAAGCTGTGGACCGCCTCGCGGAGGAACGCCAGGCCGCCGAGCGGACCTTCCGGTGAGGTTCCTCGGGCGGTACTCGTCAGGGGAGTCATGACCGCCACGGTAGGGCCGGCCGCCATGCGCGGGAATCGGCCGTTGTGCGATCCCGGATGCCGACCAAAGTAGGGGGCAGGGCCGTCTCCCGACGGGCGTCCGGGCGAGCCGCGAACCCTATGATCGACCGGTGCGAGGCACGGAGGGCTGGACGTGGCCGCGGTGGGCCGAGACGCTGCTGGTCACGATCGTCGTGCTGCTCTCGGTCCAGGAGGCCTACATCGGGGCCGGGGCCCGGCTGATCGCCCCGGGGGTGGGTCTCGCCGCGGCGGCGGGGCTGTCGCTGATCCTGCGGCACCGCGCCCCCGCCGTCCCGGCGGTGCTCGCGGTCGTCACCGCGGCGTTCCTCGGGACCGCCTTCCCGCTGCTGGTGGTGCTGTTCACGCTCGCGTCCCGCGGCTCGATCGCGGTGGGCGTGCTGTGTGCCGCCGCTGCCATGGTCGGCAACCTGCTCCTGCAGCCCGGGCGGAGCCTGTGGGTCACGCGCTCGTACGGACCGGTGCTCCTGCTGGTCGTGGTCCTCGTGCTGGGGATGTGGGCAGGCAGCCGTCGCCGGCTCGTCGCCACGCTCGCCGAGCAGGTGGACCACCTCCGGGTCGAGCGGGAGCTGCGCGCCGAGCGCGCCCGGCTCGAGGAACGCGCCCGCATCGCCGCCGAGATGCACGACGTGCTGGCGCACCGCCTGAGCGTGCTGGCCCTCCACGCGGGTGCTCTCCAGCGTCGCGCCGCCGATCTTCCCGCGCCGCTCGCGGACCGCATCGACCTGCTCCGGACGACGTCGACCGAGGCCCTCCGGGACCTCCGCGACGCGCTGGGCGTCCTCCGCGACCCGGGCGGGCCCGGGTCGAGCGGAGCGCAGCCCCCCGCCCCGCACGAGCTCCCCGTCCTGCTGGACGAGGCGCGGAGAGCCGGCCAGGTCGTCGACGCCGTGATCGACGGGAATCCCGAGGCCACCCCGGTGAGCCACCGGCTCGCGGTGTACCGCCTCGTCCAGGAGGCCCTCACGAATGCCCGCAAACACGCCGTGGGCGCGCCGGTGTCCGTCGCTGTCCGCTACGGGCCGCCGGTGTCCACTGTGGACGTGCGCAACCCGGCGGGCGCGCCCGCCGAGGCCGCCGTCGGGTCCGGCGGCTACGGCCTGATCGGCCTGGCCGAGCGGGTCGCCGCCCTCGGTGGTCACCTGGAACACGGCCCGGCCGGCTCCAGTGGCTGGCAGGTCAGCGCCAGCATTCCCGTCACCGGCCGTTCCCCCCGTGGATCCGCATGATCCGCACCCTGATCGTCGACGACGACGCGCTGGTCCGGCTCGCGCTGGTCGACATCCTGAGCGACACCCCGGGCATCAGCGTCGTCGGGCAGGCCGCCGACGGCCTCGAGGCCGTCGACTTCGCGGCCCAGCGCCACGTGGACGTGGTGCTGATGGACGTCCGGATGCCCCGCCTCGACGGGATCGGGGCCACGTCGCGGTTGCGGGCGCTGCCCGACCCGCCGCAGGTGATCACGATGACGACCTTCGACCTCGACGAGTACGTGTACAACGCGCTCGCGGCGGGTGCCGCGGGGTTCCTGCTCAAGGACTGCGAGCCCGCCGAGATCATCCGCGCCGTGCAGGTGGTGGCCGCGGGACAGGGGATGCTGCACCCCACCGCGGCGCGCCGGCTCATCGACCGCTACCACCGCGGTGTGCGACCCGAGTCGGTCGCCGCCCGGGCGCGGATCGACCGGCTCACCCCTCGCGAGCGGGACGTCCTCGTACTGCTCGCGGAGGGCGCGGCCAACGCCGAGATCGCCGGCGCCCTCGGCATGCGGGAAAGCACCGTCAAGGCCCACGTGAGCCGCATCCTCGCCGCGCTGGACGTGGGGAACCGGGTGCAGGCCGCTCTCTGCGCACGGGATGCGGGCCTCGGCGGCTGAGCGCAACCCCCGTGCAAGCCGGGTGAGATCCGGCTGAAAGCGGGATGAAGGCGGCACTCCCTAGCGTCGTGGACACGAGGCGCCAACCGATGGGGAGAGTCGATGAAGCACTCCGACGAGCCGGTTCTCTACACCGACGTCGATCCGATCCGGCGGATCCAGGAGCTCATGGTCCTGTGTGCGGTGCTCCCGCCGGACGGGAAGCTGCGGGAGATCCTCCAACTCACGCTGGCGCTTCACGAAGAGCCCGTGCTCTCCCGGATGACCCCGGTGGCCGACCTGCACCCGCACGCGGTGAAGGCCTGGCTCGAGTCGCTGTGGCTCCGCGAGGGCCTGTCCGCCGAGGAGAAGGAGGTGGTGGCCTGGCAGAACGACACGCACAACATGGGGCCGGCTCTCCAGGAGCTGAAGGAGGCCGAGCACCAGATCGGCTACTCGCTGATCGCCCAACCGGCAACGTGACCACGATCGATCCATCTCGTACCAGGAGGAATTCTCATGCCCACTGCAATCCTGCGGCAGTCCGTCGTCGACGACGAGTTCCGCACCGCGCTGCTCGACAACCCCGCCGCCTTCGGCGTCTCCGCGGACGCCCTGCCCACGCCCGTGGAGCAGCCGGACCAGGAGTCGCTGGACTTCTGGACGGAGGGGATCGCCACGTTCGAGATCTACGCGTGCGTGCAGAGCTGCAGCTTCGGCCCGTTCACCATCGTGTGCGACGGCAGCACCAAGTGACCCTCGGGTCCCGCAAGCCCAGGGCGTGAGCCCAGGGGCGTGACGCGGTGGGCCGCCGCAAACGGCCCACCCCGTCCGTGCCGGAGTCACCAACGCCCCCAACGCCCCACGAAGGAGCCCCCCGCCATGGTCGACCTCGCCAACCACCACCACGCCGGTCGGGCCCCCCACCAGTCCCAGCGAGA
>JAVEDU010000028.1 GCA_030840805.1 Actinomycetota bacterium
GAGCCGGGAAGCTGCGATGCGATCGCTCGGCGCACCAGAAAAGGCGTCAGCCGAAGAAGACCTCGGCCTCGGCGTACCGGTCGGCCGGGACGGTCTTCAGCTCGCGGGTCGCCTCCTCCAGCGGCACGCGGACGATGTCGGTACCGACGAGGGCGACCATCGTGCCCCAGGCCCCGTCGTGCGCCGCGTCGATCGCGTGCAGGCCGAAGCGGGTCGCCAGCACCCGGTCGTACGCCGTCGGCGTCCCGCCGCGCTGCACGTGGCCCAGCACGACCGCGCGGGACTCCCGCCCGGTGCGCCGCTCGATCTCGGCGGCGAGCCACTGGCCGATCCCGCCGAGCCGGACGTGCCCGAACGCGTCCAGCTCGCCGGAGTGCAGGACCTCGGCGCCGTCCGTGGGCACCGCGCCCTCGGCGACCACGATGATCGGCGCGTACTGCTGCTCGAACCGGTGCCGGACGTGCTCGGCGACCTGGCCGATGTCGAACGGGCGCTCCGGCACGAGGATCACGTTGGCGCCGCCGGCCAGGCCGGAATGCAGGGCGATCCACCCGGCGTGACGGCCCATCACCTCGACCACGACCGCCCGGTGGTGGGACTCCGCGGTGGTCTGCAGCCGGTCGATGGCCTCGGTCGCGATCATCACCGCGGTGTCGAAGCCGAACGTGTAGTCGGTGGCGCCCAGGTCGTTGTCGATCGTCTTGGGCACGCCCACCACCGGGATGCCGTCGTCGGTGAGGCGCTTGGCCACCCCGAGGGTGTCCTCGCCGCCGATCGCGATCAACGCGTCGACGCCGAGGGCGACGATGTTCTCCCGGATCCGCTCCAGGCCGCCGTCGATCTTGTACGGGTTGGTCCGCGACGAGCCGAGGATCGTGCCACCGCGGGTGAGGATGCCCTCGATGTCGGCGAGGCCGAGCGGCCGGCTGTCGCTCTCCAGCGGTCCGCGCCAGCCGTCCCGGAAGCCGACGAACTCGTGGCCGTACGTTCCGACGCCCTTGCGGACCACCGCCCGGATCACCGCGTTGAGCCCGGGGCAGTCGCCGCCCCCGGTGAGCACGCCGATGCGCATGTCTCGTCCCTCCACGTGAGCTCGGTGTCAGGGCTCACCGTAGCGGGGGCGCCCCCTCTTGTGAACCGATCCAGAGACGGCCGCCGCGCCGGGTCTCCAGCTCCCGCCAGCGGGCCAGATTGTGCCGCGCGTCGGTGAGCGCGTCATGCCGGTCACCGTCGGCAGCCGGCAGCTCCGGCGCGCCGAGATCGTCCCACCGCTGCCGCAGATCACGGGTGAAGCGCGGGATCACCCGCGGCAGCGAGCGCATGTCCCCCCAGAGCTGGGCCAGCACCACGTGGTCGTACGCCGCGTACCAGGCCCACAGCTCGATCTCCTCCCCCGGCCCGGTGAGGAACGCCAGCAGCTCGTCGCGGATCCGCTCGCGGCTGCGCCACGCCGGGTCGGCCGGGCTGGGCAGCTTGTCGAGGACGTTGCGGCGCACCCACGGGATGGCCCGGTCCGGGTCGAACTCGGTCGACACGGCGTAGAACTCGCGGCCGTTCTCGTCGACGACGCCGATCGACACCAGGTCGATCGTCCGGCCGTCCTCTATGAACTCGCAGTCGTAGAAGAAGCGGAGGGTCACCGGCACCACGCTACCGGCGGGCCCGCCGCGCGCCGCCCCGGCCCGGCCGGTGGTTAGGGTCCGGGCATGACCTTCTCGATCGTGGGCCGCTCGGCGGACGGTACGGAGTTCGGCGTCGCCGTGGCCAGCAAGTTCCTCGCCGTCGGCGTCGCCGTCCCCGCCGCCGAGGCGGGCGTCGGTGCCCTCGCGACCCAGTCGTACGCGAACCTCGCGTACCGCCCGCAGGGCCTGACCATGCTCCGCACCGGGACCACCGCGGCCGGCACGGTCGCCGGGCTCACCGCGGCGGACCCGGGCCGGCCGACCCGGCAGCTCGGGATCGTCGGCGCGACGGGCCACGGCGCGACGTTCACCGGCGACGACTGCAACGCCTGGGCCGGCGGGCGCACCGGGGACGGCTACGCGATCCAGGGCAACATCCTCACCGGCCCCGAGGTCGTCGAGGCGATGGAGCGGGCGTGGCTGGGGTCGGACCCGGCGCTTCCGCTCGCCCGCCGCCTGCACGCGGCCCTGCGCGCCGGCGACGACGCGGGCGGCGACAAGCGTGGCCGACAGTCGGCGGCGGTGCTGGTCGTCAGCCCGGACGGCGGGTACGGAGGCGGCAGCGACGTCGCCGTCGACGTCCGCGTCGACGACCACGCCGCACCGGTCACCGAGCTGGGCCGGCTGCTGGACCTGCACGAGCTGTACTTCACCCGCCCCGACCCGGACACCCTGCTGCCGCTGACCGGGTCGCTGGCCGACGAGGTGCGCGAGCGGCTCGCCGCCCTGGGCCACACCGGCGACGACACCGCCACCGGGCTCGACGCGGCGATCGGGGTCTGGGCCGGGATCGAGAACTACGAGGAGCGGATCGTCCCCGGGCTGATCGACCCGGTGGTCCTGGACCTGCTGCGCAGGGCGTGAGCTGACGCGGCCCGCCCACGGAACCCCGGGGGCGGGCCGCGCGTTCCCCCGACCGCGGCACCGAACACACCGCGACCAGGCCGGCGGGTGTCCCCACGCATGCCGGCCCGCGCGCCACGCTGCCGCACCGGCGCCGATCGCACTGTCGGCCCTCCGACCGAAGCCCTGTCGCGGGGCGAACACGGACGGCAAGATGGGTGCACGGGCTCATGACCGTCGTGGCAGAGGGGGCGCCATGCACAGGAAGAATCCGGTATGTCGGGAGCCGGCGTGGTGACCCCGCACGGCGAGGGTGGTGCGGACGCCCTCGTGGGCGTGGAGATGTTCGCGGGCCTCGATGCCGAGGCCCGCACGCGGGTGGCCTCGATCGCGGTGCCCCGGCACTTCCGGCGGGGTCAGCTGCTGTTCGTGGAGGACGACCCCGGCGAGTCGCTGCTCGTGCTCCGGCGGGGCGCGGTCAGCGTGTTCCGTACCGCGGCGTCCGGCGAGCGGGCCCTGCTGTCGGTGGTCCGGCCACCGGGCGTGCTCGGCGAGGTGTCCCTCCTCGACGGCGCGCCTCGGTCGGCCTCGGCGGAGGCGCTGGAGGACACGACCGCGCTCGCGCTGTCCCGGTCCGCGTTCCTCGACCTGGTCCATGCCCACCCGCGCATCCTGGACGCGGTGATGCGCTCCTTCGGGGCACTGGTGCGGCGGCTCACCGATCAGACGGCCGACCACGTGTTCCTGGACCTCGCCGGCCGGGTGGCGAAGACGCTCGTCCGGCTCGCGGGTGACACCACCGCGCCGCTGGTGACGATCGAGCTGAACCAGACGCAGCTGGCCGAGATGGCGGGCGGGTCGCGGCAGAGCATCAACCAGGCGCTCGGCACGTTCGCCCAGCGGGGCTGGCTCCACACGGAGGGGCGGCGGATCGTCGTCACCGATCTGGCCGCCCTGCGGCGGCGGGCCGGGATGAGCTCGCGCTGAGCTCGTCCCGGTCCGGCACCGGGAGATCAGGGCCGGCCGCCGGACGGCCCCACCCGATCGGTCCTCTCGCCCACGCTGGGCTTCCCGCCGGACGGTCCGACCCAGCCGGCGCGGTCTTCCGCGCCCGGGGCCTTGTGCGGCGCGATCCGCGCGCTGCCCTCGGCCTGGAGCCGGGCGGCCGTGAC
>JAVEDU010000055.1 GCA_030840805.1 Actinomycetota bacterium
TGCGGCGACACCTTCGCCTTCGCGGATCAAACCAAGAAGGATGTGCTCGGTACCGATGTAGTTGTGGCCGAGTTGCAATGCCTCGCGCAATGACAGCTCGAGCACCTTCTTGGCGCGGGGCGTGAAAGGAATGTGACCCGAGGGTGCCTGCTGACCCTGGCCGATGATTTCTTCGACCTGCTGGCGCACGCCTTCGAGGGAAATGCCGAGCGACTCAAGGGCCTTGGCGGCAACGCCTTCGCCCTCGTGAATCAGCCCGAGAAGGATGTGCTCGGTGCCGATGTAGTTGTGGTTGAGCATCCGGGCCTCTTCTTGGGCCAGGACGACAACGCGCCGCGCGCGGTCTGTGAATCTCTCGAACATCCTTCTTGCTCCTCACGTGCTGTCCAGCACCGTGCAGGTCGGAACACCCGATGGTGCCCGTTCCTAGACTGTAGCCGCGCCCACGGACCGTGGCAGGGGTACCGCCGCCGCCGGAAGCCATTCGGCCGATGCGGACCCCCGGATCGGCGGGCCCACACTGCACAACACGCCTGGTACCGGCTTGGTTCCCGTATGCATACGCTGACAGCGAAACCGGCCGATTTCGCCCTGGTCGGCGGCCCTGGTCCGCATGACGGGGGCGGAGCTGCCCGCGATCTGCGCGGGCGCTGCGAGTGGAAACGCCGTCCACCGGAGGCCGCATTCCCGGTCCGGTAGCGGACGGTCGGCTTCCGGACGGCGCAGGGCCCGAGCGGCCGTACGGCGCCGAACCCGGCGCACGACGGCGTCGCCCGCGGGCGCGGGCACACTGCGCCCGCGGGTGACCCGTCAGTTGGCGGAGTGGTACGCCGCCACGATGTCCGCGGGGATGCGTCCCCGGTCGTTGACCTTGTGGCCCTGCTTGCGTGCCCAGGCACGGATGGCCTGGGTCTGCTCCCGGTCGGTGGCCGCGGTACGGCCACGCGAGGAGGGGCGGGCGGGGGAACGGCCGGCCTTGCGGGCCGCACCGACCCACTGCGCAAACGAGTCACGCAGTGCCGCCGCATTGTTTGCGGAGAGGTCGATCTCGTACGAAGTGCCGTCGAGCCCGAACGTCACCGTCTCGGTCGCCTCACCGCCGTCGACGTCGTCGACGAGGATGACCTGGACCTTCTGCGCCACGGGATATTCCTTTCGCGAGGTGATGTTCCCCGGCAGCATACGCGTAGTCGCACCGGAATGAATTACCCCTCGCGGCTTTACCGAACCGTCACTCCGGGCGGACGAGCGGGAAAAGGATCGTCTCCCTGATTCCCAGCCCGGTGAGGGCCATGAGGAGCCGGTCGATTCCCATTCCCATTCCGCCGGACGGCGGCATGCCGTACTCCATCGCGCGCAGGAAGTCCTCGTCGAGGCGCATCGCCTCGGCATCTCCCGCGGCGGCCAGCAGTGACTGGGCGGTGAGTCGCTCCCGCTGGACCACCGGGTCTACGAGTTCCGAATAGGCGGTGGCCAGCTCGAAACCGCGGACGTACAGATCCCATTTCTCCACGACACCCGGCGTGGTGCGGTGCGCCCGCGTCAACGGGGACGTGTCGACCGGGTAGTCGCGCACGAACGTCGGCAGGTGCAGCGAGTCGACGACGAGATGCTCGAACAGTTCCTCGACCAGCTTGCCGTGACCCCACACCGGGTCCACCGCCAGGTCGACCTTCTCGGCCAGCCCGCGGAGCTCCTCCACGGTCGTCTCCGGCGTGACCTCGCGCTCCAGGGCCCCGGACACGGCGTCGTACAGCCCGATCTCGGCCCACTGGCCGGAGAGGTCGTATTCCGTGCCGTCGGCGAGCGTGACCACCTCGGTGCCGTACACCGAACGGGCGGCCTCCTGGATCAGCTCACGGGTGAGCGTGGCCATCGTGTTGTAGTCGCCGTACGCCTGGTATGCCTCGAGCATCGCGAACTCCGGCGAGTGCGAGGAATCCGCGCCCTCGTTGCGGAAGTTGCGGTTGATCTCGAACACGCGGTCGATACCGCCCACGACGCAGCGCTTCAGGTACAGCTCCGGCGCGATGCGCAGGAACAGGTCCAGGTCGTAAGCGTTGATGTGGGTCTCGAACGGGCGTGCCGCGGCGCCGCCGTGCAGCACCTGCAACATCGGCGTCTCGACCTCGGTGAAATCCCGTCCCGCGAAGGAGTCCCGCAGGCTCCGTACCACGGCGGCCCGGGTGCGCGCATTCTCCCGCGCCTGTGGACGCACGATCAGGTCCACATAGCGCTGTCGAACGCGGGTCTCCTCCGACAGCGGCTTGTGCGCAACGGGCAACGGGCGCAACGACTTCGCGGTCATCACCCAGCTGTCGGCGAGAACGCTCAGTTCACCGCGGCGCGAGGTGATGACCTCGCCGGTGATTCCGACGTGGTCACCGAGATCCACCAGCGACTTCCACTCGGCCAATGCCTCCGGGCCGACGCGGTCCAGGCTCAGCATCGCCTGGAGCTCGGTGCCGTCTCCCTCGCGCAGCGTCGCGAAACAGAGCTTGCCGGTGTTGCGGACGAAGATGACGCGGCCGGTCACCGAGACGCGGTCGCCGGTCGCGACGTCGGGCGCCAGTTCGGGGTACTTCTCCCGGAGCTCGCGCAATGTGGCGGTCCGCTCGAATCCGACGGGGTAGGGGTCACCGCCGCTCGCCAGCATCCGTTCGCGCTTCTCCCGCCGGACGCGCATCTGCTCGGGGAGATCCTCGAACTCGTCGGACGGGGGGCCGGGAGGTTGCTCGCTCACCGGTCGAGCGTAGCCGTCCCACCCCGCCCGCTCCCGCGCGCGCCTCCCCGGACGGGGCCTCGACGGCTAGGTTCCCCGGGCATGGACGAGACCACCTGGCAGACGCGGCGCCTGTCGTTCGGGGACGTCGCCGACGTGTACGACCGCAGCCGGCCGGACTACCCCGCGGCAGCGGTGGGGTGGCTCGCCGGTGACATCCCGCGCCGGGTGCTCGACCTGGGCGCCGGAACGGGAAAGCTGACCCGGATGCTCGTCGACGCGGGCCACGAGGTGGTGGCGGTGGAGCCGAGCGCCGGGATGCGGTCGGCGCTGCGCGCGGGGGTACCCGGTGCCGAGGTACTCGACGGTGCGGCCGAGGACATCCCGCTTCGCGGCGGCTCGGTGGACGTGGTCGTCGCCGCGCAGGCATACCACTGGTTCGACCGGGTCCGCGCGCTCCCGGAGATCGCGCGCGTGCTGCGCCCGGGCGGCGTCCTCGGGCTGATCTGGAACCAGCGGGACGACGGCGAGCCCTGGGTCGCCGCGCTGTGGGCGCTGCTCGGCGAGCACCCGAGCGAGCGGCACCGCGAGGGGGCACCGGCCCTGGCGCCGCCGTTCGGGCCGGTGGAGGCGGCGACCTTCCCGCACCGGCAGGCGCTGGACCTGGGCGGCCTGCTGGACCTGGTGCGGTCCCGGTCGTACGTGGCGACGCTCGCCGACGCCGAGCGGACCGGCCTGCTGGAGCGGATCACCGAGCTGACGCGGACCCATCCGGACCTCGCCGGGCGGCGGCAGTTCGGCCTGCCGTATGTGACGGAGGCCTACCGCGCCGTCCGGCTCCCCTCGGGTTGAGAGGTCAACGCGAGAGGTCGACGTTCTTCTCGTACACCAGCCGCAGGCCGGTGAGGGTCAGGTCGGGCTCGTGGTGGGTGATCTCCTTGCTCTCGGAGACGACGAGCGGGGCGAGGCCGCCGGTCGCGACGACCGCCTTCACCTCGCCGCCGAGCTCCTCGATGATCAGCCGGGTGATGCCGTCGACCTGACCGGCGAAGCCGAACACGGTGCCCGACTGCAACGCCTCGACCGTGTTCTTGCCGATGACGCTGCGCGGCCGGGTGAGCTGGACCTTGAGCAGCTGGGCGGCGCGCTGGGCGAGGGCGTCCACCGAGATCTCGATACCGGGCGCGAGCGCGCCGCCGAGGAACTCGCCCCGGGCGCCCACCACGTCGAAGTTCGTCGAGGTGCCGAAGTCCACGACCACTGCCGGGCCGCCGTACAGCGTGTACGCGGCGAGCGTGTTCACCACCCGGTCGGTGCCGACCTCCTTGGGGTTGTCGACGGCGAGCGGTACCCCCGTGCGGACGCCCGGCTCCACGATGACCGTGGGCACGTCGGCGTAGTACCGGCCGAGCATGGTCTTCAGCTCGCGCAGGACCGCCGGGACGGTCGAGCAGGCCGAGATGCCGGTGATCTGCACGCCGTCGCCGGCCAGCAGGCCCCGGAACATCAGCGCCAGCTCGTCGGCCGTCATCCGGCTGTCGGTGCGGACCCGCCACGAGTGGACGATCTTCTCGCCCTCGAACGTGGCCAGCACGATGTTGGTGTTGCCCACGTCGATGGTCAGCAGCACGACGGTCAGCTCCTCAGGTCCAGCGCGATGTCGAGGATCGGGGACGAGTGGGTCAGCCCGCCGACCGAGAGGTAGTCCACGCCGGTCGCGGCATACTCCGCCACCGTCGCGAGCGTCAGGTTGCCGGTCGCCTCCAGCTCGGCGCGGTCCCCCACCGCGGCCACGACCTCCCGGAGCACCGCCGGGGCCATGTTGTCGCAGAGCAGGAAGTCCGCGCCTGCCTCGACCGCCTCGACGGCCTCCGCAATCGTCTCGACCTCGACCTGCACGCCGACGGCCGGGAACCTCTCGCGGACCGCCCGGTACGCCGCGGTGATCGAGCCGGCCGCGAGGATGTGGTTGTCCTTGATCATGGCGACGTCGTACAGGCCCATCCGCTTGTTGTCCCCGCCGGCGGCACGGACGGCGTACTTCTCCAGCGCTCGCAGCCCCGGCGTGGTCTTGCGGGTGTCCAGCACGGTGACGCCGGTCCCGGCGAGGGCGTCCACCCAGCGGCGGGTGTGGGTGGCGACGCCGGACAGCCGGGACAGCAGGTTCAGCGCGGTCCGCTCGGCGGTGAGCAGGGCCCGGGTCGGCCCACCGGCGGTGGCGAGCACGTCCCCGCGGCGGACGGCCGTGCCGTCGGCGACCTTCGCGGACCAGTCGGCCCCCAGCAGCTCGAAGACGACCGCGGCCACCGGCAGGCCGGCGACCACGCCGTCGGCGCGCGCGACCACCTCCGCCGCGGCGGTCTGGTCGGCCGGGATCGTGGCGGCGGACGTCACGTCCACCCCGTCCGGCCCGCCGAGGTCCTCGGCCAGCGCGGTACGGACGACGCGTTCGACGTCGGCGGGGTCGAGCCCGAGCCCGCGCAGGGACTCCACAGTGGACGGGTTCACGTCTCGCCTCCGCAGCGGTCGACGGTCAGGGTGCCGGCCGGGTCCAGCCCGGCGTGCAGGTGGGAACGCCACGAGTCGTCCGGGTCGGGGAAGTCCTCGCGCCAGTGGCAGCCACGCGTCTCCGCACGGAGCGCGGCGGCGGCGAGCAGTGCGGCGGCGACGGTGTGGAGGTTGGTGACCTCCCAGTTCTCCGGTCGCGGGTCGGCGGAGCGCGTCGACCGCAGGCCGTCGAGCGTGGTCGCCGTGGCACGCAGGCTGGCCGCGCTGCGGATCACCCCGGCGCCCCGGGTCATGGCGCGCTGCAGCCCCTCCCGGGTGGTCGAGGAGACCACCCAGGCCGGGACCTCCGGCACGACCGGATCCGCCTGTGGCGGCAGGTCCCCGGCGAGGTCCGCGCCGATGCGCCCGGCGAACACCAGGCCCTCCAGCAGGCTGTTGGAGGCGAGCCGGTTCGCGCCGTGGACGCCGGTGCAGGCGACCTCGCCGCACGCGTACAGGCCGGGGACGCTGGTGCGGCCGTGCAGGTCCGTCCACAGCCCACCGGACGCGTAGTGCGCGGCGGGCGCCACCGGGATCGGCTCGCTCACCGGGTCGATGCCGGCCTGCCGGCACCGGGCGAGGATCGACGGGAACCGGCGCTCCAGAAACTCCGCGCCGAGGTGGCGGGCGTCGAGGTACACGTGGTCGGTACCGGCCGTGTTCATCACCCGGGTGATCGCCTTCGCCACGACATCCCGCGGGGCCAGCTCGGCCAGGTCGTGCTGCCCCACCATGAACCGGCTCCCGGTGGCGTCCACCAGGTACGCGCCCTCGCCCCGCATCGCCTCACTGACCAGCGGTTGCTGCCCCAGGGCCGCCGACGGGCCCAGGTACAGCGCGGTGGGGTGGAACTGGACGAACTCCAGGTCGGTGACGATCGCCCCCGCCCGCAGCGCGAGCGCGACACCGTCCCCTGTGGACACCGACGGGTTGGTGGTGGACGCGAACACCTGGCCCATGCCGCCGGTCGCGAGCACCACGGCGCGGGCGAGCACCGCGCCGACGCCGTCCTCGCTGCCCTCGCCGAGTACGTGCAGCGTCACGCCCGCCGCCCGGCCGTCCGCCCCGGTCAGCAGGTCCAGCACGAGCGCGTGCTCGACGAGCCGGATGCCGGGGTCCCGGCGTACCGCGGCGTGCAGCGCCCGCTGCACCTCCGCGCCGGTCGCGTCACCGCCGGCGTGGACGATCCGGTTGGCGTGATGGCCGCCCTCGCGGGTCAGCATCAGCGACCCGTCGGGGTGGCGGTCGAACTCGGCCCCGAACGCGATCAGCTCGCGGACCCGGTCCGGGCCCTCGGTGACGAGGACGCGGACGGCCTCGGGGTCGCAGAGCCCGACGCCGGCGACGAGGGTGTCCTCCAGATGGGCCGCCGGGGTGTCGTGCGGGTCGAGCACCGCCGCGATACCGCCCTGCGCCCAGCGGGTGGAGCCGTCGTCGATGTTCACCTTGGTCACGACGACGACCGAGCGGCCGGCCGCGCGGGCATGGAGCGCGGCACACAGGCCGGCGACGCCGGAACCGACCACGCAGACGTCGGCGGCGATCGTCCACCCGGGATCGGCCGCCGCGAGGCGCCGCGGCAGCGGTCCCAGGACCGTGTCGGGCAGCTCACCCTGGCTGAGCGTCGTCACCCGAGGAGTAGAGCATCTCCGCGGACCTGGTCCGCCGCGCCGGGCACCGGCTCGGCCGGGTCGACGCCGAGGTGGACGATCCGGTTGGCGGCGTCCACGTGCACGACGCTGGGCCGGTACGCCCGCGCCTCGGCGTCGGAGAACTGCGCGTACGAGATCAGGATGACCAGGTCGCCGGGGTCGACGAGATGCGCGGCGGCGCCGTTCACCCCGATGATCCCGCTGCCGCGCTCGCCCTCGATGACGTACGTCTCCAGCCGGGCACCGTTGGTGATGTCGACGATCGCCACCTGCTCACCGGGGAGCAGGTCGGCCGCGTCCATGAGGTCGGCGTCGATCGTCACCGAGCCCACGTAGTGCAGGTCCGCCTGGGTGACGGTGGCCCGGTGGATCTTGGACTTGAACATCGTGCGCAACACGGTCAGTGCCCTTCGGCCAGGTGTACGGCGAGGTTGTCGATGAGTCGGGTGGCCCCCACCCGGGCGGCGACGAGCAGGCGGGCCTCGCCGGTCGCCGGGGCGGGGCCGAGGTCGGGGGCCCGCAGCTCCAGGTAGTCGAGCTCCAGGCCCGGCTCGGCGGCGAGGACGTCCCGGGCCTGGGCCGGTCCGGCGCGCAACGCCCGGGACAGGGCGAGCGCGGTCTGCCGCTCCGCCGCGGAAAGGTAGCGGTTGCGGCTGGACAGCGCGAGCCCGTCCGGTTCCCGGACCGTCGGCACCCCGACGATCTCCAGCCCGAGGGCGAAGTCCGCGACGAGCCGCCGGATGAGGGTGAGCTGCTGGTAGTCCTTCTCGCCGAAGAACGCGGCGTCCACGCCGTCGACGAGGTGGAACATCCGGTTGACGACGGTGAGCATCCCGTCGAAATGGCCCGGCCGGGATGCGCCCTCGAGGATCTCGCCCAGCGGTCCGGCCAGGACGCTGACCTGCGGGCGGGTCGGGAAGACCTCCTCGACCGGCGGCGCGAAGACGATGTCGACCTGTTCGCGCTCGCAGATCGCCACGTCCCCGTCGAGCGTCCGCGGGTACCGGTCGAAGTCCTCGCCGGGCCCGAACTGGAGCGGGTTGACGAACACGGTCGCCACCACGGTGGCCGCCCGCAGCCGCGCCTGGCGCAGCAGCGCGGCGTGGCCCTCGTGCAGCGCGCCCATCGTCATCACGAGGGCGGCCGGGCCGGGCCGGGCGGCCTGGGCCTTGGCGAGCTCGTCGCGGGTGTGGACCAGCAGGGTCACGACCGGGCCGCCGTGTCCTCCGACGCCTCGGCGAGCACGTCGAGCAGCGGCGCCGCATCCGCCGCCTTGAGCCGCCCCGCGCCGATCGCGCGGTCCGCGGTGCGGCGGGCCATCGCCACGTACGCGGGGACGCCCGCCGGGCTGTGCCCGCTCAGCGTCGCGAGATGGGCCGACACGGTGCCCGCGTCGCCGCGGGAGACCGGCCCGGTGAGCGCGGCGTCGCCGAACCGCAGGCTGTTGTCCAGCGCGGCACCGAGCAGCGGGCCGAGAACCTGCGCGGGGTTGTCCACCCCGGCCTGCCGGAGCAGGTCCATCGACTCGGTGACCAGCGTGATCAGGTGGTTGGAGCCGATCACCAGGGCCGCGTGGTACAGCGGGCGCAGCTCCTCGGCGACGACGACCGGTTCGCCGCCCATCTCGACGGCCAGCGCGGCGGCGACCGGTTCCAGACCGGCGGGCGCGGTCGTCCCGAAGGACACCCCGACCAGTCGCTGGAGGTCCTCCTCGCGCCCGGTGAACGTCATCGCGGGGTGCAGGGCGAGCGGCAGGGCGCCGCGGTTCTCGGCGGGCGCCAGGACGGCGAGGCCGTGGGCACCGGAGGTGTGGGCGACGATCTGGCCGGGGCGCCAGGCCCCCGTCCCGGCGAGGCCGTCGACCAGCCCGGCGAGCGTGTCGTCCGGCACCGCGAGGAGGACGAGATCGGCGACGGCCACGACCTCGTCGGCGGGGAGCAGCGGTACGCCGGGGAGCAGGCGGGCGGCGCGGTCCCGGGAGGCCTTCGAGACACCGGAGGCGGCGACGACGGTGTGTCCGGCCCGGGTGAGCGCGGCGCCGAGGACGGCTCCGACCCGGCCGGCGCCGATGATCCCGACCGCGAGGCGGCCGGGCCTGGCATGCGGCGACGCACTGCTCATGTTCGCGATCCAGTCCTGAGGCGGGTACCGGTCGAGGCAAGTATGCGACCGAGTATGGCGACCGCGACACCCGGCGACGATGTCGCGTGGGTCACACCCCTCGGCCACGCGCCTCTCCCGCCCCACCCCGCGTTGTTCATGGGCCTTGCAACAGACACGCCGGCGTGTCGCGTTGCGAAGCCCATGATCAACGCGGGGTGGGGGGCAGCCGCACCTCCACGCGCAGGCCGGGACCGGCGTCCGCGAGCCGAACCGTCCCGCCGTGCCCCCGGACCAGCTCCCGCACGATCCCGAGCCCCAGCCCGGCACCGCCCTCGTCCCGGCCACGGGCGTCGTCGAGCCGGGTGAACCGTTCGAACACCCGCTCCCCGTCGGCGGGCGCGATCCCCGCCCCGTCGTCCTCGACGACCACCACCACGGCGCCATCCTCGGCGGCGGCACTCACCCGCACCTCCGACCCGGCATGGCGTACCGCGTTGTCCAGCAGGTTCGCCAGCACCCGCCGCAGCTCGTCGGCGCGGCCGGTCACCCACAGCTCCGGCGGCCCGGCCACGATCACGGGCACCCGCGCGTCGCCGTACCGCGCCGCCACCTCCCGGACCAGCGCCGGAAGCTCCACCGGCATGCCCGCAGGCCGCCCCGCGCCGGTGTCGTCCAGCCGCGCCAGCAGGAGCAGGTCGTCGACGAGCCGGGACAGCCGTTCCGCCTCGGCCACCAGGTCGGCCAGCCGGTCCGGTGGGATGCCGCCGCCACGGCGCTCGGCGACCTCCAGCTGGGTCCGCAGGCTGGCGAGGGGGTTCCGCAGCTCGTGGGCGGCGTCCGCGACGAACGCCCGCTGCCGTTGCCGTGCCACGTCCAGCCGGTCGAGCATGCCGTTCAGCGTCACCGCGAGCCGGTGCAGCTCGTCCTCGGCGTCCGTGACGGGCAGCCGGTGTCCCGCCCGGGCGCCGGTGATCTCCTCCGCGCCCACCCGCAGTGCCTCCACGGGCCGCAGCGCCCCGCCGATCACCAGCCAGCTCAGCGCCGCGAGCGCGCCGAGCAGCAGCGGGAAGCCGACCAGCACGGCGGTGCGCACCACCCGCAGGCTGTCGCGCACCTCGGAGACCCCGACCGCGACGATCACGGTCTGCCGGTCGCCCACCGGCCCGGCCGGGACCGCCACGACCCGCAGCGGCGAGCCGTACGGCCCGGTCCGGTTCTCCGGCAGGTACCGGGGCCGGACGTTCGCCAGGTCCGCCGGCGGCAGGAGCGGCACGAGGCGGTCGGCGCCGGCGGAGGCCGCCCGCACCCGTCCGGCCGGGTCCACGACCTGGACGAGCCGGGTCGGACCGCCGACCGGGATCGGATCGGACAGCCGCCCCGCGTCGACCAGCGCGGCGACGTCCCGGGCGCTCCGCAGCGCCCCCTGGTCGAGCGCCCGCACCGACGCAGCACCCACCGTTCCGACCAGCAGCAGGCCGCCCGCGGTGAGCCCGGCGGCGAGCACGGCGGTCGCCGCGACGGTCAGCCGGGCGCGCAGACCGAGCCGGCGCCACCACCGCCGATGCGCGGTACGCAGCTCAGCCACCGTCCGCGGCGAGCCGGTACCCGGCACCCCGGACGGTCTCCAGCGACCGCCGCCCGAACGGGGCGTCCACCTTGCGGCGGAGGTACCCGATGTAGACCTCGACCGTGTTCGGGTCGATGTCCTCGGCGGCGTCCCACACGTGGTCCAGGATCTCGGTCTTGGACACCACCCGGTCGAGGTGCCGCAGCAGGTACTCCAGCAGCGCGAACTCCCGCCCCGTGAGCGTCACCTCCGCCCCACCGCGGCTGACCCGGCGGCTCGCCGGGTCGAGGCGCAGGTCGCCGGCCGCGAGGACCACCGGCCGGGCGCGCACCCCGCGCCGCAGCAGGGCCCGCAGCCGGGCCACCAGCACCACGTACGAGAAGGGCTTGGTCAGATAGTCGTCGGCGCCCACGTCCAGCCCGTCGGCCTGGTCGTACTCGCCGTCCTTCGCGGACAGCAGCAGGATCGGCACCCAGTTGCCCTCGGCGCGCAGGCTCTCCACCACCCGGTACCCGGAGAGCCCCGGGAGCATCACGTCGAGCACCACCGCGTCGTACTCCCCGGAGCGGGCCAGGTCCAGCCCCGCCGGGCCGGTGTGGGCGACGTCCACCGCGAACCCGTCCGCCTGGAGCCCCTCCCGGAGGGCGCGCGCGAGCCGCACCTCGTCCTCCACCACCAGTAGTCGCACGGGTCGATCCTGACACCCCGGGCCAAGTCTCAGCCTCCTCACAGCATGACCGGCGCAGGATCGACGGGCAGCGACGACAGCCCGGAGGTTCCGCCATGTCCGATCAGCTCGCACCCGCCCACCGGCACACCCGGCTCCTGCGGTGGGGGGTCCCGGCGGGTGTCCTCGTCGTGGCCCTCGCCGTACCGGCCTCGGGACGCGTCCTGTCCGCCAGCGCGGCCCCGAGCCTGCCGCCGCGCACCCCCGCCCAGCTGCTCGCCGACCTCCAGACGGCCCGGGTCGACGGGATGTCCGGGACGGTCGTGCAGCACTCCGACCTGGGACTCCCGCAGCTCCCGGGCCTGGGCACGAGCAGCACGGGCAGCTCGTCGCTGACCTCGCTGGTCAGCGGTACCCACACGATGCGCGTCTGGTACTCCGGGCCGGACCGGGCGCGGCTGGCACTGCTCGGCACCCTGGGCGAGTCCGATGTGGTCCTGAACCACCGTGATCTGTGGATCTGGTCCAGCGACCAGAAGACCGCGCAGCACCACCGGCTCCCCGCCGGTACGAAGGACGCCCAGAAGCGGGGCAAGCACCCCGAGCTGCCCACCACCCCGCAGGCCGCCGCCGACCGTGCGCTCGCCGCGATCACCCCGACCACGGAGGTCAGCACCGCAGCGAACGCCACGGTCGCCGGCCGCTCCGCGTACGAGCTGGTGATCGCGCCGAAGGACCCCCGCTCGCTCGTCCACGAGGTACGCGTCGCGATCGACTCGGCGACGCACGTACCGCTGCGCTTCCGGGCGTTCGCGACCGGGCACTCCGCACCGGCGTTCGAGGTCGGCTTCACCCAGGTGAGCTTCCAGCGCCCGGGTGACGACCAGTTCCGGTTCACTCCGCCGCCCGGAACGAAGGTCACCGAGGCCACCACCGGCACCGCGCCCGCGACGACGGACAAGACCCCGCGGGGAGCGCAGCCCACCGTGGTCGGCACCGGCTGGACCGCCGTGGTCCTCGGCACGGCGCCCGCCATGCCGTCCGCCACCGGGTCCCGGGCCGGCGGGCCCGACGTCGGCCGCATGCTGGCGAGCCTCCCGCGGGTCCACGGCACCTGGGGCAGCGGCCGGCTGCTGACGTCCTCGCTGTTCTCCGTGCTGCTCACCGACGACGGCCGGGTCGTGGCCGGCGCCGTCTCGCCCGAGCTGCTCTACGCCGCCGCGGCGAAGTGACCGGATGACGGCCACCGCGCGGGCCGGCAGCGTGGCCGCCCGCAGCACCGACCCCGCCCGGACCGGCTCCGGGGACGCCATCCGCACCGAGGGCCGCACCAAGCGGTTCCGGTCCGGGCAGGTGGCCGTCGACCGGATCGACCTGGTCGTACCGCGGGGCAGCGTGTACGGCTTCCTCGGTCCCAACGGGTCGGGGAAGACCACGACGATCCGGATGCTGCTGGGGCTGATCACGCCCACCGCCGGCAGCCACTCGATGCTGGGCGAGCCGATGCCGCGCGCCGCCGCGGACGTGCTGCCGCGCGTCGGGGCGCTGGTGGAGGGACCGGCGTTCCACCCGCACCTGTCCGGGCGGCGGAACCTCGCCCGGCTCGACGCCGCGGACCGCACCAGCGACCCGCGGACCGCGACGACGCGGATCGGCACGGCGCTGGAACGGGTGGGGCTCACGGCGGCCGCCGGCAAGCGGTACCGGGCGTACTCGCTCGGTATGCGCCAGCGCCTCGGCATCGCCGCCGCGCTGCTGCAGCCCCGGGACCTGCTCGTGCTGGACGAGCCGACGAACGGCCTCGACCCGCAGGGGACCCGGGAGGTACGCGGACTGGTCGAGTCCCTCGCCCACGGCGGGACGACCGTGCTGCTGTCCTCGCATCTGCTCAGCGAGGTGGACCAGGTCTGCACCCACGTCGGCGTGATGCACGTGGGACGGCTGGTGTCGCAGGGGACGATCGAGGATCTCCGGACCGCCGCGGTGCCGCGCGTCCATGTCCGGACCTCGCGCCCGGACGACGCCGCCGCGGTGCTGCGGCGCCTCGGGGTACCCGCCCCGACCGTCCACTCCGGAGAGGTCGTGGCCGACCTCGGCCCGTTCGAGCCCGAGGCGCTGCTGCGCGAGCTCGTACTGGCCGACGTACCGGTCCGGGAGTTCCGGGTGGACACCGCCGATCTGGAGGACGTGTTCGTGGCACTGACCGGGGAGGGCTTCGATGTCAGCGGTTGAGGCGGTCGCGCCGGTCCGGGCGACGTCCCGGCCGCGGCGCGTGGTGTCGACGCGGTTCCTCCGCTCCGAACTGCGGCTCGTGTTCGGCCGGCTGCGAAACCTGGCGGTGCTGGCGGTGCTCGCCGGGGTCCCGATCCTCATCGCCGTCGCGGTACGACTGTCGAGTCCGGACAGCGGCGAGGGGCCGGCCTTCCTGTCCTCGATCACCGACAACGGCCTGTTCGTGTCGCTCGCCGCGATGACCGTGGTGCTGCCGCTGTTCCTGCCGCTCGCGGTCGCCGTGGTGTCCGGGGACGCCGTGGCCGGAGAGGCGAACCTGGGCACGCTCCGGTACCTGCTCACCGTCCCGGTGCGACGGTCCCGGCTGCTGGCGGTGAAGTACACGGCGGTCGTGGCGTTCTGCTTCGCCGCGACGCTGGTCGTGGGGCTCGTCGGCGCCGCGATCGGGCTCGCGCTGTTCCCGGCCGGACCGGTCACGCTGCTCTCCGGTACGACGGTCGGCAGCGCCGAGGCGAGCTGGCGGATCCTCCTCTGCGCGCTCTACATCGGAGCGTGCATGGCCGCGCTGGGCGCGGTGGGGATGTTCGTGTCGACGCTCACCGAGTACCCGGTCGCGGCGATGGCCAGCACCGCGGTGCTGGCCGTGACGAGCCAGGTCCTGGACGCGCTGCCCCAGCTGTCCGCGATCCACCCGTACCTGCTCAGCCACTGGTGGCTCGCGTACGGCGACCTGCTCCGCGACCCCATGTCGTCCACCGGGCCGCTGCACGGGCTCGGGTCGGCCGCCGCGTACATCGCGGTGTTCGGGGCGCTCGCCTGGGCGCGGTTCGCCGGGCGTGACGTGTCGAGCTGACCGCGCGTGACAGGCTCACCCCGTGCACATGCCGTGGCGAGCCGCGTGGGAGCAGGCGCTGTACGGCCCGGCGGGGTTCTACCGCCGGCCGGAGGGCCCGGCGGGACATTTCCGGACCTCGGTCCACGCCTCGCCCCTGTTCGCCCGCGCGATCGTGACCCTGTTGTCGCGGGTGGACACCGCGCTCGGCGCGCCCGACGTCCTGGACCTGGTGGACGTCGGCTCGGGCCGCGGTGAGCTGCTGGTCGCCGTCGCCGCCGAGCTGCCGTCGGCCCTTGCCGCCCGGGTCCGGCTGACCGGCGTGGACGTGGTACCGCGGCCGGCGACCCTGCCCGCCGGGATCGGCTGGGCCGCCGTGCCCCCGGCCGGGACGACCGGCCTGCTGCTCGCGCACGAGTGGCTCGACGACGTGCCGTGCGAGATCGCGGAGGTGGACGACGCCGGGACGGTACGGCAGGTGCTGGTCGACCCGGCCGACGGCACGGAACGGTTCGGGGTGCCGGTGACCGGCGCCGCGGCCGAGTGGCTGCGCCGCTGGTGGCCGCTCACCGAACCCGGCACGCGCGCGGAGATCGGTACCGCCCGTGACGCGGCCTGGGCGGAGGCCGTGGCGAGCGTGGCCCGCGGGGTGGCGCTCGCCGTGGACTACGCGCACACCGCCGCGACCCGGCCCCCGTTCGGCTCGCTCAGCGGATTCGCCCACGGCGCCGAGGTCGACCCCGTGCCGGACGGCACGCGGAACGTCACCGCGCATGTCGCGATCGACGCCGTCGCGGCCGCCGCCGCGCGGAGCCACGAGCCGGTCCGGTGCGACCAGCGGACGGCGCTGCGGGCGCTCGGCGTCCACGGCACGCGCCCGGACCGCGACCTCGCGTCGGCAGACCCCGCGGAGTACCTCCGCCGGCTTGTCGCGGCCGGCGAGGGAGCGGAGCTGACCGACCCGACGGGTCTCGGCGCGTTCGAGTGGCTGCTACAGCCGGTCGGGATACCGGCGGCCGGGCTACTCTCCGGAGACGGTCGACGGTGACCGGGGAGGCTCACATGCCCGAGCGCACGACCTATCCCGAGGGCGCCCCCAACTGGGTCGACCTCGGCACGCCGGATCTCGACGCCGCGAAGCTCTTCTACGGCCGGCTGTTCGGGTGGACCTTCACCGACACCGGCCCCGAGCACGGCTACTACGTGCTCTGCGAGCTCGACGGCCTGCCGGTCGCCGGGCTCGGGCCGCTGCAGGACCCGGGCGTGCCGTCGATGTGGAGCACGTACCTCGCGTCGGGCGACGCCGACCACACGGCCGGGCGGATCCGGGACGCCGGCGGCCGGGTGTTGATGGAACCCCTCGACGTGGCCGACGCGGGGCGGATGCTCTACGCCGTGGACCCGACCGGGGCGGGGTTCGGGGTGTGGCAGGCCGAGGGGCACCTCGGCTCACGCCGCACCGGCGAGCCCGGCGCGCCGGCCTGGCACGAGCTGCGCACCCCCGACGGCGCGACCGCCGACGAGTTCTACCGCGCGGTGTTCGGCCACGAGCACGAGCAGATCGGCGACGGCCGGACGTTCGACTACGCGGTGATCCGGGTGGCCGACGAGCCGGTGGGCGGCCGGCTGCGGGTGGGCAGCGACGACCCGTCCGGGGTACGGCCGCACTGGCTGACGTACTTCGCCGTGGCGGACACCGACGCGGCCGCCGCGGTGGTCGCCGAGGCCGGCGGCACGGTGCGGCGGGACCCGGTGGACACCCCGTACGGGCGGCTCGCGGTCGTCGCCGATCCGTGCGGTGCGGCGTTCACGGTGATCCAGCTCCCGCAGTTGTCCTAGCTCCGAAGTTGTCACAGCCCGGTGCCACGCTGGTCTCCGCACCGGTTCGAGAGTGGAGGATTCTCATGGCTGAGCGAACGTCGTACACCGAGGGCACCCCGAGTTGGGTCGACCTGGGCACTCCCGACCTGGAGGCCGCGAAGCGCTTCTACTCCGGCGTGTTCGGCTGGACCTACGAGGGCGGTGGCGCCGAGGTGGGCAACTACACGAACGCCCTGCGGGACGGGCTTCCCGTCGCCGCGCTGGCACCGCAGCAGGACCCGTCGATCCCGACCCGCTGGACCACCTACTTCGCGTCCGACGACGCCGACCGCATCGCGGCACGGATCGCGGACGCGGGCGGCCAGGTGGTGGTGGAGCCGATGGACGTGATGGAGTTCGGGCGGATGCTGATCGCGTTCGACCCGAGCGGGGCGCCGTTCGGGGTCTGGCAGGGCAGGTCTCACATCGGCGCCCGCCGCGTCAACGAGCACGGCGCGGTGACCTGGAACGAGCTGCACACCCGCGAGGGTGCCGACGCCGACCGCTTCTACGGATCCGTGTTCGGGCACGAGCAGGAGCCGATGGGCGACGGCTCGTTCGACTACACGCTGTACAAGGTCGGCGACCGCCCGATCGGGGGCCGGAACCAGCTCGGCGACGACGCCGGCACCGCGCCCGCCGGGTGGCTGACGTACTTCGCGGTCGACGATCCCGACGCGGCGGTGACGGCCGCCACCGCGGGCGGCGGGACGGTGCTGATCCCGGCCCGCGACTCCGAGTATGGGCGGATGGCCGTGCTCGCGGACCCGTGGGGAGCGCCGTTCGCGGTGATCGCGGCTTCCCCGGAGGAGCCGAGCTGACCGTCCGGCGCGATCGGGAGTCCGTCCTCGCGCACCGGGCGACGGGGACGGACCCGCGATCAGCCGCGGCTCACACCGTGACGCACAGCTCCTCGAGTCCCCGGAGCACGTAGCCGGGCTTCCACAGCGGCTCGGCCACCAGGGTCAGCCGCGGTACCCGCCGGAGCAGGGCCCCGTAGGAGGCGGACAGTTCGATCCGCGCGAGCGCGGCACCGAGGCAGTAGTGCGCGCCGAGGCCGAACGACAGGTGCGTGTTCGACGTGCGCCGGAGGTCCAGCACGTCCGGGTCCTCGCGTACGGCCGGGTCACGGTTCGCCGAGCCGAACAGCAACGCGACCTCGGCCCCTCGGGGGATCTGCACTCCCGCGACCTCGATGTCCTCCAGCACCCAGCGCTCGAACATCTGCGCCGGGGTGTCCCAGCGCATCAGCTCCTCGATCGCGCCGGGAAGCACCCCGTCGAGGTCCGACCGCAGCACGGCGAGCTGGTCCGGGTTGCGGAACAGCGACCACCAACCGTTGCCGGTCATGTTCACGGTGGCCTCGTGCCCGGCGTTCAGGAGGAGGACACACGTCCCGACCAGCTCGTCCTCGGTGAGCACATCGCCCTCGTCGACGACCTGCGTCAGCGCGCTGATCAGGTCGTCGCCCGGCCGTACCCGGCGCTCGGCGGCCAGGGCCCGCAGGTAGTCCCCGAACTCGAGGCACGCCGTCACGGCCAGGTCCTGCACCTTGCGTGACGGGTTCAGCTCGTACATGCCGCAGATGTCCGCCGACCACGGCCGCAGCAGGTGCTGGTCCGCCGCCGGGATGCCGAGCATCTCCGCGATCACCGTGACCGGCAGCGGCTCGGCGACGGTCGACAGCAGGTCGACCGGCGAGCCGTCGCTGCCCGCGTCGAGCAGGTCGTCGATCAGGCCCTCGGCGGTACGGACCACCATCGGCGCGAGTCGCGCGACCATCCGCGGCGTGAAGGCCTTGCTGACCAGCCGGCGCAGCCGCGTGTGGTCCGGCGGCTCCACGTCGAGCATCCCGCCCCGGACCACGCGCCAGAACGGGTCCAGGTGCGCCGGCTCGGGGTCGCGCCCGAACTCGGCGGGCGTCGCCACGTGGAGGTACGACCGGCCGAGGCGACGGTCACGCAGCAGCGCGTCGACGTCCTCGTGGCGGGAGATGAGCCATTGGTCGGTCGGCGCGAAGTACCGGACGGGCGCTTCGTCACGCAGCCGGGCATACGCCGGGTACGGGTCGCCGACGAAGGCGGGCGACCACGGGTCGTACGTGGCCGATGAGGCGGTGGCGGGCATCCGGCCACAGTAGTCATCGTTTCATGTAAGGGTGAACGATCCCCGCCGATGCCGGGGATGTACCGAATATGCGGGCGCGGGCGGAGTGTCCGTTCTAGATCCGCAGGGCAATGGGCACTTTGCCACGGAATGAGAAGTCCGCCCCCTTCCCTCCGAGCCGCGGCAGAGGCTATAACCGCTCCACGACGCTGCCCGGGCAGCCGATCCGGCTCCCGGCCCAGGCGAGGAGGAGCCCCGTGTCCGACCCGGCCCGCACGCCCCAGACCGACGAGCAGCGACTCGCCGAGCTCGGCTACGCCCAGGACCTCGACCGGACCTGGTCGGCGTTCTCCAACTTCGCGATCTCGTTCTCGATCATCTCGATCCTCGCGGGCTGCTTCACGACCTTCTATCAGGCGTGGAACAACGGCGGCCCGGTCGCGATCTCCTGGGGCTGGCCGATCATCTCGGCGTTCATCCTGGTGATCGGGTTCTGCCTCGCCGAGCTCCTGTCCGCATTCCCGACCTCGGGCGGCATCTACTGGTGGGCGGCCCGGCTCGGGGGACCCCGCGCCGGCTTCTACACGGGGTGGCTCAACCTCATCGGACTCCTCGGGGTGACCGCGTCGGTGATGTACGGCTGCGCCACCTTCGCCTCCGTCACCCTCGGCCTCTTCTTCCCCGGCCAGTGGGCGGGCACGCTGCACCAGGTGTTCTGGCTGTTCTGCGTCCTCATGGTCGCGGTGACGCTGCTGAACATCTTCAGCTCGTCCGCGCTCGCGATGATCAACAACATCTCGGCGTACTGGCACGTCTTCGGCGCCGCGATCGTCGTGGCGATCCTGGTCCTCACCCCGGCGCGGCACCAGACGCTGGACTTCGTCTTCACGCACACCGTCAACAACTCGGGCTACTCCGGCGGGCTGTTCTGGTTCCTGGTCCTGCCGCTGGGCTTCCTGCTCACCCAGTACACGATCACCGGGTACGACGCCTCCGCCCACCTGTCCGAGGAGACCCAGGGCGCGGCCACCACGGCCGCTCGCGGGCTCTGGCAGTCGATCTTCTACTCGGCGGTCGGCGGGTACGTGCTGCTGCTCGCCTTCGTGTTCGCGGCCACCGACACCGACGTGATCAACTCCGCCGACCCGGCGGTGAACCCGTACGGCATGGGGTCCATCTTCGCGGTCTTCGCCACCTCGCTCGGCGTGGCGACCTTCAAGGCCGTGCTGGTCATCTCGACGGTCGGCCAGTTCTTCTGCGCGATCGCCTGCATGACGAGCTGCTCGCGGATGCTGTACGCGTTCAGCCGCGACGGCGCCGTGCCGGGCTCGCGGCTGTGGACCCGGCTGAACGCCAAGCGCGTGCCGGTGCACGCCGTGCTGCTGTCCGCCGCGGTGGCCGTGCTGATCACGGTGCCGGCGTACAAGGAGTTCGACGTCGGCGGGTACGCCGTGCCGGTGGCCTTCCTCGCCGTCGTGTCGGTGGGCGTGCTCGGGCTGTACCTGGCGTTCACCATCCCGATCTACCTGCGGTGGAAGGCCGGTGACGCCTTCCAGACCGGACCGTGGAACCTCGGCCGGAAGTACCGGTGGATGGCGCCGCTCGCCCTCGCCGAGATCGCCGTCGTGTCGGTGTACTTCGTCCTGCCGTTCACACCCGGCGCGATCCCGTGGCACCCGGACTTCTCCTGGACGCTGGTGAACTACGCGCCGATCGTCACGGGCGGGGCGCTCCTCGCGATCACGATCTGGTGGCAGGTGTCGGCGCGGCACTGGTTCACCGGACCGCGGCGGACCGTGGACGACCCCGTGCTCGGCACGACGACGACAGAGCCGGTGAAGGACCCCGCCTGACCGGTGCGGCAGACAGGCCTCCCCCCTCCCCCCCCGGATTGATCATGGACTTTGCGACACGACACGCCGGCGTGTCCGTTGCAAAGTCCATGATCAACGCGCCCGGACACCGCGCTCCCCGTCCACGCCCCCCACCCGGCAGGGGCGCCCCACCGCACCGGCGTGGCACGATGCGCAGGTGACGCGAGAGCTGACAGTCGGGATCGGGTCGGGCGCCGAGCAGGTTGCGGCGGACGACACGCTCGCCACCACGGACATGGTGCTCAACATCGGTCCCCAGCACCCCTCCACCCACGGCGTGCTGCGCCTGCGCCTCGTGGTGGACGGCGAACGGGTCGTGAGCGCGGAACCGATCATCGGCTACATGCACCGGGGCGCCGAGAAGCTGTTCGAGGTGCGGGACTACCGGCAGATCATCATGCTGGCGAACCGGCACGACTGGCTGTCCTCGTTCGCCAACGAGCTCGGCGTGGTGCTCGCCGTCGAGCGGTTGATGGGGCTCGAGGTGCCCGAGCGCGCCGTCTGGCTGCGCACGCTGCTGGCCGAGCTCACCCGGGTGCTCAACCACCTGATGTTCCTGGGGTCCTACCCGCTGGAGATCGGGGCCATCACGCCGGTCTTCTACTCGTTCCGCGAGCGCGAGACCCTCCAGGCCGTCATGGAGGAGGCCACCGGCGGGCGGCTGCACTACATGTTCAACCGCGTCGGCGGCCTCAAGGAGGATGTGCCCGCGGGCTGGCGGGACCGCGTCCGGCAGGCCATCGCCGAGGTCCGCCGCCGGATGCCGGACATCGACGGGCTCATCCGCCGCAACGAGATCTTCCTCGCCCGGACGGTCGGGGTCGGGCACCTGTCCGCGGAGGCCGCCGCGGCGTAC
Source organism: Actinomycetota bacterium (assembly GCA_030840805.1). GTDB lineage: Bacteria > Actinomycetota > Actinomycetes > Mycobacteriales > HKI-0501 > JAVEDU01. Next base: position 21,019 of record JAVEDU010000055.1, read on the forward strand.
GGCGCCAGCGGGCCGGTCGCCCGCGCGTCCGGGCTGGACCTGGACCTGCGGCGCGACGACCCGTACCTGGCATACCGGGAGCTCGGGTTCGGCTCCGAGCGGTTCCCGGTGGTCACCCGGACGGCCGGCGACTGCCACTCCCGGTTCGAATGCCTGCTCGACCAGCTGTACGTGTCGCTGGATCTCGCCGACGCCTGCCTCGACGAGCTCGCCACGCAGACCGGGCCGGTGAACGTCCGGCTGCCCAAGGTCGTGAAGGCGCCGGAGGGCCACACCTATGCGTGGACCGAGAACCCGCTCGGCGTCAACGGGTACTACCTGGTGTCCCGCGGCGAGAAGACGCCGTGGCGGCTGAAGCTCCGCACCGCGTCCTACTCGAACGTGCAGGCACTGTCGACCGTGCTGCCGGGGATCCTGCTGCCGGACCTCGTGGCCGTGCTGGGCTCGATGTTCTTCGTCGTCGGAGACGTCGACAAGTAGTCGGCGGCCGGGGGCACCCGACGGAGCGACACGGCGCGGGAGGCCCGGCGTCCCGCGCAACCCGCCCGCGTCGCGTCCCGCCGGGGCGGGCGACGGCCCCGGGCCGCATCCGGACGGCGAGGTCAGCCCGCGAGGGGAGCCTCGCCCGGTCGGTCAGCGCCCGCCGCCCCAGCCCTGACCCTGGCCTCCCCAGCGCTGCTGGTCGGCGTCCCAGCCGCCCGGCTCGGGCTGGCGGCCACCCCAGCCGTTCGGCTCGGCCGGCAGGTCGACGTACAGCCGCCGCTCGGACCCCGGGTCCTCGCCTCCCTCGGCAGCGCCGGCGGAGTGCCGCCCCGCGCGCCGGGAGTGCCGGCCGTCGGACTCGGGCTCGGGCAGGTGGTCGATGCTCGGCAGCTCGTACTCGGCGGGGGCGCGCGCCCCGGTGAAGGACCACGAACCCGTCGAGTCGCTGATTCCGCGGTCCGGCCCCAGCCGGTCCAGCATCGACCAGTCCGGGGACCGCAGCGGGGACGCCTGCCGCTCGGGCGGAGGCGACGACGGCCGGGCGGGCTCGTCCCAGGCGGGCGCCGACCACGGCCCGGGCTCCCAGGGCGGTGCCATCGAGGCCGGCGGCGCCTCCCGGGCGGGCGGGGGCGGCGGCAGCGCGGGCAGCGCGGGCGGTTCCGGCAGCGCCGGGAGGCCCGCCTGCTGCGGCGACCAGCTCCGGTCGGCGTCCCAGCTCGGCGGGTTCCAGGGCCGGCGGATCGGGTCCGAGGCGGCGAGCCCGGAGTCCCACGAGGGCGCGTTCCAGCCGTTCACGGGTCCCACCGCCGCGGCGGGGGCGCTGTGCTGAATGCCGTTCGAGCGGGAGTGGTCCGGCTCGGAGCGGCCCGTTCCGTTGCGGCCCGACTCCTCGCGCGGCCAACGGCGGCGCTCGACCTGGCCACGCGAGGCCTCGCCGTACACGAAATCCGACCGCGGGTACTCCGACCGCGCCGCCTGGGCCCGCTGGGCCTCCGCGCGCTGAGCTTCCACCCGCTGGGCCTCCAGCCGCTGGGCCTCGGCGCGCTGGGCCGCCTGTCGCTGGGCCTCCGCGCGCTGAGCTTCCACCCGCTGGGCCTCCACCCGCTGGGCTTCGGCGCGCTGGGCCTCCGCCCGCTGCTGGGCCTCCGCCCGCTGGACCTCGCGCTGGGCCTCCGCCCGCTGGAGCTCGCGCTGGGCCTCGACACGCTGCTGCGCCTCTGCCCGCTGCGCCTCGCGCTGAGCCTCCGCGCGCTGGGCGTCGGCTCCCGGGAACTCGGCGCGCTGACCGTCACCGTGGGCCTCGCCCCGCGTCGGCTCGGCCCGCCGGGACTCGCCCCGCATCGCCTCCCCCCGCATCGGCTCGGCCCGCATCGCCTCGGCCCGAATGGGTTCGACCCGCGCCCGCGCCCGCGGCTCCGGACGCACCACGGCCCGCACCGGTTCTGACCGGACCGGCTCGGCTCGGCCGGCGGACGGCACGGCCGCGGATGCGTCGGCCCGGCCCGCGACCCGCGCGGACGTCCGCGACGGCTCCGGCCGCGAACCGTCGGCCCGGCGCGACTCCACCCGGAGAGACTCCGCGCGTACCGGCTCCGGACGCCGGGGATCGGCCGACTCGCTGCCGATCTCCCGGGTGTACCGCACCGAACCGGCCTCGAGCTCGTTGCCGCCGATGACCCGCTCGGCGTGGACGGACACCGTCTCGGTGCGCCGGACGACGTCGTGCCGCGCCGCCTCCAGCTCACCGCGCACGGACTCCAGCTCCCGCCGCAGCCGCACCTCCACGCCGCGGCGGATCGCCTGGACCTCCTCTCGGACCTGGTCGACCTCCCGGCGCAGGGTGTCGGCCATCTCCTCGCGGACCTCGGCGGGGTCCTCGCGGAACACGACCGAGAGTCCGATCGAAACGACGCCGAGGACGGCGAGGACGGCAGCGGCGCGCAGCAGGCCCGTGCCCTGTCCGACCACCAGCAACAGCGCGGCGACGGGCGCCACCGCTACTCCGGCCCAGAACAACAACGCCGTCTGCCGCCGACTCCCCCGCCCTCTGCTGGACGACTTGGCGGCTGACATGCGGGACAGGCTAACCCTCAAAGGCGAGGACTTCGACCTCCTCGCGACGTCGAGCTCAGAGAACCTGAGATCATTGCTTACAAAGGGTAAAAGCGAAATACACGCAACGTCATGTCGACTACCGGCTGTCCTCATTCGACACCGCCCCGACACCGCGAGCCCCGCCGGCAGCACACCGGCGGACAACCCAGAGGGTTGCCCGCCGGCGAGTCGGGGACGGGACGGGCGACCGCACGGCCGCCCGTCGGATCAGCTACCGATGCCCGTGGACGACAGCCACTCCTCGGCCAGCGCCGAGGCGTCCACCTTGTCGACAACCAGCCGCTTGACGAGGGTCGCCAGCGTCTCGGTGTCCAACTTGGACGAGACGTCGTCGAGAGCCTTCCGGCCGGCGGAGTCCACTCCGGACTTGTAGACCAGCGGCGTCACGTTCTGCGCCCCGAACAGGTTCTTCGGGTCCTCCAGCGCGACGAAGCCGTTCGCCTTGATGGCGGGGTCCGTGCTGAACAGGTTCGCCGCCTGGATGTCGCCCTTCTTCAACGCGGCGACCGTGATCGGTCCGGCCGTGTCGAGGCTCTTGAAGGACTTGAAGTTCAGGCCGTACTCGGACTTGAGCCCGACGACGCCGTGCTTGCGGGTCTCGAACTCGGACGGACCGCCCAGCACGAGGTTCTTGGCGACGGGGCCGAGGTCCTCCAGCGTCTTCAGCCGGTACCTGTCGGCCGTGGCCTTGGTGACCGTCACGGCGTCCTTGTCCTCGGCCTTCGAGGAGGACAGCAGCTCGAGGCTCGACGGGAGCACCTTCGCGACCGCCGCGTTCACCGCCTCGGTGTCCTCCGCGGTGGAGTTCTTGTCGAGGTAGGCCAGCAGCGCACCGTTGTACTCGGGCAGGACGGTGAGGCCACCCTTCTTGATCTGGTTGAAGATCACCTCACGGCTGCCGATGTTGAACTTGCGCTCGACCTTGGCGCCGCTGCCCTCGAGGGCCTGGGCGTAGATCTCACCGAGCAGGACGTTCTCGGGGAAGTTCGCCGAACCGACGACGACGGTCCCCTTCTTGGGGCCAGACCCTCCCAGTGGGTCGCCGGACCCACCCCCACAGGCGGCGAGTGTTCCCACCACCGCCAGCAGGGCGATCGCGTGACGCATCCGGATCATGCTGTTCCTCTCGGGAAAGTAGTCCGACCCCACTGTCGGGATCGGACATATAACAGTCGGCATTGGACGGTGGGCTCAGGTGGAGCGGCGTCGCACCCCTGGCGAGACGAGCGTGATCATCAGCAACGTGAAGAGCCCCTCGGCGGCGATCGCGAGCGCGGCGACGAGAACCGCACCCCCGGCGACCTGGTCGTACTCGCTGCGCGCGAGACCGTCGAACACGAAGCGGCCGAGACCACCCAGGCTCACGAGCGCGGCGATGGTGGCGGTCGAGATCGTCTGTACCGCGGCGGTGCGCAGACCGAGCAGGATCGCGGGCAGGGCGACCGGAACCTCGGCGCGCAGCAGGATCTGCGGTCCGCGCATTCCCATGCCCTTCGCCGCGGCGGGGACGGTCGGATCCACGGACCGCACGCCCTCGTACGTGTTCACCAGGATCGGCGGAACGGCCAGCGCCACGAGCGCGAGGAGCACGGGCGTGAAGCCGATGCCCACCAGGGCGACGGCCAGGATCAGCACGCCGACCGTCGGGAGGGCCCGTGCCGCGTTGGAGAGGTTGACCACGAGGAACGCGAGGCGGCCGGTGTGGCCGATCCACAGCCCCAGCGGCAGCGCGATCACGGCGGCGAGCGCGAGGGCCACGACGGAGTAGGTCAGGTGCTCCAGCATCCGCTGCGGGATGCCGCCGGCACCGGACCAGTTGTCGGCGCTGGTCAGCCAGTCGAAGATGCCGCTCAGGATGTTCACCGGCCGGCACCTCTCGGCGCCCATGGGGTGAGCAGTCGCTGGATCCCCACGATGATCGTGTCGGCCGCCACCGCGAGCGCCACGGTGAGGACCACCCCGGTCAGGATCGCGGTGAGGAAGAAGTTCAGCTGGATGCCGTAGGTGGTGAACAGCTGCCCCAGCCCGCCGAACCCGAGCAGCGCGCCGATGCTCACCATGCTGATGTTCGACACGGTGGCCACCCGGGTGCCCGCCATGATCAGCGGCACGGCGATCGGCAGCTCGACCTGGACCAGCCGGCGGAGCGGCCCGAAGCCCATCCCCACCGCGGCATCCCGCACGGCGTCGGGGACCGAGCGCATGCCGTCCACGACGTTCCGCACCAGCACCGAGAGCGTGTAGAGCGCGAGCGGGATCACCACGGTCGTCGTGTGCAGGCCGGTCACGCCCAGCAGGAAGACGAACAGCGCCAGCGACGGCACCGCGTACAGCACGCTGGTGAGCAGCAGCACCGGGCCGTACAGGGCCGGGTACCGGGAACACACGATGCCGAGGGGCAGCGAGACGGCGAGCCCGATCACCACGGGCAGGACCGACAGGAACACGTGTTCACCGAGGAGCTGGCCGATCAGCGGGAGGTGACCGGTGACCCACTCCCAGTTCACGAGGCCGCCTCGACGCGCTGGCTCCGGGCCACCTCGTCGGTCACCGCCCGCAGGATGTCCGCGTGGGCGGCGGTACCGAGCACCCGCCCGTCGTCGTCCACCGCCACCGCACGACCGGCCGGTGACAGCAGCGCGCTGTCGAGCGCGACCCGGAGCGAGTCCGCCGCCGGGTTGAACGTGCGCTCCACCGGACGGGCGGCCGCCGCGGCCGGCACCCCGGAGGTCGGCACCCACCCGACGGCGTGCCGGTCGGCGCCCACCAGCAGGGCCCAGTCGCGACCGGCGTCGCCGAGCGCCTCCAGCAGGCCCGGTGCCACCGTGCTGTCCACCACGTCGGACTCGTCCAGCCCGACCCGGTCGCTCGCCAGGAATGTCAGCCGCCGGATGCCGCGGTCGCCGCCCAGGAAGTCCGCGACGAACTCGTTCGCGGGCGCGGCGAGCAGGCGTTCGGGGGTGTCCACCTGGACCAGGTGGCCGCCGGTGGCGAACACGGCGATCTGGTCGCCGAGCTTCACGGCCTCGTCGACGTCGTGCGTCACGAAGACGATCGTCTTGCCGATGTCGTCCTGCAGCCGCAGGAACTCCCGCTGCAGGTCCCCCCGCACCACCGGGTCGACCGCACTGAACGGCTCGTCCATCAGCATGATCGGCGGGTCGGCGGCGAGCGCCCTGGCCACCCCGACGCGCTGCTGCTGTCCCCCGGAGAGCTGGTACGGGTACCGCTTGCCGAGCTCCGGGACGAGCCCGACGCGCTCCAGCTGCTCGGCCGCGCTGCGCCGGGCCTCCTTGCGGGAGACGCCGAGGAGCATCGGCACCGTGGCGACGTTGTCGAGCACGGTGCGGTGCGGGAACAGGCCGGCCTGCTGGATGACATAGCCCATGTCGCGGCGGAGTACGGAGGCATCCCGTTCCCGCACGTCGTTGCCGTCCACGAGGATCCGCCCCTCGGTGGGTTCGAGGAGCCGGTTGATCATCCGGAGCGACGTGGTCTTGCCGCAGCCGGAGGGTCCGACGAACACCGTGATCTGGCCGGTCGGACAGACCAGGTCGAGGTCCTCGACCGCCACGGTCCCGTCCGGGTACCGCTTCGTCACGTGCTCGAAGGTGATCATCGCGGGCCACACCCCTCGGTCTCCACCGGGACGTGTTTCGTCCGCAGCACGTACGACAACGCCCCGTACGACCGCTGCCGGAGGGGCTTCGGCAGCGCGGTCGTCGCACGCCAGCGTCGTGTCGCCATCCGCCCACCGTATCCCGGCCTCGGAAGAACAGTCGGAGCAGCCGAGAGATGATCTCCCCTGCGGAGGTTTCGCGCACCCCCTGGGAGGGAAGATGGCCACGGCGTACGCCGGAGTCGATGTTCACCAGCACGTGTGGCCGCCGGAGCTGGTCGAGGCGCTCCGGTGCCGTCGCTCGGCGCCCCGCCTCGACGGCTGGACGCTGGTGACCGGCGGCGAGCCGCCGTACGCGGTCCGTCCCGAGGACCACGACCCGGTACGCCGGGCCGCGCTCGCCGCGGCCGAGGGCACCGAGCTGGCGCTGGTGTCCCTGTCCAGCCCGCTCGGCATCGAGCACCTGCGGCCGGAGGACGCCGCACCACTGCTCGACGCGTACCACGCCGGGGTTGCCGCGCTGCCGCGGCCGTTCCGCGGCTGGGCCGCCGCGCAGGTGGTGGAACCGGACCGGGACGGCGTCCGCGCGCTGCTCGACCGTGGTTTCGTCGGCCTCCAGCTCCCCGCGACCGCACTGGCCGACCCGGCCGGCTGGGAGCACTGCGGTCCGCTGCTCGACGTGCTGGACCGCGCGGGCGCCCCGCTGTTCGTCCACCCCGGCCCCGCGGCGCCGACTCCCGGCACACCTGGCTGGTGGCCGGCGCTCACCGACTACGTAACCCAGCTGCAGCGCTCCTGGTACGCGTTCCGGGTGGCCGGCCGCCCCAACCACCCGGCGCTGCGGGTCTGCTTCGCGATGCTGGCCGGTCTCGCGCCGCTCCACGCGGAACGGTTCGCCGCACGCGCCGAGCCGGTGGGGCCGGTGGACCGCGACGCGTTCGTGGAGACCTCGTCGTACGGGCCGCTCGCCGTCGGTGCGATGGTGCGGGCGCTCGGCACCGAGGTCGTGGTGCGGGGCTCCGACGCGCCGTACGCCGAGCCGGTCGATCCCGGGCTCGGCGCGGCGGGGAACCGGGCGCTCGGCACCGACAACCCCGCGCGCCTGCTCGGGTCGCGCTGACCCGTCAGTGGCGGTGGGCCTCGCCGGACCGCTCGCCCTCGTGGACCAGGACGTAGTCGAGCAGGGCGGCCCGGATCAGCGGCTCCTGCTCGCCGTACTCGTGCCCGGTCCACTCGCGCCACAGGCCCACCGCGTCGTCGACGGTCGCGCCGATCGCGCCGGTCGAGTTGTCCAGCCCCTCGGCGTCGTCGGCATGCGGCAGGTGCCGGAACAGGTCCCAGAAGAACCGCACGTCACCCCGCTGCCGCGCGAGCGCGAAGGCGCGGGAGCGCAGCTCCTCGGTGGTGAACGCGTCGAGTTCGGCGAATCTCGGGTCCGGCATGCCCGACAGCCTAGGTGGTGACCCGGGCCTCGGCTCGGCGCCCGGCCCACTCCACGAGCGGGGTCGCGAGCAGGCCCACGATCGCCGCGATACCGGCCAGGGCCATCGCCCCGCCGTAGCCCGCGTAGCCGCTGCCGAGACCGGACAGCAGCCACAGCTCCCGGACCGTGACGAGGACCAGGACACCGAGCACCGTTCCCGCGATGCCGACCCGGCGGCCGTACATGCTCGCGCCGCCGAGGAGCACGGCCGCGAGCGGGAACAGCAGATCGCCGAGACCGCCCGCGGTGCCCGCGACCTGGGTCTGGAGGACGGCCAGGACGCCGCCGATACCGGCCACCGCCGAGCTCAGGACGAGCACCGCGAGCGCGACGAACCCGGCCAGCAGCCCACGGTTGCCCCACTCGACGTCCTCGCGGTACGCGCCCAGCGTCCGGCGCACCCCCGGGATCACGCACAGCAGGCCCGTACCGATCGACAGCACCGCGAAGACGAGGAACTGCGGCAGCGCGGAGGTGAGGAACGCCGGTACGTCCGGCACGCCGTCGACCGGGCCCACCGCGATCGCGAGCGACAGGCCGGACGCGAGCAGCCCGGCGGCGACGCCGGCGGACCAGGCCGGTACGCGCAGACCGACGACGAGGGCGGCCATCACGAGCCCGACGATCCCGGTGAGAGCGAGCGCCTGCACGAGTCCCGCGGCGATGCCCTGGTCGGCGACGGTCGCCCCGAACACCGATCCACCGAGCGCCGCCAGCGGCACGACGGCGATGTTCGGGACCGCGCCGCGGAGGGAGAGGGAGAAGGCCATCGCCGGGATGCCCAGCACGACCGCGAAGCCGAGCAGCCGCCGGGCGGCGGTGGCGGTGCGGAACTCCGGGAACAGCACCAGCCCCGCGACGACGAGCCCGATCAGCACGACGAGGAGCAGGCCCTCCCAGATGAGGTGGACCAGCAGGGGGTCGCGGGCGCGAAGGGGTTGCTCGGGCGCGAGCGGCTCGGCGGTCCCGGCGTCGGCCGACATGGCGGGTGAGTCGGTGGCGGGTGAATCGGTGGCGGGTGAATCGGCAGGCGCGGTCGGCACGGTGTCGGCCGCCGGGATGTCGGGGGTGTCGGCCGACGGGGTGGGCAGCACTGCCGTGTCGGATCCCGCCGCGGGTGTTCCGGGGGTCACCTCGGTGGTGGCGTCCGGATCCGGGCCGGCGCCGCCGCGGGTGCGGATCGTGATGCGCTCGGGCGCGGTCTCCTCGGCGGCGGTGGGTGCCGCGGGGGGTGCGGGCGGAGGCCCGGGCGCGGACGGGGGCCCGGGTGCCACCGGAGCCTCGGCGGGCGCCGCGGCGGCCGGGGGCGGCGGCGGGGCGGACACCGGGCCGGTCGGATGCGCGTGCCGGGGCCCGTCCGGAACGGTCGGATCGGCGGCGGCCGGCGTGTCTCCGGGGCGACCGGCGGGCGGGACCGGACCTGACATGGGGAGCTCCCTTACCCTCGGCGGCGCCCGAGGCTAGCGCGGGTCGCGACTTCGCGCCGCCCCGGAATGTCCGCATCGCCAGCGTCCTCCGGCCCGGATGGGCGCGGCACGAGGCGCGCCGGGGCCGTCAGACCCCGTTCCGGCCGCCGTTCGGCTCCTCGGGGATCCGGCAGGCCCGCTCCAGCCACAGTGCCGCCCCGACCAGCAGCGCGCAGGCGAGCACGCCACCACCCGCCACCGGCAGGTCCCCGGAGGCGGCCGCGAGCCGGGCGCGCTCCTGGAGTACGTACAGGAACACCCCGGTGTACAGCCCCCCGAAGATCGCGCCGCCGAGCGAGGACGCCTTGGCCAGCGCGGCGAGCCGGGCGACCACCAGCGGGTCGATGCGGTCGGTGCCGGGCCGCCGATCGATCCGCCGCTTGGTGGCGCGGGCGGTCAGCCCCTCGGCCAGCGCCAGGAGCAGCAACGTGACGATCGGGAGCGCCGGGAGCGCCGGGATGTCCCCGTAGAAGCGGTTGATCAGCACCCAGCCCACCACCACGGTCACGGCGAACGCGCCGGCCAGCGTCGAGGGGCGGGTGGGCGGCAGCGACGGCGCGGGCTGCTTCGGCGCGGTGGCCGGGGTCCGGCTCATCGGTCGGCTCCGGTCAGCGCGAGGTCGTCCCGGCGGCGCACCCCGGCGCGCTCGGCCGGGGGCAGCGCGGCGACGAGGTCGGCCACCGGACCGTACCCGTGCAGGACGGCGCCGGGCTCGGCCTCCGTCCACGGCAGCAGCACGAACGCGCGGTCGGCCGCCCGCGGGTGGGGCAGGGTGAGTTCCGGGGCGGCGGACAGGACGGGCTCCCCGCCGGCGCCGACCACCTGGATCACGTCCACGTCGAGCGTGCGCGGCCCCCACCGGACCTCGCGCGTCCGGCCGGCCGCCTGCTCCAGCTGCTGGGCGACCTCCCACCAGTCGACGGCGGCCCGCGCGTCGTCGGAGACGACCAGCACCGCGTTGAGGTAGTCGTCCTGTTCCACCGGGCCCCACGGTGCGGTCTCGTACACCCCGGACACCGACACCAGTGCGTCCCGGAGCGCGTCCACTGTGGACCGCAAAGCCGCGAGCCGGTCGCCCAGGTTCGAGCCGACGGACAGCACGGCGATGCTCACGTGCGTTCCCGGCGGATGGTGACCGACACGTCCCCGAAGGTCAGCGGGATCGGTGCCTGTGGCTTGTGGACGGTCACCTCGGCCGCGCTCACCCGCGGGTCGGCGAGGCAGACGTCCGCGAGCCGGGCGGCGAGCGTCTCCAGCAGGTCCACGGGTTCGCCGCCGACGACCTTCGCGAGACCACCGGCGAGCTCGCCGTAGTCCACGGTGTCGGCGAGGTCGTCGCTGGCCGCGGCGGAGCGGGTGTCGACGGACAGCACCACGTCGACCACGAATTCCTGCCCGTCGCGTCGCTCGTGGGAGAACACGCCGTGGTTGCCCCGGACCCGGAGCCCGGTCAGCGCGATGCGGTCAGTCATCCTGGACTCCCGGCGACGGTGACGTGTGGTGCACCCACAGCCTCCACCGATCGTCGCGGCGCCGGAACACGTTGGTCGCGCACCCGCTGCCGCCACGGAGCGCGCTGCCGTCGCCGGTGAGCACGTTCTCCGTACACGTCACGACCGCGGTGTCACCGGACACCCGCACCACCACGTCGGACAGGACGAACTGGATGTAGTCGACGTTCGCGAGGATCGCGGCCCAGGAGCGGAGCACCCGGCTGCGGCCGGTGAGCAGCGACGAGCCGGGGTGGACACAGACCAGGTCGTCGGCCGAGTCCCACAGTGCCTCGATCCGGTCGAGGTCGCCGGTCTCGATCGCGGCGTACAGGCTGGCGTTCGCCTCCTCGGCCTCCGCGGCCAGCACCGCGGTCACGGCGTGTCCTCGACCGCCGCGAGCACCGCGAGGGCGTCCACGGTCGACCGCACGTCGTGTACCCGGACGCCCCACGCGCCGGACTGGACGGCGAGCAGGCTGGTGGCCTCGGTCGCCGCGTCCCGCCCCGCCACGGGCCGCGGCCGCCCGTCCGCGTCGCGGAGGAGGGTACCGAGGAACGACTTGCGGCTCGTGCCCACCAGTACCGGCAGGCCGAGGTCGAGCAGCCGGTCCAGGTGCGCGAGCAGGGCCCAGTTGTGCTCGGCCGTCTTCGCGAAGCCCAGGCCGGGGTCGAGGATCAGCTGATCGGGCGCGACGCCGGCGGCCACGGCCGCCTCGACCCGCTGCTGCAGCTCCGCGCGCACGTCGCTCACCACGTCGTCGTACACCGCGAGGCTCTGCATGTCACGACTGTGGGCGCGCCAGTGCATCAGGATCCACGGGCACCCGGCCTCGGCGACGACCCGCGCCATGTCGGGATCGGCGAGACCGCCGGAGACGTCGTTGACGATCGTCGCGCCCGCCTCCAGCGCACCGGCCGCGACGGACGCGCGCGTGGTGTCCAGGCTGACCGCGACCCCGGCGGCGACCAGCTCGCGGACGACGGGCAGCACGCGGGCCGCCTCGGTCGCCGCGTCCACCCGACCGGCGCCGGGACGGGTCGACTCCCCGCCCACGTCCACGAGATCCGCCCCCTCGGCGGCCATCTCGATCCCGTGCGCGACCGCGGCGGCCGTCGAGTCGTACCGCCCGCCGTCGGAGAAGGAGTCGGGCGTGACGTTGAGGACGCCCATCACGACGGGCGCGGGAGGCACGGCCGTGCTCATCCGCCGATGATGAGGCTCATCGCCTCGGCTCGGGTGGGCGACGAGGTCTCGAAGATGCCGCGGACCGCCGAGGTCACGGTGTGCGCGCCGGGCTTGCGAATGCCCCGCATCGACATGCACAGGTGCTCGCACTCGATCACCACGATCGCTCCGCGGGGCTCCAGCACCGTCATCAGCGTGTCCGCGATCTGCGCGGTCAACCGCTCCTGCACCTGAGGTCGCTTCGCGAACCCGTCCACCAGCCGCGCGAGCTTGGAGAGCCCGGTGATCCGGCCGTCGGTGCCCGGGATGTACCCGACATGCGCCACCCCGTGGAACGGCACGAGGTGGTGCTCGCACGTCGAGTACAGCTCGATGTCCTTGACCAGGATGAACTCCTGATGCCCCGCCTCGAACGTCGTGGACAGCACCGTCGACGGGTCGAGGTGCAGGCCCGCGAACATCTCGCGGTACGCGCGGGCCACCCGGGACGGGGTTTCCTTCAGGCCGTCCCGGTCCGGGTCCTCGCCGATGGCGACGAGGATCTCCCGGACCGCGGCCTCGAGACGCGGCAGGTCGACCTCGCCCACCGCAGTATCGGGGATGCTCAGCGCAGGCTCCGGGTTCAGGAGACGGGGCCCGGGAACCCCGGGCTGTTCGGCCCCGGCGGGGGCAGCGTGTCCCGCGGCGGGGGCAGCGGGTCGTCCAGCGGGTCGCCGGGACCGGGCACCACGGGCAGCGGCTGCGTCGTGGTGTCGGGCCCGATGACGACACCGGGCGTGCCGTTGCCGTTGCCATTGGCGGTCACGCCCTCGCCGGCGGCCTGCTTGCGCAGGACCTCCAGCTCGGTCGGCGTCATCACCGGCGGCTTGTCGCTCGGGGCACGCTTGCCGAAGCCGTTGTACGGCGACAGCGGGGCACGCTTGGGCACGCGGGCGCAGATCCTGGCCAGGTCGTCCTTGGTCAGGGTCTCCTTGTCCATGAGCTCCAGGACGATGTTGTCCAGGACGTCCCGGTACTCGACCAGGATCTCCCAGGCCTCGTCGTGCGCCATCTCGATGAGCCCGCGCACCTCCTCGTCGATCGCCGCGGCGACCGAGTCGGAGTAGTTCGACTCGTGGCCCATCGTCCGGCCGAGGAACGGCTCACCGTCCGTCTGCCCGTACTTCACGGCACCGAGCTTCGCGGACATGCCGTACTCGGTGACCATCGCGCGGGCGAGGCCGGTGGCCTTCTCGATGTCGTTGCCGGCGCCGGTGGTCGGCTCGTGGAAGACGAGCTCCTCGGCGGCCCGGCCACCCAGCATGTACGCCAGGCTGTCGATCATCTCGCCGCGCGTCTGGGTGTACTTGTCCTCGGTCGGCAGCACGAGTGTGTGCCCCAGCGAACGGCCACGGGACAGGATCGTCACCTTGTGGACGGGCGCCGAGTGCGGCATCGCCCAGGCGACGAGGGCGTGACCACCCTCGTGGTACGCGGTGACCTTCTTCTCGCGGTCGCTCATCGCGCGCGTCTTGCGCTCCGGGCCGGCGATGACCCGGTCGATGGCCTCTTCCAGGAACGCGTCCGGGATGGCCTTCTGGTCGTTACGGGCGGTGAGCAGGGCCGCCTCGTTGATGACGTTCGCCAGGTCCGCACCGGTGAAGCCGGGCGTCCGGCGGGCGAACGTGTCGAGGTCGACGTCGGGCGCGAACGGCTTGCCCTTCGCGTGGACGCGCAGGATCGCCTTCCGGCCGTTGAGGTCGGGGCGGTCGACGGCGATCTGCCGGTCGAAGCGGCCCGGGCGCAGCAGCGCCGGGTCGAGGATGTCCGGCCGGTTGGTGGCGGCGATCATGATGACGCCGCCCTTCACGTCGAAGCCGTCCATCTCGACGAGCATCTGGTTCAGGGTCTGCTCGCGCTCGTCGTGCCCGCCGCCCATGCCGGCGCCGCGGTGCCGGCCGACCGCGTCGATCTCGTCCACGAAGATGATCGCGGGCGCGTTCGCCTTGGCCTGCTCGAACAGGTCGCGGACCCGGCTCGCGCCGACACCGACGAACATCTCGACGAAGTCCGACCCGGAGATCGAGTAGAACGGCACGCCGGCCTCACCGGCGACCGCGCGGGCGAGCAGCGTCTTACCGGTACCGGGCGGGCCGAAGAGCAGGACGCCCTTCGGGATCTTCGCCCCGATCGCCTGGAACTTGGCCGGCGTCTGGAGGAACTCCTTGATCTCGTGGAGCTCCTCGATCGCCTCGTCCACACCGGCGACGTCCGCGAACGTGGTCTTCGGAGTGTCCTTGCTGACCAGCTTCGCCTTGGACTTGCCGAAGTTCATGACCCGGTTGCCGCCACCCTGCATCTGGCTCATGAACAGGAACAGCAGGCCGACCACGATGGCGATCGGGAGCAGGCTGATCAGCAGGGTGGTCCAGATGCTGTCCTGGGACACCTTGGTGTCGTAGCCGACGCCGGCCTTCTGCACGGCGCCGAAGACCGTGGGGAGCGCCTCGTACGGGTACGAGGCCTCGACCTTGGTCGAGCCCGACACGGCCTTCTTCAGCTCGAGCTGGACGATCTGCTCCTTGTCCTGGATCAGCACCTTCGACACGTTCTTGTCGGAGAGCTGCTTCAGGGCAACGGAGGTGTCGACCTTCTTGTAATCGCCGTTGCCGGACAAGAGGGAACCGAGGATCAGTACGCCGAGGACGACCAGCGCGATCCAGACGAATGGCCGACGAAGGAAACGAGTTCGATCCATGCTGTCCGAAGTCCTCTGACGAGGACCTCGACCCCTCCCTGATACAGGTGGCGACGCCCATGACACGGGCGCGGGCTCCGGCAGAACCCGTTTACCCGAGGGTACCCCGCTGGGGGTAGCAACGCTGCCGCCGCGTGACCAGCGCGCCGGTCAGGTGCCGGTCAGGTGTAGACGACGGGCTTCAGGACGCCCACGTACGGCATGTCCCGGTACCGCTCGGCGTAGTCGAGGCCGTAGCCCACGACGAACTCGTTCGCGATGTCGAACCCGACATATTTGACCTCGACCGGGACCTTCACCGCGTCGGGCTTGCGGAACAGCGCCACGACCTCGACGGAGGCGGGGTTGCGGCTCGCGAGGTTCCGGAGCAGCCAGTTCAGCGTGAGGCCGGAGTCGATGATGTCCTCGATGACGATCACGTGCCGGCCGGTGATGTCCTTGTCGAGGTCCTTGAGGATCCGGACGACCCCGGACGACGACGTCGAGGCGCCGTACGACGAGACCGCCATGAACTCCATCTGGACCGGCCGGGGCAGCTCGCGGGCGAAGTCGGCCATGAACATCACCGCGCCCTTGAGCACCCCCACGAGCAGGGGCTCGACATCGGGGTAGTCATCCGCCACCCGCTTGGCCAGCTCGGCGATCTTGGCCTTGATCTCGTCCTCGGTGACCACGACCCGCTCGATGTCGTCGTCGTACAGGCCGCCCTCATGTGCCGTCACCTCCACAGCGTCCCACGCCGTCACGGCCGCGGCACGAGCCACCCCTCGCGGCGTGCCACGAGTACCCCTCCCGGCAGGTGCACCGGCCCCTGGCCGGACCAGGCGCTGACCAGCGCGTCCAGCGCCTCCACGTGGACGGCGGACAGCGCACCGGCGGACACCCCGAGCCGCTGGGCCCAGGCGTGCAGCACGCGGGTGCGCAGCGGCGCGGGGCGGCCGGCCAGCCCCACCGCGTCCACCCTGCCGTCGGCGGCGACCACCTCGGCCGCCACCTCGGCCGCGAGCCGGTCCAGCAGGTCGGCGTCGGCGCGGATCCGGGCGGCGGTACGGGCGAGGCCGGCCACCGCACCGGGACCGGCGGCCTCCTCGAGCGTGGGGAGCAGGGCGCGGACGCGGACCCGGGCATACCCGGGATCGCCGTTGTGCGGGTCGGACCACGCGGTCAGCCCGGCCGCGGCGCACGCCGCGGCGGTCGTCGCGCGGGGCAGGTCGAGCAGCGGGCGCCGGTACCGGCCCCGGCGGGCGGGCATCCCGGCGAGCGCGCGGGCACCGGCGCCGCGCGCCATCGCCAGCAGCACGGTCTCGGCCTGGTCCTCGCGGGTGTGGCCGAGCAGCACCGCGGCGGCGCCCAGCCGCCCGGCGGCGTCATCGAGTGCGCCGTACCGGGCGTCGCGGGCGGCCGCCTCGGGGCCACCGCGGGCGCCGACCCGGACGGTGAGCACCTCGACGGGGTCCAGGCCGACGTCGCCACCCCAGTCGCGGACCCGCCCGGCCTGCTCGGCCGACCCGGGTTGGAGCCCGTGGTCGACGGTCAGCAGACCGGCGCGCAGTCCGAGCCGGGGCGCCTCGAACGCGGTCGCCGCGGCGAGCGCCAGAGAGTCCGCGCCGCCCGAGCAGGCGACCAGGACCAGGTCTCCGGCGGTGAGGTCGGCCAGCTCCCGCCGGACCGCGACGCGGACGTCAGCGACCGGTGACGGCGGCCCGCCCATGCACCCGCTCGATCCAGGCGTCGGGATCGGTCAGCTCGGCCAGCCGCGGCAGGGTCTCCGGGGAGGTCCAGATCTCGTTGAACCCGGCCATGCCGAGCTTGCCCACGACGGCGGCCACGAACCGGTTGCCCTCGGCGTACTGCCGCATCTTCACGTCGATGCCGAGCAGTCGCCGGAGCACCTTCTCGAGCGGGTTGCCGGGCGCCCGGCGTGCGTCGAACCGGGCCCGGATGGTCACGACGGACGGCACCACGTCGGGCCCCACACCGTCCATGACGAACTCGGCGTGGCCCTCCACCAGCGTCATCAGCGCGGTCAGCCGGTCCAGCACGGCCCGCTGGGCGGGTGTCTGGACGAGGTCGATCACCGAGGTGCGCGACCGGGGGTCGCGGGCCGCGTCGGCGAGGGCGGACACCGCCCGGCGCAACCGGTCGGCGAGTGCCTCGGGGTCGAGATCGGCCGCGTTCACGAACGCCGCGACCTCGGCGAGGAAGTGCTCGCGCAGCCACGGCACGGCGGTGAACTGGGTGCGGTGGGTGACCTCGTGCAGCACCACCCACAGCCGGAAGTCGGTGGGGTCGACGTCCAGCTTGCGCTCGGCGTCCGCGATGTTCGGCGCGACGAGCATCAGCTGGCCGGGATCCCCGGAGAACACCTCGTACTGGCCGAGGACCTTCCCCGACAGGTACGCGAGCACGCTGCCGGCCTGCACGCCGGTCGCCTTCGCCCCGACTGCGCGGACCACGGCGTTGGAGCTCTCCGCGCCGAGCTGCGCCGCCACCGGTGTGATGACGTGGCGCAGGCCCTCGACATTGACGGCGGCCCAGTCCCGCCGGTCCACCACCCGGACGGGCGGGTGGGCCACGAGCGGGGTGAGCCCCGTGTACGCCGTCACATGCTCCTCCGCGACGTCGGTCAGACGCCGCAGTTCGGTGACGACCTCGGCGGCCTCGGCGAAGGTGACCGAGGGGCCGGTGCGGCCGAGGGCACCAGCGGTGCTCACGGCGAGGTCCCAGTCGACGATCTGCGTCATGCCGTCCACCGTACGACGCCCGGCCAACGGATGCCGGTCCCCCCGATCATGGGCAGGCGCGGATCACGGACAGCGGGCTCAGCGGCAGCCGCACCGGGTGAGTGCCGCGCCGATCCGGTCGAGCGCCGCCTCGGCCGAGTCCTGGGCCGCCGCGGGCACCCCGTCGGCCACGACGGCGAACGCCAGCCGCCGTCCGCTCGCGTCGAGCAGGACGCCGGACAGCGCGCTCACCCCGGACAGCGTCCCGGTCTTGGCCCGGACCAGGCCTGCCCCGGCGGGCGCGCCGGCGAACCGGTCGGCGAGCGTGCCGCTGTACCGGGCCACCGGCAGCCCGGTGAGGACGCCCCGCAGCTCCGGGTGGTCCGGGCTGCCGACGACCGCGAGCACCGAGGTCAGCAGCGCGGGTGTGAGCCGGTTCGCCCGGGACAGGCCGCTGCCGTCGACCTGACCGTCCGCGGCCGCGTCCAGGCCCAGGCCCGCGAGGGTCGCCCGGATCGCCTCGGACGCGCCGGCGAACGACGCGGGCAGCCGCCGCTCGATCGCGACCTGCCGCGCGAGCGTGTCGGCGAGCACGTTGTCGCTGTGGGTGAGCAGGTACTCGACCATCGTCAGCATCGGCGGGGACGACACGGCGCCGAGCTCCCGGGCGCCGGCCGGCGCGGCGCCGCGGGCCACGGCCGACCGCGGCAGGCCCAGCGCCCGCGCGAACGCGCGCCCGGCGGCCAGGTCGGGCGCGGGGCTGCGGGCGTCGGTGCGCGGGCCGCGCCGACCGCCGTCCGTGGTCAGGGCCGTGACCGGCGCGCCGAACCCGCCCGTGACGATGTCGGAGTCCCAGCCCGGGCCGGTCGTCGGGCCGGTGAACAGCCCGCCGTCGACGAGCACCCGCCGCAGCGGGCCCCCCGCGGCCTTCCTCACCTGGGCGGCGAGCCGGTCGAGCCGGGCCGCACCCGGGTAGGTCCCCGCCGGACCGGCCGCGAGCGTCGGGTCGCCGCCGCCGACGAGCACGACGGTGCCCGGAGTCGCGCCGGCGACCGCGCGGGTGACCAGCCGCCGGTCCGGGCCCACGGCCGCGAGGACGGCCGCGGCCGTGATGATCTTGGTGGTGGAGGCGGGCGCGACGCCCACACCGGCCCGCCGGTCGAGCAGCACGTCACCGGTCTCGGCGTCCACGACGGAGGCGCTCACCGAGGTCCCCAGCCGCCGGTCGGCGAGCAGCGGCGCGAGGATACGAGCCAGCGCGGGCGCCGCGGGGGCGGGCCCGGACGCGTCGTCGGGGGGCAGGACCGCACCCGGCGTCGCCCGCAGTCCCGGCACCGGGAACGGGGGCACGGCGGCCGGGGTCCCGACCGCCGCATTCCAGCCGCCGAACCGGACAACAGCGGCACCACCGGTCACCACCAGCACGAACACGATCGCAAGGGTGACCCACAGCACAGTCACCCGCGCGCGCTTCACGGCCTGCCTCCTGGGAAGATCCTGGGGAAGTGACAGTGCGCGACACTAGACGCTGTCCCCAAGAAGCGAGGAGCCCGGCGTGGAGTTCGACGTCACCATCGAGATCCCGAAGGGGCAGCGGAACAAGTACGAGGTGGACCACCACACCGGTCGCATCCGGCTCGACCGCACCCTTTTCACCTCGACGCAGTACCCGGCCGACTACGGCTTCATCGAGGACACCCTCGGCCAGGACGGCGACCCGCTCGACGCCCTGGTCCTGCTCACCGAGCCGACCTTCCCCGGGTGCCTGATCAAGGCCCGTGCGATCGGGATGTTCCGGATGACGGACGAGAAGGGCCCGGACGACAAGGTCCTCTGTGTCCCGGCCGGTGACCCGCGTCAGGAGCACCTGCGGGACATCCACCACGTCCCCGAGTTCGACCGCCTGGAGATCCAGCACTTCTTCGAGGTCTACAAGGACCTGGAGCCGGCGAAGTCGGTCGAGGGTGCCTCGTGGGTCGGCCGGACGGACGCCGAGGCGGAGATCCGCGCGTCGTTCGAGCGGCTGAAGAAGTCCGATGAGGACGGTCGCGGCGCCCACGGCACGCAGGGCTCGCACGGCGAGTAGCCCCACCCGCACGAACCGACGAGGCCCCGCAGGCGAATCGCCTGCGGGGCCTCGTCGCGTCTGTCCTTACAGGACGGTGGTCTCCAGCTTGGCCATGTCCGCCTGCGTCTCGGCGTCCTCGGCACGGGCCTCGGCACCGGCGGTGGTCCGCAGCGGGATCTCCTTGACGAAGAACGAGAGCACGAACGCCGGGATCATCAGCACCGCGGCGACCAGGAACACCGTGTGCATCGAGTCGGCGAACCCGGTGAGGAACACGTTCTTGATCAGCCGCGGCAGGGCGGTGATGAAGTCGGTGTTGTTCAGCGCCTCGCTGTTGCCCGAGCCACCGGCGGCCTGCAGCGCCTCGGCCTGCACCGGGTCGAGCTGCTTGGAGGCCGCCGCGAGCCCGGCCGGGTCGGCCTTGGTGACCTCGTCGAACCGGCCCTTGATGTTGTCGCCCACCGAGTTGAACAGGATGGACAGGAACACCGCGGTACCGAAGGTGCCACCCATCGACCGGAAGAACGTGGCCGCGCTGGTCACCACACCCATGTCCTTGGCGGGCATGGCGTTCTGGACCGCGACGACCAGCGTCTGCATGCACAGCCCGAGCCCGGCGCCCATGATCAGCATGTAGGTGCCGGTGAGCCACAGCGGGGTGTCGACCTTGAGGGTGCTGAACAGCGCCAGCGCCACGATCATCAGCGCCGAGCCGAGGATCGGGAAGATCTTGTACTTCCCGTTCTTCGACATCAGCGCGCCGGAGACACCGGATGCGACCATGATGCCGAGCGTGAGCGGCAGCAGCAGCAGGCCCGCCCTCGTCGGCGTCTCACCGCGGACGATCTGGAGGTACAGCGGCAGTGCCGCGATACCACCGAACATGCCCATGCCGATGACGAAGCCCATCACGCCGGTCACGCTGAACACGCTGCTGCGGAACAGCCGCAGCGGCAGGATCGCCTCTTCGCCCATCCGCAGCTCCCAGAGCACGAACAGCACGAGCGCGACGGCGCCGCCGATGACCGAGCCGAGCGACGCGCCCGAGGTCCAGCCCCACGCGTTGCCCTTCTCGGCCACGATCAGCAGCGGGACGATGCCGGCGGTGAGCAGGAGGGCACCGAGGAAGTCGATCCGGTGGTCCGAGCGGACGTGGTGCAGGTGGAGGTTCTTGGCGACCACGAACAGCGCCAGGATGCCGATCGGGACGTTGATGTAGAAGATCCAGCGCCAGCCCTCGATCCCGAGCAGCGCGCCCTGGCCGGCCAGGAACCCGCCGAGGACCGGACCGAGAACACTCGACGAGGCGAAGACGCCCATGAAGTACGCCTGGTACGTCGCCCGTTCGCGCGGCGGCACCATGTCACCGACGATCGCGAACGCCAGCGCCATCAGGCCACCGGCACCGATGCCCTGGACCGCGCGGTACGCGGCCAGCTGGTAGATGTCGTTCGCGGTTCCACAGAGGATGGAGCCGACGATGAAGATGCCGATCGCGAAGAGATAGAACGGCCGGCGGCCGTACATGTCGGAGAGCTTGCCGTACAGCGGCGTGGTCACCGTGGAGGTGATCAGATAGGCCGTGGTGCACCAGGCCTGGGCGGTCTGGCCGTCCAGCTTGTCCGCGATCGTCTTCATCGCGGTCGCGACGATGGTCTGGTCCAGCGCCGCGAGGAACATCCCCAGCAGCAGACCGGACAGGACCACGAGGATCTGCCGGTGGGTCAGCGCTCCGGTGGGAGCGGTCTCGGGCGGAGCGGGGTGGCTCATCGGTTCTCCTGTCGGGTGCCGGTGGGCGCGGTGGCGACCTGCCGGCGGATCTGTGCGGTGTGCTCGTTCACGGCTGCGTTGAAGCGGGTGAGCTGCGCGGCGAAGGATGTGAGCTCCGCCGACGACCACCCGGCGAGGGAACCGGTGAGGACGTCGAGGCGGGCCTGGACGTTGTGCCGGAGTACCTGCCGGCCGGCCTCGGTCATCCGGACCAGGTGGGCCCGGCGGTCCTGGTCGTCCGGCTGACGCTCGATCCAGCCCCGGCCCTCCAGCGTGGCGAGCTGGCGGCTGACGGTGGACAGGTCGACGCACAGCGCGTCGGCAAGCGCGGACGGCCGGAGCGGACCGGCCTCGGCGGCGCGCATCAGGATGAGGAACGCGGGCCGCTCGACCGTCGGCCCGTCCTGCGGCACGACGACCCCGTGCAGGTCCTTCACGGACCTGATCAGGGCCACGAGCTCACGGGCGATGGCCTCGGTGGGGTCGCCCGGAGAGGTCGTGGTGGTGCTGGGAATGTCGCTCAACGCTGCCTCCATGCTTGCTTGGTACAAGCATCGGCAGCTTGGTTGTGTAAGGCAAGTTTATTTGGGCGATAGCCCGGTGATCGTCGTCACCCCCGTGCGGCCGGGATGACCTTCCGCGCCACCAGCGCGTCGAACAGCTCGACGAACCGGTCCTCGGTGTCGTACGCATCCCCGAACCCGGCCTGCCGGATCTTCACCGTCGAGCTGACGTTGTCGAAGCCGGAGTGGAAGATCGCGTCCCCGAAGCCCCAGCCCACCAGGTCCTTCCACCGCGTCGGCACGAGGGCGTGCCGCTCCACCAGCCGCCGCCACACCCGCTCGTGAACGGCCATGTGCTCGACCAGGTCGATCGGCTGCGGCTCGGCGAGGTCCATCCCGAAGTACCGCGCGAACAGCGGGAACAGGTGCTGCCAGCGCACCTGGTCGGTGTTCGTGACGTTGAAGATCTCTCCCGCCGCCGCCGGCGCGCCGCCCGCCCACACCGTCGCGCGGGCCAGCAGCTCGGCGTCGGTCACCTGGTACAGGCAGTGGTACGCCGCGAACGAGCCCGGGAACCGCAGCGGCAGCCCCAGCTCCTTGCACACCGAGGCGTACACGGCGATGACCATGAGCAGGTTCATCGGGTTGCCGGTGGCGTACCCGATCACCGCCTCGGGCCGCAGCATCGTCGCGTCGAAGCCGCGCTCGGCGGCCACCGCACGGAGGAGGTCCTCCTGGTCGTAGTAGAAGTTCGGACCGAGCAGCCGGGGATCGGTCTCCTTGGCGGGCGTCTTCATGTACCCGAGATGCGCGCCGTACGCCTTGCCGCCCTGCGGCAGCATCACGTGACGCAGCGGCGCACCGGCGGCGGCGAGCCCGTCGAGGGTGTGGGACAGCAGCGCCACGTTGGCCGTGACCTGCTCGGCGAGCGACGGCGTCTCCACGTAGGCGGCGAACACCAGGTGCGTGACGTCGCGCGCGGCGGCGAGGCCCTCCCGCGCGGCGGCGGCGTCGGACAGGTCGACCCGGAGGTGCTCGTACGGCGCGTCCGGCACCTCGCGGCGCGTCACGCCGAGCACGCGGGCACCGCGGCGGCCGTACTCCTGCGCCGCGTACGAGCCGATCACCCCGGCGGCACCGGCCACCAGTACGGTCCGGTCCGCCTCGTCAGCCATGGTTGCGTCCTCCCACTCTCGGTTGCGCGCGGACCGTACCCCGGCGCGTCGTGCCGGGATGATCGGACTCGCGCGCTGCGGCTACGCTGCCCGGACAGATGGGTAGCAATCACGGCCACCACCCCGGCGGGGCGGCCACCACTCCTCGCGCGGTGCGATCGGCGTCGATCGTGCTCGCCGTCGCCGGGCTGCTCACCCTCCTCGCCGTGATCTGGCTGTGGCCCGGCGCCCCGCCCGCGGGCGGCCCGGCCGCCGCCGTCCCGCCCACCCTGGTCACCGGCGACGTCCTGTCGGTCGACCGCAGCTCGTGCCCCGACGCCACGGCGCCGGAGCTCGCGCCCGGGTGCGGGGTCACGGTCAGGCTCACCGAGGGCCCGGACGCGGGGAAGCGGATCACCACCGACATCCCGTCCGGCCCCGGCGCGCCGACGGTCACCGCCGGCGACGGTGTGACGCTGGCGTACCAGGCCGACCCGGTGAACGGGAAGCCGTATCAGATCACCGACCACCAGCGCGGCAGTCAGCTGTGGATCCTGGTCGCGGCCTTCGTACTGGCGGTGCTCGCGTTCGGGCGCTGGCGGGGGCTGCGGGCGCTGCTGGGGCTCGCGGTGTCGTTCACGATCCTGCTGATGTTCATCGTTCCCGGCATCCTCGCCGGGGAGTCGCCACTCCTCGTCGCGATCGTCGGCGCGGCGGCGATCATGCTCACGGTCCTCTTCCTGACCAACGGCGTGAACGTCGAGACCTCGATCGCGGTACTGGGGACGCTCGCGGCCCTCGCGCTGACCGGGCTGCTGGCGGCGGTGTTCACGGGCATCACGCACCTGACCGGCATCGCCAGCGACGACGCGTCGTACATCAGCGTGACCTATCCCAGCGTGGACATGCGGGGCCTCCTGCTCGCCGGGATCCTGATCGGCGCGCTCGGCGTGCTCGACGACGTCACGGTCACCCAGGCGGCCACCGTCACGGAGCTGGCGACAGCGAACCCGTCGTACACGCCGGGACAGCTGTACCGCGCCGCGACCCGGATCGGGCGCGCGCACATCGGCTCGGTGATCAACACGATCATCCTGGCGTACGCCGGCGCGTCGCTGCCGGTGCTGCTGCTGCTGGTCGCCGGCCGCACCCCGACCGGTCAACTGCTCACCGAGCAGCTCATGGCGCAGGAGCTCGTGCGCAGCGGCGTCGGCACGATCGGCCTGATCACGGCCGTGCCGATCACCACCGCGCTGGCCGCGCTCACCGCGCGGCACTCGCTGGGCCGGCCCGCCGCGCGCCAGGGACGCCACGCCGGATGACCGTCCTCCGGCGGATCGCGGCGGGCGGGCTCGACCCACGGTTCCGGGCCGGCCTGCTGGTCGTGGTCGTCGTCGCCCTGCTCGTCCTGGTGGTCGTGACCGGCCTCCCCTCGCCGGCGCGGGCCCGGGCGGCGGTCGCCGGGCGGCCCGTCCTCACGGTCCTCGGGATCGCGGTGCTGGCGGTGCTGCTGTTCCCGCGCGCCGGGGTGGCCGCCGTGGCCGGGGTGGTGTTCGGCCCCTGGCCCGCCACCGGGTACGTCCTGACCGGGACCCTGCTCGGCGCCGCGGCCGCGTTCGGGGTGGGGCGGGTGCTCGGCCGGGAGTACCTCGACCGGCTCACGGTCCGGCACGGCGGGACGGGCCGGCTGGCCCGGCTGGACGGCTGGCTGGGGCGGCGCGCGTTCCTCGCCGTGGTGACCGCGCGGCTGCTGCCCGTCGTTCCGTTCGGTCTGCTGAACTACGCCTTCGGCGCGACGCGGGTCCGGCCGGGCACGTTCCTGGCCGGTACGGCGGTGGGCATCCTGCCGAGCACCTTCCTGTACGCGGTGGTCGGCGCGGCGGCGTCGGACCCCACCTCGCCGCTGTTCCTCGGTGCCGCCGCGCTCACCGCGGTGCTCGCGGTGGGCGGCGCGCTGCTCGTCGGGCGCTTGTCGCGCCGGGGCGCGGACCACACCCCACGTTGATCAGGGGGTCAGGGCGCCCAGCAGCCCGCGGGCGAAGTGGGTGA
This sequence comes from Actinomycetota bacterium, assembly GCA_030840805.1. Lineage (GTDB taxonomy): Bacteria > Actinomycetota > Actinomycetes > Mycobacteriales > HKI-0501 > JAVEDU01. Next base: position 45,867 of record JAVEDU010000055.1, read on the forward strand.
ACCGCTCCACCGGGTAGGCCTCCGGGTCGGCGAGCACGAGCCTCGCCGCCCCCTCGGCGAGCCCCTGGAGGGCGCGGGCGAAGAGCTCCGGATCGAGCGGCATCGCGCCCGGCCGGCGCGGCAGCCCCCAGACGGTGAGCTCGCGGAGCTGGGCCAGCGCGGCGTTCCGCTCGGCTGCCAGGCGGTCCTGGAGCTCGGCGGGCGCCCCCTCGGGCGGCAGCAGCATCACGCGCCAGGTCCGGGGGTGGTCCCGCACCGAGGTGAGGAACGCGGTCAGGCCGGCGACGAGCAGTTCGTCCGGGTCGACCGGTGCGTCACCCGCGGGTACCGGCGGCAGCGCGGCGAGCAGGCCCGCCATCGCGCGCTGCTGCTCCCGTTCGACCAGTGCGGACAGCAGCGAGGAGACATCGGGGAACGCGCCGTAGACCACGGGGCGGGTCACACCGGACGCGCGCGCGACCCCGTCGATCGTGACGGCGTGGAAGCCGCGATCCAGCGCCAGGTCGAGCGCGGCATCCAGGAGTTGCGCGCGCCGCTGCTCCGGCGCCATGCGAGGCGCGTACCGGCGACCGGGCCTTGACATGGACCGGATGCTACACCACTGTAGCTACAGTTCTGTAGCAATCGACCGCCAGGAGTGCCCGTGAGCCCCCACCCCGTCCGGCCCCTGCCCTCCCACGTCCGCGTGGCCGTCGTCGGCACCGGCTTCTCCGGACTCGGCACGGCCATCCGGCTGCGCCGGTCCGGTACCAGCGACTTCGTCGTGCTCGAACGCGGCGACGACGTCGGCGGCACCTGGCGGGACAACTCCTATCCGGGCTGCGCGTGCGACGTTCCCAGTCACCTGTACTCGTTCTCGTTCGCACCGAACACCGACTGGACCCGCAGCTTCAGCGGCCAGCCCGAGATCCAGGCCTACATCCAGCGCACCGCCCGGGAGACCGGCGTACTGCCGCACATCCACTTCGGCACCGAGCTGCTGGAGGCCGCCTGGAACGAGCAGGACCGCCGGTGGACCGTCCGCACCAACCGCGGCGAGTTCACCGCCGAGGTGCTCGTCATCGGCGCGGGCCCGCTCTCCGAGCCGACCCTGCCCGACATCCCGGGCATCGCGGAGTTCGCCGGCACGACGTTCCACTCCGCCACCTGGGACCACGACCACTCGCTGGCCGGCGAACGCGTGGCGGTCATCGGCACCGGCGCCTCCTCGATCCAGTTCGTGCCGCACGTCCAGCGCCGCGCCGCACACCTCACGGTATTCCAGCGGACCGCGCCGTGGGTGCTCCCCCGCCGCGACCGCCCGATCCCGGCCTGGGAGCGCGCCGTGTACCGGCACGTGCCCGGCGCGCGACGGGCGCTGCGCGCCGGCATCTACGCACTGCGGGAGAGCTGGCTGGTCGGCTTCACGATGCGACCGCAGATCATGGAGCTCGCCGAGAAGCAGGCCCTCGGCATGCTGCGCAGGCAGGTCCGGGACCCGGAGCTGCAGGCGAAGCTCACGCCGAACTTCCGGCTCGGCTGCAAGCGGGTACTGATCAGCAACGACTACTACCCCGCGCTCGCGCAGTCCAATGTGGATGTCGAGACCGACCGGATCGTGGAGATCACGCCCACCGGCATCGTCACGGCAGGCGCGGACGGCGACCGCACCGAGCGCCCCGTCGACACGATCATCTTCGGCACCGGGTTCCACGTGACCGACCACCCGATCGCCGGCCGGATCCGCGGCCGCGACGGGCGAACGCTCGCCGAGCACTGGGGCGAGATCGGCATGAGCGCGCTGCACGGCGTGACGGTCAGCGGCTTCCCGAACCTGTTCTACCTGGTCGGCCCGAACACCGGCACGGGCAACACCTCGATCATCTACATGGCGGAGGCGCAAGTGGAGTACCTGATGTCGGCACTGTCCACGATGGATCGTCGCGGGCTGTCCGTTCTCGACCCTCGTCCCGAGGTGCAGGACGCGTACAACGTGCGCCTGCAGGAGCAGCTGGAGACCACGGTGTGGAACACCGGTGGCTGCGCCAGCTGGTACCTCGACGACAAGGGGCGGAACACCACCCTGTGGCCGACGTTCACCTTCCGCTTCCGCCGGGAGCTGAGCGCGTTCGACGTGGCCGAGTACAAGACCGAGCGCCGCGCCGACGTGACGGTGGACGCATGAGCGCCCGTCGCACGCTGCTGCTCGCCGGGGCGGCCGGACTCGCCGCGGTGACCGGGTGGCGGCGGATGGCCCGTGCCGACGCCGCCGCGGTCGCCGCCGACCCGCGATCCGATCTCCTGCTCGGCCCGAGTGGCCCGTACGGCCCGGTCGAGGACCGCACCGTGCCGTCCGCGGACGGCACGCCGATCGCGGTACGGATCACCGGGCCCGCGGACGCGCCGACCGTCGTGCTCGCCCACGGCTGGACCTGCAGCCAGGAGTTCTGGCGGCCCCAGGTGCTCGCGCTCGGCGACCGGCTGCGGCTGGTGACCTACGACCAGCGCGGTCACGGCGCGAGCGGCACCCCGGCCGCAGAGGGCTTCTCCGCCGACGCGCTCGCCGAGGACCTGGAGGCGGTGCTCGCCGAGACCGTCCCGGCCGGGCAGCGGGCGGTCCTGGTCGGACACAGCATGGGCGCGATGAGCATCGCGGCCTGGGCGGGCCGGTACCCGGCCAGCGTCGGAAGGTACGCCGGCGCCGCGCTCCTCGCCAGCACCGGGGTCAGCAATCTGATCTCCGACTCGGGCCTGGTGCCCTGGCCGGCCGGCCGGCCGCGACTGCGCGCCGCGGTCGTCCGCGCGGCGCTCGGCTCGACCGCCCCGACCGGCCCGGCGAGCCCGCTGTCCCGCCGGGCCGTCCGGTACGTCGCGCTGTCCGAGGGCGCGAGCCCGGCCGAGGTGGCGTTCTGCGAGCAGATCGTGCTGGCCGCGAAGCCCGGCCCCCGGGCCCGGTGGAGCGCCGCGATGGGAACGTTCGACCTGGGTGACGGGCTCGCGAACCTGACCGTCCCCACCACCGTGCTGGTCGGGACCGCGGACCGGCTCACCCCGCCGGTGCACGCCCGCCGGATGATCGACCTGCTGCCCCAGGCCGCACCGCTGGTGGAACTGATCGGCGTCGGCCACATGACCCCGATCGAGGCGCCGGAGACCGTGAACGACCTGATCGAGCAGCTCGTCAAGGAGGCGTCGGCATGAGCAGACATCAGGATCTGTCCGGCAAGGTCGTCGTCGTCACCGGCGCCGCCCGCGGGCTGGGCGCGACGCTGGCCCGTCAGCTCGACGCTCGCGGCGCGCGCCTCGCGCTGCTCGGCCTGGAGCCGGCGGAGCTCGCCACGGTGGCGGCCTCCTGCCGGGACGCGCGGGCCTGGCGGGTGAACGTCACCGACGCCGCGGGCCTCGCCACGGTCGCCGGGGAGGTGGCCGCCCACTTCGGCGGCATCGACGTCGTGGTCGCCAACGCCGGGATCGCCAACGGCGGCCCGCTGCGGCTGGCCGACGCGGACTCCTACGACCGGGTCATCGAGGTGAACCTGATCGGCAGCGTCCGCACGGCGCGGGCGTTCCTGCCCCACCTGGTCACCAGCAAGGGGTACTTCCTCCAGGTGGCCTCGCTCGCGGCGATCATGCCGATGCCGTTCATGGGCGCGTACTGCGCGAGCAAGTCCGGCGTCGAGGCGTTCGCCCACACGCTGCGGCCGGAGCTGGCGATCCACGGCGTCGGCGTCGGCGTCGCGTACCTCAGCTGGACCGACACGGACATGGTCCGTGGCGCGGACGCGACGCCGGGGCTCGGCGACATGCGCGCCGAGCTGCCCTGGGTCTTCGGCCGGACGTACCCGGTCGGGCCGGCCGTCGAGGCGATGGTGCGCGGGATCGAGCGCCGGTCCAAGCAGGTGTACTGCCAGGGCTGGCTGCGGGTGATGCCGCTGGTGCGCGGCCTGGTGCCGGCGGTGATCGGCGCGATGCCGGTGAGCAAGTTCCGCCGGACCGAGCAGGCGATCGAGGCCGCCGGGCCGACGGCCACCCACACCGTGGGCGCGGGCGGCCGGGCCGACCGGGCCGAGGCAGGCAGCTAGAAACCAGCAACGATCATGGGGCTTGCAACACGACACGCCGGCGTGTCTGTTGCAAGCCCCATGATCAACGCGGGGTGGGTCAGAGCGCGATGCCCCGCGCCGTCAGGAACGGCGCGGGGTCGATCGCCGTGCCGTTCACGCGGACCTCGAAGTGCAGATGCGGGCCGGTCGAGTCGCCGGTGCTGCCGACGAGCGCGATGGGCTGCCCCACCGTGACGTACTCACCGGCGGTGACCAGCAGCTCGGACGCGTGCCCGTACCGCGTGTGCAGGCCGGCGCCGTGGTCGAGCTCCACCGCGTTGCCGTAGCCGCCGTACCAGCGGGCCAGCACGACCGTGCCGCTCGACGCGGCGCGGATCACCGATCCGGGCCGGGCGGCGAAGTCGATGCCCTCGTGCACGGTTCCCCAGCGGGGGCCGAAGCCCGAGCTGATCGGGCCGACCGCCGGCCGCGTCCAGTCACCGGACACGGGCGGGAGATCGGTCAGGCCGCCGGCGGCCGTCCGGGACCGTGCGGCCGCCGCGCCGGCCTGGGCCACCGCCGCCGCCCGGGCGGACTCCTCCGCGACGAGCGCCTGGACGGTGGCGTCGGCCTGCTGCAGGAGGTCCCGGCGGGCCCGGAGGGCGGTCGCCATGGCGGCGACGGTCCGGCCGGCCGCGGCGGCGGCCTCGGCCTGCTGGGCGACGAGCGCATCGACCTCGGCCTTGGCGGCCTCGGCCGCGGTGGCCGCGACGGTCGCCGCCGCGGTGTGCTCGGTGTCGTCCGCGACGATCACGGTGACGTTCTCCTGGCGGCTCGCCAGCTCCCCGAGGCCCTGGGCGCGCAACAGGGTGTTCACGGCACCCAGCTCGCCACCGGACATGTAGAGCGCCCGCACGCGATCGGTGCCGATCTGGCCGAGGTCGTCGGCCCGGCGGCGCGCGTCCTCGTACACCCGGCGGGCGTCGGCCGCCCGGACGGTCAGCTCGGCGTACCGCTGCTCGTCGCGGTCCGCGGCGTCGGCGGCCTCCCTGGCCCGCGCCGCCAGCGCGTCGATCTCCGCCCGGAGCCGGGTCGCCTCGGCCCGCGCGGCACCGAGGCTGCCGGCCGCGCCGGGCGCGGTCGCGACGGCGGAGGTGGCACCGCCCAAGGAGCCCGCGGAACCGGGCAGCGGCGCCGCCGCGACCGGTACGGATCCGGCGGTGACGGCAAGGGCGACCACGGCCCCGCCGAGCAGGGACCGGAGCGCGGCGCGGCGCGGGGACGTCATGCGTGGGTGTTCGGCGTCCCGGCGGGGGAACCTGAGCGTCTGTCCGGTCACATCGGGCGGCAAACGGGTGACGCGTCCATCCGTCCCCGCGTGACCGTCCGGGCCGTGACACGCACCACACTTCAAGTCGCCGTTCGCTCTGCCGATCAAGCGGGTGAGGTACTCGTCGTCCGCCGGACGCGGGGCAGCCGGACCGATGGTCCTGGCAATGGGGGGTTCCGCATGCGCTCGGCCGAGCGGGCCCTCGTCGCGACCCCGTCGCGGCGCCGGCGGTGATCGCGGCCCTCCGTGCCGTCGACTGGCGGCGCCCACGGCAGCTGAGCCCCCGTGCCATCACCGCCGCCCTGCTCGTCGTCGCGTCCTGCGCGACGGTGATGCTGGTCCCCGCCAGCTCGTACGGCGTGCGGACCCTCACCGCCCTCGCCGCGGCCGTGGTGTTCCTCCGGGCCGCGCGACGCGGCGGCGACCAGGCGCTCGCCAACCGCCTCGGCGGCGTGGCCCTGCTGGTCGGCGCGGCGGCCGGGGTGGTCGCCGTCGTGCGGCTCGCCGCCACCGGCACGCCCGCCCAGCCCGGCGATGCCGAGGTGTTCCTCTACCTCGCGCACGTCCCGTTCGGGGTTGCCGCCCTACTCGCGTTCCCGGGGCGCCCCGCCGGACGGCTGCGGACCATCGCCGACGGAACCGTCGCCGCGGGCTCGATGTGGATCATCGCGCTGATGCTCGTCATCGAACCCGCCCGGCTGGGCCAGGGCCTCGACGGTGCCGCGCGGATGACCACGCTCGGCCGGGTGCTCCTCCCGGCGTTCGTCCTCGCGGTGGCGCTCTCCGCGCTGGGCCGCACGCTCCCGGCCGCCCGGCCGTTCCTGCTCCGGATGGCCGTCGGGATGTCGGTCCTGGCCGTCAGCGACGTGCTCACCGCCCTCGCCGAATGGGCGGGGACCTTCGAGTCCACCAGCTGGATCGCGGCCGTGTACCAGCTCGGGCTCGCGCTGTTGCTCGTCGCGGCGGTCACCAGCACCGCCGGGCAGCGGGTCGCGGACCCGGCCGTCCCGGCGGCCCCGAAGCCGACCCTCAGCTCGGTGCTGCCGTACATCCCCCTGTTGGCCGCCCTGATCGTCGCCGTCGCGAACTACCTCAGCGGTAACGGGATCACCCGCGCGGAGACGCCGCCGATCCTGTTGATCGCGGCGGGTGTGCTGCTCCGGCACATGTCGGCGCTGCGCGAGCACAGCCAGCTGGTCGGCGAGCTCGAGACCAGAGAGCAGGAGGCGCGCGCCGAGGCGCTGCGGGACCCCCTGACGGGACTCGCGAACCGCACCGCGTTCGCCGGCCATCTCGCGGACCTGCTCACCGACCCGGCCGCGCGCCCGGTGGCGGTGGCGCTGCTCGACCTGAACAACTTCAAGGACATCAACGACACGCACGGTCACGACACCGGCGACGTCCTGCTCCAGCGCTGCGCCGCACGACTGGCCGCCGCGACCCCACCGGGCGGGCTGGTGGCCCGGCTCGGCGGCGACGAGTTCGTGTTGTGCCAGCCCGCCGCCGCGGACGGTGGCGCCGAGCTTCTCCGGCGCATCGAGGCAGCGTTCGACGCACCGCTCGAGATCGGGCAGCGGCTGTTCGGCATGCGGCCGAGCATCGGGGTCGTGGTCGACGAACGCGTGCCCGGTGCCGCGGTCGCCGGCGAAGCGCTCCACCTGCTGGCCCACGCCGACGTCGCGATGTACCAGGCCAAGGGCAACAAGGTCACCGGCGCGCCCGCGGGCGTCGTGCTGACCGGCGCGGACCGCACCCGGGCCGCGGCGCTGATCCGGCTCCGCGAGGAGATCAGCCAGCCGGACCTGAGCCAGTTCCATGTGCTGTACCAGCCGGTCGTCGAGCTCGGCACCGGCACGATGCTCGGGGTCGAGGCGCTGCTCCGGTGGAGGCACCCCGAGCTGGGGCAGGTCAGCCCGGTGGAGTTCATCCCGCTGTCCGAACAGGTCGGCTCGGTGGGCGTACTCGGGGAGTTCGTGCTGGCCACGGCCGCCGCGGACCTCGCGGCATGGCGGGCCCGGTCACCCGGCTACCCCCTGTCGGTCGCGGTGAACCTCTCCCCGCGGCAGCTCGTCGACCCCGCCCTGCCCGGCCGGGTGCTCGACCTCCTCGCCGTGCACAGCGTGGACACGAGCCGGCTGGTACTGGAGATCACCGAGACGGCCCTCGTCGACGACCTCGACACCGCGGTGCGCCTCGTCTCCGAGCTGCGGGCCGCGGGCGTGTCCGTCGCCGTGGACGACTTCGGCACCGGGTACTCCTCGTTGCGGTACCTGCGCCGGTTCCCCGCCGATGTCGTGAAGATCGACCGCGAGTTCGTCCAGGCCGTGGACGGCGAGCCGCGTACGGCCGCGCTGGTGAAGTCGGTGGTCGACATGGCGGTGGCACTGGACCTCCGCACGATCGCCGAGGGCATCGAGACGGTGGGGCAGCTCCAGGTCATCCAGTCCCTGGGCTGTGAGTTCGGGCAGGGGTACCTCTTCAGCCGGCCCGTCGAGGCCGCCGTGATCGCGGAGCTGGCCCACACCGGGCACCGGTACCCGGTCGAGACGAGCAGCCTTCCGCCGCTACCCGCCTCCGCGTTCCAGGGCCGCGTCCCGCGGCAGCCGGGCCGCGTCGTCCAGCTGCGACGTGACCTCGCCTGAGAACGCTTCAGGCGACCGGCCGACCGGCCGAGAAGACCCCTATGACCCACTCCCCCCAGGTGGTACGCGCGTGAGCATCGGTGAGGTACAGGCCCGGATCGGCGCCATCGAGTCGCAGCTGACCGCGCTCGGCGCGCGACATGCCCAGCTCGCGACCGCGGCGACGACCTCGACCGGCTCGCCGTCGGCGACCGCGTCGACCGGCGTCAAGGAGAGCTCCGGCACGTCGTTCGCCGCGGCGCTCGACTCGGCCGTGGGTGGGGGCAAGGCGTTCGTCAAGCCGATGGACGGACGGGTCACGAGCGAGTTCGGTCCCCGCTGGGGCACCATGCACAAGGGCCTCGACCTCGCCGCGCCCGCCGGCAGCCCGATCCGCGCCGTCACCGGCGGCACCGTCCGCCGCGCCAACTGGAACGGCGGCTACGGCAACGCGGTGATCATCGACCACGGCAACGGCCTGTCCACCCTGTACGGCCACGCGGCCAGCCTGGACGTCAAACCGGGTCAGAAGGTCAACGCCGGCGACATCATCGCCCGCGAGGGCAGCACGGGTGACTCCACCGGCCCGCACCTGCACTTCGAGGTCCGGCTGAACGACAAGCAGATCGACCCGCGGCCGTGGCTGACCGCACGAGGGATCACGCTCTAGCCGACCGCTCCTCGGTACCGGCGCGGCGTCCGTCGGTGACCGCGATGGCGATCAGGACGGCGACGGCGACGAGAGCGGCCAGGGCCGGCGCGAGGAACAGGCCGAGGGCTCCGGCGACGACCAGCGCGGCGACGCCGACGGGCCGCGAGCGGGGCAGGTGGCCGACGGCTGCGTGCATGTACCAGCCCTGCGCGAGGAGGAACAGCGCCGGGCCACCGCAGAGCATGAGGACGGTCGCCACGTCCGCGCGACCGCCGGGGTCGGCGATGACCCGCTGGTCGCCGACGGCGATCGCGATGAGCCCGGCGACCATGCCCATCAGGCTGTAGATGGCGTACCGGCCGGTGCGCGCGGGATCGTCGCTCTCGTCCAGCCCCCGCAGCGCGGCGTTCTCGGCGCGGCGGAAGTACAGCCACCACACCGCGACGGTGCCGACCAGGGCGACCGTGCCGGTGAAGAGGGTGGTGAGGCCGAGGGGCGCCTGGACGACCGCCGTCCCGGTGGTGACGACGGTCTCCCCGAGGGCGATCAGGAAGAACAGCCGGCACCGTTCCAGCAGATGGGAACCGGCGAAGGTGGCGCCGCGGGACTCGAGCCGGCGCCCCGGCAGCGGGTGCGCCGTCACGGTTCCGACGAGGTCGAGAACGGCGGCCGTCGCCCACAGCGCCAGCCGGGGCCCGTGGCTCGCGGCGGCGCCGGCGACCCACAGGGGTGAGGTGGCGACAACCCACACCAGCACCCGGCGGAAGTGATCGCGCATCACGTGTTCCAGGCCGGCCCGCAGCGCCCACGCGGTCCGGCCGAGCTGGCTGACCAGGTAGGTGGCGACGAACAGCCACCCCGCCTCCCCGAAGGCCTCGCCGATCGCGGCGTTCATGAACAGTCCGAGGACCATGACGGCCAGCAGCACCCAGCGCACCGGCGCCCGGTCCGGGTGGAGCAGGCTCGTCGTCCACGTGGTGTAGGACCACGACCCGAACACGGCCACGAACAGCACCGCCGTCTCGGCGGCCCCGCTCCAGCTGGGGTGCTGGAGCAGGTGATGCGACAGCTGGCCGATCGCGAAGACGTAGACCAGGTCGAAGAACAGCTCGACCGGTGTGACGTCGTCCTCGTCCGGGTCGCGGGTGATCTCGCGCGACGTCATCGTGGTACTCCCGCGGGTCGGGCGGCGGGCCCGGTACGGCCCGACCCGGCTCCCCGCCGTTCTACCGCAACGGCGACCCCGGCACCGGTCGAGCGGGCCGTGGGTCGACTGCACGGTGCCCTCCATCGGGTCGTCGTCGCGTCCCGCGTCGCCCGGCCGGCGGGGAGGGATCTGGGAATGCCCCCAGAAAGCTGGGTCGCCGGCTCCACCAGCGAGGCCGCGGTGACGCCCGGCGCGGCGCACGGGGCCGGGTACGGCCGGTTTTCGGCCCGCAGGCCTTGTCCGTCCCCCCGACGACCCATGATCATGTCGGTCATGGCTCGGCGGGAGGGCCTTGGCGACGCGGCTGCCGTATCTCGACGAGCGGCAGCCGCCGTGATGTGGATGGCCCTGATCACCCCGCTCCTCACCTCCTGTTCGGCCTCCACCCCGGCCTGTGACCGTGCCGCGTCCCTGCTGACGCGAGCGAGGCTGGCCGAGGCCGCCCAGATCTACGCGGAGGCGCAGCGGAACAAGGAGGGCGTCTGCGCCGACGACGGCCTCGCGAAGGTCGCCGACCGGCAGGCCGAGTCGCTGACCGCGGTCGCCCGGGGGCAGGCCGCCGAGAACGCGCGGGACGTCCGCGCCGCCGAGTCCGCGTACCGGGCCGCGCTGGCGCTGGACGCCGGGAGCGGCCGGGCCACGGCCGGCCTCGCGCGGGTGACCCGTCGGCCCACCGACCTCGGGCCGCACTGGGTGCGGGCGCAACGCCTGCACGACGAGGGATACGACACCGCGGCGCGCGCCGAGATCGTCGCGGTGCTGAAGGCCCACCCGGACGAGGTCGTGCCGGCCCGGCTGGCACCGCTCGCGCGGACGAGCCCGAGGCCGTCCGCCGACACCACGCCCTCCGCCGCCACGACGGCCGATCCACCGGGCGGGGCGGCCCCGCCGCCGGCCGAACCGGCTTCCTGGCCGCTCGTCGCGCTGGCCGTCGCGCTGCTGGGCGCCGCCGGGCTGTATGTGCTGGCGCGCCGGGCCACCCGCAACCACGAGCAGCTCGCGACGAGGATCGACGGGCTCCAGGCGGCCCTGGACCGGTCGGAGCGCCGACAGCGGCACCTGCGGGCACACCCGGATGCGGTGTTCCGGCGGCTGGAGGGGCTGGACCCGCGGTCGTCGCTCGTACTGGACGGCTACTACGCGCTGCCCGCGGACGATCCCGACGCGCGGGACGCCGCCCGCCTGGTGGACGTCGGGATCTTCTGGCTCCCCGCGGCCACGACCGCGCCCGGGGTCGGGGTCGGCACCCGGATGGGCCGGATGATCGTCGTCCGCGTGGTGCTGGAACCGCCGTCACTGGTCGAGGGCGGAGACGCGCTGCGGACGGCCTTCGACGACGCGACCACGCAGGACGTGTTCGCCCCGGCGTGGGAGCGGCGGACGGACTTCTGGACGACCCAGTTCACGGTCGACTTCGCGTTCGCCGCGGCCGGCCTCGGTGCCGTCCGGGAGCAGTGGCGGATGCTGCTGCTGGGCCGGCCCATCCGGGTCGTCGGGGCCCACACGTCGGCACCGCTCGAGTCGGTGGACGTGATCGCGGATCTTGCCGTCCGGCTCCCCGCGCCGGGCGACACCGCGCCCCGGACTGTGCGGCGGCTGGTGCAGATCACCGGCCTGGTCGACGGGGAGTGCGCCGGGCGCCCGAGGCTGACGACCGCGTGCCTGAAGTCGCTGAGCGAGGACCGCGCCGTTGCCGCCGCCTCCCGGGTGATGGGCGAGGTGATCGAACGGTCGCTCGGGGAGATCGCCGAGCCGACCTGAACTCAGCCGGCCGTGCCCGCGTCCTGTTCGGACAGCCACTGCTCGTGCCGGGCGAAGTGGGCCGGGTCCCGCACCACGAACACCCCGGACGCCTCCGCGAGCACCGACCCGCCCGGCGCCAGCAGCAGCTCACCGGAGAGGTACCAGCGTGAGCCCTCGCGACGGTCCACCCAGGACCGGGCCCGCAGCGGACGTTCCACCGGGACAGGCCGGCGATACCTGATGCTCAGCTCCGCCGTGACGGCGAACTGTCCGTTGAGGATCGGCAGGTGCCCGAGCGCCTCGTCCATGACCGCGGCCGTCCAGCCGCCGTGGGCGACGGCCGGGCCACCCTCCTGGTCGCGGGGACACCTCAGATCGATCTCGACGGTGCCGTCGCCGAGCAGGCGTTCGCCGGTCAGTCCGAGCCGGCACCGGCCGAGGTCGCGGCAGCCGAAGCAGAGCCCGACGCCACCGTCGGACCGGGTCATGTGCGCGAAGAACGAGTCGGACAGCCGCTCAGCCGTCACCCGTCAGCCCGCCGCGATCTTGCGGAAGTCCCAGCTGACGATCCGGTCCGGATCCAGTCGCAGCCAGGCGTGCCGGCCGTCGTGGGCGGGCTCGTCGAGGTTGAAGTACTTGCGGTAGAACAGCCTCTCCGGCTCCACCAGTTCCGCGAGCGGCTCACCGGCGCGGGGAGTCTCGCCGACGACGGTCACGCGGCCGCGCAGCTCGACGCCGCGCAGCTCGTCGTAGTCGTGGCCCGTGTCGACGAGTGCCGCGATGCTCGGGTCCCGGGTGAGGTCCGTCCACCGCTGGCTCCGCACCAGCGAGTACAGCCACAGCGCACCGCCGTGCCAGACGAACCACAGCGGCGTCGCGTGTGGACCGTCGACGCCGACCGTGGCGATCCGGCAGGTCCGCTGTTCGGCGAGGAAGGCGTCCACCTCCGCGGGGGTCATGGCGATCCGCCGGCCACGGTTCTGCTCGTACGTCATCGGCACCCCTCGCGTCACGAGCCCGCAGCGTAACCAGCGGATCGCGCGCGACGACCGAGCGGGGCGTTCGCCCGCCGACCGGCGCGTCGACCCCTCAGCGGATGATCATGGGGTTCTTGTCGGACACTCCGGCGTGTCGCGGCAAGGATCCCATGATCGACGCCGAGGTGCCGGGTGACGCGGCGGCCGGCGGCACCCGGCCGAACATCTGGCAGACGGCGGTGTCGACGGTCAGCGCGAACAGTGCCGCGAGATCCTGGTCCGGCTGGGTCGGCAGCGCGACCACCGCGCCGCGCCGGCCCGCGCGGTCGGTGTACGCGAACGTCACGTAGCCGGGGATGCCCCCGTCGTGGCCCCACACGGTGCCGCAGGCCCGCCGCGCGGTGAACAGGCCCAGGCCGTACCCGAGGGTCGGCAGCACCGGCACGGTCGTCGTCATCTCGCGCAGCTGCGCGGGCCGCAGGAGCCGGCCGCCGAGCAGGGCGGCGTAGAAGCGGTGGAGGTCGTCCGTCGTGGAGACGATCGCGCCGGCGGCCCACGCCAGCGACGGTGCGAACGGCGTCACGTCCACGTATCCGGCGCCGGTCAGCGCGGGCGGCGCGTACCCGTGCGCGTGGTACCCGGCGATGTCCGGGGCACCGACCGGGAAGTACGTGCCGCGCAGCCCGAGCGGGCGGAGGATCCGCTGCCGGACGAGCTGCTCCACGCTGCGACCGGTCGCGGCCTCGAGGATCAGGCCGGTGACGATGTAGTTCGTGTTCGAGTACCCCCAGCTCGTCCCGGGCGGGAACGTCGGCGGGTGCGCGGTCGCGACGGAGATCAGCTCACGGGGTGTGGCGGGACGCGTCGGGTCCTCGGTGACCCGCCGGAGGAATGCCGGGTCGTCGGTGTAGTCGAACAGCCCGCTGGTGTGCCCCAGCAGCATCCGCAGCGTGATCGCGTCGCCGTTCGGGACCAGGCCCGGCAACCGGCGCTCCACGGTGTCGTCCAGCCCCAGTCGCCCCGCACCGACGAGCTGGAGCGCGACCGTGGCGACGAAGGTCTTCGTCACGCTGCCGACCCGAAGGCGCGCCGCCGGGGTGAGCGGCTGTCGCGGGTCGAGCCGAGCGGCGCCGGCGGCAAGGCGCCAGGTGTGGTGCCCGTCGTCGACCCGGGCGAGGGCGCCGCTGGCCCCGTTCGCGACCAGGTCGTCCAGCAGGGCCTGCAACCGCGGGTTGCCGGGCTGCCGCGCGGTGACGGCAGCCGCGGGCGCGGGCGACACCGCCGCTGCCAGCAGGAGAACCAGGGCGGCGAGCGCGATTCGTACCCTCATGCACCGCTTCCTACCGGCCGTCGGTGGCGGGGGGGTGAAGATGTCCGATTTACGTCGGTACCGTGTCGGCGGGCGGCGTGTCCGGCGGTGACGCGCACCGGGGCCTTGACGGCGGCGGCTCCTTTCGGGAACATCTGAACACTTGTACAGATGACCAGAAGTGGCGGGAGACGGCGGTGGCGGGCGCGGCGGCAACAATGGTGGGACGGAGGTGGGCACGGTGACCGATCTCGACGCGTGTGCGGTCCAGGTCGTGGACGCCGTGAAGGTGTCCGGCGCGCGCCGGGCCCTGCCCGGGGACCCGGAGCTGGGGAAGCTCACCGACCTGTTCCGGCTGCTCGGCGACCCGACCCGGGCGCGCATCCTGTACGCCCTGCTGGCCGCCGAGGAACTGTGCGTCTGCGACATCGCGGCCACCACGCACACCGCGGAGACCACGACCTCCCACGCGCTCCGGCTGCTGCGCACCGCCGGCGTCGTCTCGGCCCAGCGCGTCGGCCGGATGATGTACTACCGCCTCGCCGACGGCCACGTCCGGATGTTGCTCGAGCTCACCCGCGAGCACATCCGCGAGGACGGGGGCCGGTGACCATGCTCGGACACGGGCACTCCCACGGCGGTCACGAGCAGGGCGGTCACGAGCAGGGCGGCCACGCCCACAACCTCGCCGGGACCGCGGCCGGTCGCGGCGCCGCCCGGCACCGGCCCCGGTTGGCGGCGGCGTTCGGGCTGGTCGTCGCGTTCCTCGTGGTGGAGCTGGTCACCGCGTGGTGGTCCGGCTCGCTGGCGCTGCTCTCCGACGCGGTGCACATGCTCACCGACGCCGCCGCGCTGGGGATGGCCCTTGTCGCGACCCGGCTCGCCGACCGGCGGGACACCACGGGCCGCCGCACGTTCGGCTGGTACCGGGCGGAGGTGCTCGCCTCCCTCGCGGTCGCGGCCCTGATGCTCGTGACGGGTGTGTACGTCGTCGTCACCGCGATCGCGCGGATCGGCACCGCCGCCGAGGTGGCCTCGATCCCGATGCTCGTCGTCGCCGCGCTGGGCCTGGCCGTGAACGTGCTGAGCATGCTGCTGCTGCGCGCCGGGTCGACGGAGAGCCTGAGCGTGCGGGCCGCGTACCAGGAGGTCGTCGCCGACGCGGTGGGCTCGGTGGGCGTCCTGGTGGCCGCCGTGCTGATCGGCCTCACCGGTCAGGTCTGGATCGACACGGCCGCCGCGCTGGCCCTCGGGGCGTTCATCGCGCCCCGGGCGGTACGGCTGGGCCGGGACGCGCTGCACGTGCTGTTCGAGCACGCGCCCGCGGGGATGGACGTGGACGCGATCACGGCGGACCTCGCCGGGATCGAGGGCGTCTGCGACGTCCACGACCTGCACCTGTGGTCGCTGACCTCCGGGATGGACGTCGCCACCGTGCACCTCGTGACGGCCACCGGCGCCGACGCGCACGCGGTGCTCGACCGCGCCCGGGAACTGCTGCGCGGCCGCCACGGGATCGCGCACGCCACCCTGCAGGTCGAGCCGGTCACCCACACGGGGTGCCGGGAGATCGACTGGTGATCAGTCGTCGTCGGTCAGGCCGTCCAGCAGCAGCGTGAGCCCGGCGCCCACCAGCCACACGTCCTTCGCGATGCCGGTGCCCTGCTGGGTCGGCTTCAGGCTCCCGGGCTCGTGCATGCCGGGGGTCTTCACGTAGAGCGCGACGAGCCCGGCGCCGAACGCCGTCAGCGCCAGCCCGGCCACGGCCGAGGGCACGAACGGCGCCATCAGCGCGACACCGAGGGCCAGCTCCCCCGCCGCGAGGTACTTGCCGAACTGCTCCGGCTCGATCTTCCCCAGCGGCGGGATCGCTCCGGCTGCCATCGCGTGCAGTCCCTTGGCCATCTCGGGGGTCAGGTCCCGCTTGGTCAGCCCGGAGTTCAGGATGAACCCGCCGATGGACCATCGCAGCGGGAGGTGGGACAGCTTCATGCGCGCTTCTCCTGACCGTGAGCCGTAGAGACATCCGGCTCGTACCCGGCCCCCCCGTGCTCACACCTCCGCGGCGGGAGTTCCGAGCGCGACGTCGTGGTGGTCGACCCCGTCGCCGCTGAGCTCGACCCGCGCGGCGACCGGGGCGTACCCGCTGGCCGTCAGCACGTACCCGCCCGGCGCGAGGCCGGTGAAGTCGTACCGCCCGTCCTCACCGGTCTGCACCGAGGCCGCCACGGTCCCGGTCTCGTCGATCAGCATCACCCACGCCTCCCGGACCGGGAGCCCGGACGTCGCGGACAGGACCGCGCCGGTGATGGCGCCGTTGGCGAGCAGCACGATGTCCTGACGCTGCCGCCCGGCACCGTCGAGACTGATGGTCTGCGCGCTCGGCCGGGTGCCCGGCGCCGAGGCCGTGAGCGTGTACTGCCCCGGGTACAGGTCGGTCAGCTCGTACTCCCCATCGGGTCCCGCCGTCGCCGTGCCGACGACCTCGCCGCGGGCGTCGGTCAGCGTGACGGTCGCATCGGTGACCGGCTCGCCGGACAGGCCGGCCACCCGGCCGCCGAGCACGCCCGCCCCGACCAGCGACAGGTCCCGGCGGACCTCCCCGGCACCCACCGCGACGAGCGCCGCGGCCGGCTGGTGGTCGGTCGCCGCGACGATGAGCAGGAAGCTCCCGCCGGTCGGCAGGTCCAGCCGGTACGCGCCGTCGTCGGCCGTGTGCCCGCGGGCCACCTGCTGCCCCATGAAATCGGTGACCGTCACCGCGGCACCCACGAGCGGCCGCCCGCCGGGGCCCGTCACCAGTCCCGCGAGCACAGCACTGTTGCTCAGCCCCATCGCCGTCACCGCCCCAGCCCGTCCGTTCGGCTCGGTCCACACGTCCCTGTCCGCCCCGTCGCCGCCCGGGGCCACCCCGTCCGGCGAGGTGGCCGCGAGCGCGGCCCCGGAGTCGCCGCGCCCGTCCGGCCCGTCGGGCTCGGCCGGCCCGTCGCCCGTCCCGCCTGCGGCCGGGGCCGCCGGTGGCATCTCGCCCACCGGGGTCGCCGCCTGCCGCGCGGCGATCCCCGACATCGTCCGCAGCGGGAGCGACGGGAGGAACAGCACGAGCAGGAACCCGACCAGCAGCACGGCCGCGCCGATCAGGAACACCAGGTCCATCGAGTCGGAGAACCCCACCTTGAAGGGCCGCGCGAGCACGCTGTTCATGCTGTGCAGGAACGAGGTGTCGTCTAGGGTGGACCCGCCGACCGCCCCACCGCCGTGCACGGCGTCGAGGATCGGCGCATTGGCCGGGTTCGCGGCCACGGCCGGGTCGTTCAGCGCCCGCTGGAACTCCGGCATGTTCGCGGCGTCCCGGTACGCCCGGCCGATGTTGTCGCCCGCCGTGGAGAACAGCACCGACAGGAACACCGCGGTGCCGAGCGTCCCACCCATCTGCCGGAAGAACGTGGCCGAGGACGTCGCCACCCCGATGTCCTTGGGCGGCATCGCGTTCTGCACGGCCAGCGTGATCGGCTGCATGACGTTGCCGAGCCCGAACCCGAAGACGCCCATGTAGACGCTCGTCCGCCAGAACGGCGTGTCGACTCCCACCCGGGAGAGCAGCAGCAGGCCGGCGATCATCATCAGCGTGCCGAGCACCGGGTAGACCTTGTACCGGCCCGTCCGGCTGATCAGCTGACCGGAGATGATCGAGCCGAGCATGATCCCCGCGGTGAGCGGGATCAGCAGCAGGCCCGACTCGGTCGGCGTCGCACCGCGGACGATCTGCAGGTACAGCGGCAGGGCGGCGATACCGCCGAACATCCCCATCCCGACGACGAGCCCGGCCAGTGACGTGATGCTGAACGTGCGGTCCCGGAACATCCGCAGCGGGATCAACGCGTCCTCGCCGGCCCGGGCCTCCGCCCACAGGAACACGATCAACCCGAGGGCCCCGACGCCGTAACACGTGAGCGCGCGCTGGGACGTCCAGCCCCAGTCGCGGCCCTGCTCGGCGACGGTCAGCAGCGGGACCAGGCAGACGCTGATGGCCACCGCGCCGAGCCAGTCGATCCGGTGTTCCCGGCGGGTGTGCGGGATGTTCAGCACCTTGGCGACGACCAGCAGCGCGATCAGCCCGATCGGCACGTTGACGAGGAACACCCAGCGCCAGCCAGTGATCCCGAGGATCTGGTCGGCATCGGCGAAGAACCCGCCGATCACCGGGCCGAGCACGCTGGACGTGCCGAACACGGCCAGGAAGTAGCCCTGGTACTTGGCGCGTTCCCGCGGTGCCACGATGTCCCCGACGATCGCGAGGGCCAGGGAGAACAGGCCACCCGCGCCCAGCCCCTGGACCGCCCGGAACCCGGCGAGCATGTACATCGACGTCGCGAACGCGCACAGCACCGAGCCGACCAGGAAGATGCTGATCGCCAGCAGGAAGAACGGTTTCCGGCCGTACAGGTCGGACAGCTTGCCGTACAGCGGCGTGGTGATCGTGGCCGTGATCAGGTACGCCGTGGTCACCCAGGCCTGGACCGACAGGCCGTGGAGGTCGTCGCCGATGGTGCGGATCGCGGACGCGACGATCGTCTGGTCCAGCGCCGCGAGGAACATCCCGAGCATCAGACCGCTGATGATCTCGATGATCTGACGGTGGGTGAGATGACCGCCACCCAAAGGCACCTCTGGCCCCGGCGCGACGGAGGGTGCGGGCGCCTGCGTCGCGGTCATCGGACCTCCTGGCGGGACCGAGAGGGTGGCAACAGGGAGCCTACCCAGCGTTGGGCCGCGCGCCGCCCCGGTTTGTCGGTCCCCTGACCCGTCGCCGTGATCATGAGCCGTTTTCTGGCACTATCGCACGAAAATCGACTCGTGATCGCGGCGGGGGCGGGCACCGGTCACTCCAGGACCAGCACCAGGTCTCCGCCCTCGACCTGCTGGACCGCACCGATCGCCACGCGCGCCACCGTGCCGGCCACCGGCGCGGCGATGGACGCCTCCATCTTCATCGCCTCGATCGTCGCGACGGCCTGACCGGCCTCGACCGCGGCGCCCTCCTCGACCGCCAGCGTCACGACCCCGGCGAACGGCGCGGCGACGTGACCCGGCACCGTGGGGTCGGCCTTCTCGGCGGTCTTGACGTTCACCTCCACCGACCGGTCCCGCACCTGGACGGGCCGCAGCTGGCCGTTGAGGGTGCACATCACCGTGCGCATGCCGCGCTCGTCCACCTCGCCGACGGCCTCCAGCCCGGCGATCAGGCTGACCCCCTTCTCCAGCCGGACGGTGTGCTCCTCTCCCGCCCGCAGCCCGTACAGGTAGTCCCGGGTGTCGAGCACCGACACGTCGCCGAAGCTCTCCCGCACCTTCGCCAGCTCCCCCGCCGGGCCGGGGAACAGCAGCCGGTTGAGGGTGTCCCGCCGGACCGGCCCCGGCTCGGCCAGGCCGGTGCGGTCCTCGGCCGTCAGCTCGGCCCGGGCCTTCGGCCGCGTCCGGCCCTGCAGCGCCTTGGTGCGGAACGGCTCGGGCCAGCCGCCGGGCGGGTCGCCCAGCTCACCGGACAGGAACCCGACGACCGAGTCCGGGACGTCGAACTGCTGCGGGTTCTCCCGGAACTCCGCCGGGTCCGCCCCGACCGCGACCAGATGCAGCGCCAGGTCGCCGACCACCTTGGACGACGGGGTGACCTTCACCAGCCGGCCGAGGATCCGGTCGGCGGCCTCGTACGTCTCCTCGATCTGCTCGAACTTCTCGCCGAGGCCCAGCGCGATGGCCTGCTGGCGGAGGTTCGACAGCTGGCCGCCGGGGATCTCGTGGTCGTACACGCGACCGGTCGGGCTCGGCAGCCCGGACTCGAACGGGGCGTACACCCGCCGGACGGCCTCCCAGTACGGCTCCAGGTCCATCACCGCGCGCAGGTCGAGTCCGGTCTCCCGCTCGGTGTGCGCGAGCGCGGCCACCAGCGCGGACGCGGGCGGCTGGCTGGTCGTGCCGGCCATCGCCGCGCTCGCGACGTCCACCGCGTCGACGCCCGCGTCGACCGCCGCGAGCAGGGTCGCGAGCTGACCGCCGGTGGTGTCGTGGGTGTGCAGGTGGACCGGCAGGTCGAACCGCTCCCGCAGCGCGGTCACCAGCCTGGCCGCCGCGGCGGGGCGCAGCAGTCCGGCCATGTCCTTGATGGCGAGGACATGCGCGCCCGCGGCGGCGATCCGGTCGGCGAGGTGGAGGTAGTAGTCCAGCGTGTACAGGTCCTCGGCGGGGTTGAGCAGGTCACCGGTGTAGCAGAGCGCCACCTCGGCGACGGCGGTCCCGGTGTCGCGGACCGCGTCGATCGCGGGTTGCATCTGGGCCACGTCGTTCAGCGCGTCGAAGATGCGGAACACATCGATGCCGGTCGCCGCGGCCTCGTCGACGAACGCCCTGGCGACCTCGGTCGGGTACGGCGTGTAGCCGACCGTGTTCCGGCCGCGGAGCAACATCTGGAGACACAGGTTCGGCATGGCCTCGCGCAGCGCCGCGAGCCGGTCCCACGGGTCCTCGCCGAGGAATCGCAGCGCCACGTCGTAGGTGGCACCGCCCCAGCACTCGACGCTCCACAGCTGCGGGGTGAGCCGGGCGACCTGCGGCGCGGCGGCGAGCAGGTCCCGGGTCCGCACCCGGGTGGCGAGCAGCGACTGGTGCGCGTCGCGGAACGTGGTGTCGGTGACGGCCACCGCGGTCTGTGCCCGCAGCGCCGCGGCGAACCCGGCCGGGCCGAGCTCCCGGAGCCGCTGCCGGGAGCCGGCGGGCGGCGCGGTGTCCAGGTCCGCCGCGGGCAGCTTCGCCGCCGGGTCGAGCGCGACGGGCGCGGTCCCGTGCGGGGTGTTCACGGTGACATCCGCCAGCCAGGTCAGCAGCTTGGTGCCGCGATCGGCCGAGGTGCGGTCGGCGAGCAGCTCCGGCCGGTCGTCGATGAACGACGTGGACAGGTCACCCGCGATGAACGCGTCCTCCCGGAGCACGGCCTGGAGGAAGGAGATGTTGGTGTGCACGCCGCGGATCCGGAACTCCGCGAGCGCGCGCCGGGCCCGGCGTACCGCGGTCGGAAAGTCCCGGCCCCGGCAGCTGAGCTTGACCAGCATCGAGTCGAAGTGCGCGCTGATCTCGGCGCCGGTCGCGGCTGTACCGCCGTCGAGCCGGACCCCGGCGCCCCCGGCCGAGCGGTACGCGGTGATGCGGCCGGTGTCGGGGCGGAACCCGTTCGACGGGTCCTCGGTGGTGATCCGGCACTGCAGCGCCGCGCCGTTGACGCGGATCATGTCCTGGGACAGCCCGAGGTCGGCGAGCGTCTCCCCGCTCGCGATCCGCAGCTGGGCCTGGACGAGGTCGACGTCGGTGACCTCCTCGGTGACCGTGTGCTCCACCTGGATCCGCGGGTTCATCTCGATGAACACGTGCTCGCCGGCCCGCTCGCCCACGGTCTCGACGAGGAACTCGACCGTCCCGGCGTTCACGTACCCGATCGCGCGGGCGAACGCGACGGCGTCCCGGCACAGCGCGTCCCGCAGCGCGGGGTCGAGGTTGGGGGCGGGCGCGATCTCGATGACCTTCTGGTGGCGCCGCTGCACCGAGCAGTCCCGCTCGTACAGGTGGACGACCTCGCCGGTCGCGTCGGCGAGCACCTGCACCTCGACGTGCCGGGGCCGGCCGACGGCCTGCTCCAGGAAGACGGTCGGGTCGCCGAACGCGCCCTCGGCCTCCCGCATCGCGGTGCGCAGCGCCTCGGGCAGCTCGCCGGGGGTCTGGACCCGGCGCATGCCGCGGCCACCGCCGCCCGCGACCGCCTTGACGAAGATCGGGAACCCGACCTCCTCGGCCGCGGCCACCAGCTCGTCCACCTCGGACGAGGGCGCGCTGGACCGCAGCACCGGGATCCCGGCCGCCCGGGCGGCGGCGAGGGCGCGCACCTTGTTGCCGGCCAGCTCCAGCACGGCCGGCGGCGGGCCGACGAACGCGACGCCCGCCTCGGCACAGGCCTCGGCGAGCAGCGGGTTCTCGGACAGGAACCCGTACCCGGGGTACACGGCGTCGGCGCCGGACTCCCGCGCCACCCGGACGATCTCGGCCACATCGAGGTACGCGCGGACGGGGTGGCCCGCCTCGCCGATCACGTACGCCTCGTCGGCCTTGATCCGGTGGACGGCGTTGCGGTCCTCGTGCGGGAAGACCGCGACCGTCCGCGCGCCGAGCTCGTACGCGGCACGGAAGGCGCGTACCGCGATCTCCCCGCGGTTGGCGACCATCACCTTGCTGAACATGCACCCTCCGGACCCGGCACCTGTGACTGCGAGTGGCGTCACACTAGCGACCGGCGCCGCGGGCAAGATCCTTCGGTGTCGGCCGGTGCGAGCGGCCCCAGGCTCGGTACCGTTCGGGACGCGCCGTGCCGGTCCCGGTGGCCGGGCCCACGGCACCCGACCCGACGAGGGGGGACGCACGTGTCCCGGGTTCACGGAGTGGTCGCCACCGCCGACGGCTGGCCCGTGCCGGGTGCCGTCGTCACGGTGGTCGGGGCCGGCGGCCGGCAGCTCGGCCGGGGGGCCTCGGACGAGACCGGCGCGTTCGGCGTGCCCCTCAGCGCGGACGGCCCGGTCACGGTGATCATCGCGGCCGCCGGCGTCGACCCGGTCGCCCGCGCGGCGACGGCCGGCGCCAACGGCCGGACCGAGCTGGGCGTCGTCGTGCTGGACCGGCCCACGCGGACGGCCCTGCCGGCGCCCGGGCTGTGGCGGATCGACCCGGCGCACTCGATCCTGCGCGCGACCGCCCGCCATCTCGCGCTGTCCCGGGTGGAGGGACGGTTCATGGCGTTCTCCGGCGAGATCGCGGTGGCCGACCCGGCCGAGGAGTCCAGCGCCCGAGTGACGATCTCGGCGGGGAGCATCGAGACCGGCAGCGAGGACCGAGACGCCCATCTGCGGTCGCCGGACTTCCTCGATGTGGAGCGGTTCCCGTTCCTCACCTACCGCAGCACCGGGTTCACCGCGCGGTCCGCCGAACGCTGGCTCGTCGACGGGGTGATGACGATCCGGGACCGGTCCCGCGGCGTCGTCCTCGACCTGACCTACCTCGGCACCAGCGGGGACCCGTGGGGCGGCACCCGGACGGCGTTCACGGCCACCACCACGCTGCCGCTGCACGACTACGGCATCCACTGGAACATGGCGCTCCCGGAGGGGCTGTCGGTGATCGGCCCGTCGCTGCGGATCCAGCTCGACGTCGAGGCGGTGTTCGAGCCGCCCGCGGACTGAGCTCAGTCCGCGGACACGGGCTGGGGCGCAGCGAGCTCGGCGCGCAGCTCGGCGGCCCGGTTCCGGAAGCGGTCCACGCCCGCCAGCTTGAGGTGCTCGTACCCGCGGACCACGTCCGGGAGGGCGCACAGCTCGACCACCGCGTCCTCGTTCTCCGGCCGCAGCGCGCCCAGCGCCGCGCCGACGTGGTCCAGGTACTCACCGACCAGCGCCCGCTCGGTCCGCCGCACCGCGGTGTGCCCGAACGGGTCCAGCGGCGTGCCGCGCAGCCGCCGACCGGCGTACAGCAGCCGGAACAGCGGAGTGGTCCGCCGGCCGAACCCGATCTTCCGCCGGCGGCCCAGCGCCCGCAGAACCGGTGGGTGCAGCTTCAGCCGGTAGTTCGTCCCCGCCGGCAGGTCCCGCACCAGCTCCAGGTGGAGCCGGGCGACCTCGTACTCGTCCTTGTACGCCATCAGCTTGTACAGCCCCCGCGCGACCGCCTCGGCCACCCGGTCGCCGCCCCGCCGTGCCGCCTCGGCCACCGCGTCGGCATACCGCTCCGCGTAGGCCACCCCCTGGTAGGCGACCAGGTCCGGGATGCGCAGGGCGACCAGCCGGCGCAGCTCACCCCCGGCGGTCGTCACGCGGTCCACCAGGGCGTCGTGCCCCGGGCCCGGCACCGGCGTGCCGGGGTCCAGGGCCCGCGCGACGACCTCCGGTGCCGCGACCGCCGCCCGGCCCCAGGCGAACGCGGCGAGGTTCTGCTCCACGGCGACGCCCGCGTTCCGTATCGCCTGCTCGATCGAGGCCCGCGACACCGGGACCACGCCGCGCTGCCACGCCGCCCCGAGCATGATCACGTTGGTCGGCAGGTGGTCGCCGAACACCGCGCTCGCGAGGTTCCGCGCATCGATGCCGACTGCCTCGCGGGTACCGGCGGCGACCGCGGCCCGGGCCGCGGCGAGATCGGGTGCGGGCGCGGTCACGTCGGTCGCCATCCGGCCGGTCGGGGCGACGCTGTCGCAGAGCACCGCGACCGTGCGGTCCGGGCTCGCCGCGGCGAGGTTCGCCGGTGCCGCCGCGCCGAGCAGGTCCAGGCCCAGCAGCAGGTCGACGCTGCCCGCGGCGGTCGCCGAGCCGTCCAGCGGATGCGCCGCGAGCCGCAGGTCGGACACCACGGGTCCGCCCTTCTGGCTCAGCCCGGTCTGGTCGAGCCCGGCCGTGTGCAGCCCGTCCAGCATCGCGGCGGCGCCGAGGAGCTGCGCCACCGTGACCACGCCGGTACCGCCGATGCCGACCATCCGGATCCGGACGTCGGTGCCGGGCCCGGGACGCGCGATGTCGGGCAGCGTGACGCCGGGCCCGCGCGGCTCCGGCCGCCGGGGCGTCCCGACGACCGTGAGGAACGACGGACAGTCCCCGGCCAGGCAGGAGAAGTCCTTCGTGCAGGAGGACTGGTGGATGCGGGTCTTGCGGCCGAACTCGGTGTCGACCGGCTCGACCGCCAGGCATCCGGACTTGTCGCCGCAGTCGCCGCAGCCCTCGCAGATCCGCTCGTTGATCAGCACCCGCTCCGCGGGCTCGGCGAGGGTCCCCCGGCGGCGGGCCCGCCGCTTCTCGATCGCGCACTGCTGGTCGTGGATCAGCACGGTGGTGCCCGGGATCGCGGCGAGCTCCTCCTGCACCGCCATCAGATCCTCCCGCGGCCGCACGCTCGCGATGCCGGCCAGCGGCACCCGGCGGTACCGGGAGGTGTCCTCCGTGGTCACCACGATCCGGCGGACGCCCTCGGCCGCCAGCAGCCGGGTGAGGTCCGGGACGGACAGCCGTCCCGCCGCCCGCTGCCCGCCGGTCATCGCGACGGCGTCGTTGTACAGCAGCTTGTAGGTGATGTCGACGCCGGCCGCGACCGCCGACCGGATCGCCAGCGAGCCGGAGTGCGCGAACGTGCCGTCCCCGAGGTTCTGCACGAAATGCGGCCGGTCGGTGAACGGCGCCATCCCGATCCACTGCGCGCCCTCGCCGCCCATCTGGGTGACGCCGGTGATCGTGCCGTGATGGTCGGGATTGATCAGCACCATCGCGTGGCAGCCGATCCCGGCGCCGACGAGCGTGTCGTCGGCCGCCCGCGTCGAGGTGTTGTGCGGGCAGCCGGGGCAGAAGAACGGGGTCCGCTGGGTGATCAGCGGCAGGCTGCGGCCGCGCAGGCTCGTCAGGTCGGCGAGCCGCCGCGCCACCGCCGGAAGGTCGTGGTGGGCCAGCACCCGGTTCGCCACCGGGCGCAGCAGGGCCGCGGCGTCCAGGGCACCCGCGCCGGACACCAGGCGCGCCCCCGCCGGGTCCTTCTTGCCGGTCACCACCGGTGCCGACGCCAGTCCGTACAGCGCGTCCTTGACCAGCAGCTCCAGGAACGGGCCCTTCTCCTCCAGCACCAGCACCTCGTCGAGCCCCGCCGCGAACCCCCGCACCGCGCGGTCGTCCAGCGGCCAGATCAACCCGGCCTGGAGGATCCGGACCCCGCTGATCCCGAGCTGCTCCAGCGCCTCCAGCAGGTCGTGGTAGGCCGTGCCGGCCGCGACGATGCCCAGCCTCGCCTCCGGTTCGGCGTGGGTGAGACGGACCAGGCCGTTGCGGCGGGCGTACTCGCGGACCCGGTCCAGGCGCGTCTCGACGAGGCTGCGCTCCAGCTCCAGGAGGGCCGGTCCGATCATCACGGCATGCGGCCGGTGCGGGCTCTCGTCGCCGAGCAGCGGGCGCACCCGGCCGGGTCCGACCTCCACCGTCGCGGTGGCGTCGGCGACCCGGGTGACGACCTTCAGCGCGGCCATCAGCCCGGACTCGCGCGAACACGCGACGGCGTGCCGCCCGAGGTCGAGCACCTCCTGCACGCTGCCCGGCTGGAACACCGGGATCGACAGCGCGGCGAGCGTCGCCTCGGACGCGCCCGGGACGGTGGACGACTTCGCGCCCGGGTCGTCCCCGGCGAGCACCAGCACGCCGCCTCGCGGCGAGGTGCCCATCAGGTTGCCGTGCCGGAGCGCGTCGGTGGCCCGGTCGACGCCCGGCGACTTGCCGTACCAGACCCCGAGCACGCCCTCGGCCGTGCTGCCGGGGAGCGTGGGCACGAGCTGGGTGCCGTACACCGAGGTCGCGGCCAGCTCCTCGTTCACGCCGGGCCGGAACTCGATGCGGTGCTCGGCGACGACGTCCCGCTGCCGGCCCAGCTCGGTGTCGAGGGTGCCGAGCGGCGAGCCCTGGTACCCGGACACGAATGCGGCGGTGTCCCAGCCGGCGCTCGTGTCGGCACGGCGCTGGTCGAGCAGCAGGCGGACGAGCGCCTGCACCCCGGAGAGGTACACCCGGCCGGCGGGCAGCCGGTACGGGTCGGTCGTGGTGCCGTCGTGAGTCATGTGGAACTCCTCCCGGATACCGGCGCGCACCCTGTCTACACGTCCCCGGGACACGACGGGCCACCGCCCGCCCGCAGCCGTCGACGAGTCGCAATATGACAATCAATGCAGATCCGCATTCGACTATTTGTGCGCCGTATTTGCCCGCCCTATCGTCGCCGGAATTCAATCCTTTATTTCGGGAGGTCCCATGTCCCTCACCGTGTCACCTGAGCTGCTCACCCGTGCCGAGGCCGGCGACGTCGACGACGCGACGTTCGTCGACTGCATCCGCGAGTCCCTGCCCTACCCGTTCGAGCTGGTGGAGAGCCTGACGCGCCGCCTCGCCGCCGGGGACGTCGAGCCCGGTTCGGCCTTCGCCGACAACCGGGAGGAGCCCGCCACCGAGGCGGCCCGCGGGCAGCTCCTGCGGGCGATGGCGAGTGACGCGATCCGCGGCGCGCTGGAGCGGCACTTCGACGTCCGGATCGCCTTCCAGAACTGCCACCGGGTCGCGGTCTTCGACCCCGCACCGGCCGCCGGCGCGCAGTTCGCGCGGTTCACCTCGGGCCGCGCGCAACTGCTCAACCAGTCGCCGGGGCTCGTGAACTGCTGAGCCACGGACGCGCCGGGGCGTGCCGTCCGGCGCGCCCCGGCGCGCGTCCACCGCACCGCCGGACCTCCGGTCCGACCTCGCGGGTGCCGAGCACCCGCCGGTGCCATAGGTTCGACGGGAGTGGTGCCGCCGGACATCGGCGCGCGCGGGCACGGAAGGGACACCGACATGGGTGTGCGGACGTTCATCGAGGGCTGGCCGGTCTACCGGCAGCTCACCGGTTCGGACCCGCTGGGTCGCGGGGCCGCCGTGCAGTCGCCCCGCTCGAAGTCGCTGGAACCCCGCACCGAGACCGCCGACTCGGTGGCCCGCTCGGTCTGCCCGTACTGCGCGGTCGGCTGCGGCCAGCGCGTGTTCGTGAAGGACGGCAAGGTCGTCCAGATCGAGGGCGACCCGGACAGCCCGATCTCGCGCGGCCGGCTGTGCCCGAAGGGGTCCGCGAGCAAGAGCCTCGTCACCAGCTCGCTGCGGCAGACGAAGGTCCGCTACCGGCGCCCGTACGGCACCGACTGGGAGGACCTCGACCTCGACGTCGCGATGAACATGATCGCGGACCGGGTGGTCGCCGCCCGCAACGAGACCTGGCAGGACACCGACGCCCAGGGCCGCAAGCTCAACCGGACGGTCGGGATCGCGAGCCTCGGCGGCGCCACGCTGGACAACGAAGAGAACTACCTGATCAAGAAGCTCTTCACCGCGATGGGCGCTCTGCAGATCGAGAACCAGGCCCGTATTTGACACTCCGCCACTGTCCCCGGTCTGGGGACCAGCTTCGGTCGCGGCGGCGCCACCAACTTCCAGCAGGACCTCGCCAACTCTGACTGCATCATCATCCAGGGTTCCAACATGGCCGAGGCGCACCCCGTCGGCTTCCAGTGGGTGATGGAGGCCAAGGCGCGCGGTGCCAAGGTCATCCACATCGACCCGCGGTTCACGCGGACATCGGCGGTGGCGGATCAGTACGTCCCGACCCGGGCGGGGTCCGACATCGCGTTCCTCGGCGGTGTCATCCACTACATCCTGACCAACGAGCTGGACTTCCGGGAGTACGTCCTCGCGTACACCAACGCGGCGACGATCATCAGCGACCGGTACGTCGACGCCGAGGACCTGGACGGGCTGTTCTCCGGCTTCGACCCGGAGACGAACAGCTACGACCCCGAGAGCTGGCAGTACGCCGGGCACGAGCACAACCACACGGTCCCGCAGGACACCGCCAAGCAGCGGGAGACCGCGATGGGGCTCCAGCACGAGTCCCACGGCATGCCCGTGCCCGGCGACGTGCAGCGGGACGAGACCCTCCAGCACCCCCACTGCGTCTACCAGATCCTCAAGCGCCACTTCGCCCGCTACACGCCGGAGATGGTGGAGCGGACGACCGGCGTGTCCCAGGACGCGTTCCGCGAGGTCTGCGAGGCCTGGACCGAGAACTCCAAGCGCGACCGCACCACCTGCCTCGTCTACTCGGTCGGCTGGACCCAGCACAGCGTGGGGGTGCAGTACATCCGGGCCGGCTCGATCATCCAGCTGTTGCTGGGCAACATGGGCCGTCCGGGCGGCGGGATCATGGCGCTGCGCGGGCACGCCAGCATCCAGGGCTCCACCGACATCCCGACGCTGTTCAACCTGCTGCCGGGTTACCTGCCCATGCCACACGCGGACGATCACCCCACGCTCCAGAAGTGGATCGACAGCATCCGGCACCCCGGCTCCAAGGGCTTCTGGGCGAACGCCGACGCGTACGGCATCAACCTGCTCAAGGCGTACTGGGGTGAGAAGGCGACGCCCGAGAACGACTTCTGCTACGACTACCTGCCCCGGATGACCGGCGACCACGGCACGTACCGCACGGTGCTGGACATGATCGACGGCAAGATCAAGGGCTACTTCCTGCTCGGGCAGAACCCGGCCGTCGGCTCGGCCCACGGCCGCGCGCAGCGGCTCGGCATGGCGAACCTGGACTGGCTCGTCGTGCGGGACCTGTACGAGATCGAGAGCGCAAACTTCTGGAAGACGTCCCCGGAGATCGAGACCGGCGAGATCGTCCCGGAGCAGTGCCGCACCGAGGTGTTCCTGATGCCGGCGGCGTCCCATGTGGAGAAGGAGGGGACGTTCACCCAGACGCAGCGGATGCTGCAGTGGCGGGAGAAGGCGGTGAACCCGCCGGGTGACGCCCGGTCGGAGCTGTGGTTCTTCTACCACCTGGGGCTGATGATCCGGGAGCGGCTGGCGGGCTCCACCGAGCCGCGGGACCGCGGGATCCTCGACCTCGCCTGGGACTATCCGGAACACGGTCCCGACCGCGAGCCGAGCGCCGAGGCCGTCCTGATGGAGATCAACGGGTACGAGGTCGCGACCCGTCGGCCACTGTCGAGCTTCACCGAGATGAAGACCGACGGTACGACGCTCGGCGGCTGCTGGATCTACACCGGCGTGTACTCCGGCGGCGTCAACCAGGCCGCCCGGCGCAAGCCCGGCCAGGAGCAGAGCTGGGTGGCCCCGGAGTGGGGCTGGGTGTGGCCGGCGAACCGCCGCCTGCTCTACAACCGCGCCTCGGCCGACCCGGACGGCAAGCCGTGGAGCGAGAAGAAGGCGTACGTGTGGTGGGACGAGGAGGCCGGCCGGTGGACGGGGCACGACGTTCCCGACTTCCCGGTCGACAAGGCGCCCTCGTACCGGCCGCCGGAGGGCGCGAGCGGTGTCGAGGGGCTCGCCGGTGACGACGCGTTCATCATGCAGGGCGACGGGAAGGGCGCGCTGTTCGTCCCGGTGGGCCTGGTGGACGGCCCGCTGCCGACGCACTACGAGCCGGTCGAGTCGCCGGTGCGCAACCCGCTGTACACGCAGCAGGCGAACCCGACGCGGAAGGTCTACGACCGCCCGGAGAACCCGCTGCACCCCAACCCGGTCGAGGGCCGGGCCCAGCTGTTCCCGTACGTGTTCACCACGAGCAGGCTCACGGAGCACCACACCGCCGGCGGCATGAGCCGGACCCTGCCGTACCTGTCGGAGCTCCAGCCGGCGATGTTCTTCGAGGTGTCCCCGGAGCTGGCGGCCGAACGCGGCCTCGAGCACATGGGCTGGGGCCACGTGGTGACCGAGCGTGCCGCCGTCGAAGGGCGCGTCATGGTGACCGACCGGATCACGCCGCTGCGGGTCGAGGGCAGGGTCATCCACCAGGTGTGGCTGCCGTACCACTGGGGCAGCAGCGGGCTGACGACGGGCGACTCGGCCAACGACCTGTTCGGCATCGCGCTGGACCCGAACGTGCTCATCCAGGAGACCAAGGCCGGCACGTGTGACGTCCGGCCCGGCCGTCGCCCGACCGGACCGGCGCTGCTCGAGTTCCTCGCGGAGCTGCGCCGCCGGGCGGGCACGCAGTCCGTGACCAGCACCGCACCCGGCGGCGACGGCCCCGAGCCGGTCTTCGACAACCGCGCACCCGACGAGACGAGGAGCTGACGTGGTCAGCGGGAACAGCCTCTACGGTCCCCTCGACCCCGCACCGGACGCCGGGTACACCGACGCCCCGCCGCGCAAGGGGTTCTTCACCGACACCAGCGTGTGCATCGGGTGCAAGGCGTGCGAGGTGGCCTGCAAGGAGTGGAACGCGGTCCCGATGGACGGCCTCAACCTCCTCGGCATGTCGTACGACAACACGGGCGGGCTGACGGCCAACTCGTGGCGGGCGGTCCACTTCATCGAGCAGCCGGTGCCGGCCGGACGGCGGACCCCGCCGTTCGAGCACACCCCGACCGGCCCGACGGGCACGCACGACCAGGCCGTCGTCGCCGCGGGCACCGTGCAGGACACCGGCACCGAGCCCGGCGTCGGCCCCGCCCCGGACGTCCTCGCGGCGGCCCGCACGATCACCCCGGCCGGCGGCACCTCGCCCGGCTCGGACCCGCAGTTCCTCGGCATGCCCGGAGTGGACCTGCCCGGCCGGATCGGTGATCCCGGCAACCGGACCGACTTCCGCTGGCTGATGATGTCCAACGTCTGCAAGCACTGCACGCACGCCGGGTGCCTGGACGTGTGCCCGACCGGGTCGCTGTTCCGTACCGAGTTCGGCACCGTGGTCGTGCAGGAGGACATCTGCAACGGCTGTGGCTACTGCATCCCGGCCTGCCCGTACGGCGTGATCGACCAGCGCAAGGACGACGGCCGGGCGTGGAAGTGCACGCTCTGCTACGACCGCCTCGGCGAGGGCCAGACGCCCGCGTGCGCCCAGGCGTGCCCCACCCAGTCGATCCAGTACGGCGACCTCGACGAGCTGCGGACGCGCGCCCAGGAGCGGGTCGAGCGGCTGCACGAGGTGGGGGTGCCGGAGGCGCGGCTGTACGGCCACGACCCGGATGACGGCGTGGGCGGCGACGGCGCGTTCTTCCTGCTGCTCGACGAGCCCGAGGTGTACGGGCTGCCGCCGGACCCGATCGTGACGACCCGTGACCTGCCGCAGATGTACAAGCGCATGGGCCTGGCGGCGGCCGCGATGGCCGCCGTGGCCGTGGCCGCGTTCGCGCGGGGTACCCGGTGAGCGGCCCGCCCGACGAGACCACCGCGGCGCACGAGGTCGATCCGCAGGCGGACCGGCAGGCCCCGCCCGCGGAGGCTCGGCCGCACGAGGCCCAGATGTGGTCCCAGGGGCGCGGCCGGAGCCGTCGCCGCGGGGGAAGGCGGCCGGGCGGCGAGGAGCTGAACGTCCCGCCGGCGGAGTTCCGGTCGTACTACGGGCGCCCGATCATCAAGCCGCCGGTGTGGCACCACGACATCGCGGCGTACCTGTTCACGGGTGGGCTCGCCGCCGGCTCCTCGCTGATCGCCGCGGGCGCCGACGTCACCGGCCGGCCGGCGCTGCGACGCGCCGGGCGGCTGACGTCGATGGGCGCGCTGCTGGCGAGCACGTACTTCCTCATCAACGACCTCGGCCGGCCGGAGCGGTTCCACCACATGCTCCGCGTGGCGAAGGTGACCTCGCCGATGTCGATGGGGACGTGGATCCTCTCCGCGTACGGCGGCGCGGCGGGTGTCGCGGCGGTGGCCGAGGCCGCCCCCCTCCTGCCCGAGCGCGGTCTCCTCGGCCTGGTCCGGAAGATGCTGCCGTTCACCGGTCGCGCCGCCGGACTGGCGGCGGCCGCCGCGGCGCCCGCGCTGGCCACGTACACCGCGGTGCTGCTCGCCGACACGGCCGTACCGTCCTGGCACGAGGCGTACCCGGACCTGCCGTTCGTGTTCGCCGGCAGCGCGCTCGCCGCCGGTGCCGGCGCCGGGCTCATCGCGGCACCGGTCGCCGAGACCGGGCCCGCGCGGCGGCTCGCCGTGGCCGGGGCTGCGGTGGAGCTCACCGCGATCCACCGGGTCGAGCACGGCATGGGCCTGGTCAGCGAGCCCTACCGGAAGGACCGGGCCGGGCACCTGCTGAGGACGGCGCGCACGCTGACGATGCTCGGCGCGGCCGGTGCGGTGGTGGGCCGGCGGAGCCGGCTCGTCTCCGCGGTCTCGGGTGCCGCACTGCTCGCCGGTTCCCTCGCGACGCGGTTCGGCGTGTACGAAGCGGGTATGGCGTCCGCACGGGATCCGAAGTACACGGTCGTGCCGCAGCGCGAGCGGCTGGAGGCACGGGAGTCCCTGGCGCACGAGCCCAAGGTGCAGTCCCCCTAGAGAAGGCCTGGAGGACTCGATGGAGTCCAGCCAGAACCCCACCCACGGCCGGTGGAACATCGCGGCCGCGGGAATCCTCGTCCAGTTGGCGCTCGGCGCGGTCTACGCGTGGAGCGTGTTCAACAAGCCGCTCCAGGCGCAGTTCGGCTGGAGCCGGTCGCAGGTCGTGCTGCCGTTCGAGGTCGCGATCGGGACGATCTTCATCGGCACGCTGATCGGTGGCTGGCTCCAGGACCGCCGCGGGCCGCGCCCGGTCGCGCTGGCGGGGGTGCTGCTGTACGCCGGCGGCATCATGCTGGCGTCCCGGGTGTCGAGCGCAGACCAGTTGTGGCTGCTGGTGCTCGGGTACGGCCTGCTCGGCGGGATCGGACTCGGCCTCGCGTACATCACCCCGATCGCGATGCTGGTCAAGTGGTTCCCGGACCGGCGGGGACTGATCACCGGCATCGCCGTCGGCGGGTTCGGCTTCGGCGCGGTCCTCACCGGGCCGGTCGCGAAGGCCCTGCTCGAGCGGGTGGACAACAAGCCGGCCGTCTTCCTCCCGCTCGGGTTCGCCTATCTCGTGATCGGGCTGGCCGGAGCGGCGATGTTCCGCAATCCGCCGCGGGGGTACGCCGTGCCGGGGTTCACGCCGCCCGCCGGTCACGCGCTGGCGGGGTACACGCTCGCGGCGGCCCTGCGGACGCCCCAGTGGTACCTGCTGACCGCGATCCTGTTCCTCAACACCATGTGCGGCATCGCGTTCATCTCCCAGGCGGCCGATGCCGCGGCGGAGATCGCGCTCGTCAGCGCCACGACGGCGGCAACGTTCGTCGGCGCGATGGGACTGTTCAACGGCGCGGGCCGGATCGCGTGGGCCGCGGCGAGCGATCACATCGGACGGATGCGGGCCTTCCTCGGCATGCTGGGCCTGCAGGGGGTCTGCTTCCTGCTGCTGCCGCACGCGCGGGCGTTCGCGCTCTTTGCCGTGCTGGGCGCGCTGGTGTACCTGGCGTACGGCGGCGGCTTCGGCACCATGCCGGCGACCGCGGCGGACTACTTCGGCACCGCGCACGCCGGAGCCATCTACGGCGCGATGATCGTCGCGTGGTCCGCCGGGGGCGTGGTCGGCCCGCAGGTGGCCGCGCGGCTCTACGAGTCCAGCGGCGGGTACGCCGTGCCGTTCACCGTGCTCGGGATCGTCGCGCTGGTCTCGCTTGTCCTCCCGGTGCTGGCGAAGCCGCCGGCGCCGGTGGTGGACCTGCGGGAGGACACCGACGTCAGCGCACGACGACCGTCACGCCGTCGCGCCGGGGCGTGAGGCACCCGATCACCGGGTAGCCCGGCACCTCGCCGGCCACGAGCAGCCCGCCCGAGGTCTGCGCATCGGCCAGCAGCAGCGCCTCGTCCTCGGTGATCGCGGACAGGTCGGCATGCGGGCGTACCCAGTCCAGGTTCCGCCGGGTACCGCCGCTCACGTACCCCGCGGCGAGCGCGTCCCGGGCGCCGTCGAGATACGGGACGGCGGAACTGTCGATCTCCGCGGTCACGCCGCTGGCCCTGGCGAGCTTGTGCAGGTGGCCGAGCAGCCCGAACCCCGTGACGTCCGTGGCGGCCTTGGCGCCGTGGTCGAGGGCCGCGCCGGCGGCGTCCCGGTTCAGCGCCGTCATCGCCGCGATCGCCTGGGGAAAGACCTCGCCGGTGGTCTTGTGGCGGGTGTTCAGGACGCCGATGCCGAGGGGCTTGGTGAGCGTCAGCGGGACGCCGGCCTCGCCCGCGTCGTTGCGCAGCAGCCGGTCCGGGTCGGCGAGCCCGGTCACGGC
The DNA here is from genome assembly GCA_030840805.1 of Actinomycetota bacterium. Classification (GTDB taxonomy): domain Bacteria; phylum Actinomycetota; class Actinomycetes; order Mycobacteriales; family HKI-0501; genus JAVEDU01. Next base: position 80,453 of record JAVEDU010000055.1, read on the forward strand.
CATGCCGTACTTCGGTTCGGGGTCGTCGACGCTGTGCCCGCCGGCGACGTAGCAGCCGGCCTCGCCCGCGACGTCCAGTCCGCCGCGCAGCACCTCGCGGGCCAGCTCGAACGGCAGGACGTCGCGCGGCCAGCCCAGCAGGTTCACCGCGACGACGGGACGGCCGCCCATGGCGTACACGTCGGAGAGCGCATTCGCGGCGGCGATCCGGCCCCAGTCGTAGGGGTCGTCGACGACCGGCGTGAAGAAGTCGGCGGTGAGGACGATCGCGCCCACGTCGGTGCGGACGACGGCCGCGTCGTCGCCGTCGTCCAGGCCGACGATCAGCTCGCCCTGCGCGCCGGCGAGCGGGCCGGAGCGGTGGAGCCCGGCGACGACCTCCTCCAGCTCACCGGGCGGGATCTTGCACGCGCAGCCTCCGCCGTGGGCGTACTGGGTGAGGCGTACCCGGGCGGTGGTGGTCATCCCCCCAGGCTAATACCGGCCTGCCGATCGGCCGGAGGTGGTGACCACCCCTTCTCTCGTGGCACCCCATGAGGCGGGCTCCGGCCGAGTGCCGGTCCATACCGAAGGGCGCACGGGACCCCGGAGGCGTCCCCCTGCCGGCGACATCACGGCTGGAGAGCGCCGTCCGAGGCGTGCAGGTGGGCACGCTCCCCGCGATCTGGCGGTCCGCGGCACGCGGACCGCCTGGGCGGCTCACCGCCCCTGAGGCGGTCGCCCACCGGGGCGTGACCTGCTCGCCGTGCCGGGTTTGTGGTTTTCCGAGCTAGACTGTGGTCCTACGAACGGTGGATCAGCCCATCGGCTGACAAGCTCCGCCCGTCAGAGCGTGACACGTCACTGTGTCGTGTCGCGCCCACGAGGGACCCCACGACCCAGCACTGGCAACGCGGTGTGCTCGGGCGTCGGCGACGACAGGAGCGATCCGCAAATGTGGCAGTACGTGCTGGACAGGCGCGAGCAGATCGCGTTCCAGGCGTTCCAACACGCGAGCCTCGTCGTGCAGTGCGTGGTCCTCGCGACCGTGCTCGCCGTGGCCCTCGCCGTCGCGGTCTACCGCCGCCCCCGGTTGGTCGCCCTCGCCAACGGCCTCTCGGCCATCGGCCTGACCATCCCGTCGTTCGCGCTGCTCGGCCTGCTCCTGGCGCCGTTCGGCTTCGGCATCACGCCGGCCGTCGTCGCGGTCACCTTCTACGCGGTGCTCCCGATCCTGCGCAACGCCATCGTCGGACTGTCCGGTGTGGACAAGTCGCTGGTGGAGTCCGCCCGCGGCATCGGGATGAGCCGGGCGGCGGCGCTCGTCCGGGTCGAGATCCCGTTGGCGTGGCCGGTCATCCTCGCGGGCGTCCGGGTGTCCACCCAGATGGTCATGGGAATCGCGGCGATCGCCGCCTACGTTCTCGGCCCGGGCCTCGGTGGGTTCATCTTCACCGGCCTGTCCCGGCTGGGCGGCGCCAACGCCCTGAACGCCACCATCACCGGAACCCTCGCCGTTGTCGTACTCGCCCTCGCCGTCGACCTCCTGCTCGTCCTGGTCGGCCGGCTCACCGTCCCCAGGGGAATCCGTGTCTGAAGTCAGTGGTGTGTCGATCCACCTGGAGCAGGTCACCAAGCGCTATCCGGGCCAGGCCAAGGCGGCCGTGGACGCCGTGAGCCTCGAGATCCCCGCCGGGGAGATCGTCATGCTCGTCGGCCCGTCCGGGTGCGGCAAGACGACGACGCTCAAGATGATCAACCGGCTGATCGAGCCGACCAGCGGCCGCATCGTGCTCGGCGGCGAGGACGTGACCCGCAAGGACCCGGACGAGCTGCGCCGCCGCATCGGCTACGTGATCCAGGCCGGCGGCCTCTTCCCGCACATGACCGTGGGGCACAACATCTCCCTGGTCCCGCGCATGCTCAAGTGGTCCCGCGCGAAGACGTCCGAGCGCGTCGACGAGCTCCTCGACCTGGTGGGCCTGGACCCGTCGATCTACCGCGACCGCTACCCGCGGGAGCTGTCCGGCGGGCAGCAGCAGCGCATCGGCGTCGCACGGGCCCTCGCGGCCGACCCGCCGGTCCTGCTGATGGACGAGCCGTTCGGCGCCGTCGACCCGATCACGCGGGTGCGCCTGCAGGATGAGCTCCTGCGCATCCAGGAGGAGCTCGGCAAGACGATCGTGTGCGTCACCCACGACTTCGACGAGGCGGTCAAGCTCGGCGACCGGATCGTCGTCCTCGACTCCGGCGCCCGGGTCGTGCAGTACGACACCCCGGCGGAGATCCTCGCCAACCCGGCGGAGGAGTTCGTCGAAGACTTCGTGGGCGCGGGCGCGGCGCTCAAGCAGCTGACGCTGACCCGGATCGCCGACGTGGAGCTCGGAGAGACGGTCACCGCGACGGTCGGCGAGCCCACCGACCAGGTGGTCCGCCGGGCACGCGAGGCCGGGAAGGCCCACGTCGTCGTCCTGGACAGGCGCGGCCGCCCCATCCGCTGGCCGGCCCTCCGCGAGCTGGAGCGCTCCTCCACCGTGCTCGGCGGCGTCGACGAGAAGCTGTCCACCGTCGGCCTGCGCGCGACGCTCAACGACGCCCTCGACATCATGCTGGTGTCCAGCCACGGCGCGGTCATCGTGACCGGCCGCCGTGACACCTACGTCGGCGTGATCGCCGTCGACACCGTGATGGCCGCGATCCAGCATGCGCGGGAGCCCCAGTGAGCGGCGAACAGAGCTGGCGCTCCCTGCTGACCCAGCCCGTGCTGATCGCGCTCGGCCTGGCCGGCTTCCTGGTGTGGCGCGCCACGGCGGAACTGTCCACCACGGAGTCCCGGCAGCTCGGCGCCGACGCCCTCGGGCGCAGCGCGCTGGAGCACCTCACGCTCACCGCGGTGTCCGCCCTCCTCGTGCTGCTCGTCGCGCTGCCCGTCGGGATCGCCGTGACGCGGCGCCCGCTGCGCCGCCTCGCCGGCCCGGTCCTCGCCGTGGCGAGCACCGGGCAGGCCGCGCCGGCCATCGGCCTCGTCGTGCTCCTGGCGGCGTGGCTCGGGTTCGGCTTCCGCACGGCGGTGCTGGCGCTCGTCCTGTACGCCGTGCTCCCGGTACTCCGCAACACCGTGGTGGGACTCTCCGGAGTGGACGCGCGGCTCGTCGAGGCCGGCCGTGGCATGGGGATGTCGGCCACGGCGGTGCTGCTCAAGGTGGAGCTGCCGCTGGCCGTGCCGGTGATCCTGGCCGGCGTCCGCACCGCGCTGGTCCTGCTGGTGGGCACCGCGACGCTGGCCGTCTTCGTGGACGGCGGCGGGCTCGGCGTCCTCATCACGACCGGCGTCAACCTGTACCTCAACTCGCTGCTGATCAGCGGCGCGCTGCTCGTGGCTCTGCTGGCCCTGTCCGTCGACTGGGTCGGCCGCGTCGTCGAGCACGTCGCCCGCCCCAGAGGAATCTGATGAAGCGCCTGACCCTCGTCCTGGCCACCCTCCTCGCCCTGACCGGCTGCGGCCTCCGTGGAGCGTCCGAGTTCACCCCCGACGCCGAGCCGGGCTCGATCCGGCCGCTGGACGGAACCGCCGGCGTGCAGCTCGTTGTCGGGTCGAAGAACTTCACCGAGCAGATCGTGCTCGGCAAGATCGCCGTGATCGCCCTGCAGGTATCGGGTTTCGACGTCGTCGACAGCACCAACATCCCCGGCTCCGTCGCCCACCGCGAGGGCATCCTCAGCGGCGAGGTGGACCTGCACTGGGAGTACACCGGCACGGCGTGGATCTCCTACCTCGGCAACGAGGCCGGCATCCCGGACCGGAAGCGGCAGTGGGAGGCGGTACGGAAGGCGGACGCGAAGAACGGCCTCACCTGGCTCCCGCCCGCCCCGATGAACAACACCTACGGCTTCGCGGTACGCCGGGAGGCCGTCGCCGAGCTCGGCGGCATCACCAAGCTCTCGCAGATCGCCGACCTGCCGGTCGACCAGCGGACGTTCTGCGTGGAGAGCGAGTTCGCGAGCCGCAACGACGGCTTCGAGCCCATGCTGGCCAAGTACGATCTCGCGTTCGGGAAGCCGCGCGGCGTCCCGCGCGACAACGTCCGCATGCTGGACACCGGCGCGATCTACGCGGCCACGGACGCCGGCGCCTGCAGCTTCGGCGAGATCTTCACGACGGACGGCCGGCTCAAGGCACTGGGGCTCACCGTGCTGGAGGACGACCGCCACTTCTTCCCCGCGTACAACGTGGCGCCCGTGGTGCGGACCGACGTGCTCGCGCAACACCCGCAGCTGGCGCAGGTCCTCGGCGGGATCACGCCGATGCTCACCGACGACGTCCTCATCGAGCTCAACCGCCGCGTCGACGTCGACGGCGAGGAGCCCGCGGACGTGGCCCTCGAGTGGATGCGCTCCAAGGGCCTCGTCGGCTGACCCTGCCCGATCGGCGCGCGGCCGGCCTTGGATACTGGTCGCCTCGTGCCGATCGGTGCGAGGAGGCGTTCGGGTAGCTGGTGCTCCCCGCGGTCTTCAACACCGTAGTGGCCGAGCATCTCGGTCAGGCGGGTTCGATTCCCGTCCGCCTCCGCTCCGCAGTTAGAGTTTCCCCGTGGTCGACGCGGCGGTTTCCCGGGAGGACTTCCGTCGCCGGGTGCCGCGTACCGACGCGCTGCTCGCCGACCCGCGCCTGGCGGCCGCCGCCGAGCGGGTCGGCCGCGTCGCCGTGAAGGCCGCCGTCACCGCCGCCCAGGACCGGGCCCGCCGCGGCGAGCTGGCCCCCGAGGAGGTCGCCGACGCCGCGGTCGCCGCGCTCCCCGAGCGTGCGTCCTCGCTCCGCCCCGTCTTCAACGCCACGGGCGTCGTCCTGCACACGAACCTCGGCCGCGCGGTGCTCTCCGACGCCGCGGTGGGCGCGGTACAGGCCGCCGCCGGTGCCACCGACGTCGAGCTCGACCTCGCCACCGGCCGCCGGGCCCGCCGCGGCCGGGGCGTGCTGGCCGCGCTCGCGGACGCCGTGCCGGCCGCCGAGGCCGTCCACGTCGTGAACAACGGGGCCGCCGCCCTGGTCCTCGCCGCGACCGCACTCGCCCAGGGCCGCGAGATCGTCGTGAGCCGCGGCGAGCTGGTCGAGATCGGTGACGGGTTCCGGGTCCCGGACCTGCTGGCGTCCACCGGCGCCCGGCTGCGCGAGGTCGGCACCACCAACCGCACGTCGCTGGGCGACTACGCCGACGCCGTCGGACCGCACACCGGGTTCGTGCTCAAGGTGCACCCGTCGAACTTCCTCGTCACCGGCTTCACCTCCGCCGCCGGCATCGCCGAACTGTCCGATTTGGACGTCCCCGTCGTCGTCGACATCGGATCCGGGCTCCTCGCCCCCGAACCGCTGCTGCCGGACGAGCCCGACGCGGCGACCGCGCTGGCCGCCGGGGCGGCGCTCGTCACGGCGAGTGGCGACAAGCTCCTCGGCGGACCGCAGGCCGGGCTGCTGCTGGGCCGCGCGGACGTGGTGGAACGCCTCCGCCGCCATCCCCTGGCCCGCGCGCTGCGGGTCGACAAGCTCACGCTCGCGGCGCTGGAGGCGACGCTGACCGGGCCGCCGACCCCCACCCACCGAGCGCTGCACACCGACGCCGCGACCCTGCGGGACCGGGCCGAGACACTCGCCGGCCGCCTCCGGGAGACCGGTCTGGACGCGACCGTGCGGGACACCGACAGCGTGGTCGGCGGCGGCGGCGCCCCCGGCGTGGTGCTCCCCTCGGCCGCGGTCGTGCTGCCGCCCGGGTACGCCGAGCCGCTGCGCACCGGAACCCCCGCCGTCCTCGGCCGGGTCGAGCAGGGCGCGCTGCTGCTCGACCTGCGGTGCATCCCGGCGGCGGCCGACGACGAGCTGTACGACATCGTCCGGCGGACCACTCCCTGATGCACGTCATCGCCACCGCCGGCCACGTGGACCACGGCAAGTCCACGCTCGTCCGGGCGCTCACCGGCATGGAGCCGGACCGCTGGGCCGAGGAGCGCCGCCGGGGCATGACGATCGACCTCGGGTTCGCCTGGACGAGGTTGCCGGGCGGCGGCGAGGTCGCGTTCGTGGACGTCCCGGGGCACGAGCGGTTCGTCCCGAACATGCTCGCCGGGGTCGGCCCCGTGCCCGCCGCGATGCTCGTCGTGGCCGCGGACGAGGGCTGGATGCCGCAGACCGCCGAGCACGTCGCCGCCCTCGATGCCCTCGGCGTCCGGCACGCGGTGCTCGCCGTCACCCGCAGCGACCTCGCCGACCCCGACCTGGCGATCTCCGAGGCCCGCGACCACCTGGCCGGTACGTCGCTGGCCGGCATCCCCGCGGTCCCGGTCAGCGCGCCGACCGGGACGGGGCTGCCCGAGCTGCGCGCCGCGTTGGAGCGGCTCACCGCGGCACTGCCCGCGCCGGACACCACGGCACCGGTCCGGCTGTGGGTGGACCGGGCGTTCACGATCCGCGGCAGCGGCACGGTGGTGACCGGCACCCTGACCGCCGGTACCCTCCGGCTGCGCGACGAGCTGGACCTGGGCGGGCGCACCGTCCGCATCCGCGGGCTCCAGTCGCTCGGCGAGCCCGCGGAGGCCGTCGCCGCCGTCGCCCGGGTCGCCGTGAACCTCCGCGGCGTGGAGGTCGACGAGGTGGCCCGGGGAGATGCGCTCCGCACACCGGGCCGGTGGGTCGCGACGAACACCGTGGACGTGCGCGTGGACGGCGACGACCCGGGCTCCGCGGCGGCCGGCCTGGTCCTGCACGTCGGCTCGGCCGCGATCCCGGTCCGGATCCGGCCGCTCGGCGGGCCCTACGCCCGGCTGGCCCTCGGCCGTCCCGTCCCGGTCGGCGCCGGCGACACCGCGCTGCTGCGCGATCCCGGCCTGCACCACATCGTCGGCCGGGTGACCGTGCTGGACGCCGCCCCGACCCCGCTCCGGCGCCGGGGCGCGGCGGCCCTGCGCGTGGCGGAGCTGACCGAGGGCGCCGGTGGCGTCCTCCGGCGGCGCGGGGTGGTCCGGGCGGCCGAACTGCGCGGGCTCGGGGTCGAGGCCCCGGCGGACGCGCTCGCCGCGGGGGAGTGGCTGATCGACGCCACCGCGGCGGCCGACCTGCGGGAACGCCTCGCCGAGGCGGTCGGCACCCACCGCCACAGCGGCTCGGTGGACGCCGGCCCGACCGTCGAGGCGGTGCGGGCGCTCCTCGGCGTACCGCATGCCGCGGTCGTCACCGCACTGGTCACCCCACCGCTCGGCGTGCGCGACGGGCGCGTCGTGGACCTGACCGCCCGGCCGACACTGCCCCCCGCGGTGGCGCGGGCGGTGGAGGCGCTGACAGCGGACCTGGCGGCTGCACCGTTTCAGGCCCCCGACGCCGGCAGGCTGGCCGACCTCGGCCTCGGCAGCCGCGAGCTGGCGGCGGCCGAACGGGCCGGCGCGGTGCTCCGCGTCACCGACGGCGTGGTGCTCCTCCCGGACGCCGAGCGGCGGGCGGCCGAGGTTCTCGCCGCGCTCCCCCAGCCGTTCACGCTCAGCGAGGCACGGCAGGCGCTCGGCACGTCCCGGCGCGTGGCCGTACCGCTGCTGGAGCTGCTGGACCGGCGGCGGCTGACCACCCGGCTCCCCGACGACCGCCGGACCGTCGCCGGAGCTTGAGCCCTTCCGGACCGGTCGCCACCGGGGGACCATGCGAGAAGGGTGCGGTGACGGAGGGTCTCATGGCGTATCTGGTGCTCATCGGCTCCGGCGGCTGGACCGAGAAGTGGGAGATCGCCCCCGGCGAGGACGACACGGTGGCCAGGGAGCTCGCCCAGATGGGTTCGGACGGGACGAGCCACCTGCCGCTGCTCAACCCCGGCACGGACGAGCAGATCGACCTCGTGGTGGCGTGGCGGGCGGTCGCGGCGGCGTCCGTCGTGCCCTCGGTCCGCGCCCCGTTACCCGGCCAGTACGCCTGAGGCCGGACGCGCGCCCTGCTGCTGCCCGTTCGTCCCACACCTGTCACAGTGGTGGGATGAGCGAGTCGCACGACCCCGAACCCCAGCAGACCCCCGAGCGGAGCCGATTCGGCGAGTGGGCGTACCGGATCTTCGGTCCGGCCCAGGTCGACGGTGCGATCCAGGGGCACAGCCCGGAGGCCCGCGAGTCCTGGAAGCGCCGGGTGGCGGCGCGTCGCCAGGAGCGCGAGGACAGCGCCCGGAAACGGCACGAGCGCGGGTGACGCGCACGCGCTGAGGGCGCGCATCCCCGGCTCGGTTCCTACCGTTCGGTAACCCCCGGTTTTCGCCTATTGATCACCGTCGGTACGGTCCAGGCAGCCGGGCGTATCGGTACGCCCCCGTACGAGCCGAGGGGTCCCCTTCCACATGCCCACGTTGCTCCGCCGCTTCGCCGTCCCCGCGCTCGCCCTGGTCCTCCTGACCGGCTGCAGCGACGGAACCCCGGACACTCCCGAGCCGTCCCCGGTGGCAGCGGGTTCGGCCGCCGTCGAGGGCCCCCGGGACCCGGCCGGCCGCACGATGACCGCGGCCCAGACCCGCGGGGTCATCCCGCCGGCGGCCGTGCTCCCCGGTGGCTGGCGGGTGGACCGGGACCGCGGCTTCCCCTCCCCGACCGACGCCAGGGCGGAGATCGACCCGCCGCGGTGCCAGACCCTGTTCGACGAGCTGCACCGCGCCCACAAGGCCTCGGGCAGCGCCGTCGCCGCGTCCGCCGAGGGGTTCTTCCGGGCCCGGGACACCGGCCCGTTCCTGTCGGTCACGGTCGACTCGTACGCCCGCCCGGTCACCGTGGGCGTCTTCGACAAGGCCGCGACCGCACTGGCCGACTGCCCCCGGTTCACCGGCACCGTCGACGGCATCGCCGCGGAGTTCCGCGCGAGCCCGCTGGAGCTGCCGCGGGTCGGCGACGAGTCGCTGGCACTGCGGTTCATCGGTGAGACCGGCTCGCGCCCGTTCACCCTGGACTTCATCGCGGTCCGGATCGGCAACAACAGCATCACCGCGCAGCAGGTTTCCCGGGGCGCCACCGCGGACCCCGCTCCCCTTCGGCGGATGGTGTCGGCCGCGCTCCAGCGGCTGCCGGCGCGCTAGCGGTACGGCGCGCCCGCGCGCCCGGCGACGTACATCAGCGCCGGCCGGTTCGCCGTCCAGTCGGTGTCGACGCACGAGTACGCGGGCGTGAAGCTGCCGCAGCTCGCCACCTCGACGGTGAAGCTGGCGATGCCGAGCTCGCCGTACGACCAGTCGTCGCTGGTGCCCGAGGCGTTGTAGAGGATCTCGCCCGGCTGCCCGTACCGGTAGCCGTTGTACCGGCTCATCTGCGCGGCGATCGACCGGAGCTGGGCGTCGTTCGCGCTGTGCGTGGTGGACCATCCCCACGGGAACAGGTTCATCCCCGCGTACGAGTGCAGCGTGATCATCGCGCCGCGGGTGCTCGCCGGTGCGGCGTCGGTGTCGTTCGGGCCGCGCTGGTCGGCGAACAGCCGCCGGAACAGGCTCTCGACGGCCCGCGTCTCCGGCTCGCTGTCGGCGGCGCGGCCGAGGTAGGTCTGCTGGCAGGGGTTCGTGCTGGTCCCGCTGGTCCCCCACCGGGTCGCGGTGTTGCGGTTGAGGTCCACCCCGGCCTGGTTCGATCCGGTCGGCGGGTTGGCGCAGCCGCTGCCGTCGAGGTTCTTGCGCTGGAGGTACGGCCGGTTGCCGCCCTGCTGGACGACGTCGACGCCGTCGGGGTTGACGACCGGCACGACCCACACCTCGGTGGTGTCCAGCAGCTCGGTCACCGCGGGGTCGGTGCCGAAGCCGGCGACCAGGTGATCGATGAACCGCCAGGTGAGCTCGCCGGTGACGATCTCCCGGGCGTGGATCTGACTCATCAGCAGGAACCGCGGCTTCGGTGCGCTCGGCGTGAGCGCGCAGTCCCCGGCCCGCCGGTGCGTCAGACAGATCGCCTCGAGGTCGTACCCCGTCGCGGCGTCGCGGGTCTTGAGGTAGGAGTCGCCGTAGTCCACGACGGTGGCGAGGGACGGGTGGCCGGCCGCCACCTGGCCCAGGTGGGCCTGCTGGGCACGAACGGTGTGGTACCCGCCGGCGTAGGTCTCGTCGATCGGGGCGACCGCCGGTGCCGGGGCGTCCGGCACGAGCCGGGTCGACGGCGCCCGCCAGCCGGCCGGAGCGAGCCGCTCGGCGATCGTGGGCGCGAATCCGGCCGCCCGGAGCTTCGTGGCGGTCGCGGTGTCGCCCAGGACGAACAGGGAGGTCCCGGCCCGGTCCTCCAGGACGTCGAAGCCGCCCCGGAACAGCCGCTGGGCGGCGGCGTCCGACCCGGCGGCGACCCGGTAGACGTAGAGACGCTCGGGACCGGCGGACGCGCCCGGTCCGGTGATCAGCGCGGTGACGGTGGCGACCAGCGCCAGGACTGTCCATCGAGCACGGTGTCGGCGCATGGCCCACCCATCCACGAGCCGGCGGGCACTCGTGATGGCCTCGCCGGGGCCGGAAAACGGTGCCACACCGTACTGCCCGACATACCCGGACAGCCAGGGTCAGCCCGTGCGTTCCGTCCCGACCCGATCGGCGAGGAACTCCGCGTAGGTACGGCGCCCGGCCGCGTGGCCGGGCGTGAGGTGGCCACCCTCGCGGTACGCGCGCGCCACCCGGCCGGGAAGGCGGACGGGGAGGACCGGACGCCGGACACCACGCGCGCGGAGGTACGCGCGGGCGAGGTCCGTGAACGGCACGACCTCCGGGCCGCCGAACTCCGGCGCCCACCCGGCCGGCGCGGCCAGCGCCAGTTGCGCGAGCCGGGCGGCGACCTCCGCCGCGTCGACGGGCTGGACGGAGGTCCCGGCCGGCACCACCATCACGGGCGACCGGGCGAGGAAGCGGGACAGCGTCAGCACCAGGTCGTGGAACTGGGTGGCGCGCAGGATCGTCCACGGCAGTCCCGACTCCACCACGATCCCCTCGACCTCGTGCTTCACGCGGTAGTAGGGAAACGGCACCCGGTCCACGCCGACGATCGACACGTACACCAGACGGGGCGCGCCGTGCCGGTGTGCCGCCTCGGTCAGGTTGCGGATGCCGGTCACGTCGTTCCGGGGGACGCGGGTGTCGGTGGCGCAGTGCACGATCGCCCCGACTCCCCGTATCGCGTCGTCGAGGCCCGCGCCGGTGGTGAGGTCACCGACGACGTGACCGTCGCCCGCGCGGCGGCTCAGCACGCGCACCTCCGCGCCCGCCTCGCGCAGCTCGCGCACCACCGACCGGCCCAGCGTGCCGGTACCACCTGTCACCACGACCGGCCGCATGCCACGTCCCGTCCTCAGTCCCGGTAGGGGGCCATGCCCGAGCCGGCGGCCCACATGGCGTCGAAACGTTCGACGGTGCGACGGTACGCGGCCTCCTCCGCCGAGCTCAGCACCACATCCACCGGCCCCGCCGGGGCGATCCGGGCGTGCAGCAGCGCCACGTCGTCGGTCCACTCCAGATCGAGCAGGCCGTGCAGCCGGGCGAGCTGGACGACCAGCGCGCCGGGCGTGGTGTCGCAGCCGCGGGCGTGGTCGGTCAGCACGGCGGCCAGCTCCCCCTGCCCGGACCCGGGGAGCAGCGCCCGGCCGAACACCGCCGCCGAGACGCCCAGCACCGCCAGATCCTGGGGGTCCACCTCGAAGAACCGCAGCGGCGCGTGCGCGGCCCGGCCGTCCGGCGCCAGCAGGCGCGGCAGCACCCGGCGGCGGGCACTCTGGGTGGGGGCGACGGCCCAGGCGATCCGTACCGCGGCACCCAGCGCGACGCCGCCGGCGAGCGGATCCGGTACCGGCAGTGCCCGGAACTTCGCGGCGATCCCGAGCGCCACGAACAGCTCCTCCACCGAGCGCAGCGCACCGGTGAGCCCGTCACCGAGGTCGGGCACCACACAGGTACGGCGCGCCGCGCTCACGGGGCGCTCCCGGCTGGGCGTCCTGTCGTCATCGCCGGCTCCCGGACATCCGACGGTGGGAACGAGGTGCACGGCGGACGCTACCGGCCCGACCCTGCTCCCGGCGACACTCCGGCGTACCGGATCGACACGGGACGTGAACCCGGCGGACACATCGCGGCGGTACGTTGACACGGTTCACACGCACCCCCGGAGGTGGGCATGCGCTCGACCCTGCGACCAGAGCAGCGCCAGGATCTGCACAACCCGGCGGTGGACGAGGACGCGGCCCGGCACGGGGCCTGCGCCGGGGTGCACCTGCAGACGGGCCGGATGTGCACGCTGGAGAACGGCCACCCGGGCTCCTGCGACTTCGTCGCGCGCGACGAGCTCCCCGCCGAACTGCGGCCCGACGACCCCTCGTGAGCACGGCCCGCACGGGCTACGGTGCACAGGCCACCGGAGCCGCAGCGCGAGGGGTGAGGCCGTGGAGGTCCGACGCAGCCCGGAGGAGCTCTCCGAGGACGAGCGGGCGCGCCTGCACCGCGCCCACCAGCGCCTCCGTAACGCGTCCCAGGCACTGGAGGCGCTGACGGTGATCGAGCCGGTCCGGGGCCGGTGGGTGGCCCGGTCCGCGCCGGCGGAGGCGCTCGACGCGGCCGGCGCCGAGCTACACGAGGCGTGGCAGGAGCTCCGGCGCGCGCAGCGGGAACTGCTCGGCAGCGAGCCGTCCGGCTGACCCCCGCCGCCACCCGGTCGGCGGCGGGACGGTGAACCGTCGGTGACGACCCGCCCGCCGAGGCCGTCCCACCGTTCCGCGCGGACCACGCTTGCCGAGGGGGTCCCGATGTCGCGGTTCGGCCGCAACGCCGACGCCGTCGTCGGCGACGCGCGGTTCGGGGGTCTGGCCTGACCGCCCCCGGTGGGCTGAGGCGCCGGCTCGGCCTCGGCGATGCGGTGCTGATCGGCCTCGGGTCGATGCTCGGCGCCGGGGTGTTCACCGCGTTCGCCCCGGCCGCGCGGGCCGCCGGCGCGGGGCTGCTGCTGGGGTTGGTCGTCGCCGCGGTGCTCGCGTACTGCAACGCCACCTCGTCCGCCCGGCTCGCCGCGCTGTACCCGGCGTCCGGCGGTACGTACGTCTACGGCCGCGAGCGCCTGGGCGACTTCTGGGGCCATCTCGCCGGGTGGGCGTTCGTGGTCGGCAAGACCGCGAGCTGCGCGGCGATGGCGCTCACCGTCGGGAGCTATCTGGCGCCGGGGCACACCCGTCCGGTCGCCGTCGCCGCCGTGGTGGCGCTGACCGCGGTGAACTACCGCGGCATCCACCGGAGCGCGTGGCTCACCCGGGTCGTCGTCGCCGTGGTCCTCGCCGTGCTCGCCGCGGTCGTGGTCAGCTGCCTCACCGCCGGCGACCCGCGCCTCGGTAACCTCACCCCGCCCACCGGGCACGGCCCGGCCGGGGTGCTGCAGGCGGCCGGCTTCCTGTTCTTCGCGTTCGCCGGGTACGCGCGGATCGCGACCCTCGGCGAGGAGGTCCGTGACCCCGCGCGGACGATCCCGCGCGCCATCCCGATCGCCCTCGGGATCACCTTCGGCGTGTACGCGCTGGTCGCGGTCGCCGTGCTCGCGGCGCTGGGCCCGGACCGGGTCGGTGCCACGCCCGCCCCGCTCGCCGCCGCCGTGCGCGCGACCGGGTGGGCCGCGCTCGAACCCGTCGTCCGGGGCGGGGCGGCCGTCGCCGCCGTCGGCTCCCTGCTCGCACTGGTCCTCGGGGTGTCCAGGACGGTGTTCGCGATGGCCCGGGACCGGCACCTGCCACGCGTCCTGGGCGCCGTCCATCCGCGGTACGGGGTGCCCCACCGCGCCGAGCTGGCCGTGGGCGCCGTCGTCGTGGCGGTGGTGCTCGCCGCGGACCTGCGCGGCGCGATCGGGTTCTCCTCCTTCGCGGTGCTGGTCTACTACGCGATCGCGAACGCGTCGGCGCTCACCCTGGGCGGCGGGCGCGCGATCCCGGCGGTGGGCCTCGCCGGGTGCCTGCTGGTCGCCGCGTCCCTGCCGAGGCAGGCGACGCTGACCGGACTGGCCGTGCTCGCCGCCGGTGCGGCGCTGTGGTGGGTCCGCCGGGCACTCCCGGGGTGGCTCAGGACGAGACCGCGCACCGGCCGCGGTCGGCCACCGTCGGACCGGACGCCGACGGCCTGAGGTCGAAGTCGAAGATCGCGGTGGGCAGGTACAGCGAGCAGCAGGCGTTCGGGATGTCGACCACACCGCTGACCCGGCCCTCGATCGGCGCGGCGCCGAGCAGCAGGTACGCCTGCGCACCGCTGTAGCCGAACTTCGTCAGGTACTCGATCGCGTTGAGGCACGCGTTGCGGTAGGCCACGGTCGCGTCGTTGTAGAGGTTGGTGTCGGTGTCGTGGTCCACCGAGACGCCGACGAACGAGACGAACTCGCTGTACCGCGGCTCGACGTTGCCCGGCAGGAAGACGGGGTTCGTGGTCACCCCATAGGTCTCCATCCCGCCCTTGATCAGGTCGACGTGGAGGTCGATGAAGCCACCCATCTCGATCGCGCCGCAGAAGGTGATCTCGCCGTCGCCCTGGCTGAAGTGCAGGTCACCGCCGGAGAACAGCGCGCCGGCCCGATGGACGGGGTAGAAGACCCGGGTTCCCCGCGTGAAGTTCTTGATGTCGTGGTTGCCGCCGTTCTCCCGAGGCGGCACGGTGCGGGCACCGTCCCGGGCGATCCGGCCGAGGACCTCACCGCCGGCGGTGCCCCCGAGTGTCCCGCTCTCCAACGGCGGCAGCGCCAGTGCCGGAACGCGGTCCGGGTCGGTGGCGATCAACGCGCGCTCCCGGACGTTCCAGCGGGCGAGGAGGTCGGCCGAGGGCGCGGTGCCGAACAGCCCCGGGTGGGTGATGCCGGTGAACCCCACGCCGGGGAGGTGCCGCGACGTCGCCCGCTGCCCGTGGAAGTCCCAGATCGCCTTGTAGGCGTCCGGGTACCGGTCGGTGAGGAACCCGCCGCCGTTCGCCTTCGCGAAGATCCCGGTGTACCCCCACCCCTGCCCCGCCACGTCCCCGGTCTGCTGCGGCACGGGGCCGAGGTCCAGGATGTCCACGACCAGCAGGTCGCCCGGCTCGGCGCCCTCGACGGCGATCGGGCCGCTGAGCATGTGACACCGGTCGAGGTCCACGTCGCGGACGTCGTTCGCGGAGTCGTTGTTGCCGATCTGGCCGTCCGTCCACTCGCGACACTCGACGCGGAACTCGGAGCCGGGGCGGACCGTCACGGCCGGCGGGATGTCCGGGTGCCACCGGTTGTGCCCGGGCACGCTCTGATCGCGCATCGACCGCGTCTGGTCGACGCCGAAGACGACCTCGGGCATCGTGGACCTCCGATCACGGGCGGGGCAGGGACAGGTGGCGCGGGTCGGTGGTGAGCGGGGTGCGGCGCGCCCCGGGTGGCACCGAGGTCACCACCCGGGGCGAATCGGCGCTGCGCTCCTGCGCGGTCAGGGCGCGGCGTACCGCCGGGTCCAGCGACCGCAGGGCCGGGGCACCGAACACCCGGTGCGCGGGCTCGGCGCAGCCCGGGCAGGGCTCCCGTTCGGCGAGCCGGGCCATCGGCCGGACCAGGTCGAACGTCCCGCAGGTCACGCACCGGTAGCGGTAGGTCGGCACCGAGACCCCCGTTCGCCGAAGCCTCCGGACCGGCAGTATCCCGACCGTGGGGGCCGGGCGCCAGGGTCGCGCGGATAGCATCCGGTCCGGTCGGGTTTCGGCGGAGAGGACAGCATGCGCGCAGTCCAGGTGGTCCGGTTGGAAGGTCCCTCGGCGGTCGAGGTCGCGGAGGTCGCCGACCCGGTGCCGACCGACGGCCAGGTGCTCGTCGAGGTCCACGCGGCCGGCGTGACGTACCCGGATGTGCTGCTCACCCGTGGCCGGTACCAGCTCAAGCCGGAGCCCCCGTTCATCCCCGGTTCCGAGGTGGCGGGCGTGGTCCTGTCGGCGCCCGAGGGCGCCGCGGTGCGGGCCGGGGACCGGGTGGCCGCGTTCCCCGGCTTCGGCGGGTTCGCCGAGCTGGTCACGGTCGACCCTGCCGCCGTGTTCGCGCTGCCCGAGCGGGTGTCGATGGCCGCCGGTGCGGCGCTGCCGATGAACTACCTGACCATGCACTTCGCGCTGACCCGGCGCGGTCGGCTGCGACCCGGTGAGACCGTCCTGGTGCACGGCGCGGCCGGCGGCATCGGCACGGCCGCCGTCCAGCTGGCGTCCGCCCTCGGCGCCCGGGTCATCGGCGTCGTCTCCTCGGACGCGAAGGCCGAGGCGGCGCGGGCGGCCGGCGCCCACGAGGTCGTGCCTGCCGAGGGGTTCCGCGCGGCGGTCGCCGAGCTGACCCGGGGCCGTGGGGTGGACGTGGTGGTCGATCCGGTCGGCGGCGACCGGTTCACCGACTCGCTGCGCAGCCTGGCCACCGAGGGGCGGATGCTGGTCATCGGGTTCACCGCGGGCGAGATCCCGACCGTCAAGGTGAACCGGCTCCTGCTGAACAACATCGACGTCGTCGGCGTGGGCTGGGGCGCGTTCTTCCTGCCGCGCACCGGGTACCTGCAGGAGCAGTGGGCGGACCTGGAACCGCTGCTGACCGCCGGGCGGCTCGACCCGCCGCTGGGCGGCAGCTACCCGCTCGCCGAGGCGGCGGCCGCGCTCGCCGAGCTCGACGAGCGGCGGGCCACCGGGAAGGTGCTGCTCACGCCCCGCTGACCCGCAGTGCGGCCCGGGGGTCGTACCTGGACAGCCGCGCGAGCAGGTACTCCACCTCGTCCCGGGCGGTCACGGTCAGCCGCCCGGCCGGGCTCCGCTGGGTGTCGGACGCGATCACCCCGCGCCGCGCCAGCACGTACTTGCGCACCGCCAGCCCGACGCCCGGCTGCTGCTCGTACCGCAGCAGCGGCAGATGCGCGTCGAACAGGTCGTGGGCGGCGTCCCGCTCACCGGCCGCGGCCGAGCGCACGACGTCGACCAGCATGTCCGGGAAGCAGTAGCCCGTCATGGCCCCGTCGGCGCCCCGTTCGGTCTCGAAGTCGAGGAACAGCCCGCCGTTGCCGCACAGCACCGACAGCCGGGGCATCGAGCCGTCCGCCTCGAACCCGCGCAGCGCCGTGATCTTCTCCAGCCCCGGCCAGTCCTCGTGCTTGAGCATCACGCAGTTCTCGTGCTCCGACGCGATCCGCCGGATCACGCCGGGGGTCATCACCACCGAGAACGACAGCGGGTAGTCCTGGATCACGAACGGGGTGCTCGGGCCCACCGCCTCGGCGGCCCACGCGTACCAGCTGACGATCGCGTCGTCGGTGCGCAGCGACGACGGCGGCGCGATCATCACGCCCGCGGCGCCGGCGCCCATCACCGCGGTGGACAGGGCGCGCATCGCGGCGAACCCCGGCGCCGACACCCCCACCACCACCGGAACCGGCGCCCGCGCGATGACCCGCGATGCGACGGCCACCGCCTCGTCCTGGTCGAGCTTCGGCGCCTCGCCGAGCTGCCCGAGGACGGTGAGGCCGTCCACCCCGGCCGCGGCGTAGAAGTCCACCATCCGGTCGATGGACGCCGGGTCGACGGTTCCGTCCGGACAGAACGGCGTGGGCGCGATCGCGTAGACGCCGCGGGTGTGCCTGGTCACGGCCACGGATCGGACCTCCTCGGGGCTCGTTCCGAGGACGGTAGCCCGCGATCCGCCCCCGGGGTGGCCGCACCGCACTCGGCCAAAACGGGGCACATCAAAAGAAATCCCTTTACAGGTCATATCCGAATGTCAACGTGTGTCGTTGATCACGCAACGGGCCTCGGAGCCCCTCTCGGACGGAGTCACGGTGGAAGACCTCAACGCGGCAACCCCCTCCACGGCCCGGGATCCGGGCCGGCGCCGGTTCCTCACCCTGCTCGTCGCCGCGCCGACCCTGACGCTCGCGACCCGGCTGATCGGCTCGGAGCCGGTGGCGGAGGCGGCGATGCGCGCACCCGCCCTGGCGGACGTCGCGGACCTGGGCGACGTGCTGATCCTCGCCGGGAAGCCGACCTCGCACCTGCTGGTGCTGGAGCTGCGGGAGGACGGCACCGTCCGGTTCCAGCTCCCCCGCGCCGAGGTCGGCCAGGGCATCACCACCGCGATAGCGATGCTGGTCGCCGAGGAGCTCGACGTCCCACTGGGCAAGGTCGAGGTCCACCTCGACGACGCCCGCTCCGAGCTGATGATGAACCAGCTCACCGGCGGTTCCAACACGATCCGCTCGATGTACGAGCCGGTACGCGCGACCGCCGCCGCCGCCCGCGGCCGGCTGCTCGCCGCGGCGGCGATCGCGCTGGGCCTGCCGGTGGACCGGCTGTCCACCCGCGACGGTGCGGTGGTCGCCCCGGACGGGCGCAGCGCGACATACGCGTCGCTGGCGCGCCCGGCCGCGGACCGGGCGCTCCGCGCCGCGACCGTGGCACCGAAGAAGGAGTCGACGCACACGCTGGTCGGCACCCCGACCTCGCGGGTCGACGCCCGCGCGATGGTCACCGGCACGCTGAAGTACACGCTGGACCTCGAGGTCCCCGGTGCGATGCCGACGGTGCTGCGGCGACCGCCGACGATCAACGGCTCGGTGCGGTCGGTGGACGACTCGGCGGCACGGCGGATGCCGGGCGTGCTCGGGATCGCGGTCATCCCCACCGGGGTCGCCGTGGTGGCCGAGACGTTCGGTCAGGCGCTCGACGCCCGGGACGCCCTGAAGGTCGTCTGGAACGACGGCACGATCGACGGCCTGTCCGATGCCGACATCCAGAAGAAACTGCGGGCGGCAGCGCTGCCGTTCGCGGTGCCCCCGGTGCTGACCCAGCACGTGGACGCCGAGTTCGACTTCGCCTTCGCGAGCCACGCGCCGATGGAGACGAACTCGGCGGTCGCCGACGTCCGCGAGGACCGCGCCGAGATCTGGGCCGGCCTGAAGTCGCCGGTCGTCGCGAAGCAGACCATCGCCGGCCAGCTGGGCCTGCCGGAGAGCAAGGTGACGGTCCACGTCACCCAGGGCGGCGGGTCGTTCGGGCGCCGGCTGTTCTTCGACGCGGCGCTGGAGGCGGCGCAGGTCTCCCAGAAGCTGGGCCGGCCGGTCAAGCTCATGTGGACCCGCGTGGACGACATGCGGCACGGCCGGGCCCGCCCGGCCACGCACCACAAGCTCCGCGCGACGCTCGGTCTCGGGAAGGTGCTGACGTACGAGCACCGCGTCGCCGCCGTGGAGACGGACTTCCGGCACGGGCTCGGCGAGATCCTCACCGCGATGGGGTCCCAGCTGCCGGTGGGCGGCAACCTGAGCTTCGCCCAGACGGTGTTCCACACGACCGTCAAGGTGCCGTACGACTTCGGCGTCGTCACCGAGCTCCTCAGCGAGATCCCGCTCCAGATGCACACCGGGAGCTGGCGGTCGGTGTACTCGGCGAACACCCGCGGCGCCGAGGAGATCCTCGTCGACGAGATCGCAGAGAAGCTCGGCAAGGACCCGGTGGCGTTCCGCCGGAGCCTGCTGTCCTCCGCCCGTCAGCGGGCCGTCCTGGACAAGGTCGCGTCGGCGGGGCGCTGGGGTCGCGCGATGCCGAGGGGCTTCGCGCAGGGCGTCGGCTTCCACGAGGAGTACAAGTCCTGCACCGCCTGCCTGGTGGAGATCGATGCCCGCGACCCGAGGTCGCCGCGGGTCGTCAAGGCCGTCATCGCGGCGGACGTCGGCCGGCCGATCAACCCGCGCGGCCTGGAGTCCCAGCTGCTCGGCGGCCTGACCGACGCCCTCTCCACCACGCTCCGCGCCGGGCTGCACATCCGGGACGGGCTCCCGCTGGAGGGCAGCTACTCCCAGTTCCACTACGCGCGGCAGAAGGACACTCCCCGCGACGTGGAGATCTTCGTGATGCCCGCGAACGGCGAGCCGGGTGGCGCCGGCGAGCTGGGCGTCCCGGCCGCGGTCGGCGCCGTCGCCAACGCCTACGCCCGGGCGACCGGGATCAGGCCCCGCAGCTTCCCGATCAACTTCCCCGTCGACTTCACCCCGTTCCCCCGCTAGGAGCCAGTCGTGCCGAACTACACCCTGACCGTGAACGGGGAGACCCACCGGCTGAACCTGCCGGCGGACATGCCGCTGCTGTGGGTCCTGCGCGACAAGCTCGGCATCAAGGGGCCGAAGTACGGCTGCGGCATCGGTGTCTGCCACGCCTGCACCAGCCACCTGGACGGCAAGGAGATCCAGCCCTGCCAGGTCCCGGTGGCGGACGCGGCGGACCGCGAGGTCACGACGATCGAGGGACTCGCCGACGGCGACACCCTCCACCCGGTCCAGGAGGCCTGGCTGGAGGAGGACGTCGCGCAGTGCGGGTACTGCCAGCCCGGCCAGATCATGGCCGCGGTGGCCCTGCTGAAGCGAACCTCGAACCCGACCGACGCCGACATCGACAAGATCGAGAACGTCTGCCGGTGCGGGTCCTACTTCCGGATCCGCGAGGCCATCAAGCGGGCCGCCGCAAAGATGTAGGCCCAGGGTCCCGGCCTTGACCGGGCGGTCATCCTCGTAGCCAGGACGTTCCCCGCGGAGGGAGACCCTGGTGGCCGTCACGAGTGCACCCGCCGAGCACCGCCTCCGCCGGGACGTCAGCCGCATCGGGCTGCTGTTCATCTCGCTCGGTTCGATCATCGGGTCCGGGTGGCTGTTCGGCGCACTCACCGCCGCCACGCTCGCCGGGCCGGCCGCGCTGATCTCCTGGCTCCTCGGCGGCGCGGTGATGATCCTCCTCGCGCTGGTCCACGCCGAGCTGGGTGGGATGTTCCCGGTGGCCGGCGGCAGCGCCCGCTTCCCGCAGTACGCGTTCGGGGCCCTCGCGGGCTTCGCGGGCGGCTGGTTCGCGTTCCTCGGCGCGGTCACCACGGCGCCGATCGAGGTCGAGGCCGGCCTGCAGTACGCCACGAACTACCTGCCCGGGCTCACCCGCACGGCGGGCGCCACGCCGGTCCTCACGCCCACGGGGTACGCGGCCGCGGCGGCGCTGATGCTGCTGTTCTCGATCGTGAACGTGCTCGGCGTCCGGTGGCTGTCCGAGACGAACAAGGCCACGGTCTGGTGGAAGATCGCGGTCCCGGTGCTCACCGTCGTGGTGCTGATGGCGGTGTCGTTCCACCCTGGCAACTTCCACGCGGGCGGCGGGTTCATGCCGTTCGGCGTCAAGGGCGTGCTGGTCGCGGTGACCGGGGGCGGCATCATCTTCGCGTACCAGGGCTTCGAGCAGGCGATCCAGGTCGGCGGGGAGACGCGCGACCCTCAGCGGAACATCCCGTTCGCCGTGATCGGCTCGATGGTGCTCGGAGTGGTGCTGTACCTGGCGCTCCAGGTCGCGTTCGTGGCGGCACTGGCTCCCGCGGACCTCGCCCAGGGGTGGGCGGCCGTGGCGTTCACCGGCACCGGCGAGGTGTTCGGCCCGTTCGCGGGGCTCGCCGCCGCGCTCGGCCTCGGCTGGCTGGCCTTCCTGCTGTACACCGACGCGGTCATCTCGCCGGCCGGTACGGCGCTGCTGTACGTCGGGACGAGCGCGCGCCTGACCTACGCCCTCGGACGGCAGCGGCACATCCCCCGGGTGTTCGCGCGGGTGACCGGCCGCGGGACGCCACTGGTCGCGATCGGGTTCTCGTTCCTCTGCGGCATGGTGATCTTCCTGCCGTTCCCCGGCTGGCAGCAGCTCGTCGGGTTCATCACCTCCGCCACCGTGCTGGCGTACGCGAGCGCACCGCTCGCGCTCGGCGCGCTGCGGCGGCAGGTCCCGGACCGCCCGCGCCCGTACCGGCTCCCCGCCGCGGGCGTACTCGCGCCGCTGGCGTTCGTCGTCGCGAGCGAGGTGATCCTGTTCACCGGCTGGACCGTGGTGTGGAAGCTCGTCGTGGCGGTCCTGGTCGGGGTGGTGCTCCTGGCGCTCTCCCGGGCGACCACCCCGCCGACCGAACGGCCCGAGCTGAACTGGGCCGCCGGTGCCTGGCTGGCGCCGTACCTGGCGGGGCTGGCGGGGCTGTCGTACCTGGGGTCGTTCGACACGGCCGCGCCGAGCACGGTCCCGGTCCTCGGCCTCGCCGGGCCACGGAACCTGCTGCACTCCGGCTGGGACCTCGCCGCGGTCGCCGTGCTCGCGCTGGCCGTGTACTGGCTGGCGATGCGGCTACGGCTGCCCGACGACCGGGTGCGGGAATACACCGGCAGGAGCACCGACGAGGCCTGGGACCTCGCCGGCGCCCCCTGACCGGGCCTACGCGTCGATGACGACCGGGATGACGATCGGGCTGCGCCGGTAGGTGCGGTGCGCCCAGTTCGACACGGTGCGGCTGATCAGCTGCTCCAGCTGGAACGCGTCCCCGATGCCCTCGGACGCGGCCTTCGCCAGCGCCCGCTCGATCGCCGGCACCACCGCGTCGAACGTGGACTCGTCGTGGACGAACCCGCGGGCGAGGAAGTCGGGCTTCTCGGCGAGCGCGCCGGTGTCCGCGTCCACGATCGCGACGACGGTCACCACGCCCTCCTCGGCGAGCGTCCGGCGGTCCTTCAGCGACGTCTCGGTGGCGCCGCCGACGGTCTCGCCGTCCACGTACACGTACCCGGCGGGCACCTTGCCGGTGATCTTGGCGCGGCCGTCGACGAGGTCCACGACCACGCCGTCCTCGGCCAGCACGACCCGGTCCGGATCCACCCCGGTCCGTACGGCCAGCTCACCGTTGGCCTTCAGGTGCCGCCACTCACCGTGTACCGGCATGACGTTCGACGGCTGGACGATGTTGTAGCAGTACACGAGCTCGCCGGCGCTGGCGTGGCCCGACACGTGCACCTTGGCGTTGCCCTTGTGCACGACGTTCGCGCCCCAGCGGGTCAGCGAATTGATCACGCGGTAGATCGCGCTCTCGTTGCCCGGGATCAGCGAGCTGGCGAGCAGCACGGTGTCGCCCTCGCCGATGCGGATCATGTGGTCACGGTTCGCCATCCGGGACAGCGCCGCCATCGGCTCACCCTGCGAGCCGGTGCAGATCAGCGCGACCTTGTCGTCCGGGAGCTTCTCGAGCTTCTTGAGGTCCACGACCAGGCCCTCGGGGATGGTCAGGTACCCGAGGTCGCGGGCGGTGCCCATGTTGCGGACCATCGACCGGCCCACGAACGCCACCTTGCGCCCGTGCCGGTGGGCGGCGTTCAGTACCTGCTGGATGCGGTGGACGTGGCTCGCGAAGCTGGACACGATCACCCGCCGCGGCGCCGTGCGGAACACCTCGTCGATCGCCGGGATGAGGTCACGCTCCGACGTGGTGAAGCCGGGGACCTCGGCGTTGGTCGAGTCGGTGAGGAACAGGTCGACGCCCTCCTCACCGAGCCGCGCGAACCCGCGCAGGTCGGTGATCCGGCGGTCGAGCGGGAACTGGTCCATCTTGAAGTCGCCGGTGTGCAGCACCAGACCCGCGCGCGTCCGGATCGCCACCGCGAGGCTGTCGGGGATGGAGTGGTTCACCGCGAGGAACTCGGTGTCGAACGCCCCGAACCGCCGCCGGTCGCCCTCGCGGACCTCGATGGTCTTCGGGGTGATCTTGTGCTCGACCAGCTTGGCCTTGATGAACGCCAGGGTCAGCTTGGAGCCGACCAGCGGGATGTCCGGCCGCTCCCGCAGCAGGTACGGCACGCCGCCGATGTGGTCCTCGTGCCCGTGGGTGAGCACGATCGCCTCGATGTCGGCGAGGCGGTCCCGGATGTACGTGAAGTCCGGGAGGATCACGTCCACCCCGGGCTGGTGCTCCTCCGGGAACAGGACGCCACAGTCGACCACCAGCAGGCTGCCGTCGTGCTCGAAGACGGTCATGTTGCGGCCGATCTCGCCCAGGCCACCCAGCGCGACGACGCGCAGGCCGTCCTCGGGGAGTGCGGGCGGCGTACCGAGGGCAGGATGCGGGTGACTCATACGCCACACGGTACAAGTTGGGCCCGTCGGGGCTGCCACCGGCGCGGGCTCCGAGGCCATGCGGGACGATGTGCACGTGACCACGACCGACGCTGCTCCGACCGACGACGCCACGACCTTCGCCGACCTCGGCCTCCGCGAGGAACTTCTCCGCGCGCTGACCGGCCTCGGCTACGAGGAGCCCACGCCGATCCAGCGTGAGGCCATCCCCGAGCTGATGACCGGGCGGGACCTGCTGGGCCAGGCCGCGACCGGGACCGGCAAGACCGCCGCGTTCGCGCTGCCGATCCTCCAGCGGATGCCGGCGCAGGGCCGTGGCGGTGACCCGACCGCGCTGGTGCTGGTGCCGACCCGCGAGCTGTGCATCCAGGTCTCCGAGGCGCTGCACCGGTACGGCCGTGAGCTCGGTGCCCGTGTGCTCCCGATCTACGGCGGCCAGCCGATCGGCCGTCAGCTGCGCGAGCTCGAGCGCGGCGTCGATGTCGTGGTCGCCACCCCCGGCCGCGCGCTCGACCACCTCGCGCGCGGGACCCTGCGCCTGGACCAGATCGAGATCGTGGTGCTCGACGAGGCCGACGAGATGCTCGACATGGGCTTCGCGGAGGACCTGGAGGGCATCCTCACGGCCACCCCGCCCCTGCGGCAGACCGTGCTGTTCTCCGCGACCATGCCGTCGCGCATCAACGGCATCGCCCGCAAGCACCTCCGTGAGCCGGTCCGCATCCAGATCGAGCGCGAGGTGACGGCCGCCGGCGAGGTGCCGCGCGTCCGGCAGACCGCCTACGTGGTGGCCCGGTCACACAAGGCCGCCGCGCTCGGCCGCATCCTCGACATCGAGTCGCCGACGGCAGCCATCGTGTTCTGCCGTACCCGCGAGGAGGTCGACCAGCTCACCGAGACGCTGAACGGGCGCGGCTACCGGGCCGAGGCGCTGCACGGCGGGATGGGCCAGGAGCAGCGGGACCGGGTGATGTCCCGGCTCCGCGCCGGCACCGCCGACCTGCTCGTCGCCACCGACGTGGCCGCCCGGGGACTGGACGTCGAGCAGCTCACGCATGTCGTGAACTACGACGTGCCGTCGGCACCGGAGTCGTACGTGCACCGAATCGGGCGGGTGGGCCGGGGTGGCCGCGAGGGCGTCGCGATCACGCTGGTCGAGCCGCGGGCGCATCGGATGCTCAAGACCATCGAGCGGGTGACCAAGCAGCGCATCGCGGTGGAGAAGGTGCCCACCAGTGCGGACCTGCGGGCGCGCCGGCTGGAGCTGACCCGGGCCGCCCTGCACGAGACGCTGCTGGAGGACGACCTGGAGCACTTCCGGGTCGTGGTGGAGACGCTCACCGACGACTTCGACATCATGCAGGTGGCGCTCGCCGCGGTGAAGCTGGCCCACGAGGCGAGCGGCGCCGGTTCCGACGAGGACGAGATCCCGGAGGCCGCGCCGGCGCCGGTGCGCGAGGACCGCGAGCACCGCACCCCGGGCGGCAGCCGGTCCGGGCGGGACCGCAGCCGCGGCCCGTCAGGCGGGATGGCGCGGGTGTACGTCGGGGGCGGGCGCAGTGCCGGCATCCGGCCGCAGGACCTCGTCGGCGCGATCGCCAACGAGTCGACCCTGTCCGGCCGGGACGTGGGCGCCATCGAGATCGCGGACCGGTTCTCGCTGGTGGAGGTGCCGGAGGGCGCCGCGGACGAGGTGATCAACGCACTGCAGAACACCCGGATCAAGGGCCGGAAGCTGCAGGTACGCCGGGACGAGAAGAGCTAACCGGCCGAGCGGGCGACGACGTGCAGGATCGCGTTCGTGGCCCGCAGGCGCACCGTGCCGTCGGACGCCTCCGCGCGCTCGCCGTCGACCAGCAACGCGTGGGACTCCCCGGGCGGGGCCGGCCAGAGCAGGCTCACCAGCGGCCGGTCGGCGGCATTGGCGACCGAGCGGCGGCCGGCCCGGACGATCGCGTCCGTGCCGTCCCACTCGACGGTCACCGCGCTGGCCCGGGGCCGGCCGTCCGGGTCGGTGGTGAGCAGCATCGGCACGGTGGCGTACCCCGCCGCGGTCTCGGCGAGCCGGTCCAGGTCGATCGTGACGCTCATGGCTGCATGGGACCACACCGCCCACCCGTCGACCAGGGCGCGCCTCCCTCGCGCCGCGATCTCCGCGGTGGCCGGCCGCGGCCGGCGGCGTGCGCAGCCCGTGCGGCCCGTCGGCACCGGGAGGCGGGCCGCTCGGCGAGTGCCGGGTGCCAGGGGTCGAGCCGCCGCACCGCGCGGCCGTGTCCTCCGACGTCAGGCCCGGCCCGTCAGGCCCCACCGGACTGCACGGTGAGGTGGACCGTCTGCACCCGGATCAGCCCGTCGTCGAAGAGGAACGTGTCGACGCCGTCCTCGATCCGGTTGCCGCCGCCCGCCGCCGCCCACTCCAGGAAGAGCACGTCGCCCTCGAAGACGGTCGTCCTGAGGTCCCAGGCGGCCTGTGGGACGACGGCGAGCAGGCGGGCGAACATCTCCCGGATTCCGTCCCGGCCCCGGACCACGCCCTCGGAGGTCATGACGACGGCGTCCTCGGCGTAGTCGGAGACGATCGCGTCCAGGTCCTCGGTCCCGAGCGCCTCACCGTGATGGCGAAGACCTCTTGCGGTGAACGAGCCATGGTCGACCTCCCGCCGGAGCAGTGTCGCCCGATCATCGTCCCCGGCGGCCCGGCTGTCACGGGAAGGTGCGAGCGTTCCGGGCCGGCATCGGGCGACTGCACGGTGGACAGCGCCGACGGACCGACCCTCGTCCGCCGCCGCTGACCGGCCGATCCCGTCAGCCGCGCAGTTCCGGGAACTGGTCGTCGCGCCATTCCCGCGCCAACTCCGTGCCGGTGTCCGCGGCGTCGCGCTCACGACCCCGGAGCTCGACCCGGCGGATCTTGCCGGACATCGTCTTGGGCAGGTCGGCGAACTCCAGCCGCCGCACCCGCTGGTACGGCGCGAGGTGGTCGCGGGCGTACCGCAGGATCGCCAGGGCCGTCTCCCGGTTCGACTCCCATCCTGCGGCCAGGGTGACGTAGGCCTTGGGAACGGCCTGCCGGGTCGGCGCGGCCCTGGAGCTGCGGAGCCTCGGCGCCGACCGGCGGGCGCCGACCTGGGCGACGCGAACCTGACCGGCGCAACGGGCCGGTAACCCGGCAGGTTGCCATTCGGGGTGCCGTGGCCGTACTTACTGGCAGAGACCACCGCCGAGACAGAGGCCACCGCCGAGACCTACTGGAGTCCGTGATGGGTGTCATCGATAGCTGGTTCCGTCGGCCCGGGCCCCTGTCCGGATGTCGTGCCGAGGCGGTCGACATCGTCGCCCACTGGCTCACCCCGGACCTGGTCCTCACCCTCGGCAGCCTCCACGAGGCGCCACCCGCCGTCGCCGACGCGGTGGTACAGCTCTTGCCGTTCGGATCCCGGGCCGCCCTCGAGGAGCTCGGACTGGCCCTTCCCGGTACGGACGGCGCCGACCGGGGCAGGCGCCCGGTGACACTGGCCCCGCTCGCGTACGAGGTCATGGCCGTCGCGTCCGCCCGGATCGAGCCCGGCCCCGCCGAGGCCGACGAGTGGACCCGCCTCGCCCAGCGCGCCGCCCACCCCGGTCAGGCCTCCAACGGACAGCAGTGATCGCACCGCGACGACACCGGCGGCCCGGGGTTCCTCAGCCCCGGGCTTCGTGCTGGAGGTAGACCCCGAACCGGCGCAGGGCATCGGCCACCCCGGTGTGGCTGATCGTCCCCAGCTTGCCGGCGATGGCCCGGTTGCTGGGTCGCCGTCCCGATCGGGCCGCCTCGTCGAGCAGGCAGGTCGCCACCTGGAACGCGGTGGTGTCGCCCTTGCTCCGCGCCACCGCCAGTGCCGATCGCACCAGGTCGGCGGTGGCCGCGCGGTCGATGGCCAGGGCGATGTCGTCGTCTCCGGCCAGCTCGGGCAGCAACGCCGGCTCGGAGAGAACCTCGCGCCGATTCCGCGTGAGCACCCGGAGGTGGTCCAGGGCCACGGACCGGCAGACCGCCCACAGGTACCCGGCGGGCTGCCGGGCGGCGTCGAGCCTCCCGTCGGCCATGACCCGGAGGAACCGGATCATCACCTCGCTGGCGACGTCCTCCACCTCCTGCACCGTCAGGTCCCGGAAGCGCCCGCGTACGTACCGCCGCACCTGGCGGTTCGCCTCCCCGAAATCCCGGTCCGACAGGGTCTCCGGGTGCTCGGCCATCCGTCGGGCGAAGGACGCGAAGTCGTCGGAGGCCGTGACGCCGTCCGCGTCCTCGGGGTGGCTCACGGCCGCGCCCTCCGGGGGAGGCGGCAGGCGAACCGGAAGAGGAGCTTCTGCACGGTCTCGGCGTCGATCCCGTCCCGGGCCAGCCGGTCCGCGACCTCCTGGAAGGACGGGGGCTGCCCGGTCCGCGCGCGCTGGTCCACGAAATCGGTGACGGCCAGGAACGCCTCGTACTCCCCTGCCGTGCGCAGCTCGCGCAGGGCCGACCGGTAGCCGTCCGGATCGACGTCGTCGCCGAAGATCGACGCCACGACCTCCCGGTCGGTGGCCCCGACACTGCGGCGTGCGCCCTCGCCGGGCCGGGAGGATCCGGTGAGCCTGTCCAGGGCGATGTCGTCGAGCAGCCGGAACAGGTCCTCGGGCGGGGGCGGGCCCTCGGCCGGGTTCCGGGTGTAGAGGGGGACGAGGAACGTCACCAGGCCGGCCAAGACGATCTCGGCGACCTGGCCCTCGCGGAGCCGTCCGGCGAAGCGGATGCTGAGGTGCTCACAACAGCTGTCGTACAGCAGGACGTAGTGCGCCTCGCCGACGTGCAGCCCCTGCCGGCCGACCTGGGACCACACGGCAGCCACGGCCGAATACGCCTGATGGCGTGCCGCTTCACGCGTGCTGTCCGCAGTTGTCATCGATCCTCGACCTGCGCGAGTGCGTGCCACCGCTGGTGCTCGGACTCTACGCTCGACGGTTACCACGAGACCCGAAAGGTTGGATATACGTCAGCTCGCCACCGTGAGAGGAGAAGCCGGTGTCGTCACTCCTCATCGCGGTGCTCACGGCGACGTTCTTCGCCGTTTTCGGCTTCCCGTACCTCTTCTACCACTACTGGTTCAGCTGGGACCGGTGGGGAACTGTTGCCGGCAGCACCCTGTATCTGCTGCTCGCCGGAGTGGGCGGTGGGCTGCTCGGCTGGTCGACCGCCTACGCCGCGAGCGCCAAGCTGAGCGACCAGTTCGCCGTCCAGGGAGTGCTGTCCGGCATCCTCGGCACCCTGGCCATGCGTGCGGACTTCGGGACGACCCGCGCGAGACCCACGCCCCCCGGCACCGGCGCTGCCGACGCCCGCGGCGCCCTCTCCCTGCTCGGCGCGAGCCTCACCTGGACCACCTCGCTGCTCGACCACCGGGCCCGCCATCAGGCCGAGCGCTGGTACCGGGCCCTCGACGACGACGCGCTGCTGCTCCAGGCCTGGGACGTCTATGTGCACATCCTCGACTGCGAGCTCCCCGCCCGGGCGAAGAGAGAGCTGCAGAAACGCCTGTCCACGGCGATGAGCATGGTCCGTGCCGGGTGCGACAAGACGACCCACGACGAGGGCCGCGCGCTCGTGGTCCAGTTCTGCGTCAGCTACTCCGGCGACCAGCACCTGGCCAAACCGGCGGGTGGGCCGCTCACCGCCCGAGCCCCGGCGGCGGGCGGGTAGCCGCCCCCGGACCGATCAGCTGCTCCGGGTAGCGGTACTCGCCGTCTCCCGACGCCCGCTCCCGGACCGTGAGCTCGGCGCGCAGTCGGATCACCCGGACGTCGTCGGGCTCGGCGGCATCCAGCAGCGAGCGCAGTTGCGCCCGGTCCGCGAGCGGACGCAGCGTCGCCGACAGCCGGCGCAGTGCGGCCGCCGCGACCGGATCCCGCCCCGCGAGGTCCGCGCCGTCGACCCGCTCGCTCCAGGCGCGCACCTCGGCCGCCCGCGCGACCGCCCCGGCACAGTCCGCCTCCGCCCGCCGGAGCCGCTCGGTCCGCGCCCACGGATGATCGGACAGATACCACTCGTACGCCGCCCGGTCCGTCACGCTGTAGCCGGACAGGTCCGGGCCGGTCCACCGCTCGTCGAGCACGCCGCCGGTCCTCCCCAGGTTGACGGGGAAAGTACGTCCGGGCGGACGCTACCGGTGGCGTACGACAATTCCGGTGGCGGCGGGTTGCCAGTGCCGGCGCGGCCGTCGTACTACTTGACAGAGACGACAACAGCGGACTGGAGCCTGTGATGGATGCGATCCGTGCGTGGTTCCATCGACCCGAACCATCGTCCGGACGTCGCGCCGAGGCGGTCGATATCGTCGCCCACTGGCTCACCCCGGACCTGGTCCTCACCCTCGGCAGCCTCCACGAGGCGCCACCGGCCGTCGCCGACGCGGTGGTACAGCTCTTGCCGTTCGGATCCCGGGCCGCCCTCGAGGAGCTCGGACTGGCCCTTCCCGGTACGGACGGCGCCGACCGGTGCAGGCGCCCGGTGACACTGGCCCCGCTCGCGTACGAGGTCATGGCCGTCGCGTCCGCCCGGATCGAGCCCCCCGAGGCCGACGAGTGGACCCGCCTCGCCCAGCGCGCCGCCCACCCCGGTCAGGCGCCCAACGGACCGAGCTGACCTCCGGACCGAGCCGGCCTCACGACCGGCCGGTCCACCGACAGCGCTAACTCCGGACGAGCGGGACCGGCCGGCCGGGCCGCACGTCGAGCGACCCCACCCCGCCCGGCACCGGCTGCGGCAGCGGAGCGCAGGCCGCGTCGGCGCGGTCGCCCCCGCGGCGCGGTGGCAGCTCCCCGGTGGCCAGATAGGCCGCGATCACGTCGTCGACGCACGCGTTGCCGTGCAGCGTTCCGGCGTGCGTCGTACCGCCGGGGAGGGCGAGGAGGCGGGAGGCCGGGAAGAGCCGCCGGACCTCGCGGCTGCCCTCGTACGGCGTCGCGGCGTCGAGCGTCTCGTCCACGAGCAGGGCCGGCACGTGGTGGCCGTTCACCCGCACGGGCACCCCGGCCGGCGCAGGCCAGTAGAGGCACGGCGCGTTGTACCAGGCGTTCCCCCAGGTCTCGAACGGGGCGATCCGGTACGTCCGCCAGTTGTCCCTGGCCCACGTGCTCCACCGCCGCGGCCACTGCACGTCGGTGCACTGCACCCCGTTGTACACGGCGAACCCGTTGTCGTCGCCGGGGCTGTCCGCGGCCTCGTACGCGGCGACCAGCCTCGCCGGGTCGCCCTGGTGGACCCAGGTGGCGAACGCCCCGGCGAGCTCCGCCCAGCCGAACTGGTAGTACCCGGCGCCGAGGAAGGCGTCGTCCCACTCGTCCGGGCCGACGACACCGCCGGCCGGGTGCCGCCGCAGTGCCGCCTCCTGGCGGTGGAACAGGCGCCGGACGGCCCGCTCGGTGTTCCCCAGGTGGTAGACGGCGTCGTACCGGGCGAGCCAGCCGAACCAGATCCGGATGTTGCGTTCGAACGCGACGTCCTGCCGGAGATTGGCCTGATACCAGACGTAGCGGGGGTCGACGTTGCTGTCGAGGACCATCCGCCGGACCCGGCCCGGGAACAGCGTGGTGTACACCTGGCCGAGATAGGTGCCGTAGGAGAAGCCGTAGTAGTTGAGCTGCCGCGCCCCGAGCGCCGCGCGGAGGAGATCCAGGTCGCGCGCGGAGTCGACGGTCGTCAGATGCGGGAGGAGCCGCGCGGCGCCGCTCCGCGCACACCCGGCGGCGTAGGACGCCGACCGGCGGAGCCAGCGGCGGACGAGAGCCGCCGTGGCCGGGACGTACGACGGGCGCGGCCCCTGGAAGTAATCCGGCCGGCAGGACAGGGCGGGCACGCTGGAACCCACGCCCCGCGGGTCGAAGCCGATCCAGTCGTACGCGTCACCGGCGTGCGCGGGAACGTACTGCCCCAGGGCGGCCAGCCCGAGCCCGGAGCCTCCGGGGCCGCCCGGGTTGACCAGCATGACGCCCTGGTACCGCGGGTCGGGAACCGTGTGGCGGACCCGGGAGACGGCGAGCCGGATCGTCGGCCCGCCGGGATTGCCATGGTCGAGCGGCACGGCCAGGAACCCGCACTCGGCGTGGGCGCGCACCAGGCCCGGCGAGGAGCAGGTGCCCCAGTCGATGCTCGCGCGGGCCGGTCCGGCGCTCACGGGTACCGGCACCGTCACCAGCCCCACCGCGGTGAGACAGGCGGCCGCGGCCAGCGCGACAAGTCTCCTCATCACAACCCCCTCCGGCGGGTGGTCGTTGCGTACGCGATCGTTCCGCGCACCGACGGGTCCTGTCTACGGCGCAGGCCTCGTCGCGGCCGTACGGTCGGGAGCGCTCCGACCGCCGGAGCCGGGGAGCGTGACCACGTTGCCGTCCGTCGATCCGCGCTGGGGCCACGAGATGCGGGGCATGCGCGAGGACCGCGGCCTGACGCTGCGCCGGCTCGGGACGCTGACCGCCTACAGCCACACGTACCTGTGGGAGATCGAGACCGGGCGCAAGCGGCCGCGGCCCGAGGTGGCGATGCGCGTCGACGAGGCACTCCGGGCCGGTGGCCGGCTGCTCGCCCTGCTCGACGAGGCACCGGTGACGCCCGAGGACATGGACCGGCTGGCGTGGATCACCGCTCGGCCCCGCACCCTCGACGTCCCGGCGCTGGACTCGCTGCGGACGGTCCTCGCCCACCATCGACGCCTGGAGGACTCCCTCGGGTCCCGCGCACTGGCGGCGCCCACGCTGGCGCACCTGCGCATGCTGACCGACCTGGTGACGGAGACGCGCGGCGCGGTACGCACGGAGGTGGTGGACGTCGCCGCGCAGTGGGCGCAGTTCGCGGGATGGCTGCAGGCCGCGTCCGGACGTCCGGGGCGGGCGCGTGAGCTGTACGCGCTGGTCCTGGAATGGGCGACCGAGGCCGGGAACCGCCAGCTGATCGCGACTGCCCTGAGCCTGCGCGGTCATCTGGCGTGGCAGGCCCGCCGGCCTGCCGCGGTGATCGACCTGTCCGCCGCGGCGCTGCGGCAGCGGACGACCCCCGGGGTGCGCGCGCTCGCCGCGCAGCAGGAGGCCCGCGGTCACGCCCTGGCGGGCGAGGGCGACGAGGCGGACCGGAAGCTCGACCGGGCGGCGTCGCTGACCGCCGCGGCGACCGAGCACCCCGACCGTGAGCCGCCGTGGATCTACTTCTTCGACGGCGACTACCTCACCGTGCAGCGCGGGCTCGCGTACCGGCTGCTCGGCCGCCGGGAAGCGGCCGCCGAGCAGCTACAGGTGGGGCTTGCGGCGATGCCCGAGCAGCTGCGCCGGTCGGAGTGGGTCGGCACCTACGTGCTGCAACTGGCGCTGACCTGCCACGAGATCGGCGAGTCCGTCGAGGCCCGGCGCTGGCTCGACGAGGCCCGCGCGATCGTCGCGGCGACCGGCTCGCGGCAGCTGGACCGCCAGACCGAGCTGCTCGCCCGCCGGCTCGGCGGCTGAGCCGAGCGCCGTCAGCCGTCCTGTTCGCCGACAGCGGCGTGGTCCGCACCGTGCCGCGGAGGCACGACGATGAACGGGCCCCACCCAGACCCCCGGACCGGCGGCGCGCCGTCATCCCCTCGAACGGCCGGACCCGTCGCCGGTCCGGGCCCCGGCACCGTCCCGCCGCTACCGCGTGTGGTCAGCCCGCCGCCGGCCAGCGGGGTGCGCGGCGCTCCAGATACGCCTGGATGCCCTCCCGGGCCGCGGGGCTGCCCATCGCCACCCCCGCCTCCCGGACCGAGAGCGCGCCGCGCTCCCGCGGGTCGGCGGCACCGACCTCCGCCAGGAACTCGACGGTCCGGCGCAGCGCGTCCCGAGCGGTCCCGCCGAGCGCCGCGACGATGCGCTCGGCCTCGCCCGGCAGGTCGGGCTCGGCCACGACCCGGCTGAGCAGCCCGGCGGCGAGCGCCTCGGCGGCGGTGCGCTGCCCACCGGTGAGGAGCCAGTCCCTGGCCCGCTTGTCCGGCATCGCACGCAGCGCGTCGACGAGGACGAGCGACGGGACGATGCCGATCGCGAGCTCCGGCAGCAGGAACCGCGCGGTGTCCGCCGCGACCGCGAGGTCACAGCGGCTCACCAGCGAGACGCCGAGGCCCGCCGCGACCCCGTGCACCACCGCGACGGTGACCTGGGGCAGCGCGCCCAGCGCGTCGAGCATCGCGACGTGGCCCGCGAAGACCCGCTCGCACTCCGCGGCGCCCAGCCGTGCCAGCTCGGTGAACTCCTCGATGTCGCCGCCCGCGCAGAAGCTCGGGCCCTGACCGTCGAGCACGAGCACGTCGACGTCGTCCCGCCGCGCCAGGTCCGCGAACACCTCGCTCAGCCCGGCGACCACGGCGCGGTTCACGGCGTTGCGCCGGTCGGGGCGGGCGAGGCTCACCCGGGCACACCGGCCGTCGATCCGTACCGCGATCACGTCCGCCGTCACCGGTCCGCCACCAGTCCGTGGAGGAGCAGCTCGCCGAACTGCAGCCCGATCGAGTCCGCCGACAGCCGCCCACCCGGGCGGTACCAGCGGTACGTGGAGTTCAGCATGCCGAGGATCGCCAGCGTCTCGACGCGGTCGTCGGTCACCCGCAGCTCCCCGGCCTCACCGGCCCGCCGCAGCAGGTCCTGGATGCCCGCGGTGTAGACGTCGCGACGCCGCACGACCGTCGCCATCGGCTCGGGGTCGAGGTACTTCAGCTCCTCGCTGACGACCGCCATCGAGTGGTGGTAGCTGTGCAGGATCCGGAAGTGGGCGACCACCATGCGGGCGAGCGCCTGCGCCGCCGTGCCGGGCTCCGCGAAGATCGCCGACTGCATGGTGATGCCCTCCTCCACCACCGCGCTCTGGATCGAGAACAACACCTCCGCCTTGTGGCCGACGTGGTAGAACAACGCGCCCTTGGTCAGCCCGGCGGCTTCGGCCAGCTCCCGCGTCGCCGTGCCGTGGTAACCCTTGGTGCTGAACAGTTCGGTGGCCGCGGCCGTGATCCGGGCCATCGGCTCGTCGGGGTCCTTGACCGGCGCCACGATGGGCACGCCGGTGAGCCACTCGGCCGGGTCACCGGCGGAGGCGCCGGGCGGCAGCAGGCCGTGGAGGAACAGATCGCTGACCACGCGCGCGATCGCCTCGGGCCGGGAGTTCCGGCGCGGCCGGTACCAGCGGTACATCTCGGTCAGCGCGCCCAGCACGCCCTGCGCGAGCAGCCGGGCGTCTCCGCGCACGAACACACCGGAGTCCATGCCGTCGGTGAGGATGTCCCGCAGCACCGCCTCGTAGGTGTCGCGGCGCCGGGAGATCTCCAGCTTCTTGTCGTCCGGGAGATGCTTGCGCTCCTCCATGAAGACGCGGATCTCCTGGGTGTGATTGACCACCACGTCCACGTGCGTGCGGAGCATGTGCTCGAAGCGCTCCACCGCGGTGCCGTTCCCGGTGACCTCCTCGAAGACGGTGCGGTTGAGGAACCGGTCGTGGATCTCGAAGAGGATCTGCTCCTTGCTGGCCATGTACCGGTACAGCGTCCGCTTCGTCACGCCGGCCACGTCCGCGATGTCGTCGGTCGTGGTGCCGTGGAAGCCCCGCTCGTCGAACAGGCCGGTGGCGGCGTCGAGGATCGCGCGCCGCCGCGTCTCCTCGGCGATCGCCCGCCGTGACGGCGGCGGCGACTGCCCGGCCGCGCCCAGAGTGGTCACGGTGTCCGTCCTATCACGATCAACGGACAAGGAAGCTCCCGATGCCGACCGCCACCAGGGTGCCCTCGGTGGTGGTCACCTCGGCCCGGGTGGTGACGACGGACCGCCCGGCGCGCACGACCACGGCCTCGCAGGCGAGGTCGGAGTCCACCACCGGGCGCAGGTACTGGACGTGCAGGTCGACCGTCGGCGCCAACCGCGGATGGATCGACGACGTGACGGCCCACGCCATCGCGACGTCGATCAGGGTGGCGATGACGCCACCCTGGAGCACGCCCAGGTGCTGACGGTGCTCCGCACGGAACGGCAGGCACACCACCGCGGACCCGTCGCCGCACCGGTCCAGCGACATGCCGAGGTGGGCGGGCAGCAGGCCGGGGGCGAACGCCTCGGCCTGCATCTCCTCCATCGTCGTCACGCCTGGGCCTCGAGGAAGAGCTTCCGGAGGACGTACCGCTGGATCTTGCCGCTGGCCGTCATCGGGAAGCCCTCGACGATGCGGACGTGGCGGGGAGCCTTGAACCGGGCCAGGTGGCCGCGGACGAACTCCCGCAGTTCCTCGGGCTGCGCGGTGGCACCCGGCAGGAGCTGCACGTACGCGACGCCGATCTCTTCGAGCCGGGCGTCGGGCACGCCGACGACCGCGGCCATCGCGACCGCCGGGTGGCGCATCAGTGCGGACTCGACCTCGATCGGGTCGACGTTCTCGCCGCCGATCTTGTACATGTCCTTGATCCGGCCGCCGTACCGGACGTACCCGTCCTCGGTCAGCGCGGCGAGGTCGCCGGTGCGGAACCAGCCGTCGTCGTCCAG
The DNA here is from genome assembly GCA_030840805.1 of Actinomycetota bacterium. Lineage (GTDB taxonomy): Bacteria > Actinomycetota > Actinomycetes > Mycobacteriales > HKI-0501 > JAVEDU01. Next base: position 116,890 of record JAVEDU010000055.1, read on the forward strand.
GACGGCCGCGGTGGCCTCCTGCTTCTTGTAGTAGCCGAGCATCACCGGGTGGCCCCGGACGACCAGCTCGCCGCTGTCCCCCACCGGTACCGTCGCGCCGTCCGCCCCGACGATCTTCACCTCGAACCCGGGCAGGGGGTACCCCACCGTGTCGCCGCGCCGCTCGAACGGGTCCTCGATGCCGGCGAGCGTGGTGATCGACGTCGTCTCGGTCATGCCGTACACATTGATGGCCGGGCCGATCTTCTCGGACACCAGCCGGATCAGGTCACCGGTGCCCGGGACGAGACACAGCCGCACCCGGGACAGGTCCCGGGTCGGGAACGTCGGGTGCTGCAGCTGGTCGTAGTACATGGTGGCGACGCCGTACATCACGGTCGCCCGCTCGCGCTCGACCAGCTCCAGCGTGTGTGCCACGTCGTACGTCCGCACCAGCACGATCGAGCCGCCGGCGTACAGGAAGCTCAGCACCGCCGCGGCGCCGAAGACGTGGAACAGCGGCAGGTACAGCACGAGCGTGTCGTCCGAGGCGAGGCGCATCCGGTCGGCGGCGTCGCACATGTTCCGGATGACCTTGTGCGAGTGCATCGCGCCCTTGGGGAACCCGGTGGTGCCCGAGGTGTAGAGCATCAGCACGACGTCGTCGGCGTCCACGGTGGACAGGCGGGCGACCAGATCGGCCTCGGGGGTCTCACCGGCCCGCGCGAGCAGCTCCTCCAGCGGCATCGCCCCGGCCGGGCAGTCGTCACCGACCACGATGACGGTGTGGGCGCTGACCCGGTCGTCGGCGAGCACCACGAGGGCGTCCACACCGAGGTCACGGTCCCGGATCCGGCCACCGGCGATCAGCACCGCCGAGTCGGACTGGCCCACCACGTAGGCGGCCTCGTCCACGGTCAGGCCGGTGTTGACCGGAACCAGCACCGCGCCGATCCGCGCCGTCGCGAGGTAGAGGCAGACCCACTCCAGTCGGTTCCCCATCCAGAGCGAGATGCGGTCCCCGGGCGCGATGCCGAGCGCCATCAGGGCCCGGCCGTAACGGTCGACCTCCGCGGACAGCTCGCGGAAGGTCAGCCGCCGCTCACCGTCCACATAGGCCTCGCGGTCCCCGAAACGTCCGACCGCCCGCTCCAGCAGGTCCCCGATGGTCACTCCGGCGGTGTCCTGCGACATCGCCCCTCCCCCCGTAGAGCCCGGCACACCGGTCGTCACCGCGAGAACCTCGCGATGACGGACCCGAACGACCTGATGCTGGCGAGCACGTCCTCCTGCGCCAGCCCCGGCCACTGCATCCGCAGACCGAGGAAGGACGTGCCCACCTCGGTGCGGTACCGCTCGACCTGCTCGGCACATCGGTCGACGTCACCGAGCACGAACGAGTCCCGCGCCATGTCGTCGAACGAGCCGACCTCGTGACCCCACCGGGCGTACGCCGCGTACTTCGTCTCCAGCGCCGGCCGGGCGATCCGCACGGCGTCGTCGTAGCTCGCCCCGCAGTACGCCTCCCGCAGGATCGGGAACAGCTTGTCCTCCGCGCGCACCCCCTCGGGCAGTGCGTCCCGGTACCACTGCTGGCGCTCGGCGATCGTGCCGATCGGCAGCTCCGGCGACACCAGCCACTCGTCCCCGATGCGGGCGGCCTGGGCGACCCCCTTCGGGCCGGTGGCCCCGATCCAGAACGGGGTGGCCTCCCGGTTCGCGGGAAGCAGCCGGGCCCGGGCCTCGTTCAGCTCCACGCCGTTGCCGCTGTACGTCACGGGCTTGCCGCTCCACAGTCGACGGAGCAGGTCCACCGTCTCGGCGAGCCGCACGGCCCGCTCCTTGCGCGGTACGCCGAGGGCCGCGAACTCCTCCTCGCGGTAGCCGGCGCCCGCGCCGACGATCAGCCGGCCACCACAGAGCACGTCCAGCGTGGCGAGCTCCTCCGCCAGCAGCACCGGCGGGTACATCGGGGCGAGCAGCACGGCCGTGCCGAGGGACATGCCCTCGGCCTCCGCGGCGACCCGGGACAGGAACGGGATCGGCTGGAGGAACTGGAAGTCCGCGAGGAAGTGCTGGGTCACCCAGATCGAGGTGAACCCGGCCTCCCGGGCGGTCCGCACCTGCTCCAGCGCCTGCCCGAGCTGCGCGTGGGGGTCCTCGCCCTCCAGGAACTGACCCGCCAGCAGGTACCCGAACTTCATCATGACTCCTCTCGCTGCGGGACGCGCAGCGTGGCGGGCCCCCCGGTCGTGCGCTCGATCGCGCCGAGCACACCCTGCATCTGGCCCGCGGCGGTGAAGCCGCCGTCGACCGCGATCTCCGCGCCGTTGATGTAGCTGGAACCGTCCGAGCACAGGAAGGCGACCAGTGCCGCCACCTCCTCGGCCCGGCCTCCCCGGCCGAGCGGGGTGATGCTCGCGAACGCGTCGAGCATCGCCGACGGGGCGTCGCCGAGCATCGGCGTCTCGATCAGTCCGGGGTGGACGGAGTTGACCCGGATTCCGGCGGGCCCGAGCTCCAGCGCGCCCACCTTCGTCAGGCCGCGCAGGGCCCACTTGCTCGCGGAGTACGCCGAGGCGGAGTACGCGGTCAGTCCGGCGATGGACGAGACGTTGACGATCGAGCCCCCGCCCGCGCGCCGCATCGACGGCACACAGGCCCGCATCCCCAGCAGCGGGCCGGTGAGGTTGACGTCGAGCACCCGGTTCCAGTCGCCGAGGTCGATGTCCATCAGACCGACACGGTGGCTCACGCCGGCGTTGTTCACCAGCGCGCGCACCGGGCCGAACCGGCTCTCCGCGAGCTCCACCGTCCGGGCCCAGTCCGGCTCGGACGTGACGTCGAGGTGGACGTAGAGCGCGTTGTCCCCCAGCTCGGCGGCGAGCGCCTCGCCCGCGTCGTCCAGGACGTCGGCGAGGACCACCGAGGCGCCCTGGTCGACGAGCAACCGCGCCTCGGCGGCGCCCTGGCCGCGCGAAGCCCCGGTCACGATCACCGTGTTGTCCACTGTGGATCCCATCAGGTTCCGAAGTACATGGCGGCCAGCTCGCGGTCCCCGGTGATCTCCGCGGTCGGGCCCTCCTTGACGAGCGCGCCGTCGGCGAGGAACACGACCCAGGAGCACACGTTCCGGATCACGTCGAGGCTGTGCTCCACGAGGCAGATCGTGGCGCCCTGTGCGACGGTGTCCCGCAGCAACGCCAGGATGCGCTCCCGCCCGGCGGCGTCCAGCCCGGACATCGGCTCGTCCAGCAGGTAGCAGTCGGCCTTCGTGGCGAGCAGCCGTCCCATCATCAGGAGCTTCTGCTCGGCGTACGACATGTCCCCGGCCAGTGTCTCGGCGTGGTGCGCGATCCCGAGGTAGGCGAGCATCTCGTCGGCCCGCGCCACCCGCTCCCGCTCGGGAGCGTGCCGGCCACCGAGCACGACGCCCGGGGTGAGGATCCGCTCGTCGCCCTTCGGGGTGAGGGCGAGAAGGAGGTTCTCGCGTGCGGTCATGCCGTCGAACAGCCGCATCTCCTGGAAGGAGCGGACGATCCCGTTCCGGGCCCGGGTGTCCAGGGAGGACCGGGTGACGTCGCGGTCACCGAAGTACACCCGCCCGGTGTCGGGCTCCAGCAGGCCGGACAGGAGGTTGAACAGCGTGGTCTTCCCCGCGCCGTTCGGCCCGACGAGACCGGTGATGCTGCCCGGCCGCAGGGTCAGCGTGACGCCGTCCACGGCCTTGAGGCCGCCGAACGAGATCGACACGTTCTCACACCGCAGCGCGTCACCGCCGGCCCGCTCGACCACCGGCGCACCGGCCACCTCGGGCACGAGGACCGGCGCCTCGTCCCGCTGTCGCGGTACCGGCGCGGCGGCCGGGGCCACCGCGGGCGCCGAGGTCTCCCGGCGCCGGCGGCCCGCGATGCCCTGCGGCCGGAACAGCAGGAACGCGAGCAGCAACAACGAGAACACAAAGCCCTTGACGGCGCCGACGAGCGTGTCCGGCAAGTCGAGGTAGGTGAGCGACTCCGGGATCAGGAGCACCACCGCGGCGCCCACGAACGGTCCCCACCAGACGGCGAGCCCGCCGATGATCGTCAGTGACAGCACCTCGATCGAGCGGTCGAGGCCGAAGTCCGCGGTGCTGATGTACCGCACCTGCACGGCGAACAGGGCGCCGGCGACCCCGGCCAGCGCCGACGACAGCGCGAACGCCTTGATCTTCGCCATCGGGGTGGCCTTGCCGAGCGAGCGCGCCGCGAGCTCGTCCTCGCGCAGCGCCTTCAGCGAACGGCCGAACGGCGAGCGGACGATGCCCCGCAGCGCCACCGCGATCAACAGGCAGAGCACGACCGCGAGACCCGCGACCTGCTCGGGCGTGACCAGTACCCCACCGAAGATGTCCGGCCGGGGGATGCCGATCAGGCCGCCCGCGCCGCCGGTCATGGCGGTGTTCCGGATGATCTCGATCGCCCCGACCTGGAAGGCCAGCGTGAGGATCACCAGATACACGTCGGTGACCCGGCGAGCCGCGATCCCCAGGGCCATGCTGACCACCGCACACGCGCCGGCCGCGGCCAGCGCGGCCGGGATGAAGCTCCAGCCCGCATCCCGCATCAGCAGGCCGGTGGTATACGCGCCGAGGCCGAAGAAGGCGCCGTGGGCGATGGAGAACAGCCCGGCGTTGCCCATCAGCAGGTTGAAGGACATCCCGAGGATGACGAAGATCGCCAGCAGCGCGATCAGGTTGCTCAGATAGAAGGCCATGCTGACGCGGTCCCTTCTGCGACGACAGCGGAGATCCGGGTCATGCCGACCGCAGTCTGCTGCGGGTCAGCCCGTTGGGCCGGACGACGACGAACAGGAAGAGGACCGCGAACAGGGTGAACTCGGCCCAGTGCGTCGGGAGCTTGTAGACGGCCAGGCTCTCGACGAGTCCGATCAGGACACCGCCCAGCAGCGCGCCCGGCATGCTGCCGATCCCGCCGATGACCAGGGCGATGACCGCCTTCACGAGCAGGTCGAAACCCATCGACGGCGTGACGGGGTTCTGCACGGAGAGCAGGATCGCGGGCAGTCCCGCGACGACCGAGCCGGCGAGGAACACCCAGACGTACGTGTGCTGGAGCCGGATGCCGAGCGTCTCTGCGCGCTGCGGGTTGTCCCCGACGGCGCGGAACGACAGCCCGACGGCGGTCTTCGTCTGCAGGAGGTACAGCCCGACGAAGGCGACGAGGCTGGCCGCGATCACGAGCACGTCGAACGTGCGGATCAGCAGCGGGCCGAACGAGACGCTCCAGGACATGAACTCCGAGGGCGGCGTCGGCTTCGGGTCGGTGCCGAACAGCAGGACCAGGAAGTTCTGGCCGAGGGTCAGCACCGCCAGCGAGGCCACGAGGAACGTCATCTCTCCCGCCTTGCGGCGGCGCAGCGGCCGGTAGATGCCGAGCTCGATCAGCACCCCGATCGCGCCGGCGACCACGAGGGTGAGCGCCGCGGCGAGCACCGGATGGACATCCTGGCCCTGGAACAGCCACCAGAACGTGTACGCGGAACCGACGAGCGTGAAGCCGTGGGCGAAGTGCAGCACGCCGGTCGTCGAGACGATCAGGCTCATGCCGTAGGCGAACAGGCCGTACAGCAGGCCGATGATCGCACCGTTCTTGGCGAGCTGGAGGAGCAGGTCCATGGACAATCCTCGGTTCGGGGGCCTCCCGCCCGCCCCACGGGGAGGGGCGGGCGGGAGGGGTCGGCTAGGGCTCGATGGTGGCGATGGCCTTGTCCCGGGCCGGGTTGTCCGCCGTGGTCCCGATCTTCTTGAGGATCACCTGCTTGCGGACGATGCCGGTGTCGGTGAACTCCGTCGACCGCTGCAGCGGCAGCGGGAAGCTGTCGGTGTCGTCGATGGCCTTGAGGATGTTCTCGCCGGTGACCGGCTTGTCGGCGGCGCGGATGCCCTTGATCAGCTCGGCGAAGAAGAACGCGCTGTCGTACATGTAGACGTCGTAGGACAGCCCGGCCGGCTCGCGGTTCTTCTCCTTCTTGAACCGCTCGACCAGCGAGGCGATCTTCGGATCCTCCGGCGAGGTGTTCGCGAGCGTCGTGTAGATCAGGCCGTCCATCGCCGCACCGGAGGCCGTGCGGACGGCAACCGCCTCGCCGAGCCCGGCATAGGTCGTCAGCGGGACGGTCGAGCCCTGCTCGCGCAGCGCCTTGAAGATGACCGGCGCCTCACCGAGCAGCGCGTGGACGTGGATCGTGTCCGGCTTGGCGGCGAGCACCTTGGCGACCTGCGCGGAGGCGTCGACCGCGTCCTGCCGGATCGACTCGGTCGCGACGATCTCGCCACCGGCCTTCTCGAAGGACTTCTTGTAGACCTCCGCGGCGCCCTGTCCCGTCGCGTTGTCGACGTGGATGATCGCGGCGCGCTTCTTCTTCTCGTGCTCGGCCATGTAGGTGCTGACCGCGGCGACGTCGTTGGACGCGAGCGGGAAGAAGTTGCGCAGGTTCTCACCGGCGCCCTCGAGCTCCGGGCTGTTCGCGCCGCTGTTGATCAGCGCGACGCCGACGTCCTTCGAGGCCGGCGCCATCGCCTTGACGACCGCGCTCCACGCGGTGAAGACGACCGGAGCCTGCTCGATCGAGGCCAGCTTGTTGAACGCCTTGAGGCCGACGTCGGCCGTACCGGCGGTGTCCTCGGTGACGAGGTCGATCTGGAACCCGTCCTTCTTGTACTCCTTGTTGGCGTCCTCGACGCCGTACTTCACGAACGTGACGAAGTCCTGGCCCAGCGCCGCCTGGCTGCCGGACAGGGCCATCGCGACGCCCATCTTGTACGTGGTCACGCCGTCCTTGGTGACGGAGGCGTCCCCGCCCTGGGCGGCACCGCCGCCACATGCCGAGGTACCGAGAACGGCAACCGCCGCCACCGCGACCAGCCACCGCCGACCGCCTGCTCCGAACTTCACGGGTTCTCCTCTCGAGGGGACCGGGCGCAACGAGGCCCGGGTGGTGCGGATCAGAAGAGCTCTGACCAGTCCCGCTTCTCCAGCTGCGCCGGGGTCCCCGTGAAGACGAGGCCACCCAGCTTCAGGACATACGCCCGGTCGGCGACGCCCAGCACCCGCTTGATGTCCTGCTCGACGACCAGGACGCTGGTGCCGAGCTCCCGGTTCACCTTCCGCACCGCGGCGAGCACCTCGTCGACCAGCACGGGGGCGAGCCCCGTGGACGGCTCGTCGAGGAGCATCAGGCGCGGCTGGGTCATCAGCGCCATCGAGATGGCGAGCATCTGGCGCTGTCCCCCGGACAGCGACCCGGCGCGGTCCTTCGGGCGCTGCTTGAGGATGCCGAACAGGTCGAAGGCGAATGCCTTCGAGTCGGCCAGCGTGGCCGCCGAGGCGCCCCGCTTGCCGCCGGTGGCGGCCGCGAGGGTCAGGTTCTCCTCGATGGTCAGCGACGGGAACACGCCGTGGCCCTGCGGCACGAGGCTCATGCCCGCGACCGCGGTCGCGGACGGCGGACGGCCGGTGAAGTCGGCGCCGTCCAGCAGCACGCGGCCGGCGGTGGGCTTCACCTGACCGACGATCGACCGCAGGAGCGTGGTCTTGCCCGCGCCGTTGTGGCCCAGCAGGGCCACCAGCTCGGACTCCCCGACCGTCAGTCCGACGCCCCGCAGGACGGTGTTCTTGCCGTAGCCGGCGACCACGTCCGCGACGTCCAGAACGTGCGGCTGGGCCGCGGCATGCGGCGCGTCATGGGTACGCACCTGCGCTCCTGTCGTACTGGATGTCACCTGGCTGCCCCTCGGTCGGAGACCTGTAACGTGCGTCACATTGATACTGACCGGACGGTATACACATGCGTCGGCGTGGTCAAGGACTTCGGCGATGAATCCGCAGGGTGGCCGGGAAGTCGACGCCCCCCAGGCCGTGTTGGTCATGGGCTTTTGGCACGAAACGCCGGCGTTTCCGGCGAAAGCGCCGTGCTCGTTCGGAGGAGGGGCGGTCAGCCCCAGAGGTCGAGGAGCGCGGCGGTGCGCTCGGCGTCGGTACATCCGCGCAGGTCCGCCGACCCGTGTTCGGTGACGACCACATCGACGTCCGAGCGGGCGGTGGAGGTCGGCGCGGAGAGCCGCTCGACGAGCGTGCGACGTCCGCCGCGCACCGTCGGCAGGGCCACCACGCTCACCCCGAGGGGAGACCGGGCGGCGGCGACGGCGTAGTCCGGATGCCCGCCGATCCCGGCCACGATGTCCCCGCCGAAGCCCTCGACGTTGACCTGACCGGTGAGGTCCAGCTCCAGCGCGGTGTTCACCGCCACCAACCGCTGGGAGGACAGCCGGGTCAGGTCGTGGGTGCGCTCCAGCCGCGCGGTGATGGCCCGCCCGTCGGCCCAGCGGTACACCTCCGCGGTACCGGCGAGGTAGGTCGCGAGCGGGATTCCGGACAGCAGCCCGCGCCGGTCCAGGTCGAGGACCGCGTCCCCGACGATCCCGGAGTCGATCCGGACCGGGACGTCGATCGCCCGCAGCGCCGCGTCGCCGATCGTGCCGGGGCCGAACTGGATCGCCGAGCCCGGCCGGACCAGCGCGGCGACATGCCGGCCGACCGCGTCGGACACCTCGTCGACCCGGGGCCGCGGGAGCTCCAGCGGTGGCCGGTCGACCTCGCTCACGACCGTGACGCGATCGGACGGCAGCGCGGGCTCGCGGGAGGCCGCGGGCAGCGCGTGGTTCACCTCGGCGAGCACGTGGGCACCGGCGTCGACCGCCGCCCGCATCCACGCCACCTCGCTGCCGAAGCCCAGCCCGTCCGGCACCGGCCGCAGCCCGGCGAGGAGCACGTCCGGGCGCCATCCGCTCGCGAACAGCGCCGGCACCGTGCTCAGCCGCACCGGCAGGTACCGCACGCCGCCGCCGAACGCGCGCCGCAGCGCGTACCCGCCGAGCAGCGTCCGCACGTCCGGGAAGGCGACCGGGTCCTCCGGCACCGGCAGCGTGAACGACCAGCCGAACAGCAGCCGCACCCCGCCGACCTGCCGGGCGGCGTGCGCGAGCGGGCGGCCCAGCCCGATCGGCATGCCGGCCCCGTCCGCGATCGCGACCCGGCAGCCCGGGGTCAGGAACTCCGCGATCCGGGCCGCGGTCACGGCCTCCGCCGGGGTCAACTCCGCCGGGACCAGGTCGTCCACCTCAGCTCGCCATGTACGTGCCGCCGTCGACGCAGAGGACCTGCCCGGTGATGTACCGGGAGGTCGCGCCGGCGAGGAACACGAACGCCTCGGCCACCTCGTCCGGCTCGCCCCACCGCCGCAACGGGATGCGGTCCAGGTACTTCGCGGCGAACCGCTCGTCGGTGCGCACCGTCTCGGTCATCGGCGTCGCGGCGGCGGGCGACACCGCGTTGACCCGGACACCGGCCTTGCCCAGCTCCCGGGCGGCGGACTTCGTCATCGCCACGATCGCGCCCTTGGCCGCGGCGTAGTTGAGCTGCCCGATCGTGCCGTCCAGCCCCGCGGAGGAGGTGACGTTGATGATCGAGCCCCCGCTGCCCATCCGGCGGGCGGCCTCCCGGAGCCCGAGGAAGGTCCCGCGCGCGTGCACCCGCAGCACGACGTCGAAGTCGTCCGCGGACATCGCGCGGAGCATCCCCGGGCGGGTGATCCCGGCGTTGTTCACCCAGACCCCGAGTGGCCCCAGCTCGGCCTCGGCCCGTTCGGCGGCCCGCGTGACGGCAGTCTCGTCCCCCACGTCCACGGCGAGCGCGAGCGCGGCGTCGCCCAGCTCGGCCGCGGCTGCCCGGACGGCGTCACCGTCCCGGTCCAGCATCGCCACCCGCGCGCCCTGCGCGGCGAGCGCGACGGCCACCGCGAGCCCGATGCCCTGGGCCGCGCCGGTGACGACGGCGACCTTGCCGGCCAGGTCGTGCCCGCTCGACACCTCAGGCATCCGGACCCGCCAGGACCGTCACGGCGGCGACCGCGGTCGGGCCGCCGACGTTGTGCGCCAGCGCCCACCGGGCACCGTCCACCTGGTTCACGGCCTCGCCGCGCAGCTGCTCGAACAGCTCGGTGCACTGCGCGAGACCCGTCGCGCCCGGCGGATGCCCCTTCGACTTGAGCCCACCGCTGGGATTCACCGGCAACCGGCCCCCGATCGAGGTCTCGCCCCTCTCCAGCAGGCGCGGGGCCTCGCCCCGGCCGCAGAAACCGAGCTCCTCGTACGTCATCATCTCGACGCCGGTGAAGCAGTCGTGCACCTCGGCGACGTCGATGCGCTCCGGGCCGATGCCGGCCATCGCGAACGCCTGCTTCGCGGCCTTGGCCGTGGCCGGGAAGCGGCTGAGGTCCGCCTTCTCCGCGTGCAGCACCCGGTCCATCCCGGTACCGACACCGCGGACCCACACCGGCCGGTCGGTGTAGCGGTCCACGACGTCGCGTCCGGCGATCAGGACCGCCGCGGCGCCGTCGCTCTGCGGCACGCAGTCCAGCAGCCCGAACGGCTCCACCACCATCGGCGCCGCGAGCACCTGCTCCATCGTCACCTCGTACCGCAGGTGGGCGTACGGGTTCGTGGCGCCGTTGTGGTGGTTCTTCACCGCCACCATCGCCAGGTGCTCACGGGTGGCCCCGAACTCGTGCATGTACCGCGCGACGTGCAGCGCGAAGCTGGCCGGCGAGATCAGCCCGAGCGGCAGGTCCCAGGCCGAGTCGCGGTTGGTGCCCATCCAGTCCCAGAACGTGGAGCTGGCCGAGGTGTCGCGCACCTTGTCGGTACCGAGCACGAGTGCGACGTCGACGTACCCGCCACCGACCGCATAGAGCGCGTTGCGCAGCGCGTCGTTGCCGCTGGCGCAGGCGTTCTCCACCCGGGTCACCGGGATGTCGCCCAGCCCGCAGGCGTCCGCGAGCAGACCGGCCGGGAAGCCGTCCACACTCTGCACCTCGCTGAACCACGCGGCGCCGATCTCGTCCGGCCGCATGCCCTTGTCCACAGAGGACAGCGTCGCGTCGAACGCCCGGGCCACCATGTCCTTGATGCCCTGGTCGAACAGCTCGCCGAACGGGATCATCCCGGCTCCGACGATGGCCACGTCTCTCATGACTGCTCCTCGGGCTGGAAGGCGTATCCGTAGTCCGGGATCCCGGCGCGCACCGCGACCCGGCGGAGCACGAGCGCGCCCGGGTCGCCGATCCGCGCCGTACCGGCCTCGGCGTCGGTGACGGCCGCGAGGGTCCGCAGCGAGGTACCCGCGATGTCGACGACGGCGAGCGAGTACGGCCCGTGCTTGCCTGGCACGGGGGCGCGGACCGTGACGACGGAGTACACCGCCGCGGACCGGGGCAGCGCCACGAGGTCCTGGGTCTCCATCCCGCCACAGGACAGACAGCGGGCCCGCGGCGGGAGGCTCCGCTCGCCGCACTCGCGGCACTCGCCCGCCTTCCAGCCGACCTTGGCCTCCAGCGCCCGCTCGTACGAGGCGAGCGACGCCGGGATCTCGGCCGGGGTGCGAGGCTCCCAGGTCGGCGGGGCGGGGTTCGGCGTCCGGGCGGTCGCCGCACACGGGACCGAACCGGTGACCTGCGCCGAGACGCTGTGCCCGTTCTCGACCGCGACCAGCAGTCCGGGGTGGTGCGCGAGCGCGAGGATCGGCGCCGCGGCCTCGACCGCCTCGGCCACCGCATCGGCCCCCGGGACGAGCTTGCCGACATCCCGCACCGGCAGCCCCGCGACGACCGTCGCGTCGGCGCCACCGAGGGCCCGCTTCCAGCCCCGCTCCCGCAGCAGCCGCGGGTCGTCGTACACGCGGTCCGCGGTGTCACCGGCGGCGCGGCTGCGGACCGGGACGCTGTGGCGGACCGTGTCCGCGCGCTCGATCGACAACCCGCCGGGTCCGGCGAGCGCTGCGCCCGCGGCGGCCGGGGCCTGCGGGTCGACGCCGATCACCAGCGTGCCGGGCGCGGCGGACAGCAGCGCGTCGAGCGTGGCCGGCGCGCCGCCGAGTCGCTCCTCGACGGGTGTCCCGGGGTCGAGGCCCAGGGCCTGCAGCACGATCTCGGGGAAGGTGCCCAGGGTGGCGTCCGGACGACGGGTCACCAGCACGATGCGGTCCACCGTGGCGAGCGCGTCGGCGCCCAGCCCGGTGGCCGCGGCGACGGCGAGGGTGGTGACGTCCTCGTCCGGGCCGGGTACGCGGTGGCCGCGGGCGTCGGCCCACGCCGGGAGGTAGGTGGAGAGCGCGGCGATCTGCACGATCACGTCCCCGCTCGGACGACGGTCGGCCAGAAGTCCGCCGCGCCGCGCTCGGCGAGCACCCGGCCGAGCTCCTCCTGGAACCCGCCCTCGGTACCGCCCTCGTCCCGCCACACCCAGAGCCGCCGGGTGAAGTGCTGCAGGCGGTGCTCCCGGGTGAACCCGAGGGCGCCGTGGAGCTGATGCGCGATCGCGGTCGCCGCCGTGGCCGAACGCGCGGCCCGGACCCGCGCGGCGAGCACGGCGGGTGCCGCGTCGGTGGACCCCTCCGCCACCGCGAGCACCGCCGCGTCCGCCGCCGCGCCGGCCACGGCCGCCTCGCCCGCGAGGACGGCGACCTTCTGCTTGACCAGCTGGAACGAGGAGATGGGCTTGCCGAACTGCACCCGTTCCCCGACGTATCGCCTGGTCAGCTCCAGCACCCTGTCGAGCGCGCCGGCGAGCATGACCGTGGTGGCCAGGGCCCGGCGCAGCCGCAGCTCCTCGAGGAGATCGGTGGTGACCGGGCGCACCATCTCGTCCGGGACCCGGATGCCGTCGAACCGCAGCGTGTCGGCGGGCTCGCCGGCCGCGTTCACGCCCGGCTCGACCACGGCCTCGTCGGCGTCGACCAGCGCCAGACCCTCGGCGGTCGAGACGAGCACCAGTACGCCGGTCGCACAGCGCCCCCACGGCACCGCGCGGGCCATGCCCCGCAGGGTCCAGCCCCCGGCGCCGCGTACCGCCGTCACGCCGGGCTCCCCCGCGACCGCGGCCGGCCCGGCGCGGTGGCCCAGCCCCGCCGCGGTGCGCAGCCACGGGGCGAGGAGGAGCGTCGGCGCGATCGGCACCGGGGCCGCGAAGCTCGCGCAGAGCCGCGCGACGACCGCGGCGTCCGCCAGGTCGCCACCGGAGCCGCCGGCCTCCTCACCGATGCCGATCCCGGTCAGCCCGGCCCGCTCGAGATGACCCCACAGGGCCTCGTCCCAGCCGCCGTCGGCCGCCGCGACCCGGTCGGATCCACAGTGGTCGGTCAGCAGTTCGGTGACCGTGCCCGCCAGCAGCTCGCGCTCGTCGCTCACAGTCCCAGTCCTCTCGCCACGATGACCCCGAGGATCTCGGTGGTGCCGCCCCGGAGCGTGAAGCCCGGGCTGTGCAGCACGGCATGGGTCAGCAGCGCCGCCGCCCGGCCGTCCGGATCGACGTTCCCGGCCAGGACGACGCGGACGGCGTCGACGACCTCCTGCTCGAACCGGGTGCCGAGGTCCTTCACCAGCGCCGCCTCGACCTCGACCGAGGCACCGCGGTCCAGCGCACCGGCGACCCGCAGGGACAGCTGCCGGATCGACCACATCTGCGCGAACAGCCCGCCGAGGGTGGCGAGCGTGCGGGTGTCCCGGGCCGTCTCGGCGTACCGCGCGAGCTCGATCAGGAGCTGCGCGGTGGACAGGATGCGTTCGGGACCGCTGCGCTCGTTCGCCAGCTCCGAGGTGACCTGCTTCCAGCCGTCGCCCTCGGTGCCGAGGAGCTGATCGCCGGGCACGTACACGTTGTCGAGCACGACCTCGTTGAAGTGGTGCTCACCGGTCAGCAGCTCGATCGGGCGGATCTGCACGCCCGGCGCCGCGAGGTCCACGACGAACTGGGTGAGCCCGCCGTGCCGGTCCGGGCCGGTGCGGCAGAGCGCGATCATGTAGTGGCAGTGGTGCGCGCCGCTGGTCCACACCTTGGTGCCGTCGAGCCGCCAGCCGTCGCCGTCCCGGGTCGCCTTCGTGCGTACCGAGGCGAGGTCCGAGCCACTGTCCGGTTCGGACATGCCGATGGCGAAGTAGCACTCGCCGCGGGCGATCGCGGGCACCAGCTTCTGGCGCTGGCCCTCGGTGCCGAACCGCAGCAGCGAGGGCGCGGACTGCCGGTCGGCCACCCAGTGCGCGGCGACCGGGGCACCGGCCGCGAGCAGCTCCTCGATGACGACGAACCGTTCCAGCGCCGAGCGCTCGTGTCCGCCGTACCGCTTGGGCCAGGTCATCCCCAGCCAGCCGCGCTCACCCAGCCGACGGCTGAACTCCGGGTCGAAACTGGACAGCCAGGTGTCCACCCCGGGTACGAAGTCCTGCTCGGTCAGGAACTGCCGCACCTCGGCACGGAGGCTCTCCGCGGACTCCGGCAGCCGCGTGGGCGGCAGGGCGAGGACCATTCAGGCCTGCCCGAGCGGACCGCGGCGGAACGACCACATCTGCGCCGCGTGCTCGACCTGCACGCCGACGTCCCAGCCGACCCCGGGCGGGCCGGCCTGGAGCCGGAAGGAACGGACCGCCGCCCGGGCCAGCGCCGGGTCCTTCGCGACCGTGCCCGCCAACCGGATCGCCTCGGCCTCCACCTCGTCCGCCGGGGCGGATGCGAACGCGAGGCCGCGCTCCACCGCCTCGCGGCCGGTGAGCGCCGCGCCGAACAGCCCGACCCCGGCCGCCACCTCGCGGCCGGCCGTACGGGTCAACAGGGTGAAGTGGCCGCCGCCCGGGTGCGCGCCCAGCGGCAGGAATCCGGTGGACAGCCGCACGTCCTCGGCCACCAGCCGCAGGTCCGTGGACAGCAGCAGGTTCATGCCCGCGCCCACGGCCGGGCCCCGCACCGCCGCGATCGTCGGGGCGGCGAGCCGGCCCACCCGGGTGAAGGCCGCGTAGATCCGGTTCAGCCCCCGGTACGACTCGTCGGACGCCGGGTCCTTCGCCACCGCGGCGAGCACGGCGCGGTGGGCCCCGGCGCAGAACACGTTGCCCTGCGCCTGCACGACGACCGCGCCGACCCGTTCGTCGGCGTCCAGCGCGTCGCAGGCCGCCACCATCTCGTCGGCCATGTCGACCGTCAGCGCATTGCGGCGGTCGGGCGCCGCGAGGGTCAGCGTCGCAACGCCGTCCGGACGTACCTCGACGATGACCTCGCTCATGACGTTCCCTCCACGTGGAACTCCTCCAGACGCGCGGTGCGCGTCATCTGCCAGTAGTCGACCACCCGCCAGGGCGAGTTCGTGACGACCCGGCCCCGGCCGTTGCGGTACCAGGTGTCCATGCCCGGGTGGGTCCAGATCATCCGGTCGTGGGCGGCGTCCACGCGGGCGTTGTACTCGTCGTGGACGTCCTGCCGGACCTCCACTGCGGACAGTCCCTCGGCGACCATCTGCTGGACGATCTCCATGATGTAGCGGACGCCGCACTCGGTCAGGAAGATGAGGCTGCCGCCGTGCCCGAGGTTCGTGTTGGGGCCGTACAGGCAGAAGAAGTTCGGGAAGTCCGGCACCGCGAGGCCGAGGTAGGCGTGCGCGTCGTCGTCGCCCCAGGCCTCCCGGATCGAGCGACCGGACCGCCCGCGGATGTCCATCGGTGCCAGCATCCGGAGGCTGTCGAACCCGGTGGCGTACACGATGACGTCCGCCTCGTGCTCCGCGCCGTCCGCCGTGACCAGACGGTCCGGCCGGATCTCGGTCACGTGCTCGGTGACCAGCTCGACGTGGTCCTTGGTGATCGCCTGGAACCAGCCGTTGTCGATGAGCATCCGCTTGCCGAACGGCGGGTAGGTCGGAAGGACCTTGGGGATCAGGTCGGTCCGGTCGCCGAGCTGGCTCAGGATGTAGTCGGTGAAGAAGCGGCGGTGCCCGTCGTTGACCGCGTTCACCGAACGCTCGGGGTGCTCCCACTCGGGGTCGAGCTGCAGGGACGCGTGGACCTTGTCGTTGAAGGACCAGGCGAGCCGGAAGCGGTACCAGGCGGCGTAGAACGGCACCTCGTCCATGAGCAGCTTGACGTGGTCGGTGACCGAGCGGCGGTAGTTCTCGCTCGGCGCGGCCCACTGCGGGGAGCGCTGGAACACGGTCAGCGCGGCGACCTCGTCGGCGATCGCCGGGACGAGCTGCATCGCGCTCGCGCCGGTGCCCACGACCGCGACGCGCCTGCCCTTGACGTCCACGTCGGACGGCCACTGGGCGGAGTGGAACGCGGGGCCGGCGAAGGTCTCCGCGCCCGGGATCTTGGGCACGGACGGCCGGTTGAGCTGGCCGACGGCACTGATCACCACGTTGGCGGTGAGCTCTCGCTCGACGCCGTCCTCGCCGCGGAGGGTGACCGTCCACGTCGTCCGCGCCTCGTCGTAGACCGCCGAGACGACCTCGGTGCGGAACTGGATCCGGTGGCGCACGCCGAACTCGGTGGCGCACCGCTCCAGGTACTCGTGCAGGTGCGGCCGCTTGGAGTAGTAGTTCGGCCACTCCTGCGGGGCGAAGGAGTACGAGTACAGGTGGCTCGGGGTGTCCACGCCGCAGCCCGGGTACCGGTTGTCGAGCCAGGTGCCGCCGACCGAGTCGTTCTTCTCGAGCACCGTGTACGGGATGCCGGCCTGCTCCAGCTTGATCGCCGCGCAGAGGCCGGAGACGCCGGCGCCGATGACCACGACGTGGAACCCGGTCAGCGCCTCGGGCCGTGGGGGCGTCTCCCAGGTGGTGTCGCGGGAGACGAAGCCCATCTCCTCGGCCATCATCGGCGCGTACTCCACGGGGACCCGCTCGCCGACGCAGACGCTCATCATCTCGACGAAGAGGTCCTCCGGCGGCAGCCCCATCGGGGTCAGCTCGCCGGCCTGCCCGCGGCGGATGGCGTCGAACGCCTCGGCCCGGATGAGGTCCTGGACCTCCGGCGCGAGGCCGCCGGTGTCGTGGTCGCTCATCCCCTTGGTGCGGGTGGGCCGGTAGGGGTCGGCCAGCCAGTGGCGGTCGCCGGTGAGCTGCACCAGGACCATCAGCAGCGTCGGGATGTTCGCCTCGGCGAGTGCCGCGCGCAGCGCGGTGTCGCCGTCCGTGACGGGTGGGTACGGGGCCGGGCTCTCGATCACATCATCCCCCAAGTTCCGCGGGCCCTCGTGAGCCGGGTCGCAGACAGCCGGAATCGCTCCTGTCGTCGTTTGTATACTCTCCGGTCAGTATCCGCAAGGACTTTGGGAGAGTCTGTTGAGCGGGTCTTCACGGCGCCCGCCCCGGCAGGCGGGTCGACCGGGTATCCAGCAGTCGGCGCGGTCTCGACGTGCCGCCGCGCGGCCACCCGCGCCCCGCCCGCGAGCCGCGTGAGCCCTACGGCCGGATCCGGCGCCCCGACCGCGCCACCTGACCCGCCTTGTGCAGCGGCGCGGTGAGCCGCCACGAGGTACCGGCCCGCTGGGCCCGCAACTGGCGTGCCGCACCCTTCGCCGCGATGAGCTCCCGCTCCAGCACCCGGTTCCGCTCCGCCAGCGCGGCGGCGCGGACGACCGCGTCGTCCGACCCGAGGGCCGCCCGCGTCGCCTCGTCCACCGGAACGGCACCGGCATCGCTGCGCGGCCCCAGCGTCAGGTAGATGAAGTCGTGCGCCAGGTCGTACCGCGGGTACCGCGCGAGCCGGTCGTGGAACCGCTCGTAGAACGCCTCGTCGAACGCCGGGACCGACAGCGAGGTCACGTGGCGGGCGAAGCCGATCCGTCAGGTACCGCTCGTCGTGCGCGTGGGTCGGCTTGTCGACCCACGCGGCCGTCCAGGTCGGCTTGTCGTGCAGGACAGGATCACGTCGAACTGCCCGAGCGGCGAGGTGTCCGCCGTGCTGATGTCGAGGATCCGCAGGTCCCTGCCCGGCATGTGGGCCTCCTCCACTGCCGGTACCGCTCGGCCGGCCGCGCTCGACCTCGCCGGCGTCACGGTCGGGGCGGTCCTCGCGCAGCTGTTCATCCTCGACTCGGCGGCCCTGGCGCTGACTCCGGCCGTCCTCGGCATCCGGTGCGCCCCGGTGGCGTGATATCGCCGGCCGGCAGCTACGGCCTGACGGCGTGGTCGGTGGTGGCGCTCGTTCCGCACCGGATCCCTGCGCCGCCCTGGGGTCGACAGCTCGCCCCCGCGCCGACACCGGCAGGTCGCTACGCGGAAGCCTCCGAGGCCGCCTCGGCGAGATGCCGCCGCAGGTGCCGGGCCGCCTCCGTCGCCCCGACGCCCCGCACGGTCGCCGCCGCCGGCCGGCCGGGCACGGCGGTCAGCGTGACGGCACCGGGGGCGACCCGCGCCACGACGGTCCGCTCGCCGGTCGGGTCGGGCAACGTCACCTCGAGCCGGTCCGGCCGGGCGAGGTGCGCCACGGCCGCGAGCCATACGGCCACGGCATCGAGAGCACCGCGCACCGGGAGGTCCGGGTACACCACCGCATCGCCGGAGCCGGCCTCCCACCCCGGCAGCGTCGCTCCCCAGCCGCGCGCCGTGGTCCACAGCGAGTCCAGCTCGGTGACATGGGTGCTGCGGCCGACCCGGTCGGCGAGCAGGTACCCGGTCGAGAACCACGGCCTGACCCGGAGTCGCGCACCCACGCCCAGCACCCGGTTGGCCTCCGTGGCCCGGGCCCGCAGAACGGCGCGCGTGGGCATGCCGAGGGTGTCCTCCCACCGCGGGCCGCTCCGGCCCGCACCGCAGGCACCGCACATCGCGCGTCACCGGCCTTTCACGGCATGACGTCGCCGCTGTTGGGTCCGAGGGTCTGTCCGACGTAGAGGTTCCCACCGGGGTCGCTGGCGAGCAGTACCGCGGTCGGAGCGATCTCGTGCGGGAGCCCGAACCGGCCCAGCGGCAGCTCGGCCCGCTTGGCGATCTTCCAGTCCTCGCTGATGCCGGCCACGAGCGGCGTCTCGATCGGTCCGGGCGCGATCGCGTTGACGAGCACGCCGTGCGGCGCGACCTCGCGGGCCAGCGCCTTGGTCAGGCCGATGACGCCCGCCTTCGCCGCCGAGTAGTGCACGAGGCTCTCCCCGCCCTTGATCCCGAGCTGGCTGGCGACGTTGACGACGCGGCCCGACCCCTGCGCGACCATGTGCGGAACGGCCCACCGGCACCCGAGGAACACGCTCCGCAGATCGACCGCGATCATCTCGTCCCAGGTGGCGACGTCCATCTCCACCAGCGGGACCTCGGTCAGCATTCCGGCGCAGTTGACGAGGATGTCGACGCGCCCGAAGTCGGCGAGGCACGCGTCCACCATGGCCTTGGTCTGCTCGGCATCGGTGACGTCGACGACCGCGCTGGTCGCCGTTCCCCCGGCCGCGCCGATGCGTTCCACCGCCACCGCCAGCCGGTCCACGTCGCGATCGGCGAGCAGGACGTTCGCCCCCTCCGCCGCGTACGCGTCCGCGATCGCGGCGCCGATCCCGCTGGCCGCGCCGGTGACGATCGCGGTACGTCCATTCAGGACACCCATGTTGTCCCCTCTCACTCGGGCCAGCGGACCGTGAGGCCGCCGTCGACTATGAGCTGCTGACCGGTCACGTACGCCGAGTCGTCACCGGTGAGGAACCGGATGGCGCGGGCCACCTCGTCGGCGCGGCCGACCCGGCCTGCCGGGATGCCGTTTCCGGCCGCCTCGAGCCCGGCGGGGCCGAGCGAGTTGACCTCGTCGAGGGACTGCGGCGTCTCGATCAGCCCCGGGATCATCGCGTTCACCCGGATGCCGCGTGGCGCGAGCTCCGTCGCGAGCGAGCGGCACAGTCCCAGCACGCCGGCCTTGGCGGCGGCGTAGTGGGCGTGGTCGTCCCAGCCGTACACGCCGCCGGCGATGGAGGAGATGGCCACCATCGCGCCGGGTCCGGTCATCCGTGCCGCGGCGGCACGGAACGTGCGCAGCACCCCGGTCAGGTCCACCGACAGCATGTCGTTCCACGCCCGGTCGTCCAGCTCGGCGAGCGGCGCACGCCGGAGGATCCCCGCGCCGGCCACCGCGATGTCGAGCCGCCCGTACTCCTCGATCGCGTCCTGTGCCAGCGCGTCGACCTGCAGGGGGTCTCGGACGTCCACCGCCACGGCCGTGCACCGGCCGCCGGCCGCTTCGGCCAGGCGGACGGTCTCGGCGACATCGTGCGGGTCACCCGGGAAGTACCCGACCACGCTCGCGGCGCCGGCCCGGGCGTACGCGACGGCGAGGGCCTGCCCGATCCCGCTCGCGCCGCCGGTGATGATCGCGACCTTCCCGTCGAGACCGTCGTCGCGGTGAAGGGACGTGCTCGTACTCATCGACATCCTCGATCCTCGAGAGGGGTGCGGGGCCGGCCCGGCGTACGGGCCGGCCCCGCGGCGAACCGTCAGTCGTCCTGGCCGACCTTGCGGGTCCCGAGCATGACCACGCCGGACAGGAACATCCCGAGCGCACCGGCGACGAAGGCCGCCGTGGTCGCGCCCGTCCCGGCCGCCAGCAGCGCGCTGAGCAGGGCCGAGCCGAGGATGGCGCCGATCGGTCCCATGACGTGCGCCGCGTTCGGGCCGACACCGCGCACCCGCGCGGGGAACGACTCGCCCATGTAGAACAGCAGCGGCGCGTACGGTCCGAGCAGGAAGAACAGGCCGAGCGCGTACATCGGGATGACGAACGCGCTGGAGTTCGGGCCGAACAGCATCACCGTCATGATGATGCCGCCGATCGTCCATCCGGCGATGATCGTGGTCCGGCGGCCGATCCGGTCGCCGATGTACCCGTGGAACAGGTACCCGAGGAAGCCCGCCGCGTTGGCGAGGATCAGCACGACCAGGGCGCTGGAGAACGAGACGCCCTTGCCGTCGGTGAGGATCGTCGTGCCGAGCACCGAGAAGATCTGGATGCCCATCCAGTTGAACAGCCATGCCGCGGACAGCGAGATCGTGTGCCACCGCAGGTCCGGGGCGAAGATCTGCTTCAGCCCGGACTCGTGGTCACGGCTGATGTCCAGGCCGTACAACCCGGCCAGCCGGGTGGCGTCCTCGTTGCGGCCCTCCTTGCGCAGCTCGCGGGTGCGCTTGAGCGCCACGAAGGGCGGCGACTCCCGCAGCCGGGCGCCGAGCACCACGATGACGATCGCGGGGAACGTCGCCAGGATGAAGACCCAGCGCCAGCCGAAGTGCGGCAGGAGCAGGGAGGTGAAGGCCGCGGCGAGCAGCGCGCCGACCGGCCATCCACTCTGGACGAAGCTGTACATGAAGCCGCGACTGCGGGTCTTCCCGTACATCTCGTTCAGGTAGACGCTGTTCACGACCTCCTCGGAGTACCCGAGGCCGGAGACGGCCCGCACCCCGACGAGGCTCGCCGCGCCGTTGACCGTGCCGGTGAGGCCCGACGTCAGGGCGGCGGCCGCCGTCGTGACGATCAGGGCGGGCTTGCGGCCCACCCGGTCGAGCAACGGCCCCACGCCGAGCGACACGAAGAACGTGCCGACGGTGACCCAGGTGGCGACGGTCGTCGCGTACTCGGTCGTCCAGCCGAAGTCCTCCGCGATCTTCGGCAGCAGGGTGCCGAAGAGGACGACGTCGTAGACCGAGAAGACCCACGCCAGGAAGCAGACGATCGTCGTCGTCATCATGGTCTTCCGGCTGAGCACCGGCGGGCCCCGGAACAGCACCTCGTCGGACGGCATGCCCTTCTTGGGCCACGCCGCCTCGGAGGGCGCCTCGACGTTCCGCGTGGCCGTCATCAGGCGTTGCCGCGCGGGTTGCGCTTCGCGAAGTCGTCGGCGATCTCGTCGAACGTGGCCCAGCGGATGCCCTCGTGGGAGTTGATGTGCTCGATGAGGCGTTCGAGCATGAGCAGCACCTGCGGGCGTCCCGAGACGTCCGGGTGGATCGTCA
>JAVEDU010000015.1 GCA_030840805.1 Actinomycetota bacterium
AGCGGATCGAGCTGCTCGTCGACGAGGGCTCCGCGTTCCTCGAGCTCTCCCCGCTGGCTGGCTGGGGGTCGGACTTCACCGTGGGCGCCAGCGTCGTCACCGGAATCGGCGTGGTCAACGGCGTGGAGTGCCTCATCACCGCCAACGACCCCACGGTGAAGGGCGGCGCCTCGAACCCGTGGACGGTCAAGAAGATCTTCCGGGCCTCCCAGATCGCCGAGGAGAACCGGCTCCCGACGGTCGCGCTCGTCGAGTCCGGCGGCGCTGACCTGCCGACCCAGAAGGAGATCTTCATCCCCGGCGGCAAGGTCTTCCGGGACCTGACCCGCGCCAGCGCTCGCAAGCAGCCGACCATCGCCCTGGTGTTCGGCAACTCGACCGCCGGTGGCGCCTACATCCCGGGCATGAGCGACTACGTCGTGATGGTCAAGGAGGGCGCGAAGGTCTTCCTCGGAGGTCCACCGCTGGTGAAGATGGCGACCGGCGAGGAGTCCGACGACGAGTCGCTGGGCGGCGCCGAGATGCACGCCCGCACCTCCGGCCTCGCGGACCATCTGGCCGAGGACGAGTACGACGCGCTGCGGATCACCCGCCGGATCGTCGCCCGCCTGCACCACCGCAAACACGGCCCGGGTCCGTCCGAGCCCGCCGACGAACCGCTGTACGGCGCCGACGACCTGCTCGGCCTCGCCCCCGCCGACCTGCGGATGCCGTTCGACCCGCGCGAGGTGCTGGCCCGGATCTGCGACGGCTCCCGCTTCGACGAGGTGAAGCCGCTGTACGGGCCGAGCCTCGTCACGGGCTGGGCGTCCCTCCACGGCTACCCGGTCGGGGTCCTCGCCAACGCGCGCGGCGTGCTGTTCAGCGCGGAGGCGCAGAAGGCCACCCAGTTCATCCAGCTCGCGAACGCCGCCGACGTCCCGCTGCTGTTCCTGCAGAACACCACCGGCTACATGGTCGGCAAGTCCTACGAGCAGGGCGGCATCATCAAGCACGGCGCGATGATGATCGACGCCGTCGCGAACAGCCGCGTCCCCCATCTCACCGTCAACCTCGGCGCCTCCTACGGCGCCGGGAACTACGGCATGTGCGGCCGGGCGTACGGCCCACGGTTCCTGTTCACGTGGCCGAACGCGAAGTCCGCCGTGATGGGGCCGGCCCAGCTCGCCGGGGTGCTGTCCATCGTGGGCCGGCAGGCGGCCGCCGCCAAGGGCCGCGAGTACGACGAGGCCGGCGACGCCGCGATGCGCGCCATGGTCGAGCAGCAGATCGAGGCGCAGTCACTGGCCCCGTTCCTGTCCGGCCGGTTGTACGACGACGGTGTGATCGACCCGCGCGACACCCGCACCGTCCTCGGCATGTGCCTGTCCGCCGTCCACACCGGACCGATCGAGGGCGCCCGCGGCTACGGCGTCTTCCGGATGTGAGCGCCGTGATCACCCGCCTGCTCGTCGCCAACCGGGGCGAGATCGCCCGCCGGATCATCCGCACCTGCCGCGAGCTCGGCATCGAGACCGTCGCGGTGTACAGCGACGCCGATGCGCACGCGCTCCACGTGGTCGAGGCGACGGTCGGGGTCCACCTGCCCGGCACGGCGGCCACCGACACGTACCTCCGTGCCGACCTGCTCCTCGCCGCCGCCCGTGCGGCCGGCGCCGACGCGGTCCACCCCGGGTACGGCTTCCTCTCGGAAAGCTCGGCGTTCGCCGCCGCGGTGCTCGACGCCGGGCTGACCTGGGTCGGCCCGCCGCCCGCCGCGATGACCGCGATGGCATCCAAGGTGGAGGCCAAGAAGCGGATGGCCGCCGCGGGCGTGCCGGTGCTGTCCGAACTGGACCCCGGCCGGGTGTCCGAGGCCGACCTGCCTTTGCTCGTCAAGGCCTCCGCGGGCGGCGGGGGCCGGGGCATGCGCGTGGTCCGGACGCTGGACGGTCTGGACGAGGTGGTGGCGTCGGCCCGCCGGGAGGCCGAGGCCGCGTTCGGTGACCCGGCGGTGTTCTGCGAGCCGTTCCTCGAGCGGGGCCGCCATGTCGAGGTGCAGGTCCTCGCGGACACCCACGGCACCGTGTGGACCCTCGGCGAGCGGGACTGCTCGGTCCAGCGGCGACACCAGAAGGTCGTCGAGGAGACGCCCTCCCCCGCGGTGTCGGCGGCCCTGCGGGCCGAGCTGTGCGACGCGGCCGTCGCGGCGGCGACGGCGGTGGGGTACGTCGGCGCCGGGACGGACGAGTTCCTGCTCGGGCCGGACGGGCGGTTCCACTTCCTGGAGATGAACACCCGGCTCCAGGTCGAGCATCCCGTCACCGAGGCCGTGTACGGCGTGGACCTGGTGGCGCTGCAACTGTCCGTCGCGGAGGGCGAGCCCCTGCCGGCCGAGGCGCCGCAGCCGCGCGGCCACGCCGTCGAGGCGCGGCTGTACGCCGAGGACCCGGCGACCGGATGGACGCCGCAGACCGGCGTGCTGCACGGCTTCGAGCTCCCCGGCACCGTCCGGGTGGACACCGGCGTCGCGGCCGGCGATGTGATCACGCCGTACTACGACCCGATGCTGGCCAAGGTCATCGCCTGGGCGCCCACCCGCGCGGCGGCGGTCCGCACGCTCGCCACCGCACTGGCCCAGGCCCGGCTGCACGGCCCCACCACGAACCGGGACCTGCTCGTGCGGGTCCTGCGGCACCCGGAGTTCGCCGCGGGCCGCGCCGACACGGCGTTCCTCGACCTGCACGACGTGGTCCACCCCCTCGCGGACGACCGGGCGATCGAGCTGTCCGCCCTGGCCGCGGCGCTCGCCGCGGCGGCGTTCCGCCGCACTGCAACCTCGGTGCCGCGCGGCATCCCGGGAGGGTGGCGGAACGTCCGGTCCCAGCCGGACCGGGCCACCTACGCGGGTCCGGAGGGCGAGGTCACGGTGACCTACCGGCCGGTGCCGGACGGCATCGAGGTGCTGTCCGCCACGCCCACCGAGGTGGTGCTGACCGACCGTGGCATCAGGACGACGCTCGCGGTGCACGTGTACGGCGCCGAGGTGTGGGTGGACTCCGGCCACGGCGCCGTCGCGCTGCGCTTCGCCGACCCCCTCGCCGTACCGGAGCCTGCGGCCGCACCAGGGTCCCTGCTGGCGCCGATGCCGGGGACCGTCGTGCGCGTGGCGGTGGCCGAGGGCGACACCGTCCACGGCGGACAGGTCGTCTGCGTGCTGGAGGCGATGAAGATGGAACACCCCGTCACGGCACCGGCCGGCGGCGTGGTGCGGCAGTTGCCGGTGAGCACCGGCGCGCAGGTCGAGGCGGGCGCGCTGCTGGCCGTCGTGGCATCCCCAGCGGAATCACCGGAGGAGTAGTCGTGGACTTCAGCGAGAGCACCGAACTGACCATGCTGCGCGACGCCGTGGCGGGCCTCGCGGGCCGGTATGGCCACGAGTACTTCACGACGCAGGCGAAGACCGGTGGCAACACCCGCGAGCTGTGGGCCGCGGCCGGCGAGGCGGGCTACCTCGGGGTCGCGGTGCCGGCCGAGTACGGCGGGGGTGGCGGGGGCATCCAGGAGCTGACCGTGGTGTGCGAGGAGTTCGCCACGGCGGGCTGCCCGATGCTGCTCATGGTCGTGTCGCCGGCGATCTGCGCGACCGTGATCGCCCGCGGCGGTACCGCGGAGCAGAAGTCGCACTGGCTGCCGCGGTTCGCCGACGGCTCGGTGACGATGGCGTTCGCGATCACCGAACCCGACGCCGGGTCCAACTCGCACAAGATCACCACCACGGCCCGCCGGGACGGGTCCGACTGGCTGCTGTCCGGCCGGAAGTACTACATCTCCGGGGTGGACGAGGCCGACGCGGTGCTCGTGGTCGGCCGCACCGAGGACGCGGCGACCGGCCGCCTCGCGCCGGCGCTGTTCATCGTGCCCACCGACGCGCCCGGCTTCGAGTACCGGCCGATCCCGATGGAGATCACCAGCCCGGAGAAGCAGTTCACCGTGTTCATGGACGATGTCCGGCTGCCGGCCGACGCCCTCGTCGGCGGCGCGGAGTACGCCGGCGCGGGGCTCGCGGGGCTGTTCGCCGGGCTCAACCCGGAGCGGATCACCGTCGCCGCGTACGCCGCCGGGATCGGGCGGTACGCGCTCGCCAAGGCGGCCGCGTACGCCCGGGACCGCTCGGTGTGGGGCACCCCGATCGGCGCCCACCAGGCCATCGCCCACCCCCTCGCCGCCGCGAAGGTCCAGATCGAGCTGTCCCGGCTGATGATGTACAAGGCCGCGTGGCTGTACGACAACGGCATGGACGCCGACTGCGCCGAGGCCGCGAACATGGCGAAGTACTCGGCCGCGGAGGCCGCGATCGGCGCGGTCGACGCCGCGATCCAGTCGCACGGCGGCAACGGCATGGCTACCGAGTACGGCCTGGCGACCCTGTGGGGCGGGGTCCGCGCGGCCCGGATCGCGCCGGTGAGCCGCGAGATGGTCCTCAACTTCGTCGCGCAGCACTCGCTCGGGCTCCCGAAATCGTACTAACCCTCACGGCGCCGCCCCTCCCGCCGATGGGGAGGGACATGAGCCGTCTCCGCGCGAGTGTCCTGGTGGCCGTCACCGTCCTCGCCGGCACTCTGCTCGGCGGGGTGACGGCCGGCGCACCCGCGCAGGCCGCGCCCGTGCGCGTGATCGGCAACGACGTGTCGTGGCCGCAGTGCCCGGCCGCCGGCGGGGTCGGGTACGGCCTGCCGATGCCCCACCGGTCCAGCAGGTTCGTCGTCGTGGGGCTGACCCAGGGCCGCGCGTTCCTCCCGAACCCGTGCCTGCGATGGCAGGTCGACCACGCGAAGCGGCGGCACCTGTACACGGCGGCGTACGCGTTCACCAGCTACCCGAACTCCGCCGAGCTGCGCCGGTACGACGCGGGTCCGTACCGGGGCACCGACGCGGCGACCCGGCTGCGCAACTACGGGTACCACCAGGCGCGGTTCAACGTGGCCACGATGAACCGCGCCGGTCTGCGCAGTCCGATCGTGTGGGTCGACGTGGAGCCGTCGAAGAAGCGGCCGTGGGCGAAGAACACGCGGTACAACGCCGCCGTGATCGAGGGTTCCCTCCGCGGGTACCGCCGGTCGGGCCTGAAGGTCGGCATCTACTCGACCGTGTACCTGTGGGACACGATCGCCGGCCGGGCCGAGTACGGCCTGCCGGAGTGGCGTACCGCGGGCAAGCGGGGCCACGCCGTCGCCGAGCAGCGGTGCGCCGAGGAGTCGATCCAGGGCGGCGGGGCCGTCCTCGCGCAGTGGTGGACGACCCGGGTCGACTGGAACGTGACCTGCCCCGGGTACGGCACCGTGGCCGCGCTGAAGCGGTACTTCCGGAAGTACTGATCACACCGGGCCGAGGTGCGGCACCTCGGCGTCGGCGGACCGGCGCGGGCCGAGCTCGACGAGGTACATCGCGGCGAGCACGAGCGCGCCCCCGAGCAACATCCGCAGCGTGAGGCTCTCGTTCCCGAACGCGACCGCGAACCCGGCCGCCCACACCGGCTCCGCCGTCATGATCACGGCGGCCCGGGTGGCGGGCAGGTGCGCCTGCGCCCAGGTCTGCACCACCAGGGCCAGCGCTCCGGCGATCAGCGCCATGTAGAGCATCCCGGCCCAGTCGCCGGTCGTCGTCGGCATCGTGATGCCGCCCGGCAGGGCGAAGGGCAGGCAGACCACGGCGATCGTGCCCATCTGGACCACCGCGAGGCCGTACGCGTCCCGGCCCACCGACCACACCCCCAGCCCGAGGATGTGGACGGCGTACAGCACCGCGCCGGCCAGCGTGATCACCTCGCCGTACCCGAGCGAGAAGCCCCGCAGCGACAGCGACGCCAGGCCCGCCGTGGCGAGCGCGACGGCGATCCAGGCGACCCGGCCGATCCGGCGGCGCAGGACCACCGCGGTGAGCAGCGGCGTGAACACCACGTACATGCCCGTCACGAAGCCGGAGACCGAGGCAGACATGTGCGCGAGCCCGGTGGTCTGGAGGATCTGCGCGAGCCCGTAGACGACGCCGAGCGCGATGCCGTGCCGCCACCGGTCCCGGGACAGCCGCCGGACCGTGTGCGGCGCGACGGCGAACAGCACCACGGCGGCCAGCGCGAACCGCACCGCCAGGAAATCCGCCGGCGGTATCCGGGTGACGACGTCCTTGATCAGGAAGAACGTCGAGCCCCACGCCGCGGTCACCGACAGCAGGGCGATCGTGGCGAGGGCAGCGGGCGAGAACCTCGGGGACCGCAACGCGACCCCGTGACGTGCGCCGGTCACCTACTCAGCGCCTCCGGCGACGAGGGTCTCCAGCAGGATCTCGGGATGCTCGCGGCGGATGGTGCCCAACCGCCACTTGTCTCGGATCAGCGCCAGCAGCACGCCGTCGCCGCGCTCCAGCACCTCGACCCCGGGGATGCTGTTCAGCGCGGGCACGAACTCGGCCTCGGTGCGCCGCGCGGTCGTGTACTCCAGCCGGTCCAGGACGACCGGCGAGCTCATCTCGCCGGCGAGGCGGTGCTCGGCGACCTCGAACTGCATCGGGCCGACCGCGGCCAGGACCGGCGCCTGGTCGCCCCGGAGGTCCGACCGCAGCACCTGGATCACGCCCTCCTGCTCCAGCTGGGTGATCCCGCGGCGGAACTGCTTGTACTTCCCGGAGTCCTTCGCCCGGACCACCACGAAGTGCTCCGGCGCGAAGCTGGGGATCGGCGGGTACGTGACGGCCTCGTCGACGTACAGGCTGTCGCCGACCTGGAGGGCCGCCGCGTTCACCAGGCCCACCACGTCGCCGGGGTAGGCACGGTCGATCGTGGACCGCTCCCGGCCGAACACCTGCTGCGCGTACTTGGTGGCGAACGGCCGCCCACTCGTGCTGTGCGTGACGACCATGCCCCGCTCGAACACGCCCGAGCAGACCCGCACGTACGCGAGCCGGTCCCGGTGAGCCCGGTCCATCCCGGCCTGCACCTTGAACACGAACGCCGAGAACGGCGCGTCCAGCGGCCGCTCCACCTCGGACACCGAGAGGCGCGGGCTCGGCGCGGGGGCCAGGTCCACGATCCGGTCCAGCAGCTGGCCGACACCGAAGTTCAGGAACGCCGACGCGAACAGCACCGGCGTGGAGGTCCCGGCCAGGAACGTCTCGGCGTTGAAGTCCTGCTCGGACAGTTCGAGCAGCTCGCTCTCCTCGACCGCGGTGGTCCAGGCGGCGCCCTCCTGGGCGGACGCCTCGTCGGCGGTGAGGTGCTCCTCGGGTGCCCGGGTCACGCCGCCGGCGGTCCGGCTGAACCGGATGAACCCGCCCGTCGCGCGGTCCAGCACGCCCCGGAAGTCGCCGGCCTCGCCGACCGGCCAGGTCAGCGGGGTGGGCTTGAGCTGAATCCGGGTCTGGATCTCGTCCATGAGCTCGAGGGCCGCGAGGCCGGGCCGGTCCCACTTGTTCACCACGGTGATGATCGGGATGCCGCGGTGGCGGCAGACGTCGAACAGCTTCAGCGTCTGCGGCTCCAGACCCTTGGCGGCGTCCAGCAGCATCACGGCGCAGTCCACCGCGGCCAGCACCCGGTAGGTGTCCTCGGAGAAGTCCGCGTGACCGGGGGTGTCCAGCAGGTTGATCACGGTGTCGCGGTACGCGAACTGGAGCGCCGCCGAGGTCACCGAGATGCCGCGGTCGCGCTCGAGGTCCATCCAGTCCGACACCGTTCCGCGCCGGTCACCCTTGCCGTGCACGGCACCCGCCTGGCCGATGACCTGTGCGTGCAGCGCCAGGGCCTCGGTCAGCGTCGACTTGCCGGCATCGGGATGGCTGATCACGGCGAAGGTGCGGCGGCGGGTCGCCTCGGCGACCACCGCGGACTCCGGCCGGGTGCGCGCCACCGGAACGGCGGTCACATCAGCTCCCTTGTCACCGTACGAGCGTACCCTCACCGCGGAGGGAGGCTCCGTGGCCGGGATCCGCTCGGGTACCTCGCAGGGACGCTGGGTGCTGGTGACCACCGTGCTCGGGTCCGGCCTCGCCATGCTCGACGCGACGGTGGTCAACGTCGCGATCCGGGCGGTCGGCCAGGAGTTCGACGCCTCGTTCGCCCAGCTGCAGTGGACGCTCAACGCGTACACGCTCACGCTGGCCTCGCTGATCCTGCTCGGCGGGTCGCTCGGCGACCGGTACGGGCGGCGCAAGGTCTTCGTGATCGGCGTGGTGTGGTTCGCGCTGGCGTCGCTGCTCTGCGGCCTCGCCCCGGACATCGAGACGCTGATCGCCGCGCGCGCCCTGCAGGGCGTCGGCGGCGCGCTGCTCACGCCCGGCAGCCTCGCGATCCTCTCGGCCACCTTCGACCCGCGGGACCGGTCCGCGGCGATCGGCGCCTGGTCCGGCCTCGGCGGGGTGGCGGGCGCGATCGGGCCGTTCCTCGGCGGCTGGCTGGTCGAGGCGGTGTCCTGGCGTGCCGTGTTCCTGATCAACCTGCCGCTCGCCGCCCTGGTCGTCGCGGTGGCGCTGCGGCACGTACCGGAGACCCGTGACCCCGAGGCGGTCGAGCACCTCGACCTCCCGGGCACCGTGCTGGCCGCCACCGGGCTGGGCGTGCTCACGTACGCCCTGGTCGCCAGCGGGGAGGCGGGCGCGACCCTCCGCACGGTCGGCACCGGGCTCGTGGGGCTCGCGGCGCTCGCCGCGTTCGGGTGGGTGGAGCGGCGTAGTCCGAGCCCGCTCGTCCCGCTCGACCTGTTCCGGTCCCGGCAGTTCACGGCGGCGAACGCGGTGACGTTCCTGGTGTACGCGGCGCTCGGCACGGTGTTCTTCCTGCTGGTCCTGTACCTGCAGGTGGTGGCCGGCTTCAGCCCCCTGGCCGCCGGGGCCGCGCTGCTGCCGACCACCGCGATGATGCTGCTGCTCTCGGCCCGGATGGGGCGGCTCGCGCAGCGGATCGGGCCGCGGTGGCCCATGACGATCGGGCCGCTCGTCGCGGCGACCGGGCTGCTGCTGACGCTCCGGATCGGCCCCGGGGCCTCGTACTGGCGCGATGTCGTCCCCGCCGTGGTGGTGTTCGGCCTGGGCCTCGCGACGATGGTCGCGCCGCTCACCGCCACCGTGCTGGGGGCGGCTCCGCAGCGCCACGCCGGCGTCGCGTCGGGCGTGAACAACGCCGTCGCCCGCGCCGCCGGGCTGCTCGCCGTCGCCGTCGTTCCCGCGCTGGCCGGCCTGACCGGCACGGTGTACCGGCGGCCGGACATGTTCGCGCACGGGTTCCGGGTCGCCGTCTGGATCTGCGTGGGGCTGCTGGTCACGGGCGCCGTCATCGCCCTCGTGTCGATCCGCGACGACGTCCTCACGGAGCGGACGGAGCCGGACGAGCCGGATCACGTCCACGTGGAGAACTGCACGCACTGCGGCGTCGCCGGCCCCGGCCTGCACCCCGCCCCGCTGCACGCCGACATCTCCGGGCGCTGACCGGCCGTACCGCCGTTAGGGTCGGTCACATGGACGATCGCGAGGTACTCGACCGCATCAACAAGCTGGTGGCCGAGGAGAAGGACCTCCGCCACCGGCACGGGAGCGACGGGCTGTCCGACGAGGAGCGGGAGCGACTCCGGGCGGTCGAGGAGGGCCTGGACCAGTGCTGGGACCTGCTGCGGCAGCGCCGGGCGCGCGAGGAGGCCGGGACCGACCCCAACGCCGTCGAGGCGCGGCCGGTCGGCGAGGTGGAGTCGTACCTGCAGTGAGCCGACCGGCAGTGCGCCGGTCCACGGCCGACGTGACGAGAGGCCGGACGCGGGAGCGTCCGGCCTCTCGGTCCACCGGGCGGGTCGCCGCCACCGCCCTGCGCACCTGCTGACTACCTCGGCGGCCGCGGGCGGGAACGTGACGGTGCCGGCCCGACGTGGACCACCTTGGTGGCGGTCATCTCGTCCAGCAGCTCCGGCCCGTACCCGAAGCACTCCCCACTGGCCCCGCGCGGATGCGCCGCCCCGCCCGGCGCCCCGCCGAACACCGCGTTCACCTTCACCGTCCCGACCGGCAGCTCCCGCCACGCCCGCTGGACGTGCGCGAGATCCCCGCTGAGGACCACGGCCGCCAGCCCGTACGCCGAGTCGGCCGCCGCCGCGAGGCCCTCGTCGAACGACCCGACCACCTGGACGGAGGCCACCGGGCCGAACGTCTCCTCCCGCATGACCGCCAGCCCGGGCGAGCAGTCGGTGAGCACGGTCGCCGGGTAGTACGCCCCGGCGCCCGTCGGCACCACCCCGCCGCACAGCAGCGTCGCGCCCGCGTCGACCGCCTCGGTGACGGCCGCGTGGACGGCGGCCCGGTGCCGGCGGTCCACCAGCGGCCCGAGCCGGGTGGCCGGGTCGGTGCCCGGCCCCGGGGCGAGCGCGCCGGCCCGGCGTACCAGCGCGGCGAGGAACTCCGCGGCGATCCCCGCGTGGACGTACACCCGCTCCACGGACGTGCAGATCTGGCCCGCGTTCGCGAAGCAGCCGAGCGCCGCCTGCTCCGCGGCCCACCCGGGGTCCACGTCGTCGTCCACGAGCAGCGCGTCGCAGCCGCCGTTCTCCCGGATCACCTTGGCACCGGTCTCGACGGCCGCGCGCGCGATCTCCCGGCCGGTCACGGTCGAGCCGACATGCGCGATCACGTCCACGCCGGAATGGGCCGCGAGCGCCGCACCGGTCGTGCCGTCCCCACTGACGAGCTCGACGGGCAGGTCGGCGGCGAGCAGCGACGCCAGCAGCATCCCGGTGTGCGGGGCGCGCTCGGACGGCTTGAACACCACCGCGTTGCCGGTGACCAGCGCCGCGCCCAGCAGGCCGCAGGGCACCGCGACCGGGTCGTTCCACGGGGTGATCGCGGCGACG
This sequence comes from Actinomycetota bacterium, assembly GCA_030840805.1. GTDB lineage: Bacteria > Actinomycetota > Actinomycetes > Mycobacteriales > HKI-0501 > JAVEDU01. Next base: position 10,863 of record JAVEDU010000015.1, read on the forward strand.
ACTCCCCGTGGCACGGGCACCATGAAGTCGGTGGCATCCCAGCCCCCGAGCAGCGTCCGTCCACGGTGGACCGGCCCCAGCTCGGCGTACTGGCGCAGTGTCCCCACCCCGGCGTCCACCCCACCGCGGGCGTCGGCGAGCGGCTTGCCCATCTCCCGGGTGGTGAGCAGCGCGAGGCCGTCCGCGGCGGCCGCCACGCGGTCGGCGGCGGCGGCGAGCCGGGCCCCGCGCTCGGCGGCCGGGGTGCGGGCCCAGGCCGCCGCCGCGGCGCGAGCCGAACGGACCGCGAGGTCCACGTCGGCGGCCCCGGCGACCGGGACCGAGCCGACGACGGAGCCGTCGGCGGGGTCGAGCACGGTCACGACGGGACGGGCCACGGTCTCGGTCACGGGGGACCTCCCTCACTCGCCGGTGGCCCTATCCCCGGTCGCGCGGGTCAAACCCCGGCCAATACTGTCGGGCCATGCATGCGATCGTGATCCGAGAGCCGGGCGGTCCGGAAGTGCTGGAGTGGGCGGAGGTCCCCGACCCCGTACCGGGTTCGGGCGAGGTGCTGATCGACGTCGTCGCGTCGGCGGTCAACCGGGCCGACATCATGCAGCGGCAGGGCCACTACCCGCCACCGCCGGGCGCACCCGACACCCCCGGCCTGGAGTGCTCCGGCCGGATCGCCGAGCTGGGGCGCGGCGTGACGGGCTGGAAGGTCGGCGACGAGGTGTGCGCGCTGCTCTCCGGCGGCGGGTACGCCGAGAAGGCCGTCGCGCCGGCCGGCCAGCTCCTGCCGGTGCCGCGCGGGGTCGAGCTGCACGAGGCCGCGGCACTGCCCGAGGCGGCCTGCACCGTGTGGTCGAACGTCTTCGACATCGCGCACCTGAGCCCCGGCGAGATCCTGCTGGTGCACGGCGGCGCGTCGGGCATCGGGACGTTCGCGATCCAGCTGACCACCGCGTACGGCGCCCGGGTGTTCACCACCGCGAGCAAGGTCAAGCACGACCGGCTGCTGGCGTACGGCGCGGACCGGGCGATCGACTACCGCACCGAGGACTTCGCCGAGATCGTCGCGAGCGAGACCGGCGGGTACGGCGCCGACGTGGTGCTGGACAACATGGGCGCCAAGTACCTCGCGAAGAACATCGACGTCCTGGCCCGAAACGGCCGGCTGATGACGATCGGCCTGCAGGGCGGCCGCAAGGCCGAGCTCGACCTCTCGGCGCTGCTCGGAAAGTGCGGCAGCGTCACCGCGACGAGCCTGCGGTCCCGACCGGCCGCCGAGAAGGCGCGGATCGTCACGGACGTCCGCGAGAACGTCTGGCCCCTGATCGAGGCCGACAAGGTGCGGCCGGTGGTCGACCGCGCCTTCGCGATGCAGGACGCGGCCGAGGCGCACCGCTACCTCGACTCCGGCGACCACATCGGCAAGGTGCTGCTGGTCCGCTGACGCCGGACGCGGCGGGCGTAGGTCAGCACGCCGAGCCACAGGAACGCCAGCGGGAACGCCGGCCAGAACCCGGGTGGCTCGTGGTTGCCGAGCGCCCACCCGCCGAGCAGGAGCAGCGACACCACGAGGATGCTCCCGCGGTGCCGGCGGAGCCCGGTCCGCGCCGCGCCGCGGGCGTCCGGGGCGCCCGCCAGCAGACGGCGCCCGTGGTCGGGCAGGTCGGCCGTGAGCGGCACGAGCTCGGCGCGGGTGCGGGAGCCGTACACCCGGGCCAGCCGATCGTCGACCTCGGCGAGCGTCAGCATGCCGGCGCCCGCGGCGAGGTTGAGGACCCGGGCGACGGTCTCCCGCTCGTCGTCGGACGCCCGGACCGCGACGGGTTCGTCGGGCGGCCCGGTGTACCCCGGGCCGGTCGGTACGCCGGGACGGTCCATGGTGGCCTCCACGTCGGTGGCCTGATTACGTCGTTACAACTGTGACCCCGTTACGGGGCCGTCGCAAGTACCTGCCCGACGTATCGCGTCGCTGATCCGACCGAGCGCGGCGACGTCCTCCGGCGTGAGCGGGTCGAACAGCTGACGGCGTACCGCACCGACATGCCCGGGCGCCGCGGCGACGAGAGCCGCGAACCCCGCGTCGGTCAGGATCGCCCACTGTCCGCGCCGGTCCGCCGGGTCGGCCTGCCGCCGGACCCAGCCGCGCTCCTCCAGCCGGGCGACCGCATGCGAGAGCCGGCTGCGCGAGGAGGACAGCGAGTCGGCGAGCTCGCTCATCCGCATGGTGCGGTCGGCCGTCTCGGAGAGCCGGACGAGGATCTCGTAGTAGGCGTGCGGCATCCCCGCGTCCGCCTGGAGCTCCCGGTCGAGGGCGTCGAAGAGCAGCCGCGACGCCTCCAGGAAGGATCGCCAGACCCGCTGCTCGCCCGCGTCGAGCCACCGCACCGGCTCGTCCGGGTCGGGCTTCTCTGCGGTCGGCGTGGCGGAGTGGTTTGCGGTCATCAGGTGTCCCGGGAATGATTGAGGTCTCAACGAGCTTACAGGAAGCGACAGCGCGGTCGAACGCTCGACGGTTTCGTCGGGGCGCCCGCCCACGACCCAGCGTCCGGAGGACATCATGGGTATCCACCGACTCAACCACGCCGTGCTGTACGTACGCGACATTCGCCGCAGCGTGGCGTTCTACCAGGACGTCCTGGGCTTTCGGGTCATCCCCATGACGCCGGACGGCTTCGGCGGCGCCGCGTTCCTCCAGGCCCCGGACTCCAGCAACGACCACGACCTGGGCCTGTTCGAGATCGGCGCCGCCGCCGGCGCCTCCGGTGCCGGCCGCTCCACCGTCGGCCTGTACCACCTGGCGTGGGAGGTCGAGACGCTCGCGGACCTGGAGAACCTGATGGTCGCCCTCGCCAACGCGGGTGCTCTCGTCGGTTCCTCGGACCACGGCACGACCAAGAGCCTGTACGGCCGGGACCCCGACGGCCTCGAGTTCGAGATCGCCTGGATCATCCCCGCCGACCTGCTCGACGACGAGGCCCGCGCGGCCCGCAAGAGCATCCGGCCGCTCGACCTCGGCCGCGAGAAGGCCCGGTACGGCGAGCACACCCGCGGTGGCGTCGGGATCTCCATCCCCGCGGCGCGCTGAGGATCCCCGTACCGTCCACTCTGCCGTCACCACATTCCCAGGAGGACCCCCGCTCATGACCGATTTCGACACCGCACCCACCACCGCGATCGAGGACCTGTCCGGTGACTACGAGTTCGACATCGCCCACACCCGGATCGGGTTCGCCGCCCGGCACGCGATGGTGACCTCGGTGCGCGGCGCGTTCAACGAGTTCGAGGGCACCGCGCACCTCGACGCCGCGGACCTGTCCAGGTCCAGCGCGCGGGTCGTGCTCAAGGTCGCCAGCATCGACACCGGCAGCGAGCAGCGCGACGGTCACCTGCGGTCGGCGGACTTCTTCGACGTGGAGACGTACCCGGAGACGACCTTCGTCGCCACCGGCTTCGAGCGGGTGGACGACGAGGAGTTCCGCGTCACGGGAGACCTCACCGTCAAGGACGTGACGAAGCCGGTCACCGTGGACCTCACGTTCAACGGCTCGGCGAGGGACCCGTTCGGCAACCTCCGCGCCGGCTTCGAGGGCACCGCCACCGTCAACCGCAAGGACTGGGGCCTCACCTGGAACGCCGCGCTGGAGACCGGCGGGTTCCTGGTCAGCGACAAGATCAAGCTCGAGTTCGACGTCTCCGCGGTGAAGCTCACGGCGTCCGCCTGAGCCCATCAGGCGATCGAGGCCGGGCACCGTCTGGTGCCCGGCCTCGCGGCGTCCGGACTCATTCCCGCTCCCGCCGAGGGGGCGACGACCGACGCCATGCGCGATGATGGCCCGATGGCAGACGAGCAGAACCGCCGGCAGAGCGCGGATGGTGACCGCCCGCAGGTCGTCGTCGTGGGGCCGGACGGCACCCCGATCGACATGGCGGACGTCGATCCCGGTGACGAGGTGGCCGAGGTCGAGGAGAACGTCGACAGCGACCCGGCCCGGCTCATCGAGGAACCCGCGAAGGTCATGCGGATCGGCAGCATGGTGAAGCAGCTGCTGGAGGAGGTGCGCGCCGCGCCGATGGACGAGGCCGGGCGCGGCCGCCTCCGCGAGATCCACTCCCGGTCCATCGCCGAGCTCGAGGACGGGCTCGCACCCGAGCTGCGCGAGGAGCTGGAACGGATCACGCTGCCGTTCGGCGACGGCATCCCGACCGAGGCGGAGATCCGGATCGCCCAGGCACAGCTCGTCGGCTGGCTGGAGGGGCTGTTCCACGGCATCCAGGCGGCCGTGGTCGCCCAGCAGATGGCGGCCCGGATGCAGCTCGAGCAGATGCGCGGCGGCGGCCGGCCGGCCCTCCCGCCGGGGATGATGCGGCCCGGCGGAATGGGCGGTCCCGGCGGACCCCCGGAGGGCGAGAACGACCACCCGTCGCACGGGACCGGTCAGTACCTGTAGGCCCTCACCGGCCGTTGATCATGGGGTTTTCGGCACGGCACGCCGGCCGTGTCTGCCGAAGACCCCATGATCAGTTCGGGGTGGGGTGCGTCGGGGCGGTCGCGGTCGCGGTCGCGGTCGCCAGCAGCGTCTCCAGGTGCGCGGCGACCCCGTCGTCGTCGTTCCGCGTCGTCTCGCCCCGCGCCGCCGCCCGCGCCGCGGCATGCGCGTTCCCGACCGCGACCGAGCGGCCCGCCCACGCGAGCATCGGGATGTCGTTCGGCATGTCCCCGAACGCGACCACGTCGGCCGCCGCCACGCCGTACCGCTCGGCCAGGTAGGCCAGTCCCGTCGCCTTCGTGACTCCCGCCGCCGAGATCTCCACCAGTCCGACGAAGCTGGAGTGGGTCGGCGTGGCCAGCCCGTCGATCGCGGCATCGGCCCGGGCGAGCAGGACGTCGGCGTCGGTGTCGGGCAGCCGGGCGAGGAGCTTCGGGACCGGGCGGGACACCACCTCCTCGTACGAGCCGCTCCGCACCTCCGGCCGCGAGTCGTCCAGCCGGGTCGGGTACGCCTCCTCCCGGACGAGCGAGTCCCCGTACTCCGCCGCGAACGTGATGCCCGGCACCGCCTCCCGCAGCCGTCGGGTCACCTCGACCAGCGCGTCGCACTCGATGGGCCACTCGGCGAGGATCTCCCCGGTCGCCGGGTCGAGGACCACCGCGCCGTTCGCACAGACCACCGGACCGCGGAACCCGGTCTGCTCCAGCACCGGCGCCATCCACCGCGACGGGCGCCCGGTCACCATCACGAACGGCACCCCGTATCCGGCGAGCGCGTCGAGGGCCGCGATCGTCCGCGCAGACACGCTGAGATCGCTGCGGAGGAGGGTTCCGTCGAGGTCGCTGGCCACCAGGCCGGGCAGGTCACGGGGTCGGGTCACACATCCCATCTTTACCGTAGCCTCGGAGCCATGCGCTTCGGGGTCGTCTGCCTGCCCACCGACCCGTGGCTCCAGTGGCGGCGGCGCGCCGAACATCTCGAGGTTCTCGGGTACGACCACCTGTGGACCTACGACCACCTGTCCTGGCGGCACTACGTCGACGGACCGTGGCACGCCTCCCTCCCGCTCCTGACCGCCACGGCCGCCGTGACCTCCCGCATCCGCCTCGGGACGCTGGTCAGCTCGCCGAACTTCCGGCACCCGGTCACGCTCGCCAAGGACGCGATGACGCTCGACGAGATCTCCGCCGGCCGGCTCACGCTGGGCATCGGCTCCGGCGGCACCGGGTTCGACGCGCGGACGCTCGGCGGGGAGCCGTGGCCGCCGAGCGAACGCGGCGAGCGCTTCGCCGAGTTCGTCGAGCTGCTCGACCGGTTGCTGCGGGAGCCCAGCACCACCTGGTCCGGCCGTTACTACGCGGCGCACGAGGCCCGGATGATCCCCGGCAGCGTCCAGCGGCCCCGGGTCCCGCTGGCCGTCGCGGCGGCCGGTCCGCGGGCCCTGGCCCTCGCCGCGCGGTACGGCGACGCCTGGGTGACGTTCGGTGACCCGAAGGCCGCCGAGCCGACCCCGGAGCACACCGCCCGGGCCGTCCGCGAACAGCTCGCCCGACTGGAGGACGAGTGCGAACGGATCAGCCGGGACCCCGCCGAGATCGACCGGATCCTCCTCGCCGGCAACACGCCGGAGCGGCCACTGTCGAGTGTGGACGCGTTCGGTGAGTTCGCGACGCGGTACCGCGAGCTCGGCATCACCGATCTCGTCGTCCACCACCCGCGACACGACGACCCACAGTGGAACGACGCACCGGACATCCTGGACAAAATTGCCGCCGAGGTGCTCCCGGCCCTGCGCTGAGCCACGGCATGATGCCGTTCTGTGACGACACGTACCCAATCGGGTGAACGCTTGCGATATGGGGGATTCCGCCGCCTAGGATTCGCCCCGGCGCGGGAGCACAACGCGTCTCCACGGGGACAGAGGAGCAGTGATGGGACGTCCGGTCCAGTTCGAGATCCAGGCAGTCGAGCCGGAGCGGATGGAAGCCTTCTACACCGCCGTGTTCGGCTGGCAGTTCCGGCGGTACGGCGGCTACAGCCTCGCCCGGACCGGTGACCGCGAGTCGCCGGGCATCGACGGGGCGCTGATGCTGCGGCAGGGCGGCGTGCCGTCCGAGGTGGCCGCCAACTCGATCGTCCTCACCGTGACCGTGGACCTCCTCGACACCGCGCTGACCACCGCAGGGCAGTGGGGCGGCGCGGTGCACCAGTACCCGTTCCGCGTACCGGGCTCGGGCTGGCTCGCGTACGTCACCGACCCGGAGCTGAACAAGATCGGTGTCCTCCAGCCGACCTCACAGCCGATCCCGATCGGCGGCATCGGGGCCCGCAGCTACGACAACAGCACCAGCGGGACCTGGAGCCCCTGGTAGGTCGGCGCGCTGTCGGCTTCCGGGTGCAGACTCGCCGGCACCCGGCCGCACGATCCGCCGCCGACACGACCCGGGAGGGCCCATGCGCCGACCAGTCCACTTCGAGATCCACGCCGACGACCCCGAGCGCGCGGTCGAGTTCTACACCGTGGTGTTCGGCTGGGACTTCCAGCGGTGGGGCGAGCTGGAGTACTGGGTCGCCACCACCGGCGACCGGGGGGCGCCGGGGATCGACGGGGCCGTCCTGCCGCGCCGGGGGTCCGCCCCGGCGGTCGGCGGGCCGGTCAACGCGTACGTCTGCACGATCGACGTCCCGGACCTGACCGCCACGATCGAGGCGGCGACCCGTCGGGGCGCCGAGGTACGGCTGCCGCGGTTCGCGGTACCGGGGGTGGGCTGGCAGGCCTACCTCGCGGACACCGAGGGGAACCTGATCGGTGTCCTGCAGGCGGACTCCGCGGCGGCGTGAGCGCGGCGGCGCGGTGGGTCGGTCAGGCCGCGCGGTGCGGCCGGGCGACCGCGGCGGCCCGCTCGGCGGCAACGGGGTCCCCCGCCGGCACGGCCGTGTCCCGCTCCGCTGCGGCGCTGCGCTGCTGCGGCACCAGGCGCGGCGGGGTGGACGCCTGCTCCGGCCGCCGCGCGGGGCGGGCCCGGCGTTCGACCCGGGCGGCGGGGCGGGGGGCGAGCAGCATGAGCGCGAGCGCCAGCATCACCAGGCAGCCGCTGAGCGCGAGGTAGCGGCCGTACTGGTCCCGGCTGTCGGCGACGACCATCCCGATCAGGCCGAGGGCACCGGCGAGCGCGAGGAGCAACCGGCCTCCGCGTTCCAAGTTCACCGCCGGTCCTCCTTCCCGTCCACTGCGCGTTCCCGTCCGCGATCTCTCGGCCACTATGAGTCAGGAACTCCGGGGACCCACCATCGCCACCCGCGACACACCCGAGAACCACCCGTCCGGCCGCACCGACCTCGGCCGGACGGCCGACCCGGACTTGCCCGTTCCGGTGTGACGATCGACACGGAGTCACCTATGGACCGTTCTGCCGACACGCGCCGTGATCATCGCGGTGAAGTGCCCGGTTCGTCCCCGTTCCCGCTCCTCCGCTCGGCGGCTCCCCGGGGGCGGGCGGCCGGACGGCCCGGTCCCCCGTCGCCACGGATGCCCACGGCCACCGTCGCGTAGGGTCCGCACATGGCCATGGCCCTCGCACTCGCCGGCTCCGACACCCTCGCACCGGAGCACACGCGCCCGAGCTGGCACGCCGTCGTCGACGAGTTCGCCGCCCGCGGCATCACGCTCGCCGTCCCCGACACCGCGCCGCCGGTACCGCCGGTGGAGGTGTCCGGGGTCGAGATGGACGACCTCATCGCGCTGTGCGCGGTCATCGGCGGGGCGGCGGCCCCGGTCGGCGTGCCCGCGCCGGACCTGCCGCCGCGGCGGGCCGATGCGCCCGCTCCCCCGGCGCGCCGGCGCACCCGGGTCGGTCGCGCGATCGCCGGTACGACCGACGCCGTCGACCCGTACGAGCCGTGGAACCGGCCGGTGGACCCGCCCCGCAACGTCGAGGCCGACCTCCTGCTCTCTGCCGCGTCGACGTGGCCGCTGCGGTACCCGGCGCCGATCGTCCCGTTCGCCGACGTCGTGGTCCCGGTGCCCTTCGCCGGGACCGTGGTGCTGTCGGTGCCGAGCCGGTTCGACGAGCGCACGTCGGTGATCAGCGCCCAGGCCGCGGTGGCCACCCTGGCGGACCTGGCCGCGTTCCTGGCCCTGCCGGACCACCTGTTCGACGCCGCGAGCGGCACGCCGGGCGAGGTCCGGGCGGCCGTGGACCGAGCGGCGCGCCACGCCGACCCCGGGGCCCGCTGGCCGGACTACCCGGAGGTGTCGTACTTCGTGGTGACGCTGCTGCCCCTGTTCCGCGCCTCGGTCGCGACGGGAGCACCGGTCCTGCTCGGCTGACCGGCGCAGACGACCACGAACACCCCGAGCAGCAACAGCTGCGGGCCGCCGATCCGGACGTGCCCCGGCAGCTCGGCGCTGAGGGCGGACAGCGGCCCGGCGCCGACCGGCGGGATCAGCGCCCACGTCGCCGCGGCGAACGCCGCGAACGACCAGCCGCCCGCCGCCGCCGCGAGCAGCGGGGCGAGGGCCAGCACCAGGTAGTGGCTCCACACGATCGGCGACACCAGCAGGGCAGTCAGGACGCCGCCCGCGAAGACCACCGCCTCGTCACCGGTTCGGCGCCACACCACGAGCGCCGCGGTGACCACCGCCGCCGCCACGAGCAGCACGCACCACCGGGCCGCCTCCGGCGCCAGTCCCAGGCCCTGCACGAACCGGTACAGGGCGAAGCCGTCCCGCGTCTCGTGGGCGGTGAGCTCACCGAGCATCCGCGCGTAGTCCCGGGCGCCGATCGGGCCCAGCGCGAACCCGCCGAGCAGCAGCACCGCGGTCAGTGCCGTGGTGACCACCAGGGCGCGCCACCGCCGGACGATCGGCAGCCACAGCGCCAGCGGGAGCAGGAACAGCTTCGACGCGAACACGAGGGCCAGCGCCGGACCGGTACGCCCGGCCCGGTCCCGGAAGTGCCACGCGGTCATGCAGCCCAGCAGCAGGAACGCGTTCAGTGTGCCCACCTGCAGGCCCCGGACGGTCGTGGCGGCGCCGAACACCCCCAGGTAGGCGGGGAGCGAGTACCGGGACGGCGACCAGTACACCGCGAGCAGCAGTGCCGCCCCGGCCAGTCCGAAGTAGACGAGATCGGCCAGCGCGGCCGGCAGCAGTGCCAGCGGGACGAACGGCAGGGCGGCGCCGATCGGGTACACGAACGCGTGTCCGGAGTAGACGGACGCGCTGCCGAGCTCCGGGTACGGGCTCAGCCCGTGCAGCAGGCCGTGCCCCGCCGCGAGGTACACCGCCAGGTCGGAACGGGGCACCGGCCGGAGGAACAGGAGCCACACCCCGGCCGGGTACAGCACCGCGACAGCGGCGACGAGCCATCGCCACCGCCGGGTCGCCATGTCACCCGCAGCCGGTCAGCCGAACCAGCGCTCGAGCAGCTCCGCCGCGCCGTCGTGGGTGACCGTCCCGGTGACCTCGTCCGCGGCCTCCCGGACGTTCGCGGGCGCCTGGCCCATCGCCACCGCGCGGCCCGCCCAGGCGAACAGCGGCAGGTCGTTCTCCCCGTCACCGACCGCGAGCACCCCGGCCGGGTCGATGCCCAGGTCCTCCGCGAGCATCGCGGCTCCCGTGGCCTTGGTGACGCCGGGGGCCATCACGTCGATCCAGCCGGTGTAGCCGATCTCCCAGCCGTAGACGGCCGGGTCGAGGACGGCGGCGCACAGCTCCCGCGCCGCGTCGGCCTCGGCGCCGTAGATCTGGAACGACGCCTCGTCCGGCCGGGGCGTCTCCACCCGCGCGACGAGCCGCGTCGTGGGCGTCGCGACGAGGTCGGGCAGCGTCGTCGCGTCGAGGAAGGCCGACGGGAAGTCCCGCGGGAACCCGGGTGTCGTCCGGAACCCCTCGGTGCCGTGCTCGACCGCGAACGTCAGCTCGGGCTTGCGGTGGGCGAGGGCCCGCGCGGCCGGGCCGGGGTCGATGGTGACCGCGTGCAGCACGGTGGCGCTGTCCGGGTCGTACACCACGGCGCCGTTGCTGCACACCAGCTCGACCCCGTGCAGCCCGAGGTCGGCCGCGGTGGGCAGCGCGCTCCACACCGCCCGGCCGGTGGCGATGATCACCGGTACACCGGCGGCGAGCGTCGAGGCGACGGCGGCCTGGACGCGGGGCGACGGCGGGACGTGCTCCTCGGCGTACGGCACCACGGTGCCGTCCAGGTCGAGTACGACCAGCTCCGGGCGCCAGCCGTTCAGGCCCGAACTCACGTGGCGACCGGCTCGAGCACCTCGCGGCCGAGGAACGGCTGCAGCGCCGCGGGCACCCGGACCGAGCCGTCCGGCTGCTGGTGGTTCTCCAGGATGGCGACCAGCCAGCGGGTGGTCGCGAGCGTGCCGTTCAGCGTCGCCGCGATCTGCGACCGCCCCTCGGTGTCGCGGTACCGGATGTTCAGCCGGCGGGCCTGGAACGTGGTGCAGTTCGAGGTGGAAGACAGCTCCAGATACCGCTGCTGGGACGGCAGCCAGGCCTCGCAGTCGAACTTCCGGGCCGCCGACGAGCCGAGGTCACCGGCGGCGACGTCGATCACCCGGTACGGCACCTCGATCTTGCCGAGCATCTCCTCTTCCCAGCCGAGCAGCCGGGCATGCTCGGTCTCGGCCTCCTCCGGCGCGCAGTACGTGAACATCTCGACCTTGTCGAACTGGTGCACCCGGATGATGCCGCGGGTGTCCTTGCCGTAGCTGCCGGCCTCGCGGCGGTAGCAGGACGAGATCCCGGCGTACCGGCGCGGTCCGGCGGACAGGTCGATGATCTCCTCGGCGTGGTACCCGGCCAGCGGGACCTCGGACGTGCCGACGAGGTACAGGTCGTCGGCCTCCAGCGTGTACACCTCGGCGGCGTGCGCGCCGAGGAAGCCGGTGCCCGCCATGATCTCCGGCTTCACCAGCGACGGCGTGATCATCAGGGTGAAGCCGTTCGCCACGGCCTGCTGCTGCGCGAGGGCGAACAGGGCGAGCTGGAGCTGCGCGCCCACTCCCTTGAGGAAGTAGAACCGGGCGCCGGCCACCTTGGCGCCGCGCTCGGTGTCGATCGCATCCAGACCCTCGCCGAGCTCCAGGTGGTCGCGGAACGTCTCCAGCCGCGGCTTCTCGCCGACCTCCTTGAGCAGGACGAAGTCGTCCTCGCCACCCGCCGGCACGCCGTCGACGATGACGTTGCCGATCGACCGGTGGGCCGTGCGGAGCAGCTCGTCCGCGGCGGTCTGGGCGGCCTCGGCGGCCTTGACCTCCTGCGACAGTTGCTTGGTCTTGGCGAGCAGGGCGGCCTTCTCGTCCCCGGTCGCCTTCGCGACGAGCTTGCCGAGCGACTTCTGCTCGGCGCGCACGGTGTCGAAACGGGCCACCGCGGCCCGCCGGTCGCCGTCGGCGCGCAGCAGGGTGTCGACGACGGCGTCGGACTCCCCCCGGGCACGCTGGCTGGCACGGACGACGTCGGGGTTCTCGCGGACGAGTCGCAGGTCGATCACGGTGATTGAGCCTACCGGCGCCGCGGCCGGGTCACTCCGGCAGCGCCGCGTACGCCCGTACCGGGAAGGTCCCGAACCCGGCCACCGGCGGTGGCACCGCCGTGAACCGCGCTCCCGTCGCGGGCAGCCCGGCCAGGCCGGTGAGGTGCTCGACCACCGGTATCCCGGCCGCGAGCAGCGTCGAGTGGGCCGGCCGCTCCCCGCCCTCGGTGCTGTCGATGTTCACCGAGTCGATGCCGACGAGCGCCGCACCCCGGTCGGCGAGCCACCGCGCACCGGCCGCGGTCAGGTACGGCGCGTCGACGCCGTACGCCTCGGTCCGCCAGTGCCGGTCCCAGCCGGTGTGCAGCAGGACGGCAAGGCCCTCGAGCTCGGTCCCGGGCAGGTGCTCCACGTCGATCGCCCGGTCGGTCACCGACACGACGACGGCCGGCAGGTCGACGAGGGACTCCAGCGGCAGGCCCGCGAGGTCGACCCCGTCGGCGTACCGGTGGAACGGGCTGTCGAGGTACGTCCCGGTGTTGCCCACCATCGTGATCCGGCTGATGTCGAACTCCGTGCCGGCCGCGTACACCCGGCGGGAGTCCTCACGGGTGAGGTGCGGGGCGATCTCCGGCGCCGGGAGACCCGGGTACGTCGTCATACCGGCGTGGATGGCGTGGGAGAGGTCGACGAGGCGACGTGGGGTGGTCATGACGACAGCATGACGATCCACTCCAGACATTTTGGCGGCCGACACCGCCTCGCCCTTCGGGGGTGTCCACCTGCGACCGGTTCGTGCCACGCTGTCCGGACCGCAACGCTGTCTCAGCCCGGAGGAGAGCGGATGACCAGCAACTACCCGCCGCCACCGCCACCGCCCGGCGACCCCGGGATGACGGGCGCCCCCACCGAGCAGATGAGCCGGCCGCCCTACCCGTCGGCGCCACCCGGCCGTGACCCGCTGAGCGTCACGAGGCCGCAACGGCCCGCCGCGGCCAGCTCGGACGGGTGGCGGACGACCGAGTTCGGGGTGTTCCTGCTCGTCGCGCTCGGAAACCTGCTCGCGGCCGCGCTGGTGAACAGCGGCGGCGGGCGCGACGACCACTTCCGGGCCGACCGGGCGTGGTTCTACATCACGCTGCTGGCCATCGCCTACCTCCTCAGCCGCGGGATCGCCAAGATCGGCGGCCCCCGCGCCTGACTGCCACCGGGACCCGGCCGGCGCCCGGGGCCGGGTCCCGGCGCGTACCCCCGGCGGGAGTCCTCGCGGGTGAGGTGCGAGGCGATCTCCGGTGCCGGCCGACCCGGTAGGTCGTCACGCCGCCACGATGACCCTCCACATCCGACGATGCCGGCCACGCCGCTCCGCCACCCGGGTGATGTCCATCTCGGACGGTTTCGGGCCTTGGGGCGCGGGGTATCCGGACCTCACCGGCGCAGCACTCGCGCCGCGGTGACCCGGCCGGGCACCGCAGATCAGAGGAGAGCGCATGACCAGCAACTACCCGCCCCAGCCGGGCGCTCCCGGCATGACCGGCGCGACCACCGAGCAGATGAACATCCCGCCGGGGATGGGCACCGTCACCTCGTCGCAGCCGCCCGCACACGACCCGTTGAGCGTCCTGCGCCGCGGGTCCGTGCGGCAGGGACCCGCCTCGAACGGCTGGAAGACGACAGAGTTTGGGGTGTTCGTACTCGTGGCGCTCGGCAACCTTCTCGCCTCGGCCCTCGTCGCGAGCAACGACGGGCGCGGCGACGTCTTCCGGGCGGACAAGGCGTGGTTCTACATCACGCTGCTCGCCATCGCCTACATCGTGAGCCGGGGTCTCGCCAAGATCGGGACTCGCGGCAACCGCGACGACTGACCGCCGTACCGCCGGAGCCCGGCCGCTCAGGCGGCCGGGCTCCCGGGCGTCCGGGCGCCCCCCGCGTACGCTCGTGGCATGCGGTTCCTGGACTCCACGCCCCCGGCCTACGACCTCACCTACAGCGACGTGTTCATGGTCCCGTCGCGGTCGTCGGTGACCTCCCGGCTCGACGTAGACCTGTCCACAGTGGATGGCGTGGGCACCACCATCCCGCTGGTCGTCGCGAACATGACGGCGATCTCCGGCCGCCGGATGGCCGAGACGGTCGCCCGCCGCGGCGGCATCGCGATCATCCCGCAGGACATCCCGCTCGACGTGGTGGACGACGTGCTCGGCTGGGTGAAGGGCCGCGACCCGGTGTACGACACCGGCCTCACGCTGACCCGGGCCGACACCGTGGCCGATGCCCTCGGCCTGCTGACCAAGCGGGCGCACGGGGCCGTCGTGGTGCTCGACGGCGGCCGGGTCGCGGGCCTGGTGACCGAGGCGGACTGTTCCGGGGTGGACCGGTTCACCCAGCTGCACGAGGTGATGAGCACCGAGCTGGTCACGATCGACGCCGGGACGCCGCTGGAGAAGGCGTACGAGGTGCTGCACGACGCCCGCCGCAAGGTGGCACCCGTGCTGCACGCGGACGGCACCCTTGCGGGCGTCCTGACCCGCAAGGGTGCGCTGCGGTCCACGCTGTACCGGCCGGCCCTGGACGACTCCGGTCGGCTGCGGGTCGGCGCGGCCGTCGGCATCAACGGCGACGTGGCCGGGAAGGCCGCGGCGCTGCTGGCCTCGGGCGCCGACGTGCTCGTCGTCGACACCGCGCACGGGCACCAGGAGAAGATGCTCGATGCGCTCCGGGCCGTCCGCGCGCTCGACCCGCAGGTGCCGGTCGTCGCGGGCAACGTGGTGTCCGCCGAGGGCGTCCGCGACCTCGTGGCCGCCGGGGCGGACATCGTCAAGGTCGGCGTCGGGCCGGGCGCGATGTGCACGACGCGGATGATGACCGGTGTCGGGCGGCCGCAGTTCTCCGCCGTGCTGGAGTGCGCCGCCGAGGCGCGGCGGCTGGGCAGGCAGGTGTGGGCCGACGGCGGGGTGCGGCATCCCCGCGACGTCGCGCTCGCCCTCGCGGCCGGCGCCGCGAACGTGATGGTCGGGTCCTGGCTCGCCGGGACGTACGAGTCGGCCGGTGACATGCAGACCGACGGCGACGGCCGCCGGTACAAGATCAGCTTCGGCATGGCGTCCGCCCGCGCGGTCCGGGCCCGGACCAAGGGCGACAGCGCGTTCGACCGGGACCGCAAGGCGCTGTTCGAGGAGGGCATCAGCTCGTCGCGGATGTACCTGGACGAGCGGCACCCCGGGGTCGAGGACGTCATCGACGCGGTCGTCGCGGGGCTGCGATCCTCGTGCACGTACGCCGGGGCGCGGTCGCTGGAGGAGTTCCACGAGCGGGCGGTCGTGGGGATCCAGTCCTCCGCCGGGTACGACGAGGGCCGTCCGATCCCGACGAACTGGTAGCGCCCCTTCGCCGATTGATCATGGGGAATCGTCGACGACACCGGCGTGTCGTGCCGAATGCCCCGTGGTCAACCCGAACCTGGGTCCAGCTCCTTCGGCTCCTCGTACCCCGCCGCGCGCTCCAGCAGGATCTGGCCGAAGACGCCGTTGGGCCGCCCGCAGTCGAGGCACAGGAAGTGCTCGTCGATCCGCCGGCCGCCGCAGTGCTCGCACCGGCCCCGGTCGCGCGGCTCCCGGTACGCCGCGAGCGCCGAGACGAGGGCTCGGGCCACCGGGGCGCTGAGCGCGAGACTGGCCTGCATCCGTCCGGAGCGGAGGTGCAGCAGCGCTACGGCGGGTGCGCCGGGCGGCGGATCCAGGGCGTCGATGCGCTCCACGAAGTCCCGGACCGCCGCCACCACATCGGCATCGGACATCGAGGTCATGGCCGGACTGTAGGAGAGACACGCCCGCGCCGGGAGCCCCCGACGCCAAACGTCAGGCGCTCCCCGCCGCGAGGGCCCGGTTCACGGCGGCCTCGACGTGCAGGCGCGTGGTGGGGAAGACCGGGACCGGGCTGTCCTCCGGGCCGACCAGCAGCTCGATCTCGGTGCAGCCCAGGATGACGCCCTGCGCGCCGGCCGCGGCGAGCCGGCCGATCACCTCGGTGTAGGCGGCGCGGGACGACGCGGTGACGATCCCCCGGCAGAGCTCGTCGTAGATCACCGCGTGGACCAGCGCCCGGTCGGCCGCCTCCGGCACGAGCACCGTCAACCCGTGGGAGGCGAGCCGGCCGGTGTAGAACTCCTGTTCCATCGTGAACGCGGTGCCGAGCAGGCCGACGGTGTCGAGCCCGGCGGCCCGCACGGCGCCCGCGGTGGCATCGGCGATGTGGAGCAACGGGATCCGCACCGCGCCGGCAATCTGGTCGGCCACCTTGTGCATGGTGTTCGTGCACAGGACCAGCAGGTCCGCCCCGGCCGCTTCCAGCCGCCCGGCGGCCGTGGCGAGCAGCGCACCGGCGTCGTCCCAGCGGCCGGCGGCCTGGAGGTGCTCGATCGCCGCGAAGTCGACCGAGTACAGCAGGCACCGCGCGGAGTGGAGGCCGCCGAGACGCTCCCGCACCAGCTCGTTGGCCAACCGGTAGTACTCGGCGCTGCTCTCCCAGCTCATGCCCCCGAGCATCCCGATCGTCAGCACCGGGTCATGGTGTCAGACGTTCGGGCCGTGTCCGGCCGGGATCGTGCCCAGGCGCCCCTGCTGGAAGTCCTCGAACGCCTGCATCACCACGGCGCGGGTGTTCATCACGAACGGGCCGTACGCCACGACCGGCTCCCGGATCGGCAGCCCCCCGAGGATCAGCACGTCCAGGTCGGGGGTGCGGGACTCCTGCCGGGCGTCCGCGGTGACCGTGAGCGTGTCCCCCGCGCCGAAGACCGCGAGCTGACCGCTGTGGATGGGCCGGGCCTCGGCACCGACACTGCCGCGGCCCGCGAGGGTGTACACCAGCGCATTGAAGTCCGGCCGCCACGGGAGCGTGAGCGAGGCGCCCGGGGTCAGCGTCGCGTGGACGAGCGCGATCGGGGTGTGGGTCACGCCCGGCCCCTCGTGCCCGGCGACGTCACCGGCGATCACGCGCAGCAGCGCACCGCCGTCCGGCGAGGACAGCAGCGCGACCTTGCTCGCCCGGATGTCCTGGTACCGCGGGGTGGTGAGCTTCTTGGACCTCGGCAGGTTCACCCAGAGCTGGAAGCCGTGGAACAGGCCGCCGCTCGTCACCACGTGCTCCGGCGGCGTCTCGATGTGCAGCAGGCCGCTGCCCGCGGTCATCCACTGGGTGTCGCCGTTGGTGATCAGCCCGCCGCCACCGTTGGAGTCCTGGTGGGCCATCTCGCCGTCGATCATGTAGGTCACGGTCTCGAAGCCGCGGTGCGGGTGCCACGGCGTGCCCTTGGGCTCGCCCGGCGCGTACTCGACCTCGCCCATCTGGTCCATGTGGATGAACGGGTCCAGCGCCGTCGTGTCCACCCCGGCGAACGCGCGCCGGACCGGGAAGCCCTCGCCCTCGTACCCCTGCGGGGCCGTGGTGACCGTCCGGACCGGGCGCGGCCGGTCGACGGCGGGGTCGGTCTCGGGGATCCGCGGCAGCGCCAGCGGGTTCGGGGCGGTGACGGCGGGCATGGCAGCCTCCAGGTCTTCGGTGACCGTGCACCGGTCACTCTGGGACAACTTAGTTGTCTTGTCAACTATTCCCGGAAGGCCGGTCCGGACCGACGCCCCTACGCTGCTCCCATCCGACTCCGGGGAGGGACCGCCCATGGATGCCGCCACGACCGGTGTCGAGCCCACGTCGCCGCCGCCGGCCTACGGACCGTGGGCCAGCTACCTCATGGACATGGACGGCGTGATCATCCGGGAGGAACACCTCGTGCCGGGCGCGGACCTGTTCCTGCGCCGGCTCCGCGAGACCGGCCGCCCGCACCTGGTCCTGACCAACAACTCGATCTACACCCCGCGGGACCTCGCGGCCCGGCTGGCCCGCGTCGGCCTCGAGCTGGACCCCGACTCGATCTGGACGTCCGCGCTCGCGACCGCCCAGTTCCTCGGCGAGCAGCGGCCCGGCGGTACGGCGTTCGTGATCGGCGAGGCCGGCCTGACCACGGCCCTGCACGACGTCGGGTACGTCCTGTCCGACACCGACCCGGACTACGTGGTGCTCGGGGAGACCCGGAACTACAGCTTCTCGGCCATCACCCGGGCCATCCGGCTGATCGACGGCGGCGCCCGGTTCATCGCGACCAACCCCGATGCGACCGGGCCGTCACTGGAGGGCGCGCTCCCGGCCACCGGCTCGGTGGCCGCGATGATCACCAAGGCCACCGGCGTCGAGCCGTACTTCGTCGGCAAGCCGAACCCGCTGATGATGCGCTCGGCGCTCCGCGCGATCGGGGCCCACTCGGAGTCGACCGTGATGATCGGGGACCGGATGGACACCGATGTCGTGGCGGGGCTCGAGGCCGGGCTGGAGACCATCCTGGTGCTGTCCGGGATCAGCGACGAGGAGTCGTCGCAGCGGCACGCGTTCCGGCCTACGTACGTCGTGAAGTCCGTGGCCGACCTCATCGAGCCGCTCGGGGAGCCCGCAGCCTCCCCGGTCACCCCCTAGCCGAGCCGTGCGGCGGCGTACGCGGCCATCGCCTCGCCTCAGGTACCGCGCGAGCCCCGGGTCGTCCCGGTCGATCCGGCCGGTGAACCGCGGGTCGTCCGGGGCCGTCCCGGCGCGGTGGTGCTCCGCCATCCCGGCCAGCGCGTCGAACCGGCCCTGCCGGGCCTGCTCGGCCCGCTCCGGCGTCCAGCCCTCGGTCCGCCGCTCGGACGCCACCACGGCGCCGGAGCCCCGGCGCTCCACCGCCTCCTCGCGGTACGGGCCCGCCTCCAACCCCTCGGACATCCGTCCTGCCGACATTTCCTCACCTCCCTCCCGCTCCTCGATCGTGCGCGCGACCGTGCCGGCCAACCGGTCGACACGGTCCGGCTCGGCGGCCCCGTAGCACCGGTGGCCGTTCACGCCCACGTGGGACGGCGGCAGCAGCCCGATCGCGTCGTAGTGCCGCAGCGTCCGGGACGTCGTCCCGGACAGGCGCGCCACCGTCCACATCCAGAACGGCAGGAGTTGACGCGGCGTCAACGTCAAGCGGGAATCGGCGTCACGCGAGATCGGCGGGATTCGTGTTCGCCCCGCAGAGGACGACCGCGACCCGCTCCCCCGGCTCCGGCCGGTACGCGCCGGTCCGCAACGCCGCCACGGCCGCGCCCGCCGCGTGCTCGACCACCAGCCGGGTGTGCTCCCACACCCAGCGGCGTGCGGCGACGATGTCCTCGTCGGACACGAGCACGCTGCGGACGCCGGTCCGGGTGGCCACCTCGTACGCGATCGCGCCGAGCCGCCGGGCGCCGAGCGAGTCGGCCGCGACCCCGGACACCGGCACGTCCACCGGGCCGCCCGCCGCCAGCGCGGTGTGCAGCGTGGGGATGGACGCCGGCTCGACGCCCACGACCTGGGCACGGCCCTCGACCGCCGCGGACACCCCGGCCAGCAGCCCGCCGCCGCCCACCGCGAGCACGATCGTGTCCACCCCACCGGCCTGCTCCAGCAGCTCCAGTCCGAGGGTGCCCTGCCCGGCGGCCACCTCGGGCTGGTCGTACGCGTGGCAGAACAGCGCGCCGGACGTCGCGGCGCGGGTCAGCGCCTGCGCGTACGCCTCGGCGTACTCGCTGCCGTGGTGGACGACCTTCGCGCCGAGCGCGTGCAGCGCGGCGACCTTCACGGCGGGCGCATTCTCCGGGACGTACACCTCGGCCGGGATGCCGAGCGACGCGGCGGCGTGGGCGACGGCCAGCCCGTGGTTGCCGCCCGACGCGGCGAGCACGCCGGCCGCGGGGACCTCGCCGGACAGGACCCGGTTGAACGCACCGCGCGCCTTGAACGAGCCGCCGTGCTGGAGGAACTCGAGCTTGAACGAGATGTCGCCGATCTGGGCCACGGGGGTGCGGCGGACGTGCCCGGCCACCCGGCGTGCCGCGGCCTCGACATCGGAGCGCGTGATCACGTCCCGCACCCTAACCGCGCACAATGGGGCGGTGCCGGTGGAGATGAGCAGAGAGCGCTTCGAGGAACTGGTCGGCGAGGCGCTGGACGAGGTGCCCGCCGAGCTGATGTCCCATCTCGACAACGTGGTCGTGCTGGTCGAGGACGAGCCGCCGGAGGACGACCCGGACCTGCTCGGACTGTACGAGGGGATCGACCTGACCCGGCGGGGCTGGGACTACGGCGGCGCGCTGCCGGACCGGATCCTCCTTTTCCGGAACCCCATCCTGGCGATGTGCGAGGACGAGGACGACGTGGTGGACGAGGTCGCCGTCACCGTCGTGCACGAGATCGCCCACCACTTCGGCATCGACGACGAACGGCTGCACGACCTCGGCTGGGGGTAACTCGGTTCCGGCGCGAGGCAGTATGGACCCGACCCCTCACCCCGGAGTGTCCGCGTGCTGATCCGGCTCCTGCGCACGTACCTCGCGCCGTACCACGGCGCCATCGCGCTCGTCGTCCTGTTCCAGCTGGGGTCGACCCTGGCGGCGCTCTACCTGCCGACCCTCAACGCCGCGATCATCGACAACGGGGTGGTCCGGGGCGACACCCGGTACATCGTCCGGATCGGCGGCATCATGCTCGCCGTCACGCTGGTGCAGATCGCCGGCTCGGTCGTCGCCGTGTACTTCGCCGCCCGCACGGCGATGGCGCTGGGGCGGGACGTGCGCGCGGCCGTGTTCGGCCGGGTGCAGGAGTTCTCGGCGCGCGAGGTCGGCCGGTTCGGCACCCCGTCGCTGATCACCCGCACCACCAACGACGTCCAGCAGGTCCAGATGCTGACCCTGATGACGTTCACGCTGATGGTGTCCGCCCCGATCATGTGCGTCGGCGGGATCGTGCTGGCGCTCGACCAGGACGTACCGCTGTCCGGTCTGCTGCTGGTCGTCGTCCCGGCGCTCGCCGTCATCGTGGGGCTGATCATCGCCCGGATGCGGCCTCTGTTCCGGCTGGTGCAGACCCGGATCGACGGGATCAACCGGGTGCTGCGGGAGCAGATTACCGGCGTGCGGGTGATCCGGGCGTTCGTCCGGGACCACCGCGAGCAGGAGCGGTTCGCCGACACCAACACCGCGCTGCTCGACGTCTCGCTCGCCGTCGGGCGGCTCATGGCCGTGATGTTCCCCGCGGTCATGCTGGTCTTCAACGTCTCCAGCGTCGCCGTGCTCTGGTTCGGCGCACACCGCATCGACAGCGGCGCCATGCAGATCGGCGCGCTGACCGCGTTCCTCAGCTACCTGATGCAGATCCTGATGGCCGTGATGATGGCGACGTTCATGTTCATGATGGTGCCGCGCGCCGAGGTCAGCGCCGAGCGGATCGCCGAGGTCCTGGACACCGAGTCCAGCGTCGTCGCGCCCGCGTCCCCGGTGCGGCCGGAACGGGTGGACGGCCGGCTGGAGCTGCGGGGTGTCGACTTCCGGTACGCCGGGGCCGAGGAACCCGTGCTCCGCGGCGTCGACCTGGTGGCCGAGCCCGGCGAGGTCACCGCCGTCATCGGCAGCACCGGCAGCGGGAAGACCACACTGCTCAACCTGGTGCCGCGCCTCGTCGACGCCACCGGCGGGGCCGTCCTCCTCGACGGCATCGACGTCCGCCACCTCGACCGGGCGGTGCTGTCGGCGGCGGTCGGGTTCGTCCCGCAGAAGCCGTACCTGTTCACCGGGACCGTGGCCTCCAACCTGCGGTACGGGCGGCCCGACGCCACCGACGCCGAGCTGTGGCAGGCCCTGGACACCGCCCAGGCCCGGGACTTCGTGGAGCGGCTGCCCGACGGCCTCGACGCGCCGATCGCGCAGGGCGGTACCAACGTCTCCGGCGGTCAGCGCCAGCGCCTCGCCATCGCGCGGATGCTGGTGGCGCGCCCCGCGGTGTACCTGTTCGACGACTCTTTCTCGGCGCTCGACTACGCCACCGACGCGGCGCTGCGGGCCGCGCTGACCCGCGAGACCGCCGCCGCGACCGTCGTCATCGTCGCCCAGCGGGTCAGCACGATCCGGCACGCCGACCGGATCGTCGTCCTCGACGAGGGGCGGGTGGTCGCCACCGGCACGCACGACGAGCTGATGGCGGGCGACGAGACGTACCGCGAGATCGTGCTGTCCCAGCTCAGCGCCAGCGAGGCTGCCGCATGAGCGCCACGGCACCCGGCACCGTCGGTGAGCGGGCCACCCCGGCGCGCGGCCCCGGGCCGGCCGGCGGCGGGTTGGGTCGCGGACCGGCGGGCTTCATGGGCGGGATGCCCACCGAGAAGTCCCTCGACCTCCGCGGCTCCGGCCGTCGGCTGCTGCGCACCCTCCGCCCGGAGCGGCCGCTGATCGCCGCCGCGCTGACGTTCGCCACGGCGTCGGTCGTGCTGTCCGTGCTCGGGCCGAAGATCCTCGCTCGGGCCACCGACCTGATCTTCGCCGGCATCATCGGCGGGCAGCTCCCGGCCGGTGTGTCCAAGGCCGAGGAGGTCGCGCGCCTGCGTGCGGAGGGCCGCGGCACGCTCGCCGACATGCTCGCCGCGATGGACGTCGTACCCGGCCAGGGCATGGACTTCGGGGGAATCGGCCGGGTCGTGCTGCTGGCCGTCGCGCTGTACGTCGCCGCGTCCGCGTTCATGCTCCTGCAGGGCCGGCTGACGACCGCGATCGTGCAGCGGTCGATGTTCCGGATGCGCGGACAGGTCCAGGAGAAGCTCTCCCGGCTGCCGCTCCGCTACTTCGACCGCCAGCCGCGCGGCGAGATCCTCAGTCGGGTCACCAACGACATCGACAACCTCGGCCAGACCCTGCAGCAGACGCTGAGCCAGATCGTCACGTCACTGCTCACGATCGTCGGCGTGCTCACCATGATGTTCGTGATCTCGCCGCTGCTGGCACTGATCGCGCTGGTCAGCGTCCCGGTGTCGGTGTTGGTGACCGCGGGGATCGGCAAGCGGGCGCAGCCGCAGTTCATCCGGCAGTGGGCCACGACCGGCCGGCTCAACGCGCACGTCGAGGAGATGTACACCGGCCACTCGCTGGTGGCCGTGTTCGGGCGGCGCGCGGAGTCCGAGCAGACCTTCGCCGAGCACAACGCCGACCTGTTCACCTCGGGGTTCCGGGCCCAGTTCATCTCCGGGCTGATCCAGCCGGCGATGATGTTCGTGGGCAACCTCAACTACGTCCTCGTCGCGGTCGTCGGGGCGCTGCGCGTCGCGTCCGGCACGCTGTCGCTCGGCGACGTGCAGGCGTTCATCCAGTACTCACGGCAGTTCAGCCAGCCACTGACCCAGGTCGCCAGCATGGCAAACCTGTTGCAGTCAGGGGTCGCGTCGGCCGAGCGCGTGTTCGCGCTCCTCGACGCCGACGAGCAGGAACCCGACCCCGCCTCGCCGGTCCGGCCGGACGGACTCCGCGGGCGCGTGGCATTCGAGGGCGTGTCGTTCCGGTACGTCCCCGACACCCCGCTGATCGAGGACCTGTCGCTCACCGTCGAGCCCGGGCAGACCGTCGCGATCGTCGGCCCCACCGGCGCCGGGAAGACGACGCTGGTCAACCTCCTGATGCGGTTCTACGAGGTCACCGGCGGCCGGATCACCCTCGACGGGGTCGACATCGCCGACCTGACCCGCGAGGACCTGCGACGGACGACCGGCATGGTCCTGCAGGACGCGTGGCTGTTCGGCGGCACGATCGCCGAGAACATCGCGTACGGCGCCCCCGACGCGGCCGAGGAACGGATCGTCGCGGCGGCGCGGGCGACCCATGTCGACCGGTTCGTCCGCACGCTGCCCGACGGGTACGACACCGTGCTGGACGACGAGGGGTCCACGGTCAGCACCGGCGAGAAGCAGCTGATCACGATCGCGCGGGCGTTCCTCGCCGAGCCGGCCATCCTGATCCTGGACGAGGCGACCAGCTCGGTGGACACCCGGACCGAGGTGCTGATCCAGCGGGCGATGAGCTCGCTGCGTGAGGGGCGGACGAGTTTCGTGATCGCCCACCGGCTGTCCACGATCCGCGACGCCGACGTGATCCTGGTGATGGAGTCGGGGCGGATCGTCGAGCGGGGCACGCACGGCGAGCTGCTGGTCGCCGGCGGGGCGTACGCGCGGCTGTACGCGGCACAGTTCGCGGCGGCGGTGGCGGAGGTCGACTGACCCCGGACAGAAATAGACCCGGCACCGGAGATGCCGGGTGGCGATTACCGAAAGCATGGCAGCGGCGGTGGGCGTTCACCAGCCCCTGGGTCGCGACAACGTGCCCACAGCGGACGGCAACCGCGTCGCGGTGAGATCCTCGCGGGTGAGCCGGTACCACCAACCCCACGGGGACGAACGTGTGGAGCTGCCGGATCGGATACCCGAGGTCACCGTCGTTGCTCACCACCACAGCGGCGTCCACCCTCCGTTGCAGGACGTCGAGCAGCAGGTGGGCGACGACGTCGACGTCCGAGCCCTTGTCCTCCCACCGCGACGGAGACCATGACGCGGGCTCCGCTCACCGGCTCGCCGTCCCGGTCCCGAACCCGCACCGGCCGATCCGCGGTGGCGAGGACCGGTTTGCCTGTCGGGCCCTTCAGCGCCCACGGCGCATGGACGACACGGCCCACATGGGTGCCGAATTCCACGTGGTCCACCGCTCCCACCGCGTGCAGGTACACCTCCTGGTCTCGCCACCGCATACTCCCGTCGTCCCGGACACACGGGCCGTGCAGTAGACGACCCGCTCCACCCGCGCCACCGGCCGGCCCGACCGCCGCGCCACCGCCGCGGTCGCCAGCGAGCGCAGGTCCAGCCACCGCCATCCCGGCACGCCCCGGCCGCCGATGAGCCGCCGCCCGCCGTAGTACAAGGTTGATCCCGTCGATGTAGACCCCGATCCGCATCCCGTCGACGGCAGGGATCCACCGGGGCCGGATCCCGTCGTCCACAGGACCGATTCCGTACGCTGCGGAGAGGACCACCGAGGAGGAACCGACGCATGCGCAGTGAGTTGTTCGCCGCCGCCCACCTGGAGACCGAGTCCCCACAGCCGGGCATGAAGCTCCAGAGCTCCAAGATGCTCAAGATCGAGCTCGACGGGGAGATGCTGGCGCGGCAAGGTTCGATGGTCGCGTACCAGGGGCAGGTCGAGTTCAAGGCCTTCGGCGCCGGCGGGATCGGCAAGTTCCTCAGGCAGAAGCTCACCGGCGAGGGCATCCCGCTGATGCGCCTGTCCGGCCGCGGTGACGTGTTCCTCGCCGACGACGCGTCGGAGATCTTCCTGATCGACCTGGAGCCCGGCGACGCGCTGTCGGTGAACGGCAAGAACGTGCTCGCGTTCGACCCGGCCCTGAGCTACGACATCAGGATGGTCCAGGGCGTCGGCATGGCGGCCGGCGGACTGTTCAACTGCATGTTCAGCGGCACCGGGCGGCTCGCGATCAGCTCCCAGGGCACGCCGGTGGTCCTGGACGTCGACCAGCCGACGTACGCCGACCCGCAGGCCGCGATCGCCTGGTCGGCCTCGCTGCAGACCGGGTTCCACCGCGCGGACCAGCTGGGCCTCGGCACGCTGCTCGGCCGCAGCACGGGTGAGGCGTTCACGATGAGCTTCGCCGGCCAGGGCTTCGTGGTCGTCCAGCCGTCCGAGGAGATCCGCTACGGCGGCGGTGCCCCGGCCGGTGGCGGGCTGTTCGGCGGCTAGGCCGGCGGCCGGCCCGCCCACGAGACACAGCGGTACGCGGGACCCCGGCCGCCGTCGAGTACCTCGACCTCGACCACCTCGGTGTTGTCGAGGTGGTGCTCCAGGGCGAACTGCGGGGAGACCTCGGGGCACAGCCCGGCGAGCACCAGGCGCACCGCGGCGCCGTGGGTCACGATGACGGCGGTGCCCTCGGCCAGCCCCTCGGCGACCTTGTGGACGGCGGGCACATAGCGGGCGATCACGTCGGATGCCGACTCCCCGCCCGGCCGCCGCTGGTCCAGCTCCGCGTCGGCGAGCCAGCGGGCGTACAGCGTGTTCCAGTGCCAGATCGCCGAGTCGTCCGACCGCGGGTGCAGGTCGCCGACGTCGGCCTCGCGGAGGTCCGGGTGGACCTGCACCTCCAGCCCGAGGCGGGCGGCGAGCGGCGCGGCCGTCTGCTGCGCACGCGTCATCGTCGACGCCCACACCTCCCGGACGTCCGCGCCGGCCAGGGCCTCGGCGAGCGCCGCGGCCTGGGCCCGGCCGAGGTCGGTGAGCCCGGGGCCGGGTACCGCGCAGTCCAGCGAGCTGGCGGCGTTCGCGAGGCTCTCCCCGTGCCGGACGAACAGCAGGCGCCTCACGACCGGCCCTCGCGGACCTGCGCGAGCCACGCCGCGGCGGCGGCGAAGTCCTCCTCGGCCGTGCCCGGCCGGGACATCACCGGCGACGGGTCCTCGTCCCGTGGGTACGAGCCGAGGAACCGCACGTCGGCGCAGATCCGCCGGAGTCCCGTCAGCGCCTCGCCGACCCGCGCGTCGGCGATGTGTCCCGAGCAGTCCAGGAAGAAGCAGTACCGGCCGAGTCGCTCCTTGGTCGGGCGGGACTCGATCCGGGTGAGGTTGATGCCGCGTACCGCGAACTCGGTGAGCACCTCCAACAGCGCCCCGGTCCGGTCGTGCGCGATGTAGGCGACCAGCGAGGTCACGTCGTGTCCGGTGCGCGCCGCCGGGGGGCCGGGCCGGCTGAGCAGCACGAACCGGGTCACCGCGTCGGACGCGTCCCCCACGTCCATCGCGAGGTCGGCCAGCCGGTGCCGCTCACCGGCGACGGGCGCGCAGAGCGCCGCGTCGTACTCCCCCCGGGCCACCGCGGCGGCGCCCTCGGAGGTCGACAGCGTCTGCACGGTCTCGGCGTCGGGGAGGTTGTCCCGCAGCCAGCCGCGGCACTGCGCGAGCGCGTGCGGATGGCTGGCGACCGTCTTCACCCCGGCGAGGTCCGCGCCCGGCCGCGCGTACAGGCCGAACGTCACCGGCAGGTACACCTCGCGGGTGATCGCCAACGGCTCGCCGGACGCGAGCTCGTCCAGGGTGACCGGGACGGCGCCCTCGACGGAGTTCTCCAGCGGCACGAGCGCCGCGTCGGCCGCACCGGTCCGGACGGCGGCCAGCGCCTCCGGGACGCCCGCCATCGGCTGGAGCTCGGCGGTCGCCGCGGCGGGCAGCGTGCGCAGGGCCTGCTCCGCGAACGTCCCCTCGGGGCCGAGGTAGGCGAAACGGGTCGGCGGGACTCCAGGCATGGCTGCCAGGGTAGTTCAGGCCACCGGTCAGCAGCCCACGGCGGCGCGCACCGGCGCCGGGGCGGGGGCCACGTCCGGGTCCGCACAGAGTCCGGAGCCCGCGGTCACCACGTACAGCCGGCCGTTCCGGGTCCGCAGGACGACCGGCAGCGGGTCGGCGTCGGGCCCGGCCACGGTGGCGGCGGTCCAGCCTCCCGCGCAGGTCGGCGGCCGCGAGAGCGCCAACCCGGACGCCGCGGGATCGACAGCCCCGGCACCGGCCAGCGTCGTCAGCACCTGCGCGTTCGTGGGGCACCCGGTGACAGGGACACCGGACTGGCTCGGCGTGGGCGACGGGCTGACCGAGGGGATCGGCTCCTCGGCGAAGTCCGCCGGGCTCGGCCCGGGGTCGTCCGGCAGCGACGAGCAGGCCGCGAGTGCGGCCGTTGCGGTCACGGCGACCAGCGCGGCGGTGATCCCTCGGTGACGCATCGGGCCATCGTAGGTTCCGCTGTCACGCCGTCGTCCGGACGGTCGACTCCGGGGCACGGTGTGCCGGGGGTGGGCACGATCGGGCAGTCTGGTGGGGTGATCGATCGTGTGACGCTGCGCCCGCCCCGCAACCTGGTCAGCCCGCGGGCCGTCCCCTACTGGCGACTCCGCGCCGCCGCGGGGTGGCTGCCGGTCCTCGTCGCGGGGATCGTCGCGCTGGTCTTGGTCCCGGAGCGCCCGGCCTGGGCCGTCGCGCTCGCCGCGCTGGTCGTGCTGGTGGCGGTGCTCCACATCGTCGTGATGCCGCAGTGGCGGTACCGGGTGCACCGGTGGGAGGTCACGCCCGAGGCCGTGTACACCCAGGCGGGCTGGGTCAGCCAGGAGCGCCGGATCGCCCCGACGTCCCGGATCCAGACGGTGGACACCGAGCGGGGCCCGCTGGAGCAGCTGTTCGGGCTCTCGAAGGTCACCGTGACGACCGCGTCGGCGGCGGGGCCGCTGTGGATCCACGGGCTCGACCACACGGTCGCCCGACAGCTGGCCGACGAGCTCACCGCCACGACGCAGGCCACCCCGGGCGACGCGACGTGACGTCGCCGTACGGCACCGAGTCCGCGGCGGCGGCGGCCGTGCCGGACGGCGCACCGTGGCGCCGGCTCGACCGGCGCATGCTCGCGATCCGGCCGCTCCAGGCGCTGTTCCGGGCCGCCGTCCCGCTGGCGGTCCTGCTGCTCGTCCAGCGCGACGGAGCGATCCAGCAGGTGGTCGGCCTCGTCGCCGCGCTCCTCGTCGTGCTGGCGGGGATGGCCCACTGGTTCACCACGCGGTATCGGATCGGCGCCACGCAGGTCGAGCTGGTCACCGGCCTCCTCCGGCGCCGCCGGCTCGCCGTGCCGCTGGACCGGGTCCGCAGCGTGGACGTCACCGCGAGTCCGCTGCACCGGCTGCTCGGTGTCGCGGTCGTGAAGGTCGGCACCGGCAGCCAGGCGGCCGGCGAGCACGACGAGCTCACCCTGGACGCCGTGTCGGCGGCTGAGGCGACGCAGCTGCGGGGCGAGCTGTTGCACCGTGGGGCCCGCGCCGAACCCGCCACGGACGCACCGCGGGACCTCGCGCCCACCCCGGCGGAGACGCCGATCGCGCGGCTGGACCTGCGCTGGCTCCGGTTCGCGCCCTTCACGCTGTCCGGGCTGGTCACGGCGGGCGCGATCGTGGGCTTCGTGGCGAACTTCGCCAACGAGGTCCGCCCCGACCTCGGCGGTCTCGGCGCGGTACGGGGCGCCGCGGACCAGGTGGCCGGGCTGCCCCTGGCGGGCGTCGCCGTCGTCGTCGCCGTCGGCCTCGTGGTGGTGGTCAGCCTGCTGTCGGTCGGCGGCTACCTGGTCGGGTTCTGGAACTTCTCGCTGACCCGGCACGCGGGTGGCACGTTGCACGTGCAGCGCGGGCTGCTCACCACCCGGGCCGTGTCGCTGGAGGAGCGACGGCTCCGCGGTGTGGAGGTGAGCGAGCCGCTGCTGGTCCGCGCGGTCCACGGCGCCCGGACGGTCGCGATCGCGACCGGGCTGTCGGGCGGCGCCGGCGGGGCGTTGCTGCTTCCCCCCGCCCCGCTGGCCGAGGCGCGACGGGTCGCCGCGGCGGTGCTGCGGGACCCCGAGCCGCTCGCCACCCCGCTGCACCGGCACGGCCCCGCCGCACGGCGCCGGCGTTACACCCGGGCGCTCGGGGTCGTGACGGTGGGAGTGGCGGCGCTGTACGGCGCCCACCGGTGGGCGGGGCTGCCGCGCTGGCCCTGGATCGTCGCGCTCCTGCTGCTCCCGGTGGCCGCGCTACTGGCCGCCGACCGGTACCGCAACCTGGGGCACGCGCTGACCGGCGGTTACCTGGTGGGGCGGTCGGGTTCGGTCACGCGCGACACGTTCGCGCTGCGGCGGGACGGCATCATCGGGTGGCGGTTCGACCAGTCGCTCTTCCAGCGCCGCGCAGGCCTCACCACGGTGACCGCGACGACCGCCGGCGGCTCCTCCGCGTACACGGTGCCGGATCTGGCGGAGGCCGCCGCGATCCGGCTGGCCGACGAGGCGGTACCGGGGCTGCTCATCCCGTTCCTACAGCGGTAGCCCGCTCACCGGAACCGCGCGGCACCCAGCTCACCGGAACCGCGCGGCACCAGGTCGGTCGGCACGACGGCCGTCCGGGACGGCCCGTGGTCCCCGTCGATCCGGGCGAACAGCAGCTCGGCGGCCCGCCTCCCCAGCTCCACCGGCCGCTGCGCGACGACGGAGATGCCCGGGTCCACGGCCGCGGCGAGCGGGACGTCGTCGAACCCGACCAGCGCCACCTCGTGCTGGCGGTCCGCGGCGCGCAACGCCTGCACGGCGCCCACGGTCAGCAGGTTCTGGCCCGCCACCAGGGCGGTGGGCGGCGCCGGTCCGCCGAGCAGCACCCGGGTCGCCGCCTCGGCGGCGGCCGAGGACTCCAGGCCGATCCGGATCAGCGCGGGGTCCACGCCCAGGCCGGCGGTCAGCAGCGTTTCCCGGTACCCCCGGAGTCGTTCCGCGGTGGTGAACAGGCGCTCCCGGTCGCCGAGGAACGCGATCCGGGTGTGACCGTGCGCGAGGAGGTGGCGGACGGCGGTGGCGGTGCCACCGGCGTTGTCGGACAGAGCGACGTCCGCGTCGAGGTGCCGGGGTGGCCGGTCGACGAACGTCACCGCGATCCCGGCCTGCCGGTCCGGCAGCAGGTAGCTCTGGTCGTGCCCGGTCGGGACGATGATCAGCCCGTCGACGCGCCGACCGGCGAGGGCCTGGGCGAGCTCGCGTTCACGGTCGGGGTCCTCGTCCGAGCTGCCGGTGAAGCCCAGCACGCCGCGCTCCCGGGCCACCTCCTCGACTCCCCGCTGGACGGCCGCGAAGAACGGGTTGCCGACATCGGCGACGACCAGGCCGATGCTCGCGGAGACGCGGTCGGCGCGGCGGAGCGTGCTGGCGGTGAGGTCCCGCCGGTACCCCAGCATCCCGACGGCGTGCTGCACCCGGGCGATGAGGTCGGGCCGGGCGTTCTCACCGTTGACGACCCGGGACACGGTGCTCAGACTGACGCCCGCGAGCAGTGCGACGTCCTTCATCGTCGGCCGCCGACCGGCCACGACCGGACCGGCACCCCCGGGGTCCACCATGCCAGCCGCCCTTCGAGACAACGTTCTCAGCGCACGCGTGCCCGACCCTAGTGCACCGGACCAGGGTGCGCCTCACCCTGTTTGAATCCGGTCTTGCGCGGATTGTGACCCAGGTCCTAGGGTTTCTGAAAACGTTTCGACTACGCCCCACGCACAGTGCGTTCGTTCCCTGACAGAAGGCAGGTAGCGCCATGCGACGGCTGAAGTTCTCCCTCTCCCTCACGGCGGTGATCGCACTCCTCGCGCTGGTGGTCGGCGTCGTCGCCGCGCGCGCGACCTCCGCGGCCGCCGGCGGTTCGGGCGGCGGCAACGGCGGCGCCGCCGCCGGCCGGCGAGTGGACGTGATCATCAAGGCCAGCAACTCCTCGTTCTGGCAGACGATGCTGGCCGGAGCCGACGCGGCCCAGCGCGACTACGGACTGGTGGTCAGCAAGTTCGGCCCCACCTCCGAGACGGACGTGGGTGAGCAGGTGAACCTCGTGGAGGGTTCCATCGGCCGCAACGTCGATGCGATCGTCATCGCCCCGAACTCCTCCACCGCCCTCGACAACGTGATCGACCGCGCCCGCAAGGCCGGGATCAAGGTCATCGTCACCGACACCCAGGTGACCACGACCCACGACGGGTTCATCGGCACCGACAACGAGAAGGCCGCCGAGCAGGCCGGCCGCCGGATGTGCGAGCTGGTCGCGAAGGCCGGGAAGAGCACCGGCAACGTCCTCATCGAGTCCTCGGTGGCGGGCGTCCAGGTGCTCCAGGACCGCGAGCGGGGCTTCCGCACCGGGATGCGGGCCTGTCCCGGGCTCAAGATCAGCGGTCCGCGCTTCAACGGCAACGACGTCAACGCCGCGGCGAACCAGGTCAACGACGTGATCACCGCGGACCCGAACCTGGTCGGCGTCTTCGGGGCGAACAACACCTCCGGGGTCGGCGCGGCCCGCGCCATCAACGACAACAAGGCGGGCGACCGGATCGCGGTCGTCTCGTTCGACACCGACCCGCAGCAGGTCGCCGCGCTCGCGAACGGCTCGATCGACACCCTGGTCGTGCAGAACCCGTACTTCTTCGGCTACCAGGGAGTACTGGAGGCGGGCGCCAGCGCGGCGGGCACCCACGCCCCACCGAACCTCGACCCCGGCGCGGTGCTCGCGGACCAGGCCAACATGAACGAGCCGGACATCCGGGAGCTGCTCATCCCGCCGACGAGCAAGGCCAAGTGATGACCGCCGTGCAGGCCGTCCGGCCGGACGACGGGGCCGCGTTCGTCTCGCTCCAGGGCATCACCAAGGCGTACGGGCCGATCCAGGCTCTCGGCGGTGTCGACCTCGAGCTGCGGCTCGGCGAGGTGCACTGCCTCGCCGGCGAGAACGGCGCCGGCAAGAGCACGCTGATCAAGGTGCTCACCGGCGCGATCCGCCGCGACGCCGGCGAGTACACCGTCGGGGGCACGCCGATCGGCAACCCCACCCCCGCGGAGGCGAGGGCGGCCGGGATCGGCGTCGTGTACCAGGAGCTCAGCCTGCTGCCCGATCTCTCGGTCGAGGAGAACCTGCTGATGGGGCGGCTGCCCGCCCACCGCGGCATCACCCGGCCACGGGAGCTCCGGCGGCAGGCCAGGCAGATGCTCGCCCGGGTCGACCTCCGCGAGCTCGACCCGAGCACACCGGTCAGCGCGCTGTCGCCGGCCGTCAGCCAGCTCGTCGAGATCGCGAAGGTGCTCGGCCAGGATCCCCGGGTGCTGATCTTCGACGAGCCGACCACGGCGCTGTCGGAGAACGAGACCTCCGCCCTGCTGACCCGGATCCGGCAGCTCCGGGATGCCGGCCACACGATCATGTACGTCAGCCACCACCTGGAGGAGATGTTCGCGATCGGCGACCGGGTGACCGTGCTCCGCGACGGGAAGTTCGTCAAGAGCGCCCCGATGGGGGAGTTCGACCACGACAGCCTGATCGGCACGATGGTCGGCCGGAAGATCGAGTCCCTGTACCCCGCGGGCAAGCGGACGATCGGCGAGCCCCGGCTGGTCGTCCGGGGGCTCCGCCGGTCCGGGGTGGACGGGACCATCGACTTCACCGTCCGGTCCGGGGAGATCCTCGGCATCGCCGGCCTGCTCGGCTCCGGGCGGAGCGAACTGCTCCAGGCCGTCTTCGGCGGCGACCCGATCACCGCCGGGGAGGTGCGGGTCGACGGCAAGAAGGTGCGGCCCGGCAGTCCCCGCCAGGCCGTACAGGCCGGACTCGGCCTGCTCACCGAGGACCGCAAGACGCTCGGCCTGCTGCTGGAGCTGTCGATCCGGGCGAACACCTCGATCGCGAACCTCCCGCAGCTCGCCCGCTTCTTCATGGTGAACCGGGGCCGCGAGAACGGCATCGTGGACAAGTACCTCGGAAACCTCCGTCTCCGCGCGGCCTCCTGGGAGCAGCCCGCCTCCTCCCTCTCCGGCGGCAACCAGCAGAAGGTCCTCCTCGCCCGGTGGCTCGCCACCGAGGCCAAGGTGCTGTTCTTCGACGAGCCCACCAAGGGCGTCGACGTCGGCGCGAAGAGCGAGATCTACCAGGTCATCGGTGATCTGGCCGCCGAGGGGCTCGGCGTCGTGATCGTGTCGTCGTACCTCCCCGAGGTGCTCGGCCTGGCCGATCGCGTCCTCGTCATGCGCGAGGGGCTCATCGCCGGCGAGCTGTCCGCTGCCGACGCGACCGAGCAGGAGGTGCTGCACCTCGCCAGCCCCGGTGCCACCCCGATATCCCGTGTCGGCGCGCTGCCGACGCCCGAGCCCGACGGCAAGCCGACCGGAGGTCACGATGCAACCGAGTAAGCAGGCCGACGAACCGACCACCGCACCCGAGTCCTCGGCCGCCGGCGCCCGGCACCGCGGGGTACGCGTCCTGACCTTCGGCGACGTCTTCGGTCGCGACGCCGGCGGGATCATCGTGCTGCTGATCCTGTTCGGCGGCATGACCCTGCTGTCCGACCAGTTCCTCACCGGCGCGAACCTCGGCAACCTGGCCCGCCAGGTGGCGATCTTCGGGATCATCGCGATCGGCCAGCTGCTGGTCATCCTCACCGCGGGCATCGACCTGTCGGTCGGCTCGGTCCTGGGCCTCGCCGGGTGCACGACCGCGGAGCTGCTGTTCCACGGCGTGCCGATCGCGGCGGCCATCCTCGGCGGGCTCGCCGTCGGCGCGGTGTGCGGCCTCGTCAACGGGCTCCTCGTCGCGTACGCGAAGCTCCCGCCGTTCATCGTCACGCTCGGCATGCTCGGCATCGCCCGGGGCGTCGTGCTGGTGTTCACCGACGCCAGCACGATCCAGCCGCTCCCCGAGTCGTTCTCGAACATCGCCAACGGCACGCTGCTCGGGGTGCCGAACCTGCTGTGGCTGTTCCTGGCCGTGGTGCTGCTGGTGGCGTTCGTCCTGCGGCGCACCACGTTCGGCCGGTACGTCTACGCCGTCGGCTCCAACCCGGAGTCGGCACGGCTGGCCGGGGTCCCGGTCCGGACCGTGCTGGTGTCGGTGTACGTGATCTCGGGGCTGCTGGCCGCGGTCGGCGGGGTGCTGTTCACGGCCCGCCTCGGCGCGGGCATCCCCACCGCCGGTACCGGGTACGAGCTGAACGCGATCGCGGCCTGCGTCATCGGCGGCGCGAGCCTGTTCGGCGCGAAGGGCGGGGCGTTCGGCGCCGCCGCGGGCGCGCTGATCGTCGCGGTGCTGAACAACGGCGGCAACCTGCTCGCCGTCAACAGTTTCTACCTGCAGATCATCATCGGTCTGCTGATCCTGGTGGCGGTGTTCTTCGACCAGTTCCAGGGGCGGATCGCGGCCGGCCGCGGGAGGTAGCGCGGTCCGCGGGGGGTGCGGCCGGTCGCACCCCCCGCGGAACGGCACACCAGAACAGGGATGCCCCGCGGTGGCGCCGACGCCTAGAGTTCTCGCCGTGGACCGCCAGGCCGCCCGCGCCCTGCTCACCGCCGTCGCCGACGGTGTGGTGGACGTGGACGCCGCCCTGGACCGGCTGGTGAACGCCCCGTTCGACCCGCTCGGCGCGGGCTACACCGACCTCGGCTTCGCCCGCGTCGACACCCACCGCGCGCTCCGGACCGGTGACCCCGAGGCGGTGTACGGCGCCGGGAAGTCCCCCGCCCAGGCCGTCGAGATCCTCCGCGCCCTGCGCGACGCGCATCCCGAGCGGCCGGTGCTGCTCACCCGGGCCGCGGTGGCGATGCGGGCCGAGGTCCGGGAGGCGTTCGGCCCCCACGTCACCGAGGACGGCGAGGCCCAGTGCGTCGCGGTCGGACCGCTGCCCACCGTGGCGAGCGGCCGGGTCGTGGTCGTCAGCGCCGGGACCTCGGACGGTCCGGTGGCCGCCGAGGCGGTCTTCACCGCACGGGCCGCGGGCGCGGAGGTGCACCGCATCTCCGATGTCGGGGTCGCCGGCCTGCACCGCCTCGTCGCCGAGCGCGGGACGATGGAGGGCGCCGACTGCCTGGTGGTCGTGGCCGGCATGGACGGCGCGCTGCCGAGCGCGGTCGGCGGCCTGGTCGGCGTACCGCTGGTCGCGGTGCCGACCTCGGTCGGCTACGGCGCCTCGTTCGGCGGGGTGGCGGCGCTCCTCGCGATGCTCAACTCCTGCGCCCCCGGCGTGGCCGTGGTGAACATCGACAACGGGTTCGGTGCGGGGCTGTTCGCCGCACGGGTGGCCCGCCGGTGCCGGGCCGGCGGCGCGCTCGGCGCGGAGGCCGGGGTGGACGGCCACGGGTGATCGGCTGGTTCGACTGCGCCGCGGGGGCGAGCGGCGACATGCTGCTCGGCGCGCTCGTGGACGCCGGGGTCCCGCTCGCCGTGCTGCAGGACGCCGTCGACGCGCTCGGCACCGAGCGGATCGGGCTCACCGCGGAGCCGGCCGAGCGCCACGGCATCGGCGGCACCCGAGTCCGCGTCGACGCGCCCGAGGCACCGGACGTGCGCCGCCGGTGGGCGGACGTCCGCGCGCTGCTCACCACCGCGCGGCTGGCCGAGCCGGTCCGCGCGGTGGCCCTCGACGCGTTCGGGCGGCTCGCCCGGGCCGAGGCCGCGGTGCACCGGGTGCCGCCGGAGGAGGTCCACTTCCACGAGGTCGGGGCGCTCGACGCGCTCGCCGACATCGTCGGCACCGGTGCCGGCACGGCGTGGCTGCGCGCCGAGCGGGGCCTGGACCGGCTCAGCTGCGGTCCGGTGTCGGCCGGCTCGGGGTACGCCCGGGGCCGCCACGGCATGATCCCGGTTCCGGCGCCGGCGGTGCTCGGCGTGCTGGCCGAGGCGGGCCTCCCGGTACAGGCCGGGCCGGCGCCGTACGAGCTGTGCACGCCGACCGGTGCCGCCCTGCTCGCGGCGCTGGTCTCCACCGCCGGTCCGCTGCCGCCGATGACCGTCGCGCGCACCGGGCACGGCGCCGGGGCCCGGGACTTCCCGGAGGCGCCGAACCTGCTCCGGCTGGTCCTCGGCGAACCCGCGTCGGCGGCACCGGCCGACGGCGCGCTGGTGCTGGAGGCGAACATCGACGACCTCGACCCGCGGCTCTGGCCGGCCGTCCTGGCGGCGCTGCTGTGCGCGGGCGCCGCGGACGCCTGGCTGTCGCCCATCACGATGAAGAAGGGCCGTCCCGCGCACACGCTCCACGTGCTGTGCGCCGCGGACCGGACGGAGACGGTGCGGCGGGCGGTGTTCACCGAGACGTCCACGATCGGGGTCCGGGAGCACCGCGTCGCCAAGCACGCGCTGGACCGGGCGATGTCCGTGGTCGACGTCGACGGGCAGCCGGTGCGGGTGAAGACCGCGTACCTGGGCGGGGAGCCGGTGAACACCTCGGTGGAGTACGAGGACGTCGCGGCGGCCGCGGCGGCGCTGCGCCTGCCCGTCAAGACCGTGCTGGCCCGGGCGACGACCGCGGCCCAGCTGGCTCAGACCGCGGCGAAGAACGTGAGCGACCCGCTCACCTGACCGTCGACCCGGACCGGGGTGGTCACCGCGTCGACGGTACGGACCTTGCCGCCCACGCGGACCCGGAGCAGCCCCCGGGCCAGGCCACCGGAGCGCAGCGACTGGAGCGGCGGGATGCGCTCGAGCTCGGCGGTCTCGAGGCGGGACGGCCCGGCGGAGAAGTCGACGAAGTCCACCAGGTCGTCCAGCAGTCCGCGGCCGAGGACGTCCTCCGCCGCCGAGAAGCCGAACAGTCGCAGGAACGCGGCCGACACGGCGCCGATCAGCCCGTCGCTGTCGACGAGGAGGCACGGTTCGGCGGCGGCGGCGACGACCTCGTACCAGTCGGTGGCCCGCTCGGGGGCGTGCCGGACCACCCGCAGGGCAGGAGTGGACCCGGCCACCACTTCGACCGACGCCAACGAGATGTCCAGGCGCGGCACGCAGACCTCCTCCGACCAAGGTTCGTGCCCCCGGAACGACAGTAGACGGGTCCGACGTGGGCCCGAAAGCATCGACCGGGTGAAATCAGATGCGGATGAATCCCCGTGAATCAGACCTCAGCCTGCCCGCGTACCGGACCCGGGCGGCGGCATGATCATCAACTCGGTGCAATCTATCCCAAGCCGAACGTCACGATCTCGGCCACCGCGGCCCGGCACTCCGCCGCCTCGGCGGCGACCAGGCCGATGCGGGTGCGGCGGTGCAGCACGTCGTCGGCATCGAGGGCGCCCTCGTGGCGCACGGCGAACAGCACCTCCGCGCCGGTGACCCCCGCGGCGGCGATCGGCCCGCGCAGGTCCGCCGGCGCCTCCGCGAGCACCCGGATCGCCTCCGTGCCGTACCGGTGGACCAGCCGTCTCGGGGCCGGGACGCGGGCGAGGACGGCCTGCGGTGCGGCGCCGACGAGCGGGAGGTCGGTCGTCCGGCACGGCCCCGCGTCGAGCCCTCGGGCAGCGACGACCACGTCCACGGCGTCCTGCGCCATCCGGCGATACGTGGTCAGCTTCCCGCCGACCACGGTGATCACTCCCGCGGCGCCGAGCCGGACCGCGTGCCGGCGGGACAGGTCGGCGCTCCGGCCCGCCGCACGGCTCGAACCGGCGCCGGCCAGCAGCGGCCGCAGGCCGGTGAACGTCCCGAGCACGTCGCCGGTGGTGAGCGGGACGTCGAGCACCCCGCCGAGAGCGGCCAGCAGCGCATCCACATCGGACGGTCCGGGCAGTGGGTCGGCCTCGCCGGGGAAGGCGGCCTCCTCGTCGGTCAGCCCGACGTAGGCGCGGCCTCCGGCGGCCGGCAGCGCGAACACGTACCGGCCGCTTTCCCCCGGGTACGGCACCGTGAGCGCCGCGGGGAGCCCGCCGAGGCGGTCGG
The DNA here is from genome assembly GCA_030840805.1 of Actinomycetota bacterium. GTDB lineage: Bacteria > Actinomycetota > Actinomycetes > Mycobacteriales > HKI-0501 > JAVEDU01. The sequence continues at coordinate 49,042 of JAVEDU010000015.1, forward strand.
CCGGGACGACGAGGTGCGTGCCGCGGGACGGCCGGAGGACGATCTCCGGGTCGAGGTCGCCCGCCCACACACCGGTGGCGTTGACGACGGCCCGCGCCCGGACGGTGAGGGTGGCCCCGGTGCGCCGGTCGGTCAGCTCGGCACCGTCGCCGGTCACCGACCGCGCCTCGACCCGGGTGAGGATCCGGGCGCCGTGCGCCGCCGCCGTCCGGGCGACCGCCACGACCAGGGCGGCGTCGTCGGTGAGCTGACCGTCCCACCACACCAGGCCGCCCCGGAGGCCGGCCGTGCGGACCGCGGGAGCGAGCCGCGCGGTCCCGGCCGGTCCGAGGCGGCGCGACCGTGCCAGCAGTCGCCGCGGGGTGCCGGCCGCCCGGCGGAGCACGTCCCCGGCGGCGAGTCCGGCCCGCGTCGTGAGGGTGTCCACCGTGGACATGGACGGGACGAGCGGGAGGACGTTCGCGAGCGGGCGCACCAGGTGCGGGGCGGTGCGGCCGAGCAGGATGCCGCGTTCCACGGCGCTCTCGTACGCCAGCCCGACGTCGCCGGAGGCCAGATATCTCAGTCCACCGTGGACGAGCTTGCTGGACCAGCGGCTGGTCCCCTGGGCGAGGTCGCCGCGCTCGACCAGGGCGACGGACAGCCCGCGGGCGACGGCGTCGAGCGCCACCCCGGCACCGGTGATCCCGCCGCCCACCACGAGGACGTCGATCGTCTCGCCGGCGAGCGCGTCGAGCTCGCGCGCCCGGCGTGCGGCGTCGAGGGAGGCGGTCACGGCGCGAGATACCTCTCCAGGGCATGGGCGAGCTCGGCGTCGAGCGCCGCGTCGTCGAGATGCTCGGCGACCGTCCGGGCCGACACCGCGAACGACTGCGCGAGCAGCAGCACGGCGTACGCCAGCCGGTCCGGGTCACCGGCGCGGATCCAGCCGCCGCGCCGACCGGCGCGCAGCGCGTCCGCGAGCAGGGCCGCGGCCGCGTGCTGGGTGCTGCCCAGCCGGTCGGTCAGGTACGGCCGGAGCAGGTCGGGATCGATGTCCAGGACCCGCACGAACAGCGGCTCGTCGCGCAGCGCGGACACGGCCCCGACCACGGCGGCGACCAGTTCGTCACGGTCGCCGGGGACGGTACCCAGCCCCGCGAACACGCCCTGGAACTCCCGGGTCATCAGATCCCGCACCAGTCGGTCGCCATCGCCCCATCGGCGGTACAGCGTCATCCGGCTCACGCCGGCGCGGCGCGACACGTCCGTGAGGGTCGTGCGTCGGACGCCCACGGCGAGGACACTGGCCCGCACAGCGTCGAGGACCGCCTCGTCGCTGTGCCGACCGCTCCCACCCTCGCTCTGGATGTGACGTTGTGCCGCCATCTGTAACACTGTACGCATGACCGTGGACGAGAACACCCTGCCGGTCCGGGACATGGTCACCACGGGCTGGGGAGACCCCGGACGCCGCACCGGACTGCCGGCCGCCGCCCGCTCCTGGCTCGGCAGGCGCATCGGGCTCCCCGACGAGAAGGACCCCGACGTGCTTCCCCCGGCGCAGCCCGCCGTGCCGCTCCCGGTACCGGCCGTGCCGGATCTCGCGTGGACCGCACTCGCCGAGGCGGTCGGCGCCGACAACCTGGACGAGAGCCGCGAGGCCCGGCTGCGCCACGCCGGCGGCAAGAGCTACCTCGACCTGGTCCGGTACCGCAGCGGCGCGATCTCCGTACCCGACGTGGTCGTGACGCCCGGCAGCCACCAGGAGGTGCTCGCCGTCCTGGCGGCGTGCAGCAAGTTCCGGCTCGCGGTCGTGCCGTTCGGCGGCGGTACCAGCGTCGTCGGCGGCGTCGCCCCGATCGGCGACGGGTACCGGGCCGTCGTCAGCCTCGACCTGCGCCGGATGGACGGACTGTCGCAGATGGACACCGAGTCGCTGACCGTGTGGGCGGAGCCCGGACTGCGCGGCCCCGAGGCCGAGCGCCTGCTCGGCGAGCACGGCCTGACCCTCGGCCACCATCCGCAGTCGTGGGAGCACGCCACCCTCGGCGGCTACGCGGCCACCCGGTCCGCCGGGCAGGCGTCGAGCGGCTACGGGCGGTTCGACGACATGGTGCTCGCGGTCCGGGTCGCCACCCCGGCCGGCACCCTGCAGGTCGGCCGGGGTCCCGCGTCCGCCGCCGGACCGGACCTCCGCGGCCTGCTCGTCGGCTCGGAGGGCACCCTCGGCGTCATCACGGGCATGCGGCTCCGGGTGCGCCGCAAACCCCAGGTGATCGCCGACGAGGGCTGGTCGTTCAAGACCTTCGCCGAGGGCACCACCGCGCTCCGGCGGCTCGCGCAGGCGGGGCTGGCCCCGGACATCGCCCGGCTGTCCGACCCGGACGAGACCCGCGCCAACCTGGCCCTCGCCCCCGGCGCCAAGACCAGGCTGCTCCGCGGCCTGCTCGCGGTCCGCGGGCGGGCCGGCGGCTGCCTGCTCGTCACCGGCTGGGAGGGGACCGAGGGATCGGTGGAGGACCGCCGGCGCGCCGCCGGCGCGGTGCTGCGCGCGAACGGCGGGCTGCGGCTCGGTCCCGCGGTCGGCGAGGCGTGGCGCCGCGGCCGGTACCACGGGCCGTACCTCCGCGACGACCTGCTCGACGCCGGGGCGCTCGTCGAGACGCTGGAGACCGCGACGTCGTGGTCGGACCTGACCGGGCTGCACGAGGCGGTACGCGGCACCCTCCGGTACTCGCTCTCGGTCGGGACCACGCAGCCGCTCGTGCTCGCCCACGTGTCGCACGTGTACCCGACCGGGGCCTCGCTCTACTTCACCGTCCTGGCCGCGCGCGACGACGATCGTGCCGAGGAGCAGTGGCTCGTCGCGAAGCGGATGGCGACCGATGTGATCGTCCAGTCCGGCGCGACGCTGACCCACCACCACGCGATCGGCACGGACCACCGCGACTGGATGGTCGACGAGGTGGGGCCGCTCGGCGTGGAGGTCGTGCGGGCCGTCAAGGGCGTCCTCGACCCCCAGGGTGTGCTCAATCCGGGGAAGCTGCTCCCGGACGCCTGAACACGGCCCGGCCCCGTCGGGGCCGGGCCACGTTCGCTCTGTCAGCCCTTGTGCGCCGGCACGATCGGCGGCGGTGAGTTCGGATGCTTGGCCTTCTTCTCGGCCCGCTTCTCCTTGATGCTCTTGCCGACCTTCTTCTCGCCGGTCCTCTTCGGTGACTTGTCGCCCATCGGGACTCCTCTCCCTGGCGGTGCGACCGACCGCCGGCGGGCAGACCCGCACCGAGCGGCCTCGCAACTTGGACCATAGCCCTCGATACGAGGCCGTGGGGACGGCGCACATCCCCGCGTAGGCTTCGGGCGTGACCGCGACACCGGCGCCGCCCCACCACGCGGACAGCGAGGTCGGCCGCCTCCGGACCGTGCTGCTGCACCGCCCCGGTGCCGAGCTCAAGCGGCTGACGCCCCGCAACAACGACAGCCTGCTGTTCGACGGGATCCCCTGGGTCGGCCGGGCGCAGGAGGAGCACGACGCGTTCGCGCAGGCGCTCACCGGCCGCGGGGTCGAGGTGCTGTACCTGACCGACCTCATCCGCGAGACGCTCGCCGTCGACGCGGCGCGGGCGGAGGCCACCGAGGCCGCGCTGCGCGACGTGCGGCTCGGCCAGACCCTGCGCGGGGAGGTCGAACGGCATCTCGCGGACCTCGACCCCGCCGGGCTCGCCGACGTGCTCACCGCGGGGCTGGCCCATCACGAGCTGCGCAGCGGCACCGGACTCACGTACATGCTGATGGACGAGCACGACTTCGTCATCGACCCGCTGCCGAACCTGCTGTTCACCCGCGACTCGAGCGTGTGGATCCGCGACCACGTCGCGGTCACCAGCCTCGCGATGCCGGCCCGGATGCGGGAGACCACACTGCTGCGGTCGGTGTACACGCACCACCCGCGCTTCGCCGGCACCCCCCGGCTGTACGACCCGGGGCTGGAACACGTCGAGGGCGGCGACGTCCTGCTGCTCGGCGCCGGGGTGGTCGCGGTGGGGGTCGGCGAGCGGACCACGCCCGCCGGGGCGGAGCGGCTCGCGCGGCGGCTGTTCGCCGGTGGGCTCGCGCATACCGTGCTGGCGGTGCCGATCGCCCAGGAGCGCGCCACCATGCACCTCGACACCGTCTGCACGATGGTCGACGTCGATGCCGTGGTGATGTACCCGAACATCGCCGACTCGCTGGTGGCGCACGCGCTCACCCCGGGCGAGGGTGGGGAGCCCGTCGTCGCGGGACCCGAGCCGTTCCTGGTCGCCGCCGCCAAGGCCATGCACATCGACACGCTGCGGGTCATCGACACCGGGCTCGACCCCGTCACCGCCGAGCGCGAGCAGTGGGACGACGGCAACAACACGCTGTGCATCGCCCCGCGGCTCGCGGTGGCCTACGAGCGGAACATCGAGACGAACGCCCGGCTCGAGGACGCGGGCATCGAGGTGGTGCGGATCGCCGGCTCGGAGCTGGGCAGCGGGCGGGGCGGGCCGCGGTGCATGTCGTGCCCCGTCTCACGCGACCCGGCGCCCGTCCCGCACTGACGCCCACCGCCGCTCTCCCGCTCCCCCCACGCGGAAGGGGTGGCTCAGCGGATCGTGACCTGCCGCAGCTTCAGGCCCTCCCGGACACGGCGCTCGGCGGCCCCCAGCGGCGCGGGGGCGGCCCCCACGGCGGCCAGGCGGGCAGCCAGCGCGGCGACCGGTTCCTCCCACTCTGCCGCGTCGGCGGAGTGCGGGAGGTCCCACACCGGCGCCAGCAGGCCGTGGGCCCGGAACGCACCCACGTACCGGGTCCCCTCGCCGAGGCTCAGCGCGTCCTCGGCGTACAGCCGGGTGAGCGCGTCGAGGTCGGCGTCCTCGCCGTTCGGCAGGACCCAGCGCAGGTGGGCCCGCTCGGGCATCCGGCACCAGTACGCCGCGGGCGCGGCGGCGAGCCGGACGGTGGGCACGACGACGGCGTCGGCGCGTTCGAGGCTGGCCGCGACCTCGGGGTCCGCGTCCGCCCCGCCGCCGTCCAGCCAGAACGAGTAGCCCTCCCGGACCTCGACGGTCAGCGGATCGGGTGCGAGCAGATCCTGGAGTCGGGGCCCGGGGGCGCCGGGGACCGTGAGCGAGGTACCCGGCTCGGCGGCGAGCGCCTCGGTCAGCACCCCGCCGAGATCGCGGCTGACGTCTCCGCTGCGGGCGGCGACCTGGAGACCGATCATGACCTGCCCGTCGGTCCGCACCAGGCCCGGCCAGCCGAGCGGCAGGACGGTGACGACGGTCACCACCGCACCTGGACCGGAACCAGCGCCGGAGTCCGCAATGCGGACCCGGGCGGTCGCGGCGGGGACGATCTCCCGGAGCGCAACCCAGTCCGCCTCCCCCGGCAGGCCCTCGAACGGCCGCGGGACGAAGACGTCGCGGACCTTCTCCTTGCGGGGGGCTGACTCGGGCCGGCGGCCACGGCGCTTGCTCACCAGTTCTCCTCGGGCTCGGGACGTGGTACCGAGCCTAGGAGGTGGCTCAGCTGCCGCTGGCGAGGACCGCCCACACGGACTGGCCGCCGAAGGTGGGCTCCACGCCCCAGCGGGCGGCGAGCGCGGCGACGATCGTGAGTCCGCGGCCGGAGACGGCGTCGGTGTCCGCGGCGATGACCTGGGGCCGATGGCCGTTGGTGCTGCCGCCGTCGGTGACCCGCAGGACGACCTCGCGCGCGGCGACCTCCCACGCGACCCGGACCACCCCGCCCGGGAGCGGCCGGGCGTGCCGGACCGAGTTGCCGACGAGTTCGGAGAGCAGCAGCTCGGCGTCACCGGCCAGGGAGTCCTCGACTCGGCGGGCGTTCATGTCCCGGCTCAGGTGGTGCCGGGCCACGGACGCACTGCGCGGGTCGTGCGGCACGACGACGGAGCTCGCGTCGCGCTCGGTCAGTGCATCCACGGTGTCCACCCCCTTTGCCGCGTGAAGCCGTTACGTAATGTTGTTCCCTCGACTACTCACTGCGAAACCCGTTCTACTGTGGGAACGCACCACGAGCCGTCACATGACACGATTCCGTGTAAAAGTTGCGGATGCAAGTGTCGGGTATCGGTCGATTGAGCCCACAGAGGCCCCTGCCGTCACCACAGCCGCATCGGTCCCACCGGTGACGGGGTCACATCGGTTACGGGGTCACCTCGGTTACGGGGTCACCTCGGCCCGGGGCAGCCGCACCTCGACCACCGTCCCGCCGCCGGGCCGCGGCCGGAGCGCGACCCAGCCGTTCTGCCGGTCGATCAGCCGCCGGACGATGTACAGGCCCAGCCCGACACCGCCGAACCGCCGCTGGTCGCCGATCTCCGCCTGCCAGAACCGGTCGAACACCCGCTCGACGTCGTCCGGCGGTACCCCGATCCCCCGGTCCTCGACCCGGAACACCACGGTCGTCGCGTCGTGGCCACCGGTGACGGTGATCTCGCCGCCGTCCGGCGAGTACTTGGCCGCGTTCGCCACCAGCTCCGCCAGCACGGTGCCCATGCTGACCCGGTCACCCCGCGCGGGCGGCAGCCCCGCCGGCAGCCGGACGACGAGCCGATGCAGGGGCGAGGCGTCGAGCAGACCGGCCGTGGCCTCCCGTGCCGCCTCCGCCAGGTCGAACGAGCAGGGGACGACCCGGACCGCGGCCTCGGTCGGCTTTGCCCCGAGCAGCAGCCGGTCGACCAGGTCGGCGAGCTGGGTGCTGCGCTGCTGGATCACCCGCACGGCGTCGAGCCGGGCCGCCGGGTCGAGGTCCGACCAGCGGTCGAGCAGGGTGTCCGCGTACCCCTTCACCACGGTGACCGGCGTCCTCAGCTCATGGCTCGTCGTGGCGAGGAAGAGGTCCTTCGCCTCCTCGTCGAGCTTGGGTCGGGTGACGTCCCGGAACGTCACCACGCGCTCACCCGAGCCCCCCAGCGTCGAGCACAGGATCTGGATCCACCGCCCCGAGTCCAGCCGGTGGTCGAACACCTGACCCGGTTCCGGGACGGGGAACGGCGGTCGCCGGTGCAGCACCGCCTCCCGCGGCAGGCCGGTGAGCTGGCGGGCCGACCGGTTCCACGAGCGGACCGTCCCGTCGCTGCCCACCACCGCGAGACCGTCCGCGATCGAGGCGGCCACCGTCGAGGCGTGTCCGTCCACCGTGTCCCGCGCCGGCATGCCCGGCGGCTCGGCCGTGACCGACCCGGCCGCGCCCTCGATCAGAACCCCGCACGCCGACGCGATGAGCTCCAGCACCGCCCGGCGGACGTCGTCCATCACCGGCTCCGCCTCCCGGTACAGCACGTACAGCGCGCCGACGGTCCGTCCGGTCGCGGTCGCCCGCGCGAGGAACGCGCTCTGCAGCCCGCGGGACACGACATCGGCGCGGACGCTCGGACCGGTCGCGTCGATCGGGAACACGTCCGACCGGCGCCCGCCGGCCATCAGCTCCGCGATCGCCGTGCCCTCCCACGGGTAGTGGCGACCCTGCATCCACTCGCAGGCGGAGCTGGTCACGATCATCCGGGCACCGTCGGACTCCACCACGCCGAAGCAGGCCCCCGCGCCGCCGCCGAACGCCTCCGCCGACGCGACCAGCCGGTCCAGCAGCGACCTGCGCCCCGCACCGTCGTTGAACTCGTCCAGCATCGAACGCAGGAGATCCAGCACCATGACCTGGTCCAGCTGGACCCCCGCCGCGCCGTTCACCGGCCCAGCGTACGGAGGACGAGCGCCGGGCGGTTGGTGATCACCGCATCCACCCCGAGGGAGAGCACGAGGTCGATGTCCTCCGGTTCGTCCACCGTCCACACGTACACCGGGTAACCGCGGTCCTGGACCCGGCGGACGTAGCCCGGATGGGCCCGCAGGATGTGGACCCCCGGCCCGGCGACCGTCGCGCCGCGCGGCAGCGACCCGTCCCGCCGGACGACCGGCACACGCTCGAGCAGCTGCACGGTCGGCACGGCGGGCGCCAGCTCCCGGACGCGGCGTACCGCCAGCGAGGAGAACGACATCATCGTCACCCGGGCCTCCTCACGCCGGGGCGGGGTGGCGAACCCGAACCAGCGCAGCCGGTCCACCAGCGTCTGCTCGACCAGCGCGCCGTACCGCGTCGGGTGCTTGGTCTCGACCAGCAGCCGCACCGGGCGGTCCGCCGCCTCGATCAGCTCGAGCAGGGAGTCGAACCGGAGAACCTTGGCGCGAGACCGCCTGTCGTCGAGGAGCTGCTGCCGGATCAGCTCGTCGGCCGAGTCCGGCAGCCGCGGGTGCCAGGAGCCGAAATCGACCTCCTCCAGCGCGGCGAGGTCGAAGGTGCTCACCACGCCCCGCCCGTTCGAGGTCCGGTCGATCCGCCGATCGTGCACACAGATCAGGTGCCCGTCCCGGGTCATCCGGACATCGCACTCGAGGGCATCTGCGCCCTCGGTGACCGCGCGCTCGTAAGCGACGATCGTGTGCTCGGCCTCCAGATCGGAGGAGCCCCGATGGGCCACGACGAGGGGCCACTCGGTTGTCACACCGGTAACGGTACGTCCCACAGGAAACACGGACAGGTTCTTACAGGACTCGCGGTGCCCCGTCGCCTCCGGCCAGCGGCCTGCCCGCCGACTGCCACGCCTGCATGCCGCCGACGAGGTTCACCACCTCGTCGTAGCCCTGGGCCCGCAGGTACGCGGTCACCTGGGCGGACCGCCCGCCCATCCGGCACGTCACCACGACGGCCTGGTCCGCCGGTATCTCCGCCAGCCGCACCGGGACGTCCTGCATCGGAACGTGGACCGCGTTCGGCGCGTGGCCGGCGGCCCACTCGTCGTCCTCCCGCACATCGAGCAGGTACACCCCGGAATCGGGGACCTGGTCGACGGTCACGGACGGGATCTCGTGGGGGTTCACGTCGCCTCCTCCAGAGGTTCGGGCTGTGGTGCTCAGCCGACGTGCAGCGGGGCGCCGATGCGCTCGGCCACGTCGGCGATGGTGCGCGCCAGTCCGTCGGCGGGCGTGACCACCGGCTCGTACCCGAGCTCGCCGCGGATCACGTCCAGGACCGGGCGGCGCTGGAGCGGGTCGTTCTCCGGCAGGGGCTCGGACACCAGCTCGGAGCTGGAGCCGACGAGCTGGCGGATCGTCTCGGCGAGTTCCCGCATCGACATCTCGTGCTCGGTGCCGCAGTTCATCGGCCCGGTCCGGCCCGAGTCGAGGAGCAGCAGGATGCCCGCGACGAGGTCGCTGACGTAGCAGATCGAGCGCGTCTGGCTGCCGTCGCCGTACAGCGTGATGGGCTCGCCGCGCAGGGCCTGGGCGATGAAGTTCGGGATCGCCCGGCCGTCGTCCGGGCGCATCCGCGGCCCGTACGTGTTGAAGATGCGGACGATGCCGGTGTCCACCCCGCGGAACCGGTGGTACGCCATCGTCAGCGCCTCGCCGTACCGCTTGGCCTCGTCGTACACCGAGCGGGGGCCGACCGGGTTGACGTTGCCCCAGTACGACTCCGGCTGGGGGTGGATCTGCGGGTCGCCGTACACCTCGGAGGTGGACGCGAACAGGAAGCGGGCGCCGTGGGCCTCGGCGAGCTCCAGGCAGTTCTGGGTGCCCTGCGAGCCGACCCGGAGGATCTCGATCGGGATGCGGGCGAAGTCCACCGGCGAGGCGGGCGACGCGAAGTGCAGGACCGCGTCGACGTGCCCCTCGACCGGCAGCTCCTCCGACACGTCGGCCTCGACCAGCGTGAACCGGGGCTCGTCGACGAGATGGGCGACGTTGGCCGGGCTGCCGGTCACGTAGTTGTCGACCGCCACGACCTCGGCACCGCGCGCGAGGAGCGCGTCGACCAGATGACTTCCGACGAACCCGGTACCGCCGGTGACCACAATGCGGTGTCCTGCGCCGTACCGGTGTGTCGCCACGCCTGCCCTCAGCTCCCGCCGACCACTGGGTCGGTCTCAGGCTACCCGGTCGGTACGGCGCCGGCGGGGGCTCGAGGCCATACCGCCGGCG
>JAVEDU010000020.1 GCA_030840805.1 Actinomycetota bacterium
TCGATCACGCCAAGGCGGTTGGCCACCCCGAGATACAGGACGCCGTCATCTGCCAGCACGCGGTGCAGGTCCGCCATCACGGCGGCTGGGTCCACGACGTGCTCGTAGATGTGGTTGAGCACGGCCACGTCGATCGACCGGTCCGGCAACGGCAACCTGCTGCCGTCGGCGCAGAGGAAATCGGTGCTGTCGCCGAAGCGGGCGCTCGCCTTCTGCACGCCCGGCACGTCGATGTCCACGCCGATGGTGCGTGCCCCCGCCCGGCTCAGCTCGTCGGCGATGAACCCCGCCGAGCAGCCCACGTCGATGGCTCGCAGGCCGTCGAGATCGTCCCGCCCCAGGAAGTGCGTGATGACGGCGATGAGTTTGTGCGCCTTCTGCCGTCGAACGTCCTCGACGAGCATCTTGTCCATCAGCTCTGAGTAGGCCAGCTGTGGTTTCCGCTCCGATGCCATGAGAAAACCCTAACGTCGGGGCTCGCGGCGCCCAAAGTCCGCGGTGGGAAACCGGGACCATCGCCGTCAAGGACGCGGCTCGCGGGCGTAGGCTGGCGGCGCACCGCCCCGCACAAGATGGTAGGAGGGATCGCTTCGTGGCGCCTCGCGTGCTCATCGACGCGACCGCCGTGCCCGCGGACCGTGGCGGGGTCGGGCGCTACGTCGACGGGCTGATCCGCAGCCTCGGGCAGTCGGGCGAGGACCTGGTCGTCGTCTGCCAGCGGTCCGACGCCGAGCGCTTCTCCCGGATCGCCCCCGACACCGAGGTGATCGCCGGACCGTCAGCCATCTCGCACCGGCCGGCCCGGCTGGCCTGGGAGCAGACCGGGCTGCCGCTGATCGCCCAGCAGACCAACGCCTCGCTGATCCACTCGCCCTACTACACGATGCCGCTGCACGCGTCCGTGCCCGTGGTCGTGACCGTGCACGACGTCACGTTCATCTCCGAGCCCGAGCTGCACAGCGCGGTGCGCGCCGGCTTCTACCGCTCGGCGACCCGCACGGCGGTCCGGCGCGCGGCGCGGGTGATCGTGCCGTCGCAGGCGACGAAGGACGAGCTGGTCCGCCTGGTCGACGGCAACCCGGAGACCATCGACGTGGCTCGGCACGGCGTCGACCTCTCGACGTTCCATCCGCCGAGCGAGGCGGAGGCGCGCCGCGTCTCCGACCGGCTGGGTCTGCACGGGAGGCCCTACGTGGCCTTCCTCGGTGTGCTCGAGCGACGCAAGAACGTCCCCGACCTCGTCCGCGGCTGGGTGCAGGCTGTGTCCGACCTGCCGGAGCCGCCGGCGCTCGTCCTGGCCGGCAGCAGCGGGTGGGACGACGAGGTCGACCAGGCGATCGCCGATGTGCCGTCGTCGCTGAAGGTGGTGCGACCCGGCTTCCTCCGCCCGTCGGACCTGCCGGGGCTGCTGGGCGGGGCGATGGTTGTCGCGTTCCCCAGCAAGGCCGAGGGCTTCGGCCTGCCCGTGCTCGAGGCGATGGCCTGCGGCGCGGCGGTCCTCACGGCCCCTCGGCTGTCACTGCCCGAGGTAGGTGGCGACGCGGTGGAGTACACCGAGCCCGACAGCGAGAGCATCGCCGCGTCGCTGCGCCGCCTGATCGGCGACGAGGACCGCCGGCGGCAGCTGTCCGCCTCCGGTCCGCTCCGCGCCCGCGACTTCACCTGGGAGGCCTCCGCGGCCGCCCACCGCGCGACCTACGAGCGAGCGGTGGCCGGGGTGGTCGGGGCCGCACGATGACTCGTCTGCGCGCCGCCGGATGAGCGAGGCGGTCCTCCTGGTGGGGGGCCTGGGCACGCGGCTCCGGCCGCTGACCGCCACCACACCCAAGCCGATGCTGCCGACGGCCGGAGTTCCCTTCCTCACCCACGTCCTGGCCCGGGCGCGTGAGGCCGGTGTCGACCACGTCGTGCTCGCCACGTCGTACCGCTCTGACGTCTTCGCCGACTACTTCGGCGACGGGTCCCGGCTCGGGCTGGCCATCGACTACGTCACCGAGACTGAGCCCCTGGGCACCGGGGGAGGGATGCGCAACGTCGCAGGGCTCCTGAGCAGCGGGCCGGACGACCCGGTGGTCATCCTCAACGGCGATGTCCTCTCCGGTCACGACATTGCGGCGCAGATCGCGGCGCACCTCGCGGCGGGTGCCGACGTCACCCTGCACCTGACCGAGGTGGCCGATCCCCGCGCGTTCGGGTGCTGCCCGACCGACGGCAGCGGACGCATCACCGACTTCCTCGAGAAGTCGCCGAACCCGGTGACCAGCCAGGTGAACGCGGGCTGCTACGTCTTCCGGCGCCGTGTCATCGACGCCATCCCGGCCGGGCGCCCCGTATCGGTGGAACGCGAGACGTTTCCCGGCCTGCTGCGCGACGGTGCGTTCTTGCTCGGGCACCTCGACCCGGCGTACTGGCTGGACCTCGGGACGCCGGAGGCCTTCATCCGCGGCTCCTGCGACCTGGTGCTCGGGCGGCTGCGGTCGCCCGCGCTTCCCGGGGAGGGCGGCGAGTCGCTCGTCCTCCCGGGGGCGGTGGTTGACGCCACCGCGGTGGTCGACGGCGGTACGACGGTGGGTGCGCGTGCGGTCGTC
>JAVEDU010000062.1 GCA_030840805.1 Actinomycetota bacterium
CGCTTCGAGCGCGACGCGTTGCCCTACATCGACCAGCTCTACGCCGCGGCGATGCGGATGACCCGCAACCCGCAGGACGCCGAGGACCTGGTCCAGGAGACCTTCGCCAAGGCCTACTCGGCGTTCCACCAGTTCAACGAGGGCACGAACCTCAAGGCGTGGCTCTACCGCATCCTCACGAACACGTTCATCAACACCTACCGCAAGAAGCAGCGCCAGCCGCAGCAGTCCCCGACCGAGCAGATCGAGGACTGGCAGCTCGCTGCCGCCGAGTCGCACACCTCGTCCGGCCTGAAGTCGGCCGAGACCGAGGCGCTCGACCGGCTGCCGGACTCCGACGTCAAGGACGCGCTGCAGGCGCTGCCCGAGGAGTTCCGGCTCGCGGTGTACCTCGCCGATGTCGAGGGCTTCGCGTACAAGGAGATCGCCGACATCATGGGGACGCCGATCGGCACCGTGATGTCGCGGCTGCACCGGGGCCGGCGCAACCTCCGCAAGATGCTGGAGTCGTACGCGGCGGATCGCGGCGTCGTCCGCTCCGGTACCGCGGGTACGTCGGGGGAGGGATCGTCGTGAGCTGCGGAGAGCCCCACGAGACCGACTGCCGCGAGGTGCTCGAGGACGTGTACCTGTACCTCGACTCCGAATGCGACGAGGTGAGCCGGGGCAAGATCCGCCACCACCTGGACGAGTGCTCGCCGTGCCTGCGTGAGTTCGGCATCGAGCAGGAGGTGAAGGCGCTGGTCGCCCGCTCCTGCGGCGGGGACCGCGCGCCGGAGACGCTGCGGATCCGGCTGAAGCTGAAGCTCCGCGAGGTCGTCCTCGAGGCGGACGCGCGGGAGTTCCGCGCGGAGTAGCCCTTGACGCCAGCGGCCCCGGTTCCTCGTCGAGGACCGGGGCCGCTGGCGTTGGTGTTGCCGGCCGTCAGGAGTTGGGACGACGGCCGTGGTTCGCCTTCTTCTTCTTGCGGGCCTTCTTCTTGCGGGACTTCTTCGCCATGGGTACCTCCGAGTCGAAGTGACTACTCGCTCGTCAGGGTCCCATGCTGCCGCGGGGCCGGGGCGCGCGGGTCAGCCGGAGAGGCGGCGGTTGAGCGCGTCGAGGATGGCCCGGGCCACGGCGTCCGACTCGTCGTGGCGCACCAGCGCGCTGCCGCTGACCACATGCGGGCCGGCCAGCCCGACCACCGCGACCACGCACAGCGCGACCTTGAAGTGGCCGGCCAGGACGACGTCGACGTACTGGAGCTCCGCGGAAAGGCCCAGCAGCGACTCGGTGGCCTTCAGGGTGGCCGAGGCCACGACCCGGGGCCGGCCGGTGATCGCCAGGCCCGACGCGCTGCCCAGGTACTCGGCGGCGCCCGCGCGGATGCAGATCTCGGCCTGCACGGTCTCGCCGGACGTCTGGACGCCCACCGCGCTGACCACCGGCCGGGGCGCGGCGGACGCGGGGGTGATCTCGGCGACGTCCTCGTCGTCGAACTGGACGACGCTGACGATCCGGTGGTCGAGGTCGACACCGTGCTCGACCAGGGCGACGGACTGTACGTCCCGGACCACCTGCTTCGCGGCCTTGCCGGACCGCGCGAGCACGTGCACCTCGACGGGGTCCCCGGCACCGTTGGTGACCACGCTCGCGGCGCGGATGTCGGGGATCGCCGACAGGCTCGCCTCCAGGTTGGGGAGGAGGCGCAGGGGGGCGACGTTCATCGGGGCTCCGATCGGTGGGGATCCGCATCAGTATCACGGACACCGGTGACCATCTGTCCAATGTCGACTCCGGAGAGTCGTAGTCTGCCGTTCCGACGGAGATCAACATGTCCGAACAGCCGATGTGTCTGACATGTGGTCATGCTTTCCTTACGGTCCGTAATGGTGGCTCTCTCTGCGCGACCATTGCGTTTCGTTGAACAACTACAGACGACGTGGCCGGGACCGGCAGGAGTCTCATGCACGGGGAAAGACCCTCAGCGGAGCGGATTCTGCGTAGGCGCTAGCGGTGCCTACGACATGAATTCCAAGGGGTTGGTACTTGTGTCGAAGATCGTTGCTGTCCTGACGAACTTCCTGTCCGTCCGGGCCGGTCTGCACTGGTCCTAGAACGGCACGCCTGCCGGTCCCCGCCACGTCGTCTGTGTGCCGAAAGGACACCGTGGGCGCCTTGACCAGCAGCGCGCGCGCGTACGTGTCCCTTGTCGTCACCGCAGCCCTCGTCGCCGTCGCCGCGGGTGCCGCTGCCGTGAGCCACTGGGGCACGGTCATCGCGCTCATGGCCCTCACCGTGGTCACGATGTCGCTGAGCATCCAGCTGCCGGACCGGATCGCGATGTCGCTCGCGTTCGTCGTGGACCTCGCTGCCGTCGAGATCCTCGGCCCGTCCGGCGCGGTACTGGTCGGCGCCGCGCACGCCCTCTTCTTCGGCCGGATGCCGCTGGTCAAGCGCCTGTTCAACGGCGCGCAGGCCGCGCTCTGCTGCGCCGCCGCCGCCCACGTCTACGTGCTTCTCGGCGGCCCGGTGGGGCATCTCGACCGGACGGACTTCCCCGGCGTCCTGCTGCCGGCGTCGGCGTCCGCGCTGACCTACTGCCTCGCCAACGTCGCCCTCGTCTCGGTGATCATCTCGGCGTCGACCGGCACCCCGCTCACCACGATCTGGCGTCGCGCGGTCGGGGGCGTCCTGGTGGCGTACGTCGGGTACCTCCCGCTCTCGATCGCCCTCGCGGGCCTGTGGACCACGACCGCGGGCCCGCTGTCCGCGCTGCTGATGCTCGTACCGCTGCTCGTGGCGCGTGAGCTGTTCAGCCAGTCCGTGGAGGAGCGCGCGTCGTACGACGCCACCGTCCGCGCGCTGATGGCCGCGGTGGAGACCAAGGACATCTACACCCGCGGGCACTCCGAACGCGTCGGTCGCGGCACCGCGATGATCGCCCACGAGTTCGGGTACCGCGGCGACAAGCTGGACTCGGTCCGGCTCGCCGGGCTGCTGCACGACCTCGGCAAGCTGGGCGTCCGTACCGGGGTGCTGCGCAAGAGCGGCAAGCTGACCGACGACGAGTACGCCGAGGTCAGCCGCCACCCGGTACACGGTGTCCGGATGCTGGCCGACATCGAGTTCCTCGCCGACGCCCTGGTCGCCGTGCACCACCACCACGAGCGGCTGGACGGCCGCGGCTACCCGCTCGGGCTCGCCGGTGACGCCATCCCCGAGTCGGCGCGCATCGTCAGCGTCGCGGACGCCTTCGACAGCATGACCTCGACGCGGTCGTACCGGCGTTCGCTGAGCGTCCCCGATGCCGTGGCGGAGCTGCGCCGGTGTGCCGGTACCCAGTTCGACCCGGTGTTCGTCGAGGCGCTGGTCCGCGCGGTGGAGCGGGACGGATGGACGCTGGCAGAGCCCGGGACCCCGGGCGCGCCCGAGGCGCCGGGCACGGCCGAGCTCCCGGCCCCCGTCCCGACCCCCGCTCCGGCCCCCGCCGCTGCCGTCCCGCCGCCCCGCACGGCGGTCGGCGCCACGGCGCCGTCCCGCACCGCGGCCGACGCGGTCCCTTCGTCGCGCACGGCGGTCGGCGCCACGGCGCCGTCCCGCACCGCGGCCGACGCGGTCCCTTCGTCGCGCACCGCGCCCGGCGCCACGGCGCTGTCGCGTACGGCTGCCGATGTGGTGCCGCCGTCTTGCACCGCGCCCGGCGCCACGGCGCTGTCGCGTACCGCGGCCGACGTGGTCCCTTCGGCCGTGCCGCTGTCGCGTACGGCCGCCGACCTGGTCCCGCCGTCCCGCCGTCCCGGGGGCACTGCGCCGTCCCGCATCGCGCCCGACCTGGTCCCGCCGTCCCGCCGTGCCGGGGGCACTGCGCCGTCCCGCATCGCGCCCGACCTGGTCCCGCCGTCCCGCCGTCCCGGATCCGAAGCCGTCCCGCCGCCTCGCACCGCACCCGACGCGATGGCGCCCGGCCTCGCCCGCCACCGGGGTGGGCCGATCAGCCTGTGATCGCCCTCCGCGGCCGGCGGATCCCGGTCCTCGCCATGGCGGCGGGCGCGCTGACGCTCGCCGCCACGGTCTTCGTCGCGGTCGGCGGCTTCCGCGGGACGAGCACGGTCCTCGCGTTCGGCGGCGTGATCCTGTTCGGCGAGCTGACCCGGCTGGTGCTGCCCGGCAACCGCGACAGCGCCCCGCTGTCGTCGGCCGCCGCGCTCGGGCTCGCGCTGGCGTCCACGGTGCACGGGCGCGGCTCCGTGCACGGCGTTGCCGAGGTGATCGTCACCGTGGGGGTGGCCGGGCTGGTCGGGGCGTCCGTGCACGCGTTCGCCGGGCGGGCCCCGCGGCTCGGCGGGGTCGCGCGGCGGATCATCGGCGCCTCGGTCACGGCCGCGGTCGCCCGCCCGCTGGCGACCGGCGGGGTGCTCGGCGAGTGGGTGGCCGAGCCGACCGCCCAGGCCCTCGTGCTCGCCGCCGCCGCGATGGCCGGCCTCGGCGTCGACGTGGCGATCGGAGCGGCGGTCCGCGCGGCCCGGCACCAGAGCCGGTACGTCCGCACCGTGCGAGCGGACGTCGCCGCGCTGTGGCGGCTCCACCTCGCCGTGCTGGCCACCGGCTGGCTGCTGTCCTACGGCATCTCGCTGATGGGCCCGGTCGCGGCGCTGGTGTTCGGTCTCCCGCTGATGGTCACCCAGTTCGCCTTCCTGCGGCACGCGACCGTGCGCACGACCTTCCGGCAGACCGTCCGGTCGATGGCCCGGGTGACCGAGATCGGCGGGTACGTCCACGAGGGACACAGCGCCCGGGTGGCCACGCTGTCGCTGCGCGTCGGGCGGCAGCTGGGCCTCCACGACGACGACCTGCTGGACCTCGAGTACGCCGCGCTGCTGCACGACATCGGCCAGCTGTCCCTCACCGACCCGATCCCCGGCGGCGCGACGCAGGCGGTACCGGCCGCGGACCGCCGGCGCGTGGCGGAGCTCGGTGCGGACATCGTGCGGTCCACCGGCCGGCTGGAACGGGTCGCCGCGATCGTGTCCGCGCAGTCCGAGCCGTACCGCGGCGTCGGCGAGACGAGCGACCCCGCGGTCTCGCTCGCCAGCCGCATCGTCAAGGCCGCCTCTGCGTACGACGACCTGGTCCACGGCGCCGCGGGGGAGCGGTACTCGCCGCTGGAGGCGATCGAACGGCTCAGCCTCGGGCTGGCGTACGACTACGACCCCGTGGTCGTCGCCGCGCTCGGACGTTCCGTGACGCGGCCCCGGGGACCCGCGTGACAGGATGAGCCCAGCCCCGCCAACGAACGGAGAGTGACGTCAGATGGCCGAAGAGATCCGGGCCGAGATGGTCGCCAACGTGTGGAAGATCGTCGCCGCCGTCGGCGACACCGTCTCGGAGGACGACACGATCCTCATCCTCGAGTCGATGAAGATGGAGATCCCTGTTCACCCGGAGGGCTCCGGCACGATCACGCAGCTCGCGGTCAAGGAGGGCGACGTGGTGCAGGAGGGTGACCTCATCGCCGTCATCGGCTGATGAGGCGGGACGTTTGGCCGATCGCGTGAACCGGCCGGGGTCAAGGGCGGCACCCGACGTGCCGATTCTCTCGGGGTGACCGATGACGCAATCCTGAGCATCGAGCCCTTTCTCCGTGCGCTCACCGAGTGCGGTGGCTCCGACCTGCACTGCAAGGTCGGTTCGCCGCCCCGGATCCGGCTCGACGGCCGGCTGCGGACCCTCCAGGTCCGCGCCCTCAAGCCCGCCGACACCGAGCACATGGCCAACGAGGTCCTGCGCGGCGACCTGATCGACGAGTTCCACCGGAGCAACGAGGCGGACTTTGCGTTCTCGTTGTCCGGTGTCGGGCGGTTCCGCGTCAACGCGTTCCGCTCGCGCGGATCGATCGGCCTGGTGTTCCGCCGGGTCAGCATCGGCGCGATCCCGCTGGAGGACCTCGGGCTCCCGGAGATCATCAGCACCCTGGCGATGGAGCCACGCGGGCTCGTGCTCGTCACGGGCCCCACGGGGTCCGGGAAGACCACCACGCTCGCCGGGATGATCGACCTGATCAACAGCCAGCGCGAATGCCACATCGTGACGGTCGAGGACCCGATCGAGGTGCTGCACCAGGACAAGCGCTCGATGGTGAACCAGCGTGAGGTCCGGGTCGACACCGCCGACTTCTCCACCGCGCTGCGGGCCGCGATGCGGCAGGACCCCGACGTGATCCTCGTCGGCGAGATGCGTGACCAGGAGACCGTCAAGGCGGCCCTGGCGGCGGCCGAGACGGGCCACTTCGTCATGTCCACGCTGCACACCGTGGACGCGGCCGAGACCGTCAACCGGATCATCGACTTCTTCCCGCCCCACGAGCAGAAGCAGGTCCGCCTCGCGCTGGCCGGTGCGCTCCGCGGCGTCGTCTGCCAGCGGCTGGTGCCGCGCGCGGACGGCCAGGGCCGGTGCGTGGTCATGGAGGTCGCGGTGAACACCGGACGTATCGCGGACGCGATCGTGGACCCGGAGAAGACCTCGACGATTGCCCAGCTGGTGCGGGAGGGCGGCTTCTACGGCATGCAGTCGTTCGACCAGGCGCTGGTGGCGCTCATCCGGGACGGGGTGGTCACCCTGGAGGCGGCCATGCACGCGTCCACGTCGCCGCACGACCTCACCGTGGAGCTGCGGCGCCTGGGCCTCGTCGCGTGACTCACCCCGTGTTGATCATGGGGTTTGCAACACGACACGCTCGCGTTTCTGTTGCAAACCCCATGATCAATTCTGGAGGTGGAGGTTCGTGAGGACGCCGTGCTCGGAGCACCGGGCCGTCCAGCCCGTCGGCGTGATCTGGACGATCATCCGGCGGCGGCACGCGGCGCAGTACCGCGGCGGCTCCAGCGACAGGGCACGTGCGCACCCGGTCAGCTCGGGCCCCGCGTGGTCGGCGGTCTGCCGGCCGCACCGTCCGCAGTAGTCACTCATCGGACCGCTCCCTCCGGACAGCTACAGCGTCTGGGACAGCGCCTTGATCGGCATGCTGAGCTCGGCCAGCATGTCCAGGTCCTCGGTGGCCGGGCGGCCGAGCGTGGTGAGGTAGTTGCCCACGATCACCGCGTTGATCCCGCCCAGCACGCCCTTGCCGGCCAGGTCACCGAGGGTGAGCTCGCGGCCGCCGGCGTACCGCAGGATCGTCCGCGGCAGCGCCAGCCGGAACGTCGCGACCGTCTTCAGCGCCTCGGCGGGCGCCATGATCGGCTGGTCCCCGAACGGGGTACCGGGACGCGGGTTGAGGAAGTTCAGCGGCACCTCGTCCGGCTCCAGCTCGGCGAGCTGCGCGGCGAACTCGGCACGCTGCTCGATCGTCTCGCCCATCCCGACGATGCCGCCGCAGCAGACCTCCATGCCCGCGTCGCGCACCATCGAGAGCGTCGACCAGCGCTCCTCCCAGGTGTGCGTGGTGACCACGTTCGGGAAGTACGAGCGCGAGGTCTCGAGGTTGTGGTTGTACCGGTGGATCCCCATGTCGGCGAGCTCGTCCACCTGGGCCTGCGTGAGCATGCCCAGCGAGGCGGCGATGTTGATGTCGACCTCGGCGCGGATGGCCTCGCAGCCCTCCCGCATCTGCTTCATGAGCCGCTCGTCCGGGCCGCGGACCGCGGCGACGATGCAGAACTCGGTCGCGCCGGTCGCGGCGGTCTCCTTCGCGGCCTTGACCAGCGACGGGATGTCCAGCCACGCGGCCCGGACCGGGGACTGGAACAGCCCCGACTGCGAGCAGAAGTGACAGTCCTCCGGGCAGCCGCCGGTCTTGACGCTGACGATGCCCTCGACCTCGACCTCGGGTCCGCACCACCGCATCCGGACCTCGTGCGCGAGCGCCAGCAGGTCGTCGAGCCGGTCGTCCGGCAGGGTCAGGCACTCGACCGCCTGCGCCTCGGTGAGCCCGATGCCCCGCTCGAGCACCTGCTCCCGCGCCGCGCTCAGAATGTCCGTGTCCAGCATGTCGGTCACTGCAGATCTCCCTCGGTCTGTGCCAGCGCGAAGTCTGCCGCATCGAACTTCCCGCCGTACGCGGGGCCGAGCCCGTGCCGGGCCGTGGACAGGAAGTCCGGGGCCGACGGCGCACCGGCGGGCAGTGCCCCGCCGAGCGGCCGGCCGGCCACCACCTGCAGATCTCGCAGGTTGCACCGTACGGCGAGGTCCGGCTCGGCGGGCCAGGACCCCACCACCAGCCCCTCGAACCGGACGCCGCGGCCCGCCAGCACCTCCAGCGTGAGCGCGGTGTGGTTGAGCGTGCCGAGGCCCGCGGTGGCGACGACCAGCACCGGCGCCTCCAGCGCGCGGGCCAGGTCGGCGAACGTCCACCCGTCGGCGGCGTACCGGACCAGCACCCCGCCCGCGCCCTCGACCAGCACGAGGTCGTGCCCGACCGCGAGGTCGCGGACGGCGGACGCCACGGACTCCAGCGCGAGCCCGTCGACGCCGGACCGCCGGGCGGCCGCCTCGGGGGAGAGCGGGTCCGGGTACCGGGCGAACTCGTACGTCGTGACGCCCGGGGCGAGCCGGGCCACCTCGGCGAGATCGCCGGGCTCGTCGGGCCCGACGCCGGTCTGGGCGGGCTTCACGACCGCCACGGACGAGCCGCGGGCGATGGCGAGCGCCGCGACGGCCGCGGTGACCGCCGTCTTGCCGACCTCGGTACCCGTGCCGCTCACCAGCAGCACGCTCATGACGCGGCTGCCGGGGCCAGGGACGCCAGCGCGGCCGCGATCCTGGCCAGCTCCGCCGCGGTGAGGTCGGCGCGGGCGGTCAGCCGGAGGCAGGCCCGGCCCGCCGGTACGGACGGCGGCCGGAAGCAGCCCACCCGGATCCCGTGCTCGGCGCAGCGGGCCTGGGCGGCGACGGCGGCGTGCGGGTCGCCGACCACGCCGGAGACGACGGCGGCGGCGGGGACGTTGGGCGTCAGCCCCGCGTCGCCGAGCAGGCCGGCGAGGGTACGGGCATGGGCGCGGGCCTGGCCCGGGCGCCAGGGCTCGTCCCGGAGGATCCCCAGGGCGGCGAGCGCGGCGCCCACGGCCGCCGGGGCGAGCCCCGTGTCGAAGATGAACGACCGGGCCGTGTCGATCAGCGCGGACCGGATCTCGGGGGCGCCGAGGACGACGCCGCCCTGGGAGCCGAGGGCCTTCGACAGGACGGCGGTCCGGACGATGTCCGATGCGCCGGCGAGCCCGGCGGCGTGCACGGCACCGCGCCCCTCCGGTCCGATGACGCCGAGCGCGTGGGCCTCGTCCACGATCAGGAGGGCGCCGTGCCGCCGGGCCACGTCGTGCAGCGCGGTCAGCGGAGCGAGGTCACCGTCCACACTGAACACCGAGTCGGTCACCACGGCGGCGTGCTGGGTGTCCCGGGTGGACAGCGCGCGCTCGACGGCGTCGACGTCCAGGTGCGGGGTCACCACGACGGCGGCCCGGGACAGCCGGCAGGCATCCACGAGGGACGCGTGGTTCGCCGCGTCGGACACGATGGTCGAGCCGGGCCCGGTGAGCGCCGCGACGGCGCCGAGGTTCGCGAGGTACCCGGAGGAGAACACCAGTCCCCCGGCCGCGCCCGTGAAGTGCGCCAGCGCCGCCTCCAGTTCGGCGTGCAGGCCGGTGGTCCCGGTGACCAGCCGGGAGCCGGTCGCGCCGGCGCCCCAGGTGAGGGCCGCGTCGGCGGCGGCCCGGGTGACCCGGGGGTCGTGGGTCAGCCCGAGGTAGTCGTTGCTCGCCAGGTCCAGCAGCCCGTCACCGCCGGACGTCCGGGGGCGCAAGGTGCGGTGGAGGCCGGCCCGCTCCCGTTCGGCCGCGGCGACCCGGAACCGCTCCAGCGGGTCGTTGCTCATGGCACCGAGTCTCGCAGGTCCGCCGAGACGATCCTGCGGGCGGTGTGCGACGCTGCCCGCGTGTCCACGCTGAGCGAGCTGGTCGAGCAGCACACGACGCTGTCCCCGTCCGACGTCGACCACCTGCACCGGCTCGCCGCGGACTGGCAGCTCCTGGCCGACCTCTCCTTCGCCGATCTGCTGCTGTGGGTGCGGACGCGCGACGCGTACGACGAGCCGGCGTTCCTGTGCGTGGCGCAGGTGCGGCCCACGACGGCGCCCACGGCGTACCAGACCGATCAGGTCGGCCGGCTGCTGTCGTACGACGAGGCGGAGAGCCTACGCGTCGCCGACCGGCAGGGCCGGATCTGGCGCGAGGGCGATCCGGTGTGGACGGACAACGTGCCGTCCCGCCGGGAGGTGATCCCGGTGCGGCGGATGGACGAGGTGATCGCGCTGGTGGGCCGGGACACGAACCTGGCGGCGACGCGCGTGCCGAGCCAGCTGGAGCTGAACTACCTGCGCACCGCCGACGACCTCTGCCAGATGATCACCGGCGGGAGCTTCCCGCCGAGCGGGCACCCCGACGAGGCGACGTCGGCGCCCCGGGTGGGGGACGGGCTCGTGCGGCTCGACGCGGCCGGGGTGGTCGAGTACGCGAGCCCGAACGCCCAGTCGGCGTACCGGCGGATGGGCATGGCCGGTGACCTCACCGGGGAGGACATCGCCGCGCTCACGGCCGGGCTCGCCGACGACCCGCTGGAGGGCGGCGACACCGCCGAGCGCATGTTCGCGGTGCTGTCCGGGCATGCCGCGATGCGCAAGGAGATCGAGGCCCACGGGGCCACCGTGCTGGTCCGGGCGCTGCCGCTCCGGCCGCGGGGCGAGACGATCGGGGCCGTGGTGCTGGTCCGGGACGTCACCGAGGTGCGCCGCCGGGACCGGCAGCTGATCACCAAGGACGCGACGATCCGGGAGATCCACCACCGGGTGAAGAACAACCTGCAGACCGTGGCCGCGCTGCTGCGCCTGCAGGCCCGGCGGGTGTCGACCGAGGACGCGAGGGAGGCCCTGCAGGAGTCGGTGCGGCGGGTGTCGTCGATCGCGCTCGTCCACGAGACGCTGTCGCTGTCCCTGGACGAGACCGTCGACTTCGACAAGATCGCCGATCGCGTCGCGTCGATGGTGGGCGAGGTGGCCGCCCCCGAGACGGAGGTCACCCTGCGCCGGGAGGGCTCGTTCGGGGTGCTCCCGGCGGAGGTGGCGACCGCGCTGGTGATGGTCGTCACCGAGCTGCTGCAGAACGCCGTCGAGCACGCGTTCGGCCCCGCGGACGCCGGCGAGGTGGTGCTGACCGCGCACCGCTGGCGCGGGATGCTGCACGTGACTGTGCGGGACACCGGCTCCGGCCTGCCGGACGGCTTCGACCTGGAGGCGTCCGAGCGGCTGGGGCTGCAGATCGTCCGCACGCTGGTCACCGGTGAGCTCGGCGGCACGCTGGAGATCCGCCCCCGGTCCGGCGGCGGCACCGAGGCGGTGCTGGTGCTGCCGCTGAACCGCCGGACCTGACGGGACGCCGGTCCTCGGACGCGCAACGGCCCGGACCCCACCGGGGTCCGGGCCGACCCGAAAGGGCTACGTTGTCAGGCGGTACGGGCCCGCTGCCGGGCTCCGCGTCGCTTCAGTGCACGTCGTTCGTCCTCGCTCATGCCGCCCCAGACGCCGGCGTCCTGTCCGGACTCCAGGGCCCACTGCAGGCACGTCTCCACGACGGGACAACGCCGACAGACCGTCTTCGCCTCTTCGATCTGCAGCAGGGCAGGACCGCTGTTGCCGATCGGGAAGAACAGCTCGGGGTCCTCGTCGCGGCAGAGGGCGCGGTGGCGCCAGTCCATGCCAACTCTCCTCGTTCTTCGGACTCACGCACCCCTGTCGGGCACCGTGCAGTCACGCGTGGTTTCGCTTGTGAATGCTTTCACGAGATGTCGCTATGTCAAGGGCAAAGAACCCGCGTGGGACCACTCGTGAGTAGCGTCACGGCGGACATATCACGCATCCTTACACGAGCCGCAGCAGCCTGCCCGTTTTGACTGTACGTCGGCCATTGCCACTCTGGGTAGTACCTAGACGACGACGCGTAACGCCTTGGGCTCGGAGGTGAAGACCACCTCGGCGCGCTCGCCGACGTAGTCCCCGTCGACCTGGAGGGCGAGCGGGCGCTCCGCGACCAGCCGGAACGTGTCCGCGTCGTGGAGTCCGAACACCCGGCTGCCCTTCGGGGCCGGCCGCTTCGACAGCATCTGCCGGGCGGTCCGGAGCGTGCTGGGCAGCTTGAGCCGGCGGAGGGCGAACAGGTCCAGCCCGTGGTCGAACGAGGCCATCGGCGAGGGGTGCACCGCCCGCTCGCCGAGGTAGGTCCACGGTGCGGTGTTCTGGACGATCGCCATCGCGAGGCCGTCGACGGGCTCGGTCCCGGGCCGGTGCAGCTCGAGGAGCGGAGCGGACCGGTCGGTCCCCAGGAAGTACTGCGCGACGGTCGCACGCAGGTACAACGACTTGGTGGCCGACCGGCCACGGGTGCGGGCCTCCTCGACCCGGCGGACCACCTCCGCGTCCAGGCCGAGTCCCGCGCAGAAGGTGAACCAGCGGTCGTCGGCCCGGCCCAGTCCCACCGTGCGCGTCCGCCTCTCCCGCAGCGACTCCAGAATGGTGGCGGTGGCCTCCCACGGCTCGCGCGGCAGCCCGACGGCGCGCGCGAACACGTTCGTCGACCCACCGGGGACGACCGCGAGCGCGGGTACGTCGTCGGAGGGGCCGTCCCGCAGCAGACCGTTGACGACCTCGTTCACGGTGCCGTCCCCGCCGAGCGCGACCACGACGTCCATGCCGGCGCGGGCGGCCCCGTGCGCGAGCTCGGCGGCGTGCCCGCGGTGACGGGTCTCGCCGATCTCCAGGTCGACCTCGCTGCGCAGGGCCCGGGCGAGGACATCACGGGTACGTGCGGTCGTCGTGGTGGCATTGGGGTTCACCACCAGGAGCGCGCGCACGGTCGGACTGTAGCGGTCGGTACGCTGGCGCCCGTGAGCGACGCCCTTCCGACCACCCTGCGTGCGGCCGTGACCCTGTTGTGGGTCGAGACCGCCGGAATGGCGGTCCTCGCGGCGGTCGAGATCTTCGACGTGCTCACGAAGCCCGCCCGGTACGTGCAGTGGGCGATCGCCCTCGGCGTGATGCTGGTGCTGCTGACCGGGCTGTTCGGCTTCCTCGCGTACCGGCTGGCGCACCGTCGCGGCGGCGGGCGGAACACCGCGGTCGTGCTGAACCTGCTGGCCCTGCCGGTCGGGTGGTACATGATCCAGGGTGGCCTGGCGGCCTTCGGCGTGCTGCTGTGGGCGCTGTGCGCCGCCACGATCGTGCTGCTGCTCGCGCCGCCGACGACCCGCGTGCTCGGCCTCGGCCCGCGCTGAGCCCTACTCCTCCGCGAGCAACCCCTCGCGGAGCCGCGCGAGGGTGCGCGCGAGCAGGCGGGACACGTGCATCTGCGAGATGCCGATCTCGGACGCGATCTCGGACTGCGTCATCCCGGCGAAGAACCGCAGGAACAGGATCTGCTTCTCCCGGTCGCCGAGCCGCTCCAGCATCGGGCGCAGGGACTCGCGGTACTCCACCTTCTCCAGCGCCGCGTCGAGCCCGCCGAGCACGTCGCCGAGCGCGACGGCCTCCCCGGCGGACTCCGCGTCGAGCGACACCGTGGTGTACGCGTGGATCTCCAGCGACTCGAGGACCTGCTCCTCGGACAGCGACGTGTGGGCGGCGAGCTCGGTGACGGTGGGGGAGCGGCCCAGGGTCTGGTACAGGGTCGTGGTGGAGTGCGACACCACGGCCTTCTGCTCCTGGAGCTTGCGCGGCACGCGCACTGCCCAGGCGCGGTCACGGAAGTGGCGCTTGATCTCACCGGCGATCGTCGGGGTGGCGAAGGTGGCGAACTCCACGCCCCGCGCGGGGTCGAACCGGTCCACGGCCTTGATCAGCCCGATCGTGGCGACCTGGACGAGGTCCGGCAGCGCCTCGCCGCGGTCCCGGAACCGCCGGGCCAGGAAGTGCACCAGCGGCAGGTGCCGGCGGACCAGCTCGTCGCGGAGCGCGCGCCAGACCGGGCTGTCGGGCTCCTGCTCGCCCAGCCGGCAGAACAGCTCGTGGGCGCTCGCCGTGTGTTCGGTCGTGTCCCGGGCCGCACGTGGGCCGACCCGGGTGAGGGCGGGCCCGGGGGCACCGCGCGTCACGCCGTCGGCGTTCACGTTGGCCGGCCGCGCCGCTTGACGAGCCGGATGGCGATACGGCCGTCGGTGTTGTGGGAGTTGACCTCGCCGGCGAGTGCGGAGAGCACCGTCCACGCGAACGTCTCCCGGCTCGGTGCCGCGGTGCTGCCGGCCGGGACGCTGACCTCCACGCCGATCCGGTCGGTGTCGAGGCTGAACGCGCACCGCAGTTCGGTACCCGGGGCCGTTCCCGGCAGCAGCATGCCGCAGGCCTCGTCCACCGCGATGCGGAGATCCTCGATCTCGTCGAGGGTGAAGTCGAGCCGCGCGGCGAGGCCGGCGGTCGCCGTGCGCAGCACCGAGAGATACGCACCGGCGGCCGGGATCGTGAGCACCACGACGTCACTCGCCACGGTGCCGGTGGCACCAGCGGCGGCGCGTTCGGAGCTCTGCTCCTGGTTCACAGTTCCCCCCGGGCGGCGACGCTGGGAGCGGGTTGCCACCGCGTTCACGCGCACTCTACGACGAGTGGCGGGTCCCCCAAAGCGGCGGGCGGCGCAACGACAAAGGCATACAGGTCTGTCCGCTCCGCCCGGGGTGGTCCACGCTCACACGAGCGTCGATCGTCCGAGCCGCTCGGGCGGCTCCCGGGCCGGCCGACCGCCGTCCACCCGGCCGTCCGCGCGGCGCCGGGTCCGAAGCGTCCAAGACACCGGCGACGGCGGCCGGTTAGCGTGCCCGCATGAAGCTGCGCCCTGCCGTCATCGAGCTCGTCGTGTCCGACATGGCCACCACCCTGGCCTTCTACCGCCGCCTGGGCCTGGACGTCCCGGCCGAGGCCGACGGCCAGCCGCACGCGGAGGCCGATCTCGGCGGCGGGATGCGCCTGGCGTGGGATACCGAGGACACCATCCGGTCGTTCGACCCGACCTGGTCGCCCTCGAAGGGAGGCGGCCATCGGGTCGCCCTCGCGTTCGCGTGCGACAGCCCTGCCGAGGTCGACGCGGCCTGGGCCGAACTCACCGGTGCCGGCTACGAGGGCCACCGTGCGCCGTGGGACGCCTTCTGGGGGATGCGCTACGCGGTCGTCCACGATCCCAACGGGACGCCGGTCGACCTGTTCGCCCCGCTACCTTCCGCGTAGTTCACGCACCAGCTCCGTCGGTGTCGTCCCGGCCAGCGCGCGGACCTCACGGGACAGGTGCGCCTGGTCGGCGTACCCGCACCCGGCGGCCACCTGCGCCAGCGGTGTACCCGCCTGGGCCCGGTCCAGCGCCCGGCCGAGCCGCAGGACCCGCGCCAGCCGCCGCGGGCCGTAGCCGAAGACGGGCAGGCATCGCCGGTGCAGGTGCCGGGCGCTGAGCCCGAGTTGCCCGGCCATCACGGCCACCGGCGTACCGGCCGATGCCATCCGGAGGACGAGCGGTCCGATCGGGTCCTTCTCGCGGGTGGCGGCGCGCTCGACGGCCCATGCCTCCAGCGCCGCCGCCGGGTCCGCCGCGACCCGTTCGGTCAGCACCCGCACCTGCGCGGAGGGCCACAGGTCCGCCAGGTCCGGGGTCCGATCCCGGAGCTCGTCCGCCGGTATGCCGAGCAGCGCCGGTCCGGTCCCGCCGGAGAAGCGCAGCGCAACGTGCGCCAGCCCCGCGCGACCCTGGTGCCGGCGTGCCGTCGTGTCGGGTCCCGCGACGAACAGACGGCTCCCGTCCCACGGCAGATCCAGACAGCCGTCGGGCAGGATGCGGGTCCACTCCGGCGCGCGCGGCGGGGTGGTACGCCAGAGCACGGCGCCCCGCAGCGACGTCGCCCGCTCCTGGTAGGTCATCCGCCGATCATGCGCCTACCGGCGACGACAGCGGCCGGCCGACGTCGGGAAACACGGTGGAGGGACCGCGCGGTGATCTGGCGCCGCGTCGGCACCCACGCCATCTTCCGCCGGCCGTAGCGAGCAGCGTCGGTCAGGTGGCCGGTGTCCGGCCGAGTTGCTCCAACGGTTCCCCGGCGAGCCGGAACACGGTCCACTCGTCCATCGGGACGGCGCCGAGGGACTTGTAGAATCCCAGGGCGTCTTCGTTCCAGTCCAGGACCGACCACTGCAGACGGCTGTAGCCGCGCTCGACGCACACCTGGGCCAGCGTCCCCAGCAGCGCCCGCCCGAGGCCGGCGCCGCGGTGCTCCGGCCGCACGTACAGGTCCTCCAGGTAGACGCCGTGCACGCCGTCCCAGGTGGAGAAGTTGAGGAACCACAGCGCGAACCCCGCGACGTCGCCGTCGGAATCCGCCGCCACATGCCCGAACAGGGCCGGCCGGTCGCCGAACAGCGCCTCCGACAGCTGTTCCGCGGTGAGGTGGCACTCGTGTGCGAGGCGCTCGTACTCGGCGAGGTCGTAGACGAGCCGGACGACCGCGGCGACGTCACGCGGCTCGATCGGGCGGATGAGGTGGTTCATGGGGAGCCATTGTCGACCGGCATGTTCCAGTGGACGAGCGCCGGGGTGTCGTGTTCGCGGCCGAGAACGCTCACCGAGGCGGTGCCGAGCGCGAACAGGCCCCCGGCGCACGGCGGCAGTCCGATCCACCGCGCGGCCAGGACCCGCAGCAGGTGCCCGTGCGCGACCAGCACCGCGGCGGGCGGCGGGTCCTCGGTCCCCGCGGCGGCCAGGGCCTCCCGGGCCCGGCCGATGACCTCGTCCGCGCGCGCGGCGACCGCGTCCAGCGTCTCGCCGCCCGGCAGCCCGCCGGTCCAGACCGTCCAGCCGGGGGCCGAGGTACGGATCCAGGCGGTGGTGCGGCCCTCGTACTCGCCGTAGTCCACCTCGGACAGCGCCGGGTCCTCCGTCGCGGCGAGGCCGGCGAGCTGGGCGGTGCGGCGGGCGCGCGACAGCGGGCTGGTCAGGCTCAGCACCACCCGGCGGCCCGCGAGGACCTGCTTCAGCGTCTCTGCGATGGCCCGGCCCTGTCGTTCGCCGGCCTCGGTCAGCGGGACGTCGGTACGCCCGGTGTGCCGGCCGGCGGCGGACCACTCGGTCTCGCCGTGCCGGACCAGCACGAGCACCCCGGCCGGAATGCCAGCCGGGACCGACTCCGCGTCGTACGCGGAGCCGGCCCCGGTCGTGGCCATGACGGTGTGATCGCGGAGATCAGGCCTTCTTGGTCTCCCAGAAGATCTCGGCGATCTCGTCGATCTTGGCCAGCAGCTGGTCCGCCACGCCGGCGTCGAGCGTGCCCTTGGCGCCGCCGGCCCCGGCGAGCTTGGTGGCCTCGTTGAACAGGCCGTGCAGCTGCGGGTACTTCTCGAAGTGCGGGGGCTTGAAGTAGTCGGTCCACAGCACCCACAGGTGGTGCTTGACCAGCTCCGCGCGCTGCTCCTTGATCATGATGGCCCGCGTCTTGAAGGCCTCGTCGTCACTGCCGTGGTACTTCTCGATGATCGCCTTGACGGACTGCGCCTCGATGCGGGCCTGGGCGGGGTCGTACACGCCGCAGGGGAGGTCGCAGTGGGCGTGGGCCACGGTGCGGGGGGCGAAGATGTGGGACAGGCGCATGGGTGTCCTCCAGAGGCTTGCGATGATCTGCGAGCGATGTTGTCGCTGAAGGTCGACCCTACTCCGGTCGTGATCAATGGCCAGGTGGGAGGTGACGGTGCGCGCGGTGCTGGTCCACGGCCCGTCGATGGCGCCCACGCTGCGGCACGGGGACGCCGTCCTGGTGCGGCGGTCGGCCCGGATCCGGCCCGGTGACGTCGTGGTGGCCCGATTCCGCGCCCGGCCGGATCTGCTCGTGGTGAAGCGGGCCGTCCGGCCGTACGACGGGGGCTGGTGGGTGGAGTCGGACAACCCGTTCACCACCGGCGACTCCCGGGCGTACGGAGCGGCGGACGTCGTCGGCCGGGTTTGGTTCCGGTACCTGCCGCTGCGGCGGCTCGGTCGCCTCCGGCCCACGGGCGTGTGAACTTCTGCACCCGGACCGCCCGGCGGCGGCGTCCTGTGTCAGACTCCGGGACACACCTCGGGCGATCCCCGGGACCCGTGCGTCTCTGGTGGCGACCACCGCCTCGTCCGGTACGGGTACCTAAGCCTCCGCGGCCGTGCCGCGCCGCCGATCGAGGAGTAGCAGTGACCGCAGAACCGTTGCGTGAGAACACCCCGCCCGCCGAGACCCCGGTCTTCGCGCTGCACCGCGGCGGCAAGATGGAGATCGCCCCCACCGCGGTGATCGCGGACCACGCGGACCTCTCGTTGGCGTACAGCCCCGGCGTGGCCGAGGTCTGCCTGGCCATCGCCGCGGACCCGTCGGTCTACGAGACGTACACGTGGGCGCCGCGCACCGTGGCCGTGGTGACCGACGGCACCGCCGTGCTGGGCCTCGGCAACATCGGGCCGAAGGCCGCCATGCCCGTGATGGAGGGCAAGGCCGTGCTGTTCAAGCAGTTCGGCGGCATCGACGCCATCCCGCTCTGCCTCGACACCACGGACCCGGACGAGATCGTCGAGACGGTGATCCGGCTCGCGCCCTCCTTCGGCGGGATCAACCTCGAGGACATCAGCGCGCCACGGTGCTTCGAGATCGAGGACCGGCTCAAGGCCGCGCTGGACATCCCGGTGTTCCACGACGACCAGCACGGCACCGCGATCGTCGCGCTCGCCGGCCTCATGGGCTCCGCGGCGCTCACCGGCCGCTCGCTCGGTGACCTGCGGGTGGTCGTGTCCGGCGCCGGCGCGGCCGGGGTCGCGGTCACCAAGATCATGCTCGGTGCGGGCATCGGCGACGTCGTCGTGCTCGACTCGCGCGGGATCATCCACCGCGACCGCCAGGACCTGAACGCCGTCAAGGCCGACCTCGCGAAGATCACCAACCGCGACGGCCGGACCGGTGCGCTCGCGGACGCCCTCGCCGGCGCCGACGTGTACATGGGCCTGTCGGCCGGCAACGTGCCCGAGGAGCTGGTGGCCACGATGGCGCCGGGCTGCTTCGTCTTCGCGATGGCCAACCCGACGCCGGAGATCCACCCCGAGGTGGCCGCGCGGTACGCCGCCGTGGTGGCGACCGGGCGCAGCGACTTCCCGAACCAGATCAACAACGTGCTGGCGTTCCCGGGCATCTTCCGCGGGGCGTTCGACGTCGGTGCCCGCCAGATCACCGAGGCCATGAAGCTCGCGGCCGCCCAGGCGCTGGTCGGCGTGGTGGCGGACGAGCTGCGGCCCGACTACGTCATCCCGTCGGCGTTCGACCCGCGGGTGGCCCCGGCGGTCGCCGACGCGGTGGCGGCGGCGGCACGGGCCGAGGGCATCGCCCGCTTCTAGGCAGTCCCTTCCCGTGATCACCACCGTCTTTTCGCGCTCTGGCGACGAAAGTACGGTGGTGATCACGGGGATCAGGACAGCGCGCGGTACGCCCCGCGGAAGAACACCAGCGGGTTGCCGTCCGTGGCGGCGCCGAGCGCGCGGACCTTGCCGAGCACGAAGTGGTGGTCGCCGGCCTCGCTGACCCCGGCCACGTCGCAGTCGATCCAGGCCAGCACCCCGTCCAGGATCGGTGCGCCGGAATGGGGCGCCGCCGTCCAGCTCCGGCCGGAGAACCGGTCCGTGGCCGGTGTCGCGAACGCCCGCGCGAGATCCTGCTGGTCCTCGGCCAGGACATTGACGCAGAACGCGCCGCTGTCCCGGATGAGCGGCCAGGACGTGGACGTCTGGGCCGGCAGGAAGCCCACCAGCGGCGGGTCCAGGGACACCGAGGTGAACGAGCCGACCGCGAGCCCGACCGGGCCGTCGGGCGTGTTCGCCGTGACCACCGTGACGCCGGTGGGGAACTGGCCCAGCACCCCGCGGAACAGCAACGCGTCGGTGGCGTCCTCGGCGGGCGGTGCGACCCCGTCGAGCGCCGCGTCGGACCGGCCCGCTGCCGTCGGTGTCTCCACCGCGCCATTCTCGCCCACCGTGGTCGGCGGGGCTCGACGGGCCCGCGTCGCGTCGACGACGGCACACCAGTACGGTCGGACCGTGCTTGCTGCCTACGCCGCCCGAATCGCCCCCGACAACCCGCTCTCCGGCCTCGAGGTCGGAGAGGTGCCCGAGCCCGAGGTGCCGGCGGGGTGGGTTGTCGTCGACGTCCGCGCCGCCGCCCTCAACCATCACGACCTCTGGTCCCTCAAGGGGGTCGGCCTCGCCGCGGACAAGCTCCCGATGATCCTCGGCTGCGACGCCGCCGGGATCGACTCCGACGGCAACGAGGTCGTCATCCACGCGGTCATCGGGGACCCCGACGTCGCCGGTGGCGACGAGACGCTGGACCCGAAGCGGTCGCTGCTGTCCGAGCGGTACCCCGGCACGCTGGCCCAGAGGGTCGCCGTCCCGCGGCGGAACCTGGTGCCCAAGCCCGCCGAGCTGTCGTTCGCCGAGGCCGCCGCGCTGCCCACGGCGTGGCTCACCGCGTACCGCATGCTCGTGACCCGCGGCCGGCTGCCCGAGGGCGGGACGGTGCTCGTCCAGGGCGCCGGGGGCGGGGTCGCCAGCGCGGCCATCGCGCTCGCCAGGGCGCTGGGCGCGACCGTGTACGCCACCAGCCGGGACGCCGCCAAGCGGGCGCGGGCCGAGGGGCTGGGCGCCACCGCGCTGGAGTCCGGAGCCCGGCTGCCCGAGCGGGTGGACGTGGTGATCGAGACGGTCGGCGAGGCGACGATGGACCATTCGCTGAAGTCGCTCAAGCCGGGCGGTCGCTGCGTGGTCTCCGGCTCGACGAGCGGTCACCTCGCGACGGTCGACCTCCGGCGGGTGTTCTTCCTCCAGCAGGAGATCGTCGGCTCCACGATGGGCACCCGGGGCGAGCTGGAGGCGGTCCTGAAGCTCTGCGCGGACACCGGCGTCCGGCCGATCGTCGACTCGACGTTCCCGCTCGCCGACGCCCGTGACGCGTTCGCGAAGCTGGAGTCCGGCGACGTGTTCGGCAAGATCGTCCTCGAGGTCTGACCCGGCCCTGATCACGGGAAAGACGAAGGCCCCGGTCCACTGTGGACCGGGGCCTTCGTCGGGTCGGTGCTGCTCAGTCGTCCAGCTCGTCGTCCGCCCGGGCCAGCCAGGTGGCCAGCCGCTCGACCGGTACCTCGAAGTCGGGGTTCAGGTCGACGAACGTCCGGAGCCGGTCGGCGAGCCAGGCGAGCGTCACGGTGTCCTCGCCGCGGCGCTCGGCCAGCTCCTCGATGCCCCTGTCGGTGGAGTACATCAGGCCGGGGTGGGCAGGGCGGCCTCGACGAGCGCCTTCTGCTCCGCCTCGTGCACCTTGGACGACCCGGTGGCCGGGGCGGACGCGGCACGCCGCGAGACCCGGCGGAGCCGGACGCCCTCGAGGTGCTCCAGGAGGTTCAGCGCGATGAAGCTCCACGCACCCTGGTTGGCCGGCTCCTCCTGGACCCACACGTGGTCGTCGGCGTTCGGGTACCGGGCGAGGACCGCGCGCACCTCGTCCGCGGGGAGCGGGTACAGCTGCTCCACCCGGACGATCGCCGTGTCGGTGGTGCCCTTGGCCTCGCGGGCCGCGACGAGGTCGTAGTAGACCTTGCCCGAGCACAGCAGCACCCGCTTCACCGCGGCCGCGTCGCCGATGCCGGCGTCGTCGATGACCGGCTGGAACGTCCCGGTGGTGAACTCCGAGATGTCCGACACCGCCGCCTTGTGCCGCAGCAGCGACTTCGGCGTGAACTCCACCAGCGGCCGGTGGTGCAGCTGCTTCGCCTGGCGGCGGAGCAGGTGGAAGTAGTTCGCCGGGGTGGTGCAGTTCGCGATCGTCATGTTGTCGTCGGCGCACATCTGCAGGAACCGCTCGATGCGACCGGACGTGTGGTCCGGGCCCTGCCCCTCGTGACCGTGCGGCAGCAGCAGCGTGACGCCGGACTGCTGGCCCCACTTCGCCTCACCGGCCGAGATGAACTCGTCCAGCACCGACTGCGCGCCGTTGACGAAGTCGCCGAACTGCGCCTCCCACAGCACGAGCGCGTCGCGGTTGGCCACCGAGTACCCGTACTCGAAGCCCATCGCGGCGTACTCGCTCAGCAGCGAGTCGTACACCCAGAACCGCGCCTGCTCGGCGGCGAGGTTGCTGATCGGCGTCCACTCCTTGCCGGTGTTGCGGTCCACGATGACCGAGTGCCGCTGCACGAACGTGCCGCGCCGCGAGTCCTGGCCGGACAGCCGCACCGGGATGCCCTCGACCAGCAGCGAGCCGAACGCGAGCAGCTCACCGAACGCCCAGTCGATCTTGCCCTCGCGGGCCATCTGGGCGCGCCGCTCGAGCACCTTCTGGATGCGCGGGTGGGGGGTGAAGCCCTCCGGCCACTCCAGGTGCGCTTCGCCGACCCGCTTGACGAGCTCCTCGGAGATCGCCGTCTGGACGACCTCGTGGGCGTCCGGGCGGGGTGCGCGGGGCTCGGTGCTCGGGGTGTCCCGGGAGTCCTTGGTGGCGAGGAAGACCCGCTCCAGCTGACCCTGGTAGTCCCGCAGCGCGGCCTCGGCGTCGGAGACCGAGATGTCCCCGCGGCCGATCAGCGCCTCGGTGTAGATCTTCCGCACGCTCCGCTTGTTGTCGATGATGTCGTACATCAGCGGCTGGGTCATCGAGGGGTCGTCGCCCTCGTTGTGCCCGCGGCGGCGGTAGCTGATCAGGTCGATGACCGCGTCCTTGTTGAACTCCTGGCGGTACTCGAACGCCAGGCGGGCAACGCGGATGACGGCCTCGGGGTCGTCGCCGTTCACGTGGAAGATCGGCGCCTGGATCATCCGCGCCACGTCGGTCGAGTAGAAGCTCGACCGGCTGTACTCCGGCGCGGTGGTGAAGCCGACCTGGTTGTTGACGACCACGTGGACGGTGCCGCCGGTGCGGTAGCCGCGGAGCTGGGAGAGGTTCAGCGTCTCCGCGACCACACCCTGCCCGGCGAACGCCGCGTCACCGTGGAGCAGCACCGGGAGGACGGTGTAGCCCTCCAGGGACTTGTCGATGACGTCCTGCTTGGCCCGGACGATGCCCTCCAGGACCGGGTCGACGGTCTCGAGGTGGCTCGGGTTCGCCACCACGGAGACGTTGGTCGTCCCGGTGCCGTCGGGCGTCTGGTACTTGCCCTCGGCGCCGAGGTGGTACTTGACGTCACCGGAGCCGTGCGCGCTGCGCGGGTCGAGGTTGCCCTCGAACTCGCCGAAGATCTTCTCGTACGGCTTGCCGACGATGTTGGCGAGCACGTTCAGCCGGCCGCGGTGCGGCATGCCGATGACGACCTCGTCCAGCTCGTTCTCGGCGGAGGCCTGCAGCACCTCGTCCAGCAGCGGGATGACGCTCTCGCTGCCCTCGAGGCTGAACCGCTTCTGCCCCACGTACTTGGTCTGCAGGAACGTCTCGAAGGCCTCGGCCGCGTTCAGCCGGCCCAGGATGTGCTTCTGCTTCTCCGTGTCGGGCTTCTCGTGCTTGACCTCGACACGGTCCTGGATCCAGCGCCGTTCCTCGGGGGACTGGATGTGCATGTACTCGATGCCGACCGTGCGGCAGTACGAGTCGCGCAGCACGCCCAGGATGTCCCGGAGTGTCATCGTCGGCTGACCGGCGAAACCGCCGACGGGGAACGTCCGTTCGAGGTCCCACAGGGTCAGCCCGTGCTGGAGGATGTCCAGGTCGGGGTGCTTGCGGACCCGGTACTCCAGCGGGTCGGTGTCGGCCATCAGGTGACCGCGGACCCGGTAGCTGTGGATCAGCTCCAGGAGGCGGGCGTCCTTGCCGATCTCGCCCTCGTGCCGGATGGTGCGATCGCGGACCCAGCGGACCGGCTCGTAGGGCAGCCGCAGCGACGAGAAGATGTCGTCGTAGAAGCCGTCCTCGCCGAGCAGCAGCTGGTGCATCCGGCGCAGGAAGTCACCCGACTGGGCGCCCTGGATGATCCGGTGGTCGTACGTGCTGGTCAGCGTCATCGTCTTGCTGATCGCGCGCTCGACCAGCTCTTCCTCGGCGACCCCGGAGAACTCGGCCGGGTACTCCATCGCGCCGACGCCGAGGATCGTGCCCTGCCCCTGCATGAGCCGCGGCACCGAGTGGACGGTGCCGATCGTGCCGGGGTTGGTGAGGCTGATCGTGGTGCCGGCGAAGTCGTCGGCCGTCAGCTTGCCCTGGCGCGCCCGGCGGATGATGTCCTCGTACGCCTGCCAGAACGTGCGGAAGTCCATCGTCTCGGCGGCCTTGATGCTGGCGACGACCAGCGAGCGCGAGCCGTCCTTCTGCTTCAGGTCGATCGCGAGCCCGAGGTTGACGTGCTCCGGCGTGACCACGGCCGGCTTGCCGTCGACGACCGCGAAGGAGTTGTTCATCTCCGGGAAGTCCTTCACGGCCTGGACGAGCGCATAGCCGATGAGGTGCGTGAAGGACGTCTTGCCGCCGCGGCCGCGGGACAGGTGGTTGTTGATGACGATCCGGTTGTCCGCGATGAGCTTCGCGGGGACGGCCCGGACGCTGGTCGCGGTCGGCAGCGTCAGCGACGCGTCCATGTTCGAGACGATCCGGGCGGCGGCGCCGCGCAGCGTCCGCGTCTCGGCACCCGTGGGAACGGGAGCCGACTTCGCGGCCGGCTTGGCGGGCTGCGCCTGGTTCGGGTCGGCCGCGGTCGGCTTCGGCGTCGCGCCGGTCTGGGCGGCGGGCTCCGTCCCGGGTCGGGGCGCGGCGGGCGCGGTGGCCTTCGTGGCCTGGATGCCGTCCGCGACGGCGGCGGTACCGGTCGGCGCCTCGGGTTGGCGGCCGTTCTCCGCCGGGGGGGCCGCGGGCTTGGCGGCCTCGCCGCCGCCCTCGGGCTTGTAGTCGGTGAAGAAGTCGTGCCAGGCGGGGTCCACGCTGGCCGGATCGGCGAGGAACTGCTGGTAGATCTCCTCGACAATCCATTCGTTGGGACCGAAGCTGGCTGCCAGGGGGTTGCCTGCGGGGCTTTGCGTCGACACGCCGGGTTTTCGCCTTCTTCCACCGGTGGATGCAGGTGTCTGAGACTTGCCAGGCTACCCCGCCCACCTGCCCGTACCGACCGCCGGTCCGGTGACCCGCGGCCGGTACGAGGTGGCGTTCCTCACAGCAGTGCTCAGGTGATGTCCCGACGCCGCGTGATCAGGCTCCCCAGCCCGCCGGCGACCAGCCCGTAGGCCAGCAGGATCAGGGCACCGACGTACCAGACGGGTGCGTCCGGGATCCGGGTCGCCGTCGTCATGACCGTCGAGGCCTGGCTCGGCAGCGCCCACATCAGGTTCATGATCCAGTGCTGGTCGAGCTTGTCGGACAGCAGCGTGAGCACCAGCCCGACGGCCTGCTCGGCCACGAGCTTGAGGACGAGGCAGACGACCAGTGCCGCGATCTGGTTCCGCAACAGCGTGCCGATCCCGACGCCGAAGACGGCCCAGATGGCGTACGCGAGGAGGTTCAGCCCCAGCGTGGCCAGCACGGTGGGCTGGTCGAGCTGCGAGCCGACCCCGTGGGCCGAGAGGTACAGCGCTCCGACGGGTACCGAGATCAGCATCGTCACGAGGCCGAACGCGACGCCGATGCCGACGGCGCCGACCAGCTTGGACACGATCACCCGGACCCGCCTCGGGGTCGCGAGGAACGTCGGCGTCGCGGTCTGGTGGTGGTACTCGTTGGTGACGATCAGGGCGCCGAGCAGCATGACGAACAGCGTCCCGAAGTACTGGCCCGACGTGTACACGTAGGACGCGAGCCCGGCGGCGTCGTTGCCGAGGCCGAACTGCTCCGACTGTGGATCGCCGTTCAGGGTCGCGCTCGCGACCACCAGGACGTTGACGAGCAGCGCGATCACGGTGAAGCCCACGACGCCGAGGAGCATCAGCCACCACGTGTTCGTGGTGAGGACCTTGCGCAGCTCGCTCCGGATGAGGGCGGTCACCGGATCTGCTCCCTTCCGGTGGTGAGGTCGAGGAAGATCTGTTCCAGGTCGCTGCTCTCGGTGGTGAGCTCGTGCAGCTCGACGCCGGCGGCCAGGGCGGCCCTGCCGACGCTCGGCGCGTCCGTGCCGTGGACGTAGAGCAGGCCGTCGGGGCCCGGCTCGACGCGGGCGCCGTTCAGGGCCGGGACGAGCGTCGCGGCGTCGGGGGTACGGACCCGGACGCGCTGCTCGGCCTCGCCGGTCAGGTCGGCCACCTTGCCCTGCCGGACGCTGCGGCCGCCCGCGATGATCACGACGTGGTCGGCGGTCTGGGCGACCTCGGCCAGCAGGTGGCTGGAGACGAGGACGGTCCGGTCCTGGTCCGCGAGCCCGCGGAGGAAGCCGCGGAGCCACCGGATGCCCTCCGGGTCGAGCCCGTTGGCCGGCTCGTCCAGGATCAGCACGTGCGGGTCGCCGAGCATGGTGGCGGCGAGGCCGAGGCGCTGCTTCATGCCGAGGGAGTAGCCGCGCACCTTGCGGTTCGCGGCGGCCGTCATGCCGACCATCTCGAGCACCTCGTCGGCGCGCCGGTCCGGCAGACCGGCGGCGGCGCACAGCACCCGGAGGTGGTTCCGCCCGGTCCGGCCCTTGTGGAAGGCGGAGGCCTCGAGGGCCGCGCCGACGGTGCGGAACGGGTTCTCGAGCTCGTCGTACCGGCGTCCGCCGATCGTGGCGTTGCCGCCGGTGGGCGTCACCAGCCCCAGCAGCATGCGCAGTGTGGTGGTCTTGCCGGCGCCGTTGGGCCCGAGGAAGCCGGTCACGGTCCCCGGCTCCACGGTGAACGACAGGTCGTCGACCGCCCTGACCTTCTTGAACTGCTTCGTCAGGTGGTCGACCACGATTCGGCCGTCGGGCTCGCCCATCCGGTTCCCCTTCGTCGGTGTCGGCCCAGCGTGCCCTATCCGCGGGTTCCGGCGGCGTCGGGGTCACGACAGGTCGGCGAGAAGGGCCCTCGCGGCGTTGTGGCCGGCGGCGCCGATCACCGAGCCGGCCGGGTGGCACCCCGCGGCCCCGGCGTACACACCGTCCACCCCGGCCCGGTACGGCATCCGATCGGTGAACGAGATCGCGTTGTCGACGTGGTGGATGTTCCCGCTCGTGATGCCGAAATGGCGGGTGATCTCCGGGGGCGTCAGCGCGTGGACGTCGACGAGCAGGTCCCGCAGGTCGGGGACGTACCGGCCGACGAAGTCGAGCAGGCGGTCGGTGTACGTGTCCTTCTCGGCGGCCCAGGTCGAGCCCGCCGGCGTGTGCGGCACGCCCTGGACGAACAGCGCGGAGGAATGGTTGCCGGCCACGTCGCGGAGGGTCGGGTCGAGCTCGGAGTGCAGGTACCACTCCAGTGGCGGTACGTGGTCGAGCCGCCCCTCCCGTGCGGCGTCGAACGCCTCCCGTACCGCGGTGAGCACGCTGCCGTCGGCGGCCGGGGGTGGGAGCAGATGGACGGTGGTGTTGTGCTGGCCGCGCCGCTCCGGCAGGGCGGCGAACGTGGGCAGCCCCGACAGCGCCAGGTTCACCTTCGCCGTCTGGCCGGGGGAGCGGTCGGTCCAGTCCGCGACGCGCTCGGTGAGCCATGCCGGGGTGTGCTCGCCGAGCAGGCCGGGGATCCGGAACGCGTCGGCCGAGACCACGACGGCGTCCGCCGCGATCTCCTCGCCCCGTGCGGTCACGGCGCCGGCCGCGGCGCCGTTCTCGACGGTGATGCGCTCGGCCGGCGTGTTCAGTCGGATGTCGGCGCCGGCCTCCCGGGCCCGGCGCGCGAGGGCCCGGGTCACCGTGCCCATGCCGCCTCGGACGACCATCCAGGTGCCACCCGCGCCGGGCAGGCGGCACATGTTGTGGACGAGGAGGTTGTGGCCACTGCCCGGGGACCACGGGGAACCGGTGAGACCGGGCATCCCGTCGGTCACGGCGTACATCGCCACGACCGCCTCGTCGGCGAACCCGAACCACTGCAGGTAGTCCATCGCCGATCCCGTCACCAGGTCGACGAAGGTCTGCCGGAGCGCCGGCCGGACGTACCGCTCCGCGGTCTCCCCGACCGGGAGCGGCTCGGCGAGCCAGCCGGGCGCGAGGTCCTCGCGCAGTGCCCCCAGTTCCGCGGCGAGGGCGTCGGCCGCCCGGGCGTCGGCCTCGGTGGAGAACTCCGCGAACCGCCGCCGGGCCTCGTCGCGGTCGCTGCCGAGGAGCAGGTACCGGCCGTCCAGGGTGGGGAGGAAGTAGTGCGGGTCCCGGCGCAGGACCGGGATGTCGGTGGCGAGGTCCAGGTCCAGCAGGGCGGGAATCTCCGGGGGCATCAGCCCGAGGAGGTAGGCCCCGGTGCTCGCCGCCAGCCCCGGTGCGCGGCCGAACGGGCGCTCGGTCCGGCAGGCGCCGCCGACGACGTCCGCCGCCTCCAGCACCGTGACGGCGAGGCCCGCGCGGGCGAGGAGGGCCGCGGCGACGAGGCCGTTGTGCCCGGCGCCGACGACGACGACATCAGCCGACTTCATGGGAGGTGCCTATCACCCTCTCGGCGAGGAGGCCCGGCGCAACGGCCTCCGCTGTGCGCAGAGCGTCCGCGGCCGTGCCGGTGTCCCGGCCGTGCGTGCGCTTCGCGGTGCTGCGCCCCGCGTCCGTGTCCCGGCCGGGTTGCGCTCCACCACTCGGCTCGGCTGGTGAGCCCCTTCTCGTGGTGAGGGCACGAAAACGACTCCGGGTCACCGGGGTGGGCTCGCGGTGGCGCCCGACGAGTGTCCCCGCCCGGGCAAGCGCCCTCGGCACGTCCCCTTCCACCCCCGCGCCGTCGCCCCCGGGCGGGCCAGCTGCCCGGAGGCACATTCGATCGGCAATTGCCAACCGGATATTGCCACACGCAACGCGTTCCCCTTCTCGCTAACCGCGGTGCGCCGCCGCCGGCCGACCGCACCGAAACCTGCACCCGCGTCCGCCCGGCGAATTGCGACACGGAACAACTCGCTAATTCGCATTGGCTGCGACGACAAAGTTGCGCCGATATGCGACGCGGTCCCGCGTACCGCCCGCCTCCCCTCCTTCGGGGAGAGGGCGGGGGAGGTCGGGGCACGTCACAATGCACGGTCCGGGCCCCCATCGGGCAACTCGGGACGGCCATATCGGCGATCATGGGCTCGAATCCGGAGAGCGACCTACCGTGACGCAGTGTAGTGAGCGGAGGTGACCGTCCGTAGTCAAAAACTGCGCAAGTGTGCACAGGCGGTCCGTCCGGAGTCACCGCTATCACCAGCCGTAATCAAACAAGCCCGGTACGCATCGGTCGTGGAGGCCGGGGGCGGACCGTCAGGAAAGCCTGATTCCGGGCATTGTGTGGCCTCGGTCACCGGCGTACGGTGAGGCACCCATGAGCAATGACTCGGGCCGAGGAGGCACGGGATGGCTCAGCCGGTAACTGTCGAAGACCGCGCCGCGGTAGACGAATGCTTTCTTCGTCGTACCGAAGCGGGCCGGTTGCTGGCGGCTGACGCGGAGCGGGTCGCGCGCGCTTGTCACGACATGGCGGTGCGATTCCACTCCGGTGGTCGACTCATCGTTTTCGGCAATGGCGGGTGCAGTGCGGATGCGCAGCATCTCGCCGTGGAATTCGTGCACCCGGTCATCGTCGGGAAGCGCGCGCTGCCCGCGTTCTCGCTCACGAACGACGTGGCGACCCTGACCGGGATCGCGCGGTCGCAGGGGTTCGACGAGGTGTACGCCCATCAGCTGCGGTACGTGGGCGTCGGCACGGACATCGCCCTGGGGATCTCCCCGGACGGGCACTGCGC
This sequence comes from Actinomycetota bacterium, assembly GCA_030840805.1. Lineage (GTDB taxonomy): Bacteria > Actinomycetota > Actinomycetes > Mycobacteriales > HKI-0501 > JAVEDU01. The sequence continues at coordinate 29,815 of JAVEDU010000062.1, forward strand.
GAACGTGCTGCGCGGGCTCGAGGAGGCCGCCGGCCTCGGCATGTTGACCATCGCGCTCGTCGGCGGCGACGGCGGTCCGATCGCGGCGCACCCCGTGGTGCGGCACGCGCTGATCGCCCACTCCGCCGACGCGGAGGTGGTCAAGGAGGTGCACGTGACGATGTACCACGTCCTGTGGGAGCTCGTGCACGTGTTCTTCGAGCAACCGGGCGTGCTCGCGCCGGAGGTCATCCGGTGAAGCCCGTCCAGATCGGTATGCCGGTGCGGATGACGCCCGTGGTGCCCGAATGCCACGGCGAGGTCTGCATCACCTGTTCGGACGAGGCCGTCCCGGTCCGCATCGTGGAGTTGTTCGGTGCGGGGCTGGCGATGGTCGACACGGGAGAGACCGTGGAGGAGGTGAGTGTGGCCCTCGTCGAGGCTGAGGTCGGCGACACCGTCCTGGTGCACGCCAAGGAGGCCATCGCCGTGGTCCGGCAATGATGCAGGCACAACGACCCGGAGCGGGTATGGAATCGCTCTACCCCTTTCTGTACGCGGACCAGGGGCAGAGCGTTGATGCGGTGCTCGCCGAGGTCCGCCGCTCCACGGCCGAGAAGGCCGTGGAGATCGTGGCGCTCCGCGAGGAGGTGGCCACCAGGTACGCCGGTCAGCTCCTGGCCTGCGCGAGCGAGATGGCGGCCGCCTTCGCCGGCGGCGGACGGTTGTTCGCCTTCGGCAACGGCGGGAGCAGTACCGACGCGCAGACCGTCTCCAGTCTGTTCATGGCTCCGCCCCGCGGGCGGCCGTTACCGGCATTCTCGCTCACTGCGGATGTCGCGACGGTGACCGCGTTGTCCAACGATGTGGGTTTCGAGGTGGTGTTCGCCCGGCAGATCGCGGCGTTCGGCCGTGCCGGCGACATCGCGATCGGGCTCTCCACCAGCGGCGGGTCCGCGAACGTGCTGCGGGCATTCGACGAGGCCGGCCGCCGCGGCCTCATGACCGTCGGTCTGGCCGGCTACCACGGCGGCAAGATGGCCGAGGCCGACACGATCGACCACCTGTTCGTCATCCCCTCGTCGTCCGTGCACCGGATCCAAGAGGCGCAGACCACCGTCTACCACGTCCTGTGGGAGCTGACGCAGCGCGCTCTGGAACGCACGGCGGTCGCAGGGACACCCGGCCCGTCGTAGAGAGCGGCGGGCACGCCGTTCGTGGAGAGGTGATGACATGACTGCAACGGCGACCGAGGCAGAGGCTGCGCGACAGGATACCGACCCGGTCCTGCACATCCTGTGGATCAACGCAGGCCTCAGCTGTGACGGTGACTCGGTGGCACTCACCGCGGCCACCCAGCCCAGCATCGAAGAGATCGTTCTCGGCGGCCTTCCCGGCCTGCCGAAGGTTCAGGTGCACTGGCCCCTCATCGACTTCGAGTGCGGCCCTTACCAGGGCGCCGACAACTTCATCGAGTGGTTCTACAAGGCCGACCGGGGTGAGCTCGAACCGTTCGTGCTCGTGGTGGAGGGCTCCATCCCGAACGAGAAGATCAAGCCGGAGGGCTACTTCTCCGGGTTCGGCAACAACCCCGACACCGTCACCGACGGGAGCCAGTTCAGCGCCCAGCCGATGACGACGCCGGAGTGGCTGGACCGGCTGTCCCCGAAGGCGACGGCGATCCTCGCGGTCGGTACCTGCGCCACCTACGGTGGCATCCACGCGATGGCGGGCAACCCGACCGGGGCGATGGGTGTCGCGGACTACCTCGGCTGGGACTGGAAGTCCAAGGCCGGTCTCCCGATCGTCAACGTGCCGGGCTGCCCCATCCACCCGGACAACCTCAGCGAGACGATCCTGTACCTGCTGTACCAGGTCGCCGGCCAGGCACCGATGATCCCGCTCGACGAGGCACTGCGGCCCACCTGGCTGTTCGGCAAGACCGTGCACGAGGGCTGCGACCGCGCCGGCTACTACGAGCAGGGCGACTTCGCCACCGAGTACGGCTCGCCGAAGTGCATCGTCAAGCTCGGCTGTTGGGGCCCGGTCGTGAAGTGCAACGTCCCGAAGCGGGGCTGGATCAACGGCATCGGCGGCTGCCCGAACGTGGGCGGGATCTGCATCGGCTGCACGATGCCCGGCTTCCCCGACAAGTTCATGCCGTTCATGGACGAGCCACCGGGCAGCCGGGTCTCGGCCGCCGCGAGCGGGCTCTACGGGGGGTTGATCCGCGGTCTCCGCGGGGTGACTGCCCGAACGCTGGACAAGGAACCCAAGTGGCGTCACCCGGGCAAGGAGCTCAGCACCGGCTACCGGCGCAACTGGTGACCCCCATCCCCCACGGCAGCTCGTCTAGGAGACGTGACGCGCGATGACGACAACCAAGGGCAGGCCCGCCACCGGAACCAGCACCCAGACTGGCCTCACCGAGATGGCGTTCGACCCCATCACCCGCATCGTCGGGAGCCTCGGGATCTACACCAAGATCGACTTCGGCCAGCGGAAGGTGGCCGAGTGCTACGCGACGTCGTCGGTCTTCCGCGGCTACAGCATCTTCATGCGCGGCAAGGACCCCCGCGACGCGCACTTCATCACCAGCCGAATCTGCGGCATCTGCGGTGACAACCACGCGACATGTTCGGTCTACAACCAGAACATGGCGTACGGCGTCCGGCCGCCGCACCTCGGCGAGTGGATCATCAACCTCGGCGAGGCCGCGGAGTACATGTTCGACCACAACATCTTCCAGGAGAACCTGGTCGGGGTGGACTACTGCGAGAAGATGGTCGCGGAGACCAACCCCGGTGTGCTCGAGCAGGCCAACAACACCCCGGCACCGCATGCCGAGGAGCACGGCTACAAGACCATCGGCGACATCATGCGGACGCTGAACCCGCTGGAGGGCGAGTTCTACCGCGAGGCGCTGCGGGTCAGCCGTGAGACGCGCGAGATGTTCTGCCTCATGGAGGGGCGCCACGTGCACCCGTCCACGCTGTACCCGGGCGGCGTCGGCACGACGGCGACCGTGCAGCTGTTCACCGACTACCTGACTCGGCTCATGCGGTACGTCGAGTTCATGAAGCGCGTCGTCCCGCTGCACGACGACCTGTTCGACTTCTTCTACCAGGCCATTCCCGGGTACGAGGAGGTCGGCCGGCGCCGCGTCATCATCGGGTGCTGGGGCAGCCTGAACGACCCGGAGTACTGCGACTTCACGTACGAGCACATGAGCAACTGGGGCCGGAAGATGTTCGTCACCCCGGGCATCGTCGTCGACGGAAAGCTCGTCACGACCGACCTGGTGGACATCAACCTGGGCATCCGGATCCTGCTCGGCAGCTCGTACTACGAGGACTGGGAGGACCAGGAGACGTTCGCCAAGCACGACCCCCTGGGCAACCCGGTCGACCGGCGGCACCCGTGGAACATGCACACGCTGCCGCGGCCGCAGAAGCGGAACTTCGACGACAAGTACTCCTGGTGCATGTCGCCGCGATGGTTCGACGGTACGGACTACCTCGCCATGGACACCGGCGGCGGGCCCCTGCCGCGTCTCTGGGTGACCGCGCTCGCGGGGCTGGTCAACACCCCGTACCTGCGGTCTACCGGCCACAGTGTCCAGATCGACCTGCCGAAGACGGCGACCAAGGGCGAGGTCAGCTTCGAGTGGAAGCCCCCGGTCGACCCGCAGGGTCAGCCGCTGTCGAACGCGATCGAGCGGAACCGGGCGCGTACCTACTTCCAGGCGTACAGCGCGGCCATCGCGCTGCACTTCGTGGAGCAGGCGCTGCTCGAGGTCCGGGCCGGCCACACCAAGACGTGGGAGCCGTTCAAGGTTCCGGACGAGGCGATCAGCTGCGGCTTCACCGAGGCGGTGCGCGGCGTGCTGTCGCACCACATGGTCATCCGTGGCGGGAAGATCGCGAACTACCACCCGTACCCGCCGACCCCGTGGAACGGCTCCGTCCGTGACGTCTACGGAACCCCCGGTCCGTACGAGGACGCGGTGCAGAACACGCCGATCTTCGAGGAGAACCCCCCGGAGAAGTTCAAGGGCATCGACATCATGCGGGCGGTGCGCAGCTTCGACCCGTGCCTGCCCTGCGGTGTCCACATGTACCTGGGCAACGGCAAGTCGGTCGACAAGGTCCACTCGCCGACGATGTACAACGCGGACTGAACGACCGGCCCGCAGCCACGGTAGCAACCCCCCGTGGGCCGGTCGGCCCACGGGGGGACCGGCGCCCGGACATCCAGGAGAGGTGGCACTGATGGCTCGAGGGACCAACACCCGAGAGGCCGGCGAGCGGGTCGAACGGCTGCTCGGCGAGCTCGGGATGTCGGCGGACGCCGTCGTCCGGGAGAAGGCCGAGGATCTCGCTCGGACGCTGGTGGAGTTGTACGGCGCGGGCCTGGAGCGCGTCGTGGAGATCGTGGGGGAGCGCCCGGACGGCGAGGACATCGTCCGGGTGCTCGCCGACGACAAGTTCGTGGGGAGCCTGCTGGTCCTCCACGACCTGCACCCCGTCCCGCTGATCGAGCGCGTCCAGACGGCGCTGGACGGCGTGCGGCCGTATCTCGGCTCGCACGCGGGCGGGGTGGAGTTCCTCGGGATCGACGACGCGGGCGTCGCGCACCTCGCGCTCGAGGGCAGCTGTGACGGCTGTCCGTCGTCCCTCGTCACCGTCAAGCTCGCGATCGAGCGGGCGATCATGGACGCCGCACCGGAGCTGACGGGGCTGGAGGTCGAGGGCGTCGTCCCGGAGAAGGCCGGCCCCAAGCTCCACCAGATCGGCGGTCTCACCCGGCGGCCGGAGTCGGACTGGGTCCGGCTCGTCGACGTGACCGCGCTCGCTCCCGGCGACGTGCGGCCGACCACTGTGGACGGACTGCGGATCGTGGTGTGCCGCACGGACGCCGGGTACTACGCGTACCGGGACGCCTGCGCCGGCTGCGACACCGCGCTGGCGGGCGCCGTGCTCACCGGCGGAACTCTTCAGTGCAGCGGTTGCGCCCGGCGGTACGACGTCCAGCGCGCCGGGCGCGAGCTGGACCCGACCGGCGAACCGTCGCATCTCGACCCGCTCCCGCTGGTGACCGACGACAACGGCGTGCGCGTGGCGCTCCCGGCGGCGGCATCATGACGATCGGCGAAGCCGGACCGGGGAGCTCGCCGTTCACCGGGCTCGCCGGCCTGGAGCGACTCGTCCGCCCGGTCGCGAAGATCCGGCCGGGCGAGCGGTGCGAGCTGTGCGGCGAGCCGGTGCCCGACGAGCACAGCCACGTGGCCGACCTCGAGCACCGCAGCGTGATGTGTGCCTGCCGAGCCTGCTACCTGCTCTTCACCCACCGCGGTGCGTCGGCGGGCAAGTACCGCGCCATCCCGGACCGGTACCGCTACGACCCGTCGCCGCAGCTCACCGACATGCAGTGGGACGAGCTCCAGATCCCGGTGAAGCTCGCGTTCTTCTTCCACAACAGCACCCTGGAGACCGACGTCTGCTTCTACCCCGGGCCGGGCGGGGCGATGGAGTCCGAGCTCCCGCTGGACGCGTGGAGCAACGTCGTCGCGGGCAACCCCGAGTTCGGCGATCTGGCGCCCGACGTGGAGGCGCTGCTGGTGCAGCGCCGGGACGGGGACGGGTTCGAGTTCTTCGGGGTGCCGATCGATGCCTGCTACGAGCTGGTCGGCCTCGTGCGGCTGAACTGGAAGGGCTTCGACGGCGGGCAGGAAGTGTGGCGCGAGCTCGGGGACTTCTTCGACCGGCTGCGCGAGCGGAGCACGGTCGTCGGAGGTGGCGCCTGATGTTCGACCTCGTCTTCGACTGCGTGGACTGCAAGCCGGACCGGTACGGGGCCAGCCCCGCGCTGGTGTTCAAGCTGCGCATCGCGGAGACGACGGGGACGAAGCTCCACTCGATCGGGCTGCGATGTCAGTTCCGCATCGAGCCCCAGCGCCGCCACTACTCGGCGGCGGAGAGCCAGGGCCTGACGGACCTGTTCGGCGGACCCGAGCGGTACGGCGAGACGCTGCACCCGATGCAGCTCGCCATGATGGCGGTGAACGTCCAGGGCTTCACGGGCAGTACCGAGGTCGACGTCACGGTGCCCTGCTCGTACGACCTGGAGGTGGCGACCGGCCGGTACTTCGACGCGCTGCGCGAGGGGGACATCCCGCTGGTCCTGCTGTTCAGCGGCACCGTGTTCTACCGGACCGACGACGGCAGCGTGACGGTCGGCCAGATCCCGTGGGACAAGGAGGCGAGCTACCGCCTCCCGGTGGCGATCTGGCGGGAGATGATCGACATCTTCTTCCCCAACAGCGGCTGGCTGATGCTCCGCAACGACACGGTCGCGGCGCTCACCCGGTTCAAGTCCCGCGAGGCGGTCGCCGGCTGGGACGAGACGCTGGCGCTGCTCCTCGACCGGGCGGGGGAGGAGCGGCCATGACGGTCGACCGTCCGGAGGGCGCGACCTCCTCGGTGAGTTTCGACCGGGCGCTCGCCATCGCCGACGCCGTGCTGCTGGAGGGTTACCTGCTGTATCCGTACCGGGCGTCGGCGCAGAAGAACCAGGTCATGCGGTTCCAGTTCGGGGTGCTGACCCCGCGGCCCGTCGCCGAGGCCGGCACCGGGGAGACCTGGTACTCCCAGACCGAGACCCTGCTCGAGGTGGACGAGGGCGAGATGGACCGCGTCCTCGTGCTGAAGGTCCGCTTCCTCCAGCTCCAGATGCGCACCGTGGAGGCGGCGACCGCGGAGGGCTTTCGGCCGGTGCAGTTGCTGGACGTCGACAACGCGTCGATCCCCTGCTGGGACGAGGGCGTGGAGCGCGAGGTCGACGTGGCGCTGCCGCTCGCCGAGTTGGTGCCGGAGAAGCAGGTGCGGTTCACCGTGCCGGGTGGCGAGGAGGCGGAGGAGGTCGAGGACGCCGACGGCGTGGTGCGCGGCCGGATCCGCCGTCGTCGCCAGACCCTCGAGGGCGTCCTCCGGCTGTCGGTGACCCGCTTCGGCGGGCCGTACCCGCTGGTGAAGGTGCGGCTCCGGGTGGAGAACCACACGCCGTGGGAGGACGCCTCGGTCCCGCGCGAGGAGGCGATGCGCGGTTCGTTGCTCGCCACCCACACGCTGCTCGGGATGGCGGGCGGGAGGTTCGTCTCGCTCCTCGACCCGCCGTGGTGGGCCACTCCGGCGGTGGACGAGTGCCACAACCTGCACACCTGGCCGGTGCTGGTCGGCGAGAACCGGACCGACGTGATGCTCTCGTCGCCGATCATCCTGTACGACAACCCCGCCATCGCCCCGGAGAGCCACGGCCAGCTGTTCGACGGGCTGGAGAACGACGAGATCCTCACGCTCCGGACGATGACGCTCACCGACGAGGAGAAGCGGCAGGCCCGCGGCACCGACCCTCGTGCGGCCGAGCTGATCGACCGGATCGACGGCATCCCGCCGGAGATTCTCGAACGGCTCCACGGCGCGATCCGCGAGCTGCACACGGCGGCCCCCGCCGCGCCGGACGACGCCCCGCTCCCGTGGTGGGAACCCGGCTCCGACGACCCGGTGGACCCTGCGAGCGACACGCTGCCGATCGGCGACCTCGCCGTCGGCCGGGGCTGGCGGGTGCGGCTGCGGCCGGGTCCGCGGCGGGCCGACGCGCAGGACATGTTCCTCGCCGGCCGGGACGCGGTGGTCGACCACGTGCGGCGGGACGTGGACGGGCAGAACTACCTCGCCGTCACGCTCGCCGACGACGAGAATGCCGACCTGCACGCGGCGACGGGCCGGTTCCTCTACTTCTCCGCGGACGAGATCGAGCCGCTGGACCCGCCCGCGCTCCCACCGGAGGCGGCGACGTGACCGCCAGGGTGCTCGTCGCCGGTGTGGGCAACGTCTTCCTCGGGGACGACGGCTTCGGCGTCGAGGTCGTGAACCGCCTGCAGGGCACGCCCCTGCCGGACGGCGTGAAGGTCGCCGACTTCGGCATCCGCGGCATCCACCTCGCGTACGAGCTGCTGGACGGCTACGACGCCCTGGTGCTGATCGACGCCTCGCCCCGGGGCGAGGAGCCGGGCTCCCTGTACGTCATCGAACCGGATATGGACGCCATCGTGCCCTCGGGCACGGACGGCGGCCCGGTGATGGATGCCCACGGAATGAACCCGGAGGCCGTCCTCGCGCTGCTCGCCGCGCTGGGCGGGCGGGTCGACCACGTCCGGGTGCTCGGCTGCGAGCCCGCGGACGTCAGCGAGCGGATGGGGCTGTCCGCCCCGGTGGCCGGAGCAGTCGACGAGGCCGTACGACAGGCCCGCCGGCTCGCGGAGGAAGCCGCGGCGGTGTCGGTACTGAGATCGGGTGTCTCGCCCGGTCCGGACGAGTGAAGGTGGGTGCCCAATGTTGCGGAAGATGCTGTTCACGAGCTTCATGGTCGGGCTGGGAGCTGTCGTCGTCACGGCACTCCCCGACATTGCGCGGTACATGAAGATGCGGCAGATGTGACCCGGCGGACGAGATGACCCGGTACGCCATCGACCCCGACCGGTCGACGGTGTGGATCGAGGCGAGGAGCACCCTCCATCCGATCCACGGGGAGGCCACGGGCCTCCGTGGCCATCTCGAGATCGACCTCGCGGACGGCAGGCTCGAGGTGTCCGCTCCGGCGGAGCTGCACGTCGAGCTGCCCGTGGAGGAGTTGCGGTCCGGCAACCCCCTGCAGGACCGGGAGTTGCTGCGCCGGATCGATGCGGACCGGTACCGGCGGATCACCGGGGACGCACGGAAGGTGCAGGAGGCAGACGGCGACGGACGGTACCTGGTCAGCGGCGACGTGTCGTTCCACGGCACCACCCGCACCGTCGAGGGAGAGGTACGTGTCGGTGCCCCCGACGAACGCACGGTGGTCGTCGAGGGCGAACAGATCTTCGATATCCGCGATTTCAACCTGAAACCCCCGAAGGTGCTCATGTTCCGGGTCGAGCCGGAGGTCAAGGTGCGGATCCAGGTCACAGCCGAACGGGCGGACTAGCCCACCGAAGGGAGACGGACGTGTTCGTACTGGGTGCATTCCTCGTCGGCTACTACCTCGGGACCAAGTCTGAGGAGGGCGACCTGAACGAGGTCGTCGACTCGCTCAGGACGATTGCGGCCTCCGACGAGGTCCGCGAGTTGGCCGCCGGTGCCTTCGGCATGGCGACCGATCTGGTTCGCTCACTGGCCGCGGACGGCCGCGCCGGTGAGGTCGTGGAGAGGGTGGCCGGGCGCGGGCTGCGCGCCGTCTGAGTCACGCAGGAGAGCGGCGCCGGGTGACCGGCAGCGGCAGAAGGTGGGCTCGATGCACGAGATCGGCTTGTGTGAGGGGTTGGTGGCGGCGGTCGAGCGCCGTGCCGCCGGCCGTCCCGTGGCGGAGGTGCGGTTCCGCGTCGGCGTGCTGCACCGCGTCGTCGAGTCGGCGCTGACGCAGGCATTCGCACTCGTCGCGGCCGGCACCGTCGCCGACGGTGCCACGGTCGACCTCGTGACCCTCCCGGTTCGAGTGCGGTGCCGGGAGTGCGCGGCGGAGACCGTCGCCGACGACATGGTCAGCGTCTGCGGCACCTGCGGCGCGACCGATCTCGATCTCGTCGGCGGGGACGAGCTCGTGCTCGAGTCCATCACCATCGCGGCTCCGGTCTGAACGAACAGCGAAGGAGAGATCCCCATGTGTCTCGGCATACCCGGCGAGATCGTCGAGCTCCTCGACGACCGCACCGACCTGGCGAAGGTGGACGTGAGCGGTGTCCGCCGGGCCATCAACATCGGCCTGCTGGAGAACGAAACGCTCGTCCCCGGCGACTGGGTGCTCATCCACGTCGGGTTCGCGCTCTCGAAGATCGACGAGGACGAGGCCAAGGCGGCCCTCGAGTTCTTGGAGGGCATCGGGCAGGCGTACGAGGACGAGATCGCCGCCCTACAGGAATCGATCATCGACTGACCTGACCGGCCAACCAGAGGGAGGTGCTGTGATGCGCTTCGTCGACGAGTTCCGCGATGCGGAGAAGGCACATGCGCTGGCGGCCCGGATTGCCTCGCTGTGCGAGCCGGGCCGCCAGTACAAGTTCATGGAGGTGTGTGGCGGACACACCCACACGATCTACAAGCACGGCCTGGAGGACTACCTCCCGGAGAGCATCACGCTGGTGCACGGCCCCGGTTGCCCGGTATGCGTGATCCCGATGGGGCGGGTGGACGACACCATCCACATCGCCGAGCAGGACGACGTGATCATGACGTCGTTCGGGGACATGATGCGGGTACCGGGCGGCCGTGGGTCGTTCCTCGACTCGAAGGCGGCCGGCACGGACATCCGGATGGTGTACTCACCGCTGGACTCGCTGAAGATCGCCCGGCAGAACCCCGACAAGCGCGTCGTCTTCATGGCGATCGGGTTCGAGACCACGGCGCCGTCCACCGCGATGACGCTGCTGCGGGCGAAGCAGGAGGGCCTCGACAACTTCTCGGTGTTCTGCAACCACGTCACGATCATCCCGGCGATCAAGGCGATCCTCGACTCGCCGGACCTGCGGCTGGACGGGTTCGTCGGGCCGGGGCACGTGTCGACCGTGATCGGCTGCGAGGTCTACCAGTTCATCGCGAAGCAGTACGGCAAGCCGATCGTCACGGCCGGGTTCGAGCCCCTCGACATCCTGCAGTCGATCTACATGCTCATGGTGCAGCTCGCCGAGGGCCGGTCCGAGGTGGAGAACCAGTACAGCCGGGTCGTCCCGTGGCACGGCAACCCCAAGGCGCTCCAGGTGATCGGCGAGACGATGGAGCTCCGGCCGTACTTCGAATGGCGCGGGCTCGGCTTCATCTCGCACTCGGCGCTCCGGATCAACGACGACTACGCCGCGTACGACGCCGAGCGCATCTTCGAGATCCCGGGCGTACGCGTCGCCGACCCGAAGGCCTGCCAATGCGGTGAGGTGCTCAAGGGCGTCCTCAAGCCGTGGGAATGCAAGGTGTTCGGCACCGCGTGTACCCCGGAGACCCCGATCGGCACCTGCATGGTGTCGTCCGAGGGCGCCTGCGCGGCGTACTACAACTTCGGTCGCTTCAGCCGGGAACGCATCCAGGAAGCGAGCCACGTATGAGCGGCGAGGGAGGTGTTCGTGAGCAGGCGAGCGCCAACTGGGCGGAGGAGGCCGTCCGCGAGGCCGCTGCCCGCGAGCAACTCGACGTCACGCAGAGCCAGGGACATGCCGATCCCGAGCACCCCGTGGTCCGCGACCGCGAACAGGAGGTGCTCGACCGGATCGACCGGGCCCGCCGCGCTCGGCCGCGGGTCAAGGACGAGCGGATCACGATGGCGCACGGGGCCGGCGGGAAGGCCACCCATTCGCTCATCGAGGCGATCTTCCTCGACGCGTTCCGCAATCCGCTGCTGGAGGCGATGGAGGACCAGGCCGTGTTCGCCGTCCACGGCACTCGGCTCGCGTTCACCACCGACTCGTATGTGGTCTCGCCGCTGTTCTTCCCCGGCGGGGACATCGGTGACCTCGCGGTGAACGGCACCGTGAACGACCTCGCGGTGTCCGGGGCTCGGCCGGTCTACCTGTCGGCCGGGTTCATCCTCGAGGAGGGGTTCCCGGTCGAGGACCTGCGCCGGATCGTCCGGTCCATGAAGGCCGCCGCGGAGGCCGCCGGGGTCCAGATCGTCACGGGGGACACGAAGGTCGTCCAGCGCGGCAAGGCCGACGGCTGCTACATCAACACCGCCGGCGTCGGTGTGCTGGACCGCCCCGTGTCGCTCGGCGCCGCGAACGCCCGACCGGGTGACGCCGTGATCGTCTCCGGACCGATCGGGGACCACGGGGTCACGATCATGCTGGCGCGCGGCGAGCTGGACATCGAGTCCGACATCACCTCGGACACGGCGCCGCTCAACGGGCTGATCGACCGGCTGCTCGACGCGACCACCGGGGTGCGCTGCATCCGCGATGCCACCCGCGGTGGTGTCGCCACGATCCTCAACGAGGTCGCCGTCGCGTCACAGGTGGCGATCGTCGTGGAGGAAGACACGGTGCCGATGCGGGCCGAGGTGCGAGGGGCCGGCGAGATCCTCGGCATCGACCCGCTCTACGTCGCGTGCGAGGGACGCTTCGTCGCGGTGGTGGACGGTGCGGAGGCGGAGGCGGCACTCGCCGCGATGCACTCGCACCCGCTCGGCGCCGAGGCGGCGGTGATCGGCAGCATCAAGGCCGATCCGCCGACGCTGGTTCTGCTCAAGACCGAGTTCGGCGGGACACGGATCGTCGACATGCTCATCGGCGACCCGCTGCCGCGCATCTGTTGATCTCCCAACGAAAGGAGATGCACCATGAGTGAACACCCAGAGAGCGCACCCTCGGCCGGCACCGATCCGGCCGACAGCCCCAACCGCAGTGCCGAGGACGTAGCGGAGCAGGAGGACGAGGCCGGTCGCGAGGACCTTGGAACGAAGGGCCAGTCCGAGCGCCCGGTCGGCACCTCGACCGCCCGCGACTCGACGGGCGTGGACCCGCAGGAGACCGTGACCGGCGGCCCGACCCAGCCGGCCGGCGACCAGGGCGGCTGATCGTCCTCGACGTTCAGAGGCAGCGACGCCGTGAGGCGTCGACAGCGCCGGCGACGGCGGCCTGGCCCAAGCTCAGGCCGCCGTCGTTCGTCGGCACCCGGTGGTGCGTGAGCACCCGGAAGCCGCGCTCACCCAGCAGGTCCGCGGTCGCGTCCAGCAGCAGCAGGTTCTGGAACACCCCGCCGGACAGCGCCACCGTGTCCAGTCCGGTGACCTCCCGGATGCGGTCCGCGCCCGCGGCGACGGCCCCCGCTACACCGCGGTGGAAGCGGGCCGCCACGGTCGGCACCGGGGTGCCCGCGGCGCGGTCCTCCACCACCGCGCGCACCAGGTCGCCGGCCTCCACCACGAACGGCTCCACCCCCGATGCCGCGGTTCCGGTCAGCCGCACCGGGTAACCCCGCATCGAGGCCCGGTCCGCCACCTGCTCCAGCTCGACGGCGGCCTGGCCTTCGTAGTTGATCCGGTCGCGGACTCCGAGGACGGCCGCCACCGCGTCGAAGAGCCGCCCGGCGCTGGACGTCAGGGGCGAGTTCACGCCCGCGCGAGCCACCGACAGCACGGTGTCCCACTGCGCGGCGTTGCGCCGGATCACGGCCAGGTCGGCCGGCGGTGCGCCGTCGAATGCGGCGTCCAGGTGCGCGGCCGCCATCCGCCAGGGCTGGGTGATCGCCGCGGTACCACCGGGGAGCGGTACGGGCGCGAGGTGCCCGTGCCGGGTGAACCCGGTCAGGTCCGCAACGAGGAACTCCCCGCCCCAGATCGTCCCGTCGGTGCCGAGCCCGAGGCCGTCGAACGCGATCCCGATCACCGGCCCCGCCTCGCCGTTGTCGGCCAGGCACGAGGCGATGTGCGCATGGTGGTGCTGGACGCCCAGCAGCTCCACCCCGCCGACCTCCTTCGCGTACTTCGTGGACAGGTACTCCGGGTGCAGGTCGTGCGCCACCAGGGCGGGCGCGACGTCGAACATCCGGGTGAAGTGCGTGATGCCCTCGGTGTACGACCGGTACGTCTCGTAGTTCTCCAGGTCCCCGATGTGGTGCGAGACGAACACGTACCGGCCCTTGCCCAGGCAGAAGGTGTTCTTCAGCTCGGCCCCGCAGGCCAGCACCGGACGGCGGAAGGTCCAGTCCACCGGCAGCGGCCGCGGGACGTACCCCCGGGACCGGCGGATGGGGTACTCCCGGGCCCGCCACACCCGGGTCACCGAGTCGTCGGTGCGGATGTGGATCGCCCGGTCGTGCGTGAGGAACCCGTCGGCGATCGACGCCAATCGAAGATACGCCTCCGCGTCGACATAGGAGATCGGCTCGTCGGACACGTTGCCGCTGGTGAGCACGATGGGCCCGGCGAGCCGGTCGAGCAGCAGGTGGTGCAGCGGCGTGTACGGCAGCATGACGCCGAGGAAATGGTTGCCGGGCGCGACGCCGGCCGCGACAGGCGCCTCCGGGCGGCGTCGCAGCATGACGATCGGGCGGGCGGCGCCGGTGAGCAGCCGCTCCTCCGCCGGGCCGATCTCCCCGAGGCGGTGCGCCGCCTCGAGGTCGCGGGCCATCAGCGCGAAAGGCTTGTCCGCCCGGTGCTTGCGGGAGCGCAACGCCGTGACGGCCCCGTCATGTGCGGCATCGACGGCGAGGTGGAACCCGCCGAGCCCCTTGATCGCCAGCACCGCCCCGTCGGCGAGCAGTTCCGCGGCGGTGTCGACCGGGTCGCCGACCACGGGGGAGGAGTCGGCGGCCACGAGTCGCGGCGCCGGTCCGCAGGCGGGGCAGCACACCGGCTGTGCGTGGAACCGCCGGTCCGCCGGGTCGTGATACTCCCGGGCGCAGTCCGCGCACATCCGGAAGTCGGCCATCGTGGTCATCGGCCGGTCGTACGGCACGTCGCGGATGATCGTGAAGCGCGGTCCGCAGTTCGTGCAGTTGAGGAACGGGTACCGGTACCGCCGGTCGGCCGGGTCGAACAGCTCGCGGAGGCAGTCGGCACAGGTGGCGCTGTCCGGGGCGATGAGCGTCTGCCGCTCCCCGCCCGGTGCGCTGGGCGCGATGACGAACCGGGTCTCGCCACGGGCCGGGACGGAGTCGGCGGTGACCCGCTCGATCACCGCCAGCGGAGGGGCCTCGCGGTGCAGCGCGGACCGGAAGGCGCGGACATCCGCCACGGCTCCCTCGATCTCGATGAACACGCCGCCCGTGTCGTTGCCCACCAGGCCGCCCAGCCGGTACCGGTTGGCCAGGGCGTGCACGAAGGGCCGAAAGCCGACGCCCTGCACCACGCCCTCGACCCGGATCCTCGTGCGCATCCGCGGACTCCCGAATCGGTGAAAACCGTCCAGCCAGGATAGGCCGCCGCCGGGGCCGGGCAAGGGGTCCGCGCCGGGACGGGCGGGCCGGGTCGCACCGATGTCGGGGTGGCCGCCGTGCGGCGGACCGCGGTCGTCACGGTCTCCGGCCGCGGTGCCGGGGACCGTGACACCGGCGGGGCCGTGGGTTGCGGGGCGAGGAGCAGGCCGGGCGGCAGCCAACCGGTGGCGCGCACCCGCGGTGGATCGGGCGTGCCGACCGGCGGCACCCGGCCCGCCAGCGCGGCGCCGGCGAAGAGGACGAGCCCCGCGAGCGCACACACCGCCAGTGCCCGCAGATTCTGCGTCGCGGGGGTTCGCTCCATCATCGGTGCGGGAGCGCGGGCTCCGCCGGCACCGCGGCGTAGTCGCTGAGGAAATGCTCGATCGAGGTCATCTCCGAGGAGGTCTTCTCCGCGGGTGGGTCCTCGCCACGTCCGGTGGCGGGGAGCGGGTCCTCTTCGGTGTGCCGGATGCCGCCCATGGGTCTCCACTCCGCGGGTGAGGTCGTGCCGGGGGTGCGCTCCCCGCGCACCGCTTCGCCCCCGCGAGTCGTGCACCTCGAACCGTCGACCACCTCGACAGGCCAGAACGAGCCGGGAGTCGTCGGATCGAGGTACCGATCCCACCGGCCCGCCCTGGCCGCTTCATGGGCCGTGCACGAGGTGTGTGACATCGGTGGCATGCCTCGTGTTGCCCGGCTTCGAGACTTCTCCCTGTCCAGGACGGGCACCCACCCCCGGTGCGCGGAATTCCCGACCGGGGTCGCCCCCAATTCGGGGGAGTACCCGACGGCATCACGCGAGGCCGTAGCCCGCGATCTCGTCGTCGAGGTCCCGTACCGCCCTGCTCTTCGCCCAGGGGCGGAGATGGTCGTAGGTCGCCCGGAACTCCTGGATCAATCGCGCCGAACCGTTGTGCGCCGCGAGCCACGCGGCCTGGCTCACCTGCTTGGCGGCCTGGTCGACCTCCCCGCCGGCGAGGTAGGCGCTGCCGATCCGCAGCACGGTGAACGCGCGGTTCCGCACGAACGAGTGGTCCAGGAGCGCGAACGCGCGGATCCCGCTCGTGGCGGCCTGCTCCGCGTCGTGCAGTTTCAGGTAGCAGTGGCTGCGGGTGGCCTCCAGCTGTCCCTGACTGTAGAAGTACGCCAACGAGTGGCGCGGCGCGAGCGCCGCCGCGCCGTCCACCGCGCGCTGGGCGTCGTCCAGCGCGGCGAAGCAGGCGCCCCGTTCACCCTCCATCGCGTACGCGCGGGCGGCGACGTCATGGGAGAACGCGTGCAGCAGCGGGTCGCCGGTGTGCGCCGCCCAGCCCTGCGCGGCCACCGCGTGGTCGATGCCGACGCGGGGGTGCTGCTGCCACGTCGCGAGGTGGCTCATGTGGCACAGCACCAGCGCCCCGAGGGGGGTGTCCTGCGCCTCGTGCGCCGCGGTGCGCGCCTGCTCGTAGTAGTACCAGCCGCTGTCGAAGTCGTTCAGGTCGAAGGACAGCCAGCCGGCGAAGCGGGACAGGTTCGCGAACGCGGACAGCAGCCGCGGCCGGACCCGATCCGGGCAGCCGGACAACATCCCGTAGGCGAGATTTCGCTGCGCCAGCACGGTGTCCAGCGCCGACTGCGGACCGAGCGAGTCGTCCTGCCGCATGCAGCGCCAGAGCACGCCCTCGATGTGGTCCACCACCGTGTCGTCGACGCGTGCCGGGGTCTGCACCGCCGCGACGACCCGGTCCTGCTCTCCGGGACTGAGGTTCTCGAAGATCGGGGCGGCCGTGGCGGCGGTGGCCGCCCAGCCGAGTATCCGCAGCACTTCCCGACGGTCCATGGCATGCGCCCAGGTGGAGAGAAATTGGACGAGTTGTTTGAGGACCACGTCTCGCTGTCGGGCCGACAGCGCCCGGGGGTCCTCGGAACCGGCCAGCGCGCCGACGTTGCGAAGGAGTTGGCCGGCGACGTCGCGCGGCAGCGCCATCGCGTCGCACGACGCCAGCAGAGGGGGGGCAAGGGTCCTCGCGGGCGCCTCGGCGGGTGGGTCGGGCCCGCCCGCCCCCTCGGCCCGGGGGCAGTCGGTGGCAGCGTGGTCGTACTCGCTGTAGTCCTCGCCGTCGAGCAGGTCGTTCGCCCGGCAGCAGAAGATCCGGGCGAGCCGGTTGAGGGTCTTCAGCGACGGTGTCCGGCCGCTCTTCGTCGGCCACGCCTCCCAGTACGAGATGTGCTTGTACGTGATCGGGGTCTCGCCGTCGTCGCAGGGCCACAGCGCGTTCCAGCGGTCCGCGACCTCCTGCTGGGTGAACCCGTGGGCCAGCCGGAACGCCACCCGTGAGTTCACCTTGCGCTCCTGGCGGAGCCGGCCCGCGATCTCGCGGTACGTCCAGCCCTGCGCGCGGAGCTCGTCACGGACCGCGGCGAGTTCTTCCTTCTGGCTCTGCCGCCGAAGCTGGGCCAACGAGGCACTCCCCGATCGGGCCACGCGCGCACGCGTGACATGGAGCCCCCTCGGCGCCCAAGAGTAGAGCCGCGCCGAGCGATCGGATACCACATGAGATGGGGAGTCACTTCACATTGCGGACATTCCGCCCGGTCGATGGGGGGTGGTCTCGTCCACGAACGGGATCTTGGCCACGTACTGCCGGTACAGCTCGGCCGCGTCGCCGACGGGCAGCCGGCCGAACTCCAGCAGGGTCGCGAGACCCTCGAGTTCGGTCTTGCAGGCCTCCGCCGCGTTCACCCGGCGCTCCAGGCCCCGCGACTCGGCGAGGTTGGTCGAGATGACCGCGACGACCGACACGACGAGCGCGCCGAGGCACAGCAGGCGCCACACCGCGGAGGTGTCGCGGAGCGAGAGGGCCCGGCCCACCGTGTCCGCGAACGACCTCCCGCCGAGCGCCGGCCCGGCCGTCAGAACGGCGGCGAGGGCGCTGCTCACGATGCTCGTCGTGATCAGGCGGTCGCGGCGCGGCCGGATCCGGCGCAGGTACGCGGCGACCCCGGCCCGGCGCTCGCCGATCCGGTCCAGCAGTTCACGCCGACGATCGGGTACGGGCTCCATGTACCGAGGGTCCTCCGACGATGTCGCCGCGTCACGAGGCCGCGGCGGGTCCCCGGGAGCGCAGCACCGGCGCGAGGGCGACGGTGAACAGGACCACCAGGTAGACCACCGTGCCGGACCAGCCGGCGTGCTGGTAGACCAGCCCGCCGGCCCAGCCGCCCGCACTGCTCCCGGCGTAGTACGCGAGGAGGTACAGGCCCGAGGCCTGGGCGCGGTCGGTGTGCGCGAGGCGGCCGATCCAGCCGCTGGCCACCGCGTGCGCCCCGAAGAACCCGACCGTGAGCAGCACGACGCCCACGAGCACCGGCGCGAGCGCGTCGGGGAGCGTCAGCAGGGCCGCGGCGATCGCCAGCAGCACCGCGGCCACGAACACGCGCGGGCGGCCGAACCGGTCCGCGACCCGGCCGGCCACGGCGGAGCTCACCGTGCCACCGAGGTAGGCGAGGAAGACCAGGCCGACGGCGGACGCGGACAGTCCGAACGGCGCCTGCATCAGGCGGTACCCGATGAAGTTGTACAGCGTGACGAAGCCGCCCATCAGCACGAAGCCGGCCAGGAACAGCCGCCGCAGGGCGGCGTCGGCGAGGTGGCCGCGCACGCCCGAGGCCAGCCGTGCGGCCGAGACGGGCGGGCGGTCGACACAGCGCTGCGGGGGGAGCAGTGCGACGAACGCGACGCCGCAGGCGAGCGCGAGCACCGCGACGGCGCCGAGCCCGGCGCGCCAGCCGCCGAGGTCGGTGGCGAACCCCGCGAGCAGCCGACCGGCGAGCCCGCCCAGGCCGTTGCCGGCGATGAACAGGCCCACCGCGCCGCCGAGTGCGCTCGGGTGGAACTCGTCGGCCAGATATGCCATCGCGACGGCGGGGAGCCCGGCGACCGCGAGTCCCTGCAGGGCCCGCAGGAGGAGCAGCACGGGGTACGTGGGCGAGAGCGGCGCCAGCAGCCCGAGCACCGCCACCGCGGCGACCGACACCGCCATGACCGGGACGCGGCCGAACCGCTCCGACAGCGCGCTGATCGGGAGCACGCCGAGGGCCACGGCGGCGGTGGCGACCGACATGCTCAGCGCCGCGCTCGCGGGCGTGAGGCCGAAGTCGGCGGACAGGTGGGGGAGTACCGCCTGGGCGCTGTAGAGCACCGCGAAGATCGCGACACCCGAGACGAACATGGCCACGCTGACCCGGAGGTACGCGCGGTCCCCCGGTCGCAGCCGGGCGTCCACGGGCGCGGAGGGTGCCTCTGTCGTCACCGGCCGACGGTAGACAGGTCTGCGTTCATGCGTCCAATGTATGAGTTGTGGACAAAATCATGGACGAGATGCATCGGTCGGACGCCCTGGCCCCGCGCCTTCGCCAGTTCGCCGTCGTCGCGCGCGAGCAGCATGTGACCAGGGCCGCGGAGCTGCTCGGCATCACCCAGTCCACGCTGAGCCGGAACATCGCGCGGCTGGAGGCCGACCTCGGCACGTCGCTGTTCCTGCGGTCCGGCCGCGGCGTGGTGCTCACCCGGGCCGGTGCGGCGCTGCTGCCGTACGTGGAGCGGGCCGCCGACGAGCTCGCCGCCGGGATGGGGAGGCTCGACGCCGACACGAGCCCGGACCACGGCCGGGTGGCGGTCGCCTTCCTGCACTCGCTCGGGGGGCGCGCGATCCCGGCGCTGGTGCGGGAGTTCCGGACGGGGCACCCGGCGGTCCGGTTCACGCTCGTGCAGGGCAGCGACGACGTGAACCTCGACAAGCTCCGCACCGGCGTCGTCGATCTCTGCCTGACGTCGCCGGTCCCGGACGAGCCCGGCATCGTCGCGCGGCGGCTGGACGACCAGCGGCTCGGCCTCGTGGTGCCGGGCGGTCACCGCCTGGCCGGCCGCCACCGGGTGCGGCTGGCCGAGGTCGCCGCCGAGGAGTTCGTCGGGCTCGAACGGGGCTACGGGCTGCGGCGCATCACCGACGGGTGGTGCCGGCAGGCCGGGTTCACCCCGAGGCTGGCGTTCGAGGGCGAGGAGATCGACACCGTCCTCGGGCTCGTCGCGGCCGGGCTCGGCGTGGCGCTCCTCCCGGCCGGCCTCGCCGCGGACCGCGACGACGTCGCCGAGGTCGACGTGACCGAGCCGCGGACCAGCCGGACCATCGCCCTGGCGTGGCGGGCGGGCGAACGCCTCATCGCGCCGGTGGAGGCGTTCCGCCGGTGCGTGCTGGGCTTCCGGGGGCGATTGCTCGATCCCCGGTGACCCGCTCCGGTGACCCGGTGACCCGGTGACCCGGTGACCCGCTCCCGTGATCACCACCGGTTCTTCGTCGTCAGGGCGCGAAATATCGGTGGTGATCACGGGAGCGGGACGCGCGCGACGCCGCCGGGCGCGAGTTCTGCACGAACGCCCCCGGCGCCGCCGGCCCGGCGGAGGAATGTGGCCGGGTCCGATTGCTACCGAACCGTCCGGAGTGACCGGTTACCCCGCCCTGTCCTCTCGATGGGGGAGGGCGGCGCGCCCGGATGCTCCTACGTTCCGGGGTTTGTGGCCCGCCAGAGTCATCCATGTTTCGGAGGGGTTAGCGATGAGACTTGACCGCAGCGTGTTGGCCTGGATCGGGGTCGCCCTGGTCGGTGTAGTCGTGGTGGTGCTCGTCCTCGGCCTCTCGTTGTTCCCGCGGCTGAATGCCGCGCAGGGGGTCCTCGACGACGGGCGAGCCGCGTTCACCTCGCAGCGGGTGGCGGGTGACCGGGCCGCCATCGACATGGTGGGGAACGCGGTCACCCTCACCGACCAGATCGCCAGCGACCGGGGTGGCGCCTCGGCCGAGGTGCCGAAGCTCGTCGCGTTCGTCTCCCAGAAGACCGGGCTGCCGCCGGCCGCGGTGCTGAAGACGCTCCAGACGAAGTTCCCGCACACCACCGCGCTGCTGCAGGCCCTCCCGCTGTCGAGCGTCGCCAGTGAGACCCCGGCCCTCATCGCGTTCCTCGCCAAGACCCTGAAGCTGACACCGGCCCAGGTGACCGCCGCGCTGAGGAGCAACTTCCCGCACATCTACCAGGCCGTGAGCACGCTGCCCGCGGTCACCGGCGGCTGGTACAACGTGCCCGGCACGCAGAGCCTGACCCGGTTCGACGGGGCGCCCGTGCGGTCGGTGCCGCAGACCACCGCGTACTTCAGCAGTGACGTGGTGCCGGTGCTCGAACGTCAGCAGTCGAACTTCCAGTCCCTCGACAGCAAGGGCGGCGTCGGGTTCCTCGACGTGCTGCTGCTCGTGATCGGGATCATCGTGATCGTGTTCGGCGGCGCGATGGCGTACCTCGCGAGCCGCGGCCCGCTGCCCCGTGGGCTCGCCACCGGTGCGTGGGGTGTCGTGGTCGTGGTCGGCGTGGCGGTGGTCGGGCTGGTACTGGCGCTGTCGCTGTTCCCGCGCCTGTCCGACGGGCAGAACCTCGTCGACGACGCGCGGCCCGCGTTCGCGAAGGCCCGGGTGGACGGTGACCGGGCCGCCATCAACATGCTGTCCAACGTCGTCCAGGTCGCCGACCCCATCATGACCGACCGCGGCGGCGCGGCCGCCGAGGTGCCGCAGCTGGTGGGTTTCGTCTCGCAGAAGACCGGACTCAAGCCGGCGGCGGTCCTGGCCGCGCTGAAGACGAACGTCCCGCACACCACCGCGTTGCTCCAGGCGATCCCGCTGTCCAGCGTCTCGTCGGAGCTGCCCGGGCTGACGAGCTTCCTCGCGACCACGCTGAAGGTGTCACCCGCGCAGCTCAACAGCGCGCTCGGCACCAACTTCCCGCACCTGTACAAGTCCATCCAGCTACTGCCCGCCGTCACCGGCGGTTGGAACGACGTGCCCGGCACCGCGCAGCTCACCCGCTTCGACGGATCACCGGTCCGGACCGTGCCGCAGATCCGCGACTACTTCAGCGGTGACGTGATCCCGGTGCTGGAGAGTCAGCAGAGCAACTTCACCCGGGTCGACTCGACGTGGCCGCGGCTGACCGTGTTCGCGCCACTGCTGCTCGTCGTGGGGATCGCGGTGATCCTGTACGGCCTCGCGATGCTGCTGCTGACCCGGCGCCAGGAGCCGGCCCACGCGGGAGCGCCGGTGCGCGCGACCTGAGTCGGAACAGGGGCGCGGGGCCGTGGGTGTACACCCACGGCCCCGTCGCCGTGCCCGGCATCCGGGCTGATCGCGGGGGTGACGCCGACGGCGATCCCGCGGTGCCGAGCCGGCCGGTGATCTCGCCGGCGTTCGGGCACGTGCCGTGCGCGTTCACCCCCCCCCGGCCGCCGCGCGGGTCGCCTGCCTCGGGCGCGCGGGCGCGCGGTCGTGAGCCGGCCGGCGGAGGCGCCGACCGGCTGACCGCCGGTAGCGTGGCGTCATGCGAGATCCCGCGCACCCCCGCGACCGGCCGGGCACCGAGCCGGCGACCGCGCGCAGCCCGCTCACCCTGCGGGCCGTCCTCGCGGCCATCGCCATCGTGACCTGCCTCGTCGCCGCGGCGCTCGTCTCGGCGTTCGACGCCGGCGGGTCGCCGCGCTGGCTCGTCACCCTGCTGCTGGTCGTCGCCGTGATCAGCGTGGTGGATCTGGTCGTGGTGCTGCGGCGGCTGCGCCGGCACGACCGGGGCTGATCGCCGGGGACGGCGCAGTCAGGTTTCGGTCAGGTTCGGCGTGTTCTCCTCGCAACCATGACGACCACTACGCAGCGGCCCCTGGCCGGCGCCTCGGCGCGGCAGCTCCTGAACAAGGTTCCCGAAGTCACCCTCTACTTCTGGATCATCAAGATCATGGCCACCACGGTCGGGGAGACCGCGGCCGACTTCCTGAACACGAACCTCAACCTCGGCCTGACCGGCACGACGTACCTCATGGGCGGCCTGCTGGCCGTCACGCTGGTCGCCCAGTTCCGTGCCCGGAGGTACGTGCCGGGGATCTACTGGCTCGCCGTCGTGCTGATCAGCGTGGTCGGGACCCTCATCACCGACAACCTGACGGACAACTTCGGCGTACCGCTGGCGACGACGACGGTCGTCTTCGCCGTGGCGCTCGCGGTGACCTTCGCGGCCTGGTACGCGAGCGAGCGGACGCTGTCGATCCACTCGGTCGTCACGGTGCGACGGGAGGCGTACTACTGGCTCGCCATCCTGTTCACGTTCGCGCTCGGCACCGCGGCGGGCGACCTCACCGCCGAACGGCTCGACGTCGGCTACTGGAAGTCCGCTGTCCTCTTCGGCGCGTTCATCGCGATCGTCACCGCGGCGCACTACGCCCTCGGACTGAACGCCGTGCTGGCCTTCTGGGCCGCCTACGTCCTGACCCGTCCGCTCGGTGCCTCGCTCGGCGACTACCTCTCGCAGGCACCCGCGGACGGCGGGCTCGGCCTGGGGACGGTCGGTACGAGTGCGCTGTTCCTCGTCACGATCGTGGCTCTGGTCGGCTTCCTGACCTACACGAGGCGGGACGCGATCGAGCCCGTGGCGGCCTGAGGAGCGCAGGGCGCGGGTCCGACGCCGGTGACCCGCGGCGGCGGCGAGCAATACTGACGCCATGACCCGCGCCCACGTGCTCGTGGTCGAGGACGACCACAGCCTGCGGGACGTGGTTGCGCGCGCCCTCCGTGAAGAGGGCCACCGCGTGACAACCGCGGTCGACGGGGCCGGCGCCCTCGCCACGATGGCTCCCGACATCGGAGCCGTCATCCTCGACATCGGACTGTCCGACTCGGACGGACGTGATGTATGTCACGCGATGCGGGCGAAGGGCTTCGGTGCGCCGGTGCTGTTCCTGACCGCGCTGGGCGGGATGGCTGACCGGCTGACCGGTTTCGCGGCGGGTGGTGACGACTACCTCGCGAAACCGTTTCATCTCGCCGAGCTGATCGCCCGCCTGGGCGCGCTGCTCCGGCGTGCGCCGGCGGTGCTCGATGGCGGCACGGCCGGGATCACCCTGGACCCGGCGACCCACGCCGTGGTCGGGCCGGGTGGCCGGGTGGCGCTCACGCCGACCGAGTTCCGGCTCCTCGCCCCCCTCCTCGCCGCGCCGGGGGTGGTGGTCCGCCGCCGGGACCTGCGCCGGGCGGGCTGGCCGGACGGCGCGATCGTGCACGACAACACGCTGGACCAGTACGTCACGAAGCTCCGGCGGAAGCTCGTCCAGGCCGGCGCGCCCTGCTCGCTGGAGGCCGCCCGCGGGGTCGGGTACCGGCTCACGTGATCCGCCCCTCCACACTGCGCGGCAGGCTGGCCTTGTTCGCCCTCGTCACGGCCGCGGTGTGGGTCGGCGGGCTGGCCTGGGGCTTCAACGCACTGCTGTCCGACCAGCTGTACACCCACGCGGACGACGTGCTGCGGACCCGCGCGGCGGCGACGGCGGCGCTGGTCACGGTCGATCGCCACGGCGGGCTGATCCTCCGCGAACCGGCCGACGACGCGGCCCTGGACGCCAACCTCTGGGTGTACCAGCGGGGGAGGGCGGTGGAACGGCCGCTCGGCCGCGCCTCCCTGCAGCGCGCGGCGGACCGGCTGGCGGCGCGGCCCGGTGGCGGGTTCGCGCAGACCTCCGACAGCCCGGTGAGCCGGTTGTACGCCCTCCCGGTGCGGATCGGTGACCGGCACGTCGCCACCGTGGTGGCCGCCGTGGACATCGATCCGTACGACAAGGCGGCGGCGGTGGCGCAGTGGGGGTCGGCGGGGTTCGTCGTGCTGCTGCTCGCCGGGGTGTACGTGGCCACGCGCGTGGCCGTCGCCCGCGCCCTGCGCCCGGTGGACCAGATGACGCACCAGGCCGCGCGCTGGAGTGCGCGCGACGTCGAACACCGCTTCGGGGTGGCGCGGCGGCCGGCCGAGCTCGACGCCCTCGCGCAGACGCTCGACGGGCTGCTCGCCCGGCAGTCCGCGGTGCTGCGTCACGAGCAGCAGCTGACGGCCGAGCTGTCGCACGAGCTCCGCACCCCGCTGAGCAGCATCGTCGCCGAGACCGAGCTCCTCACCCGCGGTCGCCGCTCGGAGGCGGAGCTGGCGCGGGCCCATGCCGCGATCGCCGCCGGCGCGCAGCGGATGGCCCGCATCATCGAGACCCTGCTGTCCGACGCGCGGGCGCGGACGGGCCAGGTCCCCGGGCGCTGCGAGGTGTACGACGCGATCGACGCCGCGGTCCAGGGGCGCGGCCCGGCCGTCGTGGTCGCGCGCTCGCCGGGACCTGCGCCGGTGGCCGGGCTGGGAGCCGACGTGGTGGAACGCATCCTCGCGCCGGTGCTCGACAACGCCGTGCGGTACGCGGCGACGGTGGTCCGCGTCGGTGCGGCGCAGCGCGACGGCACGGTCGAGGTGACCGTCCACAACGACGGGCCGGGTGTGCCGGACGGCTGGGAGGAGGCCATCTTCGAGCCGGGCCGGCGCGCCGACCCGGAGGACGGGCACAGCGGTGCGGGGCTCGGCCTGCCGCTGGCCCGGCGGCTCGCCCGGGCCGGGGGTGGGGAGCTGCACGTCGTACCGGCGGCGGAGGGTGCGACCTTCGTGGTGACCCTGCCACCCGGCTGACACCGCTCGCCGACGACCCGGGGACAGCCGGCTCGATCCGCCGGTGCGCCGGGAGTGCCGGCCGGAGACCTCACCTCGTCAGGCGAGTCCGGCCGCCGTGAGCAGGTAGGCGGTCAGCGGCGCGTACAGGTACGGGGCGACGTTGTCGTCCAGCGGCACCGACACCAGCACCCGCCCCTCGGCCTCGCCGACGAACAGCGCCGGGTCGTTGCAGTCCGCGAACCCCACCGCGTCGATCCCCGCCTGCCCGGCCGCGCCGGCCCAGCCGTGGTCGGCAACCACGAGATCCGGCGGTGCCTCGCCGCCGGCGGCGAGGTCCGCGAGGACGGCGCGCATGGGCAGCGGGGAGTGGGTGTGGTCCGGTCCGCCGTGACGGCCGTTCAGCACGCCGATCCCGTCCAGGTACCCGACCGTGCCCTGCTGGTGCTCGTAGTCGGGGTCGGCCGGGTGCTCCCAGCCGTCCGCCGGGGTGAGCAGCGTGCAACCCGCCGCGGCGAGGGCCCGGGCGACCGCCGTGTGGGTGGGACGCAGTCCGACGGGGTGGCCGGTCGCGACCAGGACGCGTTCGCGGCGCTCGGCGGCCGAACGCAGCCGGTCGGCCATCGCTTCGAGCCGGTCGATCGTGCGGTCGGGGTCGATGGTGTCCTGGCCGTACCGGTGGTCCGGATCGGCGGAGACGCCACAACGGTCCGCCATCAGCGCCAGCACGTCGTCCTCGGTCCAGGCACCGGCCGGTTCGAGCCCGAACAGGTAGAGCGGTTCGCGACGGCTGAGCCGGCGGAAGTTCGCGAGGTTGCCCTCGCGGGGCGTGTCCACCTCACCGGCGATCCGGGAGTCGACGAGATGGACGCGGAGTTCTGCGCGGGTGGGGGCGGTCACCCGTGCCACGGTAGGGCCTCGTGGTGGCCGGCGGCTCTGCCGGGCGTTCTCGTCCCGAGGGTCAGCAGGGCTCGCCGTCCTTCATCTCCGCGGGCGTCGTCGGTGCGGAGGACCTCGGAACGGCCCCGGGCGAGGCCTGGCCCCGTGCGGACGAGCTGGACCGCGGCTCGGCGGATGCCGTTGCGGTCGGCGTCGGCGAAGCCGAGGCGGCGACCCGCTCGTCCTCCGCGTCTCCGGCGCCACCGGCCACCCGCCACCGCGCCAGCACTCCGGTCGCACTGTAGGTGTCGGTGAAGACCACCGACTGGTCGCCGACCGTGCCGATGGTCGACGGCAGGGAGAGCATCTCGAGCCCCTTGCCGCCGGAACCCTGGAACGCCTGCGCGAGCGCGATCAGGTTCGACGCCGTGAGCCTCTCGTCCAGCTGCAGGTTCCGCTGCGCCACCTTGAGATACGCGGGCGCCTTCCACACCAGGCTGGGGGTGAGGACCTTCTGCGCCACGGCCGCCAGGAACGCGTGCTGGCGGCGGATCCGGCCGAAGTCGCTGGCGCTGGGATCGGAGACCCACTGCCCGTCGACCAGCGTCTGGGTGTACCGCGACCGCACCCACTTCAGCGCCGTCACGCCGTCGAAGTGCACGCAGCCGGCGGCCGGGATGCTGAGCTCGGAGTGGGTGTCCCGCAGCGGCCGGTCGGAGTACACGCTCACCCCGCCGATCGCGTCGGTCAGATCGGCGAACGCCCCGAAGTTCACGCTCATCAGGTGGTTGACCGGCACGCCCGTGCGGCGGGTGACCTCGTCGGTGAGCGCCTTGGGTCCCTGCGTCTTGAGTAGCGCGTTGATCTTGCAGCCGCAGGCGGGCACCCACGTGTCCCGCGGGATGGACAGGATCGAGGCCTTGTGGGTCGACGGGTCCACCAGCACGTTCATGATGATGTCGGTCATGCCGTCGCCCTCGCGGTAGGCGACGTTGATCCCGACCTTGCGTCCCTCGGCCTCGGTCATGCCGTGCGAACCGACCGACACGACCACATAGGACTGCGGCGCCCCGTCGGCGGGAAGCGGCAGGTCCAGCGGGGCCGGGGTGCTGCCCACGGCGGCGCCCGACGGAAGAGGCCCGTCGGCGAACCGCGGGATCTCGGCGATCTGCCGGTTGACGTACCACCACGCCCCACCGGCAGTGGTGGCGAGGACGAGGACCACCGCGGTCAGCGCGATCAGCGCCCGACGGAGCGTGCGTGACATGGGAAACCTTCGGGTTGTGGAATGCCGAACTACCGTACGTTCGATCGCCGGCCGGCACGCCGGAGTGACGAGAGTGGGCTGTGATCGCGGACGCACCGTATCTCGTTCGTGCAACGAAGCCGCCCACCACGGCGGAACGCGGCGCGTACGACGACGGCCCCGCGCGGAGTTTGCGCTGGTGACAGGCCTGCCCTGGCGAGGTGACCACCGAGACCGTCGCGCGCCGCCCTGCGGAGGATCACCGGTGGGGCGGCAGATCCCGAGGAGGGATCAACCCGCCGGATCGCCGGCCTCGGCCACCGGCGGGACGGCGGTCGGACCGGACGCAGACCGAGCGGCACGCGGCGACCTGCCCAGTGCGACACGCCGACGCGTCGCGGAGACGTCGATCCCCGCGGCGGCGCCGGGATCGTCACGGCGAAGCGGGCACCTCGGTCGGCAGCTCGCGGTCACCGGCCTCGACCGCACACCGCAGGGCCATTCCGCGCAGCGTGTCGGCGATGTGGTGGATCTCCGCCCAGCTGTAGGCGCCGGGCCGCATGCCCGTCGCGGCGGCGGCGATCGCGGGGCCCGCCTCACCCGGGCGGCGAACGACCTGCCGGGCTGCCGGACGACCTCGTGCACGCCGCTGCCTCCCCCGCGCCGCGCGCCTGGTGGCCGGCGGGCTGCACCGGCGCCTCCCCTCGCTCCTGGTGTTGCTCGGGGCGCACGAGACCCCGAATGGCTCCGCATCGACGGTACGAGACGACACCTACCGCAGATTCCCCGGATTTTGGGGGGTAGGACTGGTAATAGCCAGATCACTGTGGGGGCGGGAAAGGAAGTCCTCGCGGGGGGCAGGCCGTGTCGCGATGCTTCCGAGCCACCGGGCGCACGCCGTCCGGTGCCTTTCGCGGCAGGACCCTCGGGGGGGATCGTGCCAGCACGCCGGAACGGAGGCGAGCTGCCGCCGGGCGGCGCACAGGCGGTGACGGATATCGCGCACATCGCCGCGGCGCCGGGCGGTGCCGTCGAGCGCGCCGACGCCCTGTTGGGGGCGCTGCGCCGCCTGATGCCGTTCGACGCGTCCTTCGTCGCATTGCTGCATCCGGAGCGCCGGGAGCATCTGTCGCTGGTGCGCAGCGGATACGACGAGCGCACCTGCGCCTACCTGGACGGTCCCGTCTGGATGGACGACATCGAGCTGCTGGGCCTGCGGGAAGCGCGGTCGCCGATCCGGTTGTGTGACTTCCCCGTGCGACCTGAGGCGGTGCACTGCTGGGCGGAGTACCTGGTGCCGGCGGGATTCCGGGAGGGACTCGGGGTGGGGCTGTTCACCTCCGACGGGCGGTATCTCGGCGTCCTGGGGCTGCACAGCGTGAGCGCGGTGCCCGTGACCGACGCGGTCCGGGACCTGGTCGGCATGCTCGCTCCGCTGCTCGCGCATGCGGTCGACCCGATGCGGGAGGCCGGCGCGGTGGCGGGGCTGGTGCACGACGCCGTCGCGGGCATCGCGCTGACCGACGGGGGCGCGGTCCTGCCGCTGCCGGGCCTACCCGGCCACCCCCTGCTCGCGGCCGGCTCGCCGGTGCTCGCGGTCGTCGCGGCCGGACGATCGACCGGTGAGGGAAGGCTGCAGACGTCGTTCCTCTGCCCCGGGCTCACCGATGGCAGGGCAGACCACCATCTTCGGATCACGCTGCTCGCGATGCCTCCCGGCGACCTTCCGTACGAGGTCACCACGGTCGTGGTGGTGTCCCCGCCCGGGGACCTGTACGGGCTCACCTCCCGGGAGCTGGAGGTCCTCGGTCTGCTCGTCGAGGGCTGGCCGAACCAGCCCATCGCCGCCGGCCTGGAGATCACCGAACGCACGGTCGCCGCCCACGTCGAGCACATCATGGTCAAGCTCGCCGCCCCGTCCCGCACCGTGGCGGCCGTGAGCGCGCTGCGGCTGGGCCTGTTCGTGCCCCGGCTGCTCCACCACGGCGCCCTTTCGGGCGACCCCGCAGACCGGTAGCGTTCCCGGCCCCGCCGTACTGCGCGTGGCGGCCGCACGACAGACCCGGGGGCACTGCAGCCGCGCGACCCTCGACCACCTGCGGGCGGTGATCACCGTGGGCCCGGCCGGGGATCTCCGCGGTCCGACCGTGGTCGAGCTGCGGATCCTCGGATTGCTCCTGGCCGGCTGGCCGGACGCCCGCATCGCCGCCGCGCCTGACACCACCGAACACGCGGTGGCTACGCATCTCGACCGCACCGCCGCGGCCCGGAAAGCCACGAGCCGCGTCGCCGCCGCTGTCCGGGCGGTCCGGGCCGGCCGCTACGTCCCCGGCGAGATGCGCGCGTACACCGCTGCCCTCGGCCACGGCCGGGCGTCGACCTGGGGCCGGCACGGGTCCCCACCGGCAGCGGGCGAGGGTGACGTACGCAACACCGGCGCGGGCGTCGGCTTCGTACCCCAGTCGACCCCGGCGTCCAGATGTCGATCAACGTGGAGATCCACTTCGTTCAGATGCCCGGTTCCGGCGCCGATACGACAGATGCCGGTCTTTCGGTGGTGTACGCCCCGGCGTCCGCTCACCGCGCAACCGACCGGGCGGCGCAGCCGGCGCCCTGTTCGTGGGCGAGAACTCCCGCGGCAGTCGAAACGAGAGCGGGAGCGAACACGATGTCTGACAGCACCACCACCACGCGGCGCGGTACGTGGGCGTTCTTCGATGACAGGCCGGTCGCGGTGAAGATCGCCGCTGCCCTGCTGGTCTCCGTGCTGTCGGGCGGACTGATCGCCGCGGTGGGCATCCAGCGTACGCAGCAACTCCGCGGCGATGCGGTCGCGATCCGGGACCAGGGCCTCGCCCATGTCCAGGAGACCGAGAAGCTTCGTCGTTCCTTCCTGCAGTCCCGGTTGTCGGGGACCAACGACACGCTCCTCGGCAAGAACGACGACAGCCAGGAGCACAAGACGTTCCTCGCCGACATCGCGGTCCTCAACGGCGTGCTCGACTCGCTGGAGTCGACGCTGACCGAGCCCGGACAGAGCAAGTACGTCGTGGAGTTCCAGGGATTCTGGAAGTCGTACACGGACGTCGTCCTGGGCCAGCTGATCCCGCTCGCGCGCCAGGGGCGCATGGCCGACTACAACGCTCTCCGTGCGGAGAAGGTGACGCCGATCGCCGCCGGGCTGCAGAAGTCCCTCGACGGGCTGGTCGCGGCGGTCGCGGAGTCCGCCGACGCACGCGTGAATGCGGCGGCGGCGAGCGCGGACAACGCCCGCACCACCCTGATCGTCATCCTGATCCTCGGCTCGCTCGTGTCGTCTCTGCTCACCTGGGTCATCTGCCGTCGGATCACCCGCTCGCTGCGAGGCGTCAGCGAGGTCCTCGGTGGCCTGGCGGAGGGCGACCTGACCCGCACCGCCACGGTGACCTCGCGGGACGAGCTCGGGCAGATGGCGGTGTCGCTCAATGACGCCACCGGGAACCTGCGGGCGCTGATCGGCACGATCCACGGTTCCTCGACGTCGCTGTCCGCGGCCGCGGAGCAGATGGCCGGGACGGCTGGGCACATCGCGGCGTCGGCCGAGGAGTCCTCGGCGCAGGCGATGGTGGTGTCGGCGGCGGCCGAGCAGGTGTCGCGGAACGTGCAGACGGTCGCGGCGGGGTCGGAGGAGATGGGTGCGTCGATCGCCGAGATCGCGCACAACGCGAACGAGGCCGCGAAGGTCGCCGCGCAGGCCGTCGACGCCGCGGCCGCGACCACGAGCACGGTGAGCAAGCTGGGCGCCTCCTCGACCGAGATCGCCGACGTCATCAAGGTGATCACCTCCATCGCCGAGCAGACGAACCTGCTGGCGCTGAACGCCACCATCGAGGCGGCCCGCGCGGGTGAGGCCGGCAAGGGCTTCGCGGTGGTGGCCACCGAGGTCAAGGAGCTGGCGCAGGAGACCGCCCGGGCGACCGAGGACATCTCCCGCCGGGTCGAGGCCATCCAGGGCGACACCGCCGGCGCGGTGGAGGCGATCGCGGAGATCAGCGCGATCATCGGGCGGATCAACGACTTCCAGCTCACCATCGCCTCCGCGG
>JAVEDU010000081.1 GCA_030840805.1 Actinomycetota bacterium
GGATCGGCAGGGTCAGCTTGAGCAGGAACCGGTCGAGCTGGGCCTCGGGCAGCGGGTAGGTGCCTTCGTACTCCACCGGGTTCTGTGTGGCGATCACCACGAACGGGTCGGGCAGCGGGCGCGGGACGCCGTCCACGCTGACCTGACGCTCCTCCATGGCCTCGAGCAGCGACGCCTGGGTCTTGGGCGGGGTCCGGTTGATCTCGTCCGCGAGCAGCAGGTTGGTGAACACCGGCCCCTCGCGGAAGGAGAACTCGGCCGTCCGCGCGTCGTACACCAGCGAGCCGGTGACGTCGCCCGGCATCAGGTCCGGGGTGAACTGTACGCGTTTGTGGTCCAGGGACAGGGCCGCGGCCAGGGTGCGGACGATGAGGGTCTTCGCCACCCCGGGCACGCCCTCGAGCAGCACGTGACCGCGGCAGAGCAGCGCGACGACCAGCCCGGTCACGGTGGCGTCCTGGCCGACCACCACCTTGCCGACCTCGGCCCGGAGGCGCACGAGCGCGTCGCGCGCCTCGGTCGTGGCGGGTGCTTCGGTCACTGCGGGTTCCCTTCGACGGCGGTACGGGGGTGCAGGGTGGCATCGACGAGCCGGTCCAAGCCGTCCGCCGCGGCGACGAGCCGCGCGTCGTCGGCCGGCGCGGGGCCGTACAGCAGGGCGTCGACGTCGGCGGCCGGCCCGCCGGACCGGTCGGCGACGGCCTCGACGACCGCCCGGCGGGCGGGGTCGGGGCCGAGCCGGAGCGCGGGTAGCAGCCGGGACAGCGCCCCGCCCCGCAGCGCGGTGAGCGCGCGGTCGCGGGCCCGGGACCGGCGGTACAGCCGTGCCCGGCCCTCGACGGTCTCGGCGGAACGGACGATCACGGGCAACGGTTCGGCCACCGGGGCGCCGAGGCGGCGCCCCTGCCACAGCGCGGCGAGCAGCCCGGCCAGCAGCAGCTGCGCCGTGACCGGGAGGACCCAGCCGGGCAGCACGCCGAGCACGCCACCGGCGCCCCCGCCGGAGTCCAGCTCCGGGGCGGCGAGGGTCAGCCACAGCACGCGCGGCGTCTCCGACAGCAGACCGAGGGCCAGGGCGGCGTTGCCGCGTTCGGCCAGGCGCTCGTTGGTCAGCGGAGCCGCGGAGCCGAGGTAGGCGATGCGGGGCCCGGTGCCGTCCGTGCCCGCCCACCCGCCGGAGACGAGCAGCCCGCCGCCGTAGCAGGAGACCGCGTCGCGCCCGGTGTACCGCAGGCCGTCCACGTCGGCGGGGCCCGCGACCGCCGCGGCGCGCAGCGGGCACCGGGGGCGGGTGGTGGGACCCGTGCGGGCGCTCTTCTCCCGTACCCCCGTGCCGAGGTCGTCCAGCGTGAGCGGGTCCGGCTCGACCAGCACGATGCGGACGTTCCCGGCCAGCTCGGCGAGCCGGTCGAGGGTGTCCGGCGAGAGCAGGCCGGGGACCGGGACGACCACGGTGACCGGGCCGGTGGCGGCGCGGAACATCCGGTCGGTCGAGGACACCCGCTCCACCGTCACGTCGTGCTGGCCGAGGATCGTCGCCAGCGCGCGGGTGCCGTCCGGGTCCACCGACCGAGGGTCCAGGCTGCCGTGCCCGACCGAGCGCGGGAACACCGCGACGGTCACCGCCACGGTCAGCAGCACGATGCCGACCGCGATCGGCATCCGCCAGAGCCGCCATCTCCGCGTCGCGGTCACCGGGCGTCACCACCCGGGTCCGGCGCCTCGGCCACCCGCCGGTCGACCTCGCGCAGCCGCGTGTCGTCCTCCGCGGCGGCGCACCGTCCGCCGTACCAGATCTCGGAGAACACCCGGGCGCCCAGCACCATCGGAGCGGCGGCCCCGGGCAGGGCGCGGCCGGCCTCGGTCACGAGCTCGTCGACGGTCCGGCCCGGGCGCGGCTCGACGGCACCGCGGCCCTCCAGGTCCCGGACGACCGCGCGCAGCCGTTCGCGTACCGCCTCGGCGTACCGCCCCTCGGCGGCGAACCGGTCCGCGAGCGCCCGGTGGTCGGCCGGACCGGCGCCGGCCCGGCCGAGGTCGAACTCCGCCGTCCGGACCGCGGACCGGGACAGCGGCCCGAACCGCATCAGCACCGCCACGACGAGCAGGACCACGACCGCCGCGATCGCGAGCAACCCCAGCCCGCCGCCCGGGGACGCGGACGCGGCCCGGTCGAACAGGTCGCCGATCCGGTCCAGCAGCCAGGTCAGCAGGCGTTCGGCGAGGGACGGCTCGGCGGCGCGGTAGGCGTCCCTGGACAGCTCGCGGTGGGCCTCCTCGCGGGCGCCTTCCCGGGTGATGGGCTCGTGGTACCGGAGGATGAGACCGAGGCCGGTCACGCCGCCCGCCCCGTACGGCCCAGCTCGATGTCCAGCCCCTCGGCGCGCATCCTCCGGTCGACGTACAGCAGCGCGTCGACGGCGCCGCCGAACGGCCCGGCCACCGTGCCCGCGACCAGCGCCCCGAGCGCGGTCGCGGCCAGTGCCGTGAGCGGTGCGGTCCCGGTCGTGAACGGCCCCCCGCCCAGCACCACCGCGCCGATCGTGAACGGCAGTGCCAGGACCAACGTGACCAGCGCCGACACCAGGGTGGCGACGGCGCGGATGCCGAGCACCCGCCAGAAGTCCCGGATCGTCAGCCGCCAGGAGCGGCGAAACGCCTGCCGGATCCCGGCGTCCTCCAGCATCAGCACGGGGGCCGTGAGCGCGACCACCGCGAACACGAACACCGCACCGAGGCCGAGGCCGATCGTGAGGCCCGCGCCGAGCGCCACCGTCACGCCCACACCCAGCCCCACCAGGGCGAACAGCCGCCGCCGGACCCGGGCCCACACCTCGGCGGGCCCGGGGTGCCGACCGATGACGGCGTCGCCGACCACGACAGCCAAGGCCCCGCCGAGCACCACCGAGAGCACGGTGCCGACCGCGAACAGGGCCGCCGCCGAGGCGCCGAGCGCCAGCACCTCGGTCAGCACCGCCACCGGGGCGTCGCTTCCGGACGCGCCCGGCGCGATGTCCCGGAACAGGTACTGGACGGGCACCGTGACGGCCTGCCCGGCGGCGGCCAGGGCCGCGCCGAACGCCAGGGTGGTGCGGGGATTGCGCCGCACGGCCTCGACCGCGCCGTCGAGCACCTCGCCCAGCCCGAGTGGGCGCAGCGGCACGAGCGGTCGCTGCCCCATTCGCGTCCCCCTGCCGGGGCCCGGGTGGCCCGCCGTCATGGTGTCACGGGGCCCTGTTCGCCCGGCCCCGGGAGCTTCTCCCGTGTCGGATGTTGTGGACCGCCCGCGGAGCACTCTCGCGGAGTGTCACGATTACCGGCATGAGAGCGCGTGTGCTGGTGGTCGACGACGACCCGGCGCTCGCGGAGATGCTCGGCATCGTGCTGCGGAGCGAGGGCTTCACGCCCTCCTTCGTGGCCGACGGCGAGCGGGCGCTGAGCGCCTTCCGCGAGAGCCGGCCGGACGTCGTCCTGCTCGACCTCATGCTGCCCGGCATGAGCGGGATCGACGTCTGCCGGGCCATCCGGTCCGAGTCGGGCGTCCCCATCGTCATGCTGACCGCGAGGGGGGACACCGGCGACGTCGTCCTCGGCCTGGAGTCGGGTGCGGACGACTACGTGACCAAGCCCTTCAAGCCGAAGGAGCTGGTCGCCCGCATGCGGGCCCGGCTCCGGCGCAGCGAGGACGAGGTGCCCGAGCAGCTCACGCTCGGCCCGCCCGGGTCTCCGGTGCTCATCGACGTCCCCGGGCACGCCGTGTCCCGGGACGGCGAGGTCGTCGCGCTGACCCCGCTGGAGTTCGACCTCCTGGTGGCACTCGCCCGCAAGCCGCGGCAGGTGTTCACCCGGGAGGTGCTGCTGGAGCAGGTGTGGGGCTACCGGCACGCGGCCGACACCCGGCTCGTCAACGTCCACGTCCAGCGGCTCCGCGCGAAGGTGGAGCGGGACCCGGAGCACCCCGAGGTCGTCGTCACCGTCCGTGGGGTCGGCTACCGGGCGGGCGCGGCATAACGGTGCCCACCCCGCGGCAGCTCCTGACGCCGGCCCGCGGGTTGCGCCGGGCCTGGCGTCGTTCGCTGCAACTCCGTGTCGTCGCGACCACCCTCGCGGTCTCCGGGGTGGTGGTGATCGGCCTCGGCATGGTCCTCGTCGGCCGGATCACCGACGGACTCGTCGACGCCAAGCGGACCAGCGCCCTGTACGAGGCGGAGACCGGCCAGACGTACGCCCGCCAGCAGCTCCAGGCCCTCCGCGGGCCCAACGACGCGGACCTCCAGCGCACGCTCTACGGCGTCGGCGGGAACCTGTCCGCGCGCGCCGGCCGGGCCGGCCAGTTCGGTGTGGTGCTGGTGCCGACCTCCGACCCGGCCCTGCCGCCGGTCTACTCCAGCCAGCTGGTCCGCTCGGCCGTGCACATCCCGGCGGGGCTGACCCGGCGGGTCGTCGCGGACAACGTGTTCTCCTACCAGTTCACCCGGATGGCGCCCGACGGCGGCACGCCCCGCCCGACGTTGGTGGTCGGGGCTCCGGTGGTGACCGCGTCCGGGTCGTTCGAGCTGTACTACCTGTTCCCGCTGGACGACGAGCTGTCGACCGTGGGGCTGGTGCAGAACACCCTGATCGCCGCGGGGCTGGTCCTCGTCCTGCTCGTCGTCGGCGTCGCCGCGATCGTCACCCGGCAGGTCGTCACGCCGGTGCGGGTGGCCGCCCGCACCGCCGAGCGGCTCTCGGCGGGGCTCCTCGAGGAGCGCATGCGGGTCGTCGGGGAGGACGAGTTCGCCCGGCTGGCGAAGTCGTTCAACCACATGGCCGCGAACATCCAGCGCCAGATCGTCCAGCTGGAGGACCTGTCCCGGCTGCAGCGGCGGTTCACCTCCGACGTGTCGCACGAGCTGCGGACACCGCTGACGACGGTACGGATGGCCGCCGACGTGCTGTTCTCGGCGCGCGAGGAGTTCGACCCGCCGATGCGCCGTGCCGCCGAGCTGCTCCAGACCGAGGTGGACCGGTTCGAGTCGCTGCTCACCGACCTGTTGGAGATCAGCCGGTACGACGCGGGTTTCGCGGTGCTGGAGGCCGAGCCCACCGACCTCGGCGAGCTGGTCCGGCAGGCCGCGGACTTCATCGAACCCCTGGCGCGCCGCGCGGGCACGGAGCTCGTGGTCACCGTGCCCGACCGCCCGGTCATCGCCGAGGTCGACCCGCGGCGGGTCCGGCGGGTCCTGCGCAACCTTCTCGTCAACGCCATCGAGCACGGCGAGGGCCGGCCCGTGGACCTCGTGCTGGCGCGTGACGCCCGGGCGGCCGCGATCACCGTGCGCGACCGCGGGGTGGGATTCAAGCCCGGTGAGGCGCAGCTCGTGTTCAACCGGTTCTGGCGGGCCGACGCGTCCCGCGCCCGGCAGACCGGCGGCACCGGGCTCGGGCTGTCGATCAGTCTGGAGGACGCCCGCCTGCACGGCGGCTGGCTCCAGGCCTGGGGCGGACCGGGCCGCGGCGCCCAGTTCCGGCTCACTGTGCCGCTGGACGCCGGGAGCGCGATCACCGCGTCGCCGCTGCCGCTCGTACCGGCCGACGCCGTGCCGGGGTCCGAGCCGATGCCGGTCGAGCTCGGCGCGGGAACCGGCTGACGTGCGGTCCCGCTGGACCGGGCTGCTCGCCGCGGCACTCGTGTTCCCCCTCGCCGCGTGCGCGGGGGTGCCGGACAGCGGCGGGCCGGTGACCGTGCGGGCAGCTCCGCCCGTCGGCGGCGGCCAGGACGAGCCCGACGTCCGGGTACAGCCGCCCGGACCGGTGCCCGAGAGCGGTCCCGTCCAGGTCGTGCGCGGGTTCCTCAACGCCGCCGTGTCCAGCGACGACCGGCACGGGGTGGCCCGGAGCTTCCTCGGCCCGGAGGCCCGGCGGACGTGGTCGGACGACGGGCCCGTGCGGGTGTTCCGGCTGGCCTCGGTGACGCCGACCGCGGCCGACTCGGTCCGGGTCCGCGGCCGGACGGTGGGCGTGGTGGGGGAGGACGGCGCGTTCACCCCCGCCGACGGCCCGCTCGACCTCGTGCTGAGGCTGCGCTGGAACGGGTCGACGTGGCAGCTGGTCACGCCCCCGGCAGGGGTGTACCTGCAGGACGTCTACTTCAGCCAGGTGTACATCCCGTACTCGGTGTACTTCGTCGCCGCCGGCACCCGGCGGGTCGTGCCGGACCTGCGGTACCTCGACCGGTCGCTCGGCAACGCCGAACCCAGCGAGCTCGTCCGCCTGCTCCTCGGCGGTCCCTCGTCCTGGGTCGCGCCGGGGGTCCGCACCGCGTTCCCGCGCGGGACCCGGCTGCGCGGCAACGTGGTCCGCGACCGGGACGTGCTCACGGTCGACCTCACGGCCGAGGCGGAGTTCGCGTCGCCGGAGGACCGGGCGATGCTGTCCGCGCAGCTCGTGTGGACGCTGCGGGAGTTCGAGGTGACCGGGGTGCGGGTCGAGGTCGAGGGGCGCCGGTTCGAGGCGCCCGGCGCCGGCGAGGTGCAGGACCTCGGCCGGTGGGCCCGCCTCAACCCGGCCGTCCCCGCGCGGGACCTCCCGGCGTACCAGGTGCGGTCCGGTGCCGTCCGCGTCGCGGTCCCCGGCCCGCGGTCGCCGATGCCGCCCGGTGCGCCGTTCGGCGGCGCGCAGGCCCGGTCCGGGACGCTCGGCGCCGCCGTGTCGCTGGACGGGTCCGCGCTCGCGCTGGTCAAGGCCGGTGCCGGTGGGGGGCAGCGGCTGTACGTCGGGCCGTCCACGGGACAGCTGCCCGTGCGGTACGCCGCCACGCGGTTCGGCCGGCCCAGCTGGGGACCGCGGAACTCCGCCGTGCTCGTCGTCGCGGACTCCGCCCGGCTGCTGCTGGTGCCGCAGACCGGGCCGGTACGGACCGTGGACGCGCCGGCCCTGCGCCCGTACCTCGCGCGCGGCGCCCGGATCGGCGCGATCCGGCTCGCCCCGGACGGGGTCCGGCTCGCCCTCGTGGTCGGGTCGGGGGCCGGAGCGGAGCTGCTCACCGGGATCCTGCGCGCCGACGGGCCGCGGTTGCCGTCGCTGGTGTCGCTGCGGTCGGTGGCGGCCGGGGTCGAGGACCTCACCGATGTCGGGTGGTCCCGGGAACGGGAGCTCGTCACGGTCGGGCGGGAACGCGGCGGTGAGCTGCTGCCGTGGGAGCTGTCCGCGGACGGCGCGACGCGGAGCAGCTCCCCGCGGTCGGGGCTGCCGGCGGGACGGCTGGGGCAGCTCGCGGCGACGCCGGTGGACCGCGTGCTGCTGGGGGCGGACGGGGCGACCTACCAGCGGTACTTCAACAGCTGGGGTGCGCCGCTCGCCGAGGGGGTCGTGGGGGCGGAGCCGTTCTATCCGGGCTGAGGTTCTACACCCGCTCGGCGCCGTGCGACGCGTTGTCCACCGTGGGTACCGTCGTCCACAGCTGCCGTCTCGACCCTCGCCGGCGCGGGGTCCGCGCCCGACGATGACCGCATGACCGCGACCCTGCTCACCGCACTTGCCGACCTCGCCCTGCCGGCGACCTGTGCCGGCTGCGGGGCCGCGCGCACGGGGCTGTGCCGGTCCTGTGCCGCCGCCCTGACCGCAAGGGTGCGGGTCGCCGACCCGTCCCCGCGACCGCCCGGACTGCCGCCGTGCTGGGCGTCCGCACGGTATGCGGGCGCGGTCCGCGCGGTGCTCCTCGCGTACAAGGAGCACGATCGCCGGGACGTCCTCCCGGCGCTCGGCGGGGCGCTCGGGCGGGCGGTCGCCGCCGGTGTGCCCCGGGGTCCCGTGGTGCTCGTTCCGGTGCCGTCGAGCCCCGCGGCGGTCCGGGCCCGCGGCGGGGACCACGTCGACCGGCTGGCGCGCGCCGCCGCGGGACGGCTCCGGCGCGCGGGATGGTCCCCACGGGTCGTGCGGCTGCTCGCGGTCGCGCGCCGGCGGCGGGACTCGGCGGGGCTGGGGGCGGCGGACCGGCGGGCGAACCTGGCCGGCGCCTTCCGGGGGTCCGGGGACCCGCCACGGGCCCCCGTGGTGATCGTCGACGACCTCGTCACGACCGGCGCCACGCTGGCCGAGGCGGCGGCCGTCCTCCGCGCGACGGGGGTCGGCGCGCTCCACGCCGCGGTGGTCGCCGCGACCCTGCGACGTGTCCCGATTACGCCATGTCGACCGTTGTGCCACGCACGTGACGAAACTGGGGGTGACGAGACGCCTCCCAGGGGTTAGCGTCGGAGGACACGGCAGCACCGAGCAAGGGGGGAGGAGTGAAGCCCTCCCGGCCGCCGCCGTCCTGCGCCGGCCGGCATCCCAAGACCCCGGGGTTCGCCGCCTGCCGTGCGGGCCCCAGGTGACACCGAAGGTGTGGAGGTCACGCGTGGACATTGTCGTCAAGGGCCGCAACGTCGAGGTGCCCGACCACTATCGGCAGCTGGCCATGGAAAAGCTCAGCCGGCTGGAACGCTACGACCACAAGCTCATCGAGATCGACGTCGAACTGTCCCACGAACCCAACCCGCGGCAGAGTCCCGTGTGTCAGCGGGTCGAGATCACGGCCATCTGCCCCGGCCCCGTGATCCGCAGCGAGGCGCGCGCCAAGGACTTCTACTCCGCCCTCGACCTCGCCCTGGCGAAGCTCGAGAACCGCCTGCGCCGTGCGGCCGACCGCCGCCGGGTCCACCACGGCAACCGCACGCCGATCTCGGTCGCCGCGGCGACCGCGTCACCGAACCCCGATCTGCTGCCCTCCTCGAACGGGGCGGGCGGCCCGGCCGGCGCGCTCATGGAGGCCGAGGACGATCTCCCGGGCCAGATCGTGCGCGAGAAGGAGCACGACGCCCAGCCGATGACGATCGACCAGGCGCTGTTCGAGATGGAGCTCGTGGGCCACGACTTCTTCCTCTTCAGCGACTCCGACTCCGGCCGCGCGTCCGTCGTGTACCGGCGCAAGGGATACGCCTACGGGGTCATCCGACTGGCGGGCTGAGCCCCGTGTGGTCTCCCCGGCGCCGGTGCGCGCCGGGGAGACCGCCGGTCACCCCGGCAGCACGCCGTCAGAGGTCCCGCGGGAGCAGCGAGCCGACCCAGGCGTCGGCCCGGGACCCGTCCCGGGCCCGGATCCGGTCCCGCAGCACGCCCTCGACGGTGAACCCGGCACGCAGGGCCACCCGCCGCGAGGCCTCGTTCCCCACCTCGGCGGCCCATTGGAGCCGCGCCACCCCGAGCGCACCGAAGCACCACCGGGCCATCGCGGTGGTGGCCTGGGTCGCCACGCCCCGGCCCCGGGCGCCGGGGGACACCCAGTAGCCGATCTCGGCGATCTGCTCGTCGGCGTCGTACTCGACCAGGCCGATCGTGCCGAGCAGGTCGCCGGTGGTGGCGTCCGTCACGGCGTACGACCGGCCCGCCCCCTCCTCCCAGCCGGCGAGGGAGTTGTCGCGGACGTACCCCTCGGCGTGGGCGCGCCGGTAGGGGGCCGGCACGGTGGTCCAGCGCTGGATGTCGGCGTCCTGGCAGGCGGCGTAGACGCCCTCGACGTCGCGGGGCAGGAACGGGCGCAGCTGCAGGCGCCCGGCGACGATCTCGGCGGGCTCGGGATGTGGTGACTCCATGCCGTCGATCCTGCCGGGAACCTCCGGGCCCGTCGTACCGTTTCGACAGGTGTCGGCGGCGGATCGGACCGGGTCCGAACGGAACCGTGCAGCGCCGCCTACCATGGACCGTGACGTCTGCCACCGGACGTTCCAGGACGCTGACCGATTCCGGGAGCTGAGAGAAGACCCGTGCCCATCCTCGAGAAGATCCTCCGCGCCGGCGAGGGCCGTACCCTCCGCAAGCTCAAGGCGTACGCGAACGCCGTCAACGCCATCGAGGACGACTTCGTCGGCCTCACCGACGACGAGCTGCGGGGCCTCACGGACCAGTTCCGGAAGCGGTACGCCGAGGGGGAGTCGCTGGACGACCTGCTGCCGGAGGCGTTCGCGACGGTCCGCGAGGCGGCCAAGCGCGTCCTCGGGCAGCGGCACTTCGACGTCCAGGTCATGGGCGGGGCCGCGCTGCACTTCGGCTACATCGCCGAGATGAAGACCGGTGAGGGCAAGACGCTGGTCAGCACGCTGCCGGCGTACCTCAACGCCATCTCGGGCAACAGCGTCCACATCATCACGGTGAACGACTACCTCGCCAGCTACCAGGGCGAGCTGATGGGTCGCGTCCACAACTTCCTCGGCCTCACGGTCGGCGTCATCGTGGCGCAGCAGCCGCCGGACGTGCGTCGCCAGCAGTACGCCGCCGACATCACGTACGGCACGAACAACGAGTTCGGCTTCGACTACCTCCGCGACAACATGGCGTGGAGCGCCGAGGAGCTGGCGCAGCGCGGGCACCACTTCGCCATCGTCGACGAGGTCGACTCGATTCTCATCGACGAGGCCCGGACGCCGCTGATCATCTCCGGCCCCGCCGAGCAGTCGGCGCGCTGGTACGGCGAGTTCGCCCGCATCGCGCCCCGGCTGTTCCGCGACAAGGACTACGAGGTCGACGAGGGCAAGCGCACCGTCGGCATCCTCGAGACCGGCGTGGCCAAGGTCGAGGACCAGCTCGGCATCGACAACCTCTACGAGGCCGTCAACACGCCGCTGGTCGGGTACCTGAACAACGCGCTGAAGGCCAAGGAGCTCTACAAGAAGGACCGCGACTACATCGTCGTGGACGGCGAGGTGCTCATCGTCGACGAGTTCACCGGGCGTGTGCTCCACGGCCGCCGGTACAACGAGGGCATGCACCAGGCCATCGAGGCGAAGGAGGGGGTGCGGATCAAGGACGAGAACCAGACGCTCGCCACGATCACCCTCCAGAACTACTTCCGGCTGTACAGCAAGCTCGGTGGCATGACCGGTACGGCCATGACCGAGGCCGCCGAGTTCCAGAAGACGTACGACGTGGGCGTCGTGCCGATTCCCACGCACCGCCCGATGCAGCGCACGGACAAGGCCGACGTCGTCTACAAGACCGAGATCGCGAAGTTCAACGCGGTGGTCGAGGACATCGTCGAGCGGCACGAGCTGGGCCAGCCGGTCCTCGTCGGTACGACGAGCGTGGAGAAGTCCGAGCTGCTGTCGACGCTGCTGCGTCGCCGGGGGGTCGACCACGAGGTGCTGAACGCGAAGTTCCACGCCAAGGAGGCCGAGATCATCGCGCAGGCCGGGCGCCGGGGCGCCGTCACGGTCGCGACGAACATGGCCGGCCGAGGCACCGACATCATGCTCGGCGGAAACGCGGAGTTCCTGGCCGCGGCCGAGCTCCGCAACCAGGGCTACGACCCCGAAGCGGACCCGGACGCCTACCAGGCCGCGTGGGAGGCGGCGCTGGTCGAGGCAAAGGACTTCGTCGCCGCCGAGGCAGAGGCCGTCGTCGAGGCCGGTGGGCTGTACGTGCTCGGCACCGAGCGGCACGAGTCCCGCCGGATCGACAACCAGCTCCGCGGCCGGTCCGGCCGGCAGGGCGACCCGGGTGAGAGCCGCTTCTACCTGTCGCTCGGCGACGAGCTGATGCAGCGCTTCAACGCGGGCGCGGTCGAGATGATCATGGACCGCTTCAACATCCCGGACGAGGTGCCGATCGAGTCCAAGCTGGTCTCGCGGCAGATCCTGTCCGCCCAGACGCAGCTGGAGCAGCAGAACGCCGAGATCCGCAAGAACGTCCTCAAGTACGACGAGGTGCTCAACAAGCAGCGCCAGGTGATCTACGCCGAGCGCAAGCAGGTCCTCGAGGGCGCCGACCTGCAGGACCAGGTCCGGCACATGATCTCGGACGTGGTCGAGGCGTACGTCGCCGGCGCGACGGCCGACGGCTACGCCGAGGACTGGGACCTCGACCAGCTGTTCACCGCGTTCAAGCAGCTGTACCCGATGTCCTTCACGCTGGCGGAGCTGGAGGAGGAGCTCGGCGGCCGCGACGCGATGGACGCGGAGTTCCTCACCGAGCGGATCAAGTCCGACGCCCAGGGCGGGTACGACAAGCGCGAGGCGGAGCTCGGCGAGGACGCGATGCGCGAGCTGGAGCGTCAGGTCGTGCTCAGCGTGCTGGACCGCAAGTGGCGCGAGCACCTGTACGAGATGGACTACCTCCAGGAGGGCATCGGGCTGCGGGCGTACGCGCAGCGCGACCCGCTGGTGGAGTACCAGCGCGAGGGCTTCGACCTGTTCAACTCGATGATGGAGGGGATCAAGGAGGAGTCCGTCGGGTTCCTCTTCAACCTCGAGGTGCAGGTCGCCGACTCGGAGGCCGAGACCGTGGTCGAGGGCGTCGGCGAGCCGCAGCAGATCGAGGTGCGCGCCAAGGGCCTCGGCAACCGGGCGCCCGCGCAGCTGCAGTACACCGCCCCGACGATCGACGGGGACGCCGGCGCGGGTACGCCGACGATCCAGTCCGGCCCCTCGTCCCCGACACAGGCCGGGGAGAAGACGGCGTCGGCGGG
This sequence comes from Actinomycetota bacterium, assembly GCA_030840805.1. Lineage (GTDB taxonomy): Bacteria > Actinomycetota > Actinomycetes > Mycobacteriales > HKI-0501 > JAVEDU01. The sequence continues at coordinate 12,479 of JAVEDU010000081.1, forward strand.
CCAGGTGCTCGGGTCCGAGACTCCGCGCAACGCGCCGTGCCCGTGTGGCTCGGGACGCAAGTACAAGCGCTGTCACGGAGCGCCCACGCCGAACTGATCCGTCCCGCCGTTCTCACATGAGCTGCAGGGCCGTGCAGCGCCAGCGCCCGTCGGTCGCCTCCAGTCGGAGCGCGACGGCGCGGTGGCGGTCGCCGCGCCGGGTCACCGCGGTGACCTCGGCGACGCCGTGGCCCGGCTCGGCGACGTGCACCGACACCACGCGGGCCGCCCCGGCGGAGGCGAGACCCCGCCGGTGGCGCAGCGCGCGCAGGGCCTGGAGCCGGCACTCCAGCTGCCGGTACACGCCCTCGGTGGTGACCGGCAGCAGCTGCTGGACCGGACGGCGCCCGGCGAGGACCTCCATCAGTGCCTGCACCAACCCCGCGGCCACCAGGCGTGGGCACGGCAGGTCGGGCCGTGGGGCGTCGGGTCTCTCGGCCGGGTCGTTCCGGGCGGTCTCGGTCTCCTCGAACGGCAGCTGCGGCGCGGCGACCGGGGGCAGCCACAGCCCGTCGGCCAGCTCGTCGTCGTAGGGCGGGTCCACCGGGGGCGCGGGCCGCAGCCGGAGGCGCCGGCGGGCGAGGGGTGGTTCCGGAGTGGTGAGCGTGGTGGTCACGACGTACTCCCGGTGAGGTGGTCGGGGCCCGGGGCGCGCAGGCGCTGGCCGGGGTGGATGACGTCGGGGTCGGCCCCGACGGTGTGGCGGTTGGCGGCCCACCAGCGCGGCCACTCCGCGGCGATCGCTGGCGCCGTCGCGTCGGGGCCCAGGTGCCGGTCGGTGATCGACCAGAGGCTGTCGCCGGAGCGCACGGTGACGGTGGTTCCGGTCTCGGGAGCGGGCGCCGACACCGGCCAGTCGAGGTCGAGACCCGCGGGCGGGAGGGCCCCAGCCCGGGCCCCGGCGACCGGCGGGTCCGGCGGCGTCACGCCCGGTCCGGCCCAGACCGGGGTGGCTGCCCCCGCCGCGAGGCCGAGGCCGAGGGCGGTGGCCAGCAGGCGCCGGACGGTGCCCGGCACGATCCGCCGGGCCGCGCCGCGGGCCGCCCGCCCGGCCAGGCCCGGCAGCGCGCCGAGCATGAGCAGCGCCAGCGTGCAGCCGAGCCAGCCCAGCACCAGCCACGCCGTCGCCGCCGCGGCCGTGAGGGCGACCCGGTCGGGGCCGGCTCGGTCGACGGCCAGCTGCGGTACGCGGAGCGCCCGGGTCAGCTCGCCCACCAGGGCGGTGGGCGCCGGGGCCACGAGCAGCAGGAGCGCCCCCGTGATCGCGAGGGTGGCGACCGTCGCACCGATGCGGGTGGTTGCTCTCATCGAGAGAACCCTTCGTTTGCCTTCATTTGCTGTGGTACGCCTCGGGAGTCTTCCTGTCAACGCGTTGTCCCCAGGGGGTACAGCGGCTTGACGGGGTTCCGGCTGTTCGCGACGGTGGGCGGCGTGACCGCGGACGAACCGGCGCAGGGCAGGTGGCATCGCCTCTTCGGTGATCTGGAGGCCGAGGCGGAGGCCGCCGACCGCGCGGCGCTGGGGGCCGAACTGGGGGACCGGGAGCGGGCCGAGTTCGGGCGGCTGCGGCTGGTGGACCGGCTCCGGGGGTCGGCCGGCCGGTCGGTCGGCTGCCAGGTGGGCGGCGAGGTGCTGGTCGGCGTGGTCCGGGAGGTGGGGCCCGACTGGGTGCTGCTCGGCGGGCCGTCCGGCGGCGAGGCGCTCGTACCGCTCGACCGGGTCGCGACCGTGACCGGGCTGGGGCCGCACTCCGCCGAGCCGGGCAGTGAGGGTCAGGTCGGCGCGCGGCTGGACCTGCGGTACGCGCTGCGCCGGCTGGCGCGCGAACGAGCCGGTCTCACCGTGACGCTCGCCGACGGGACGGCGTTCGCCGGCACCCTCGACCGGGTCGGCGCCGACTTCGTCGAGGTGGCCGAGCACCCCGCCGGGGAACCGCGGCGGGGGCGGACGGTGCGGCAGATCCGCACGGTGCCGCTGGGGGCGCTCGCGTTCCTGCGGAGCCGCGGGTGACACGCGACTCGACCGAGGGCGGACAATCGAGGGGGAACACCCGGCGGGACGAGGAGACGGCGTGAGCGAGACCGGCAACAACTTCGACGAGCGGCACCCCGGTGGGCCGGTGCCCCGCGCCGCCCGGGTGCTCCGCACGGTGGCGCTGGTCGCGGTCGCCGCGGCGGTGCTCCTCGGGGTGATCGGTATCTGGCGCGCGCAGACCGGCGAGGTCGGGGACCGGAAGCTGGGGGAGAAGCACGCCCACGAGCGCGCCTACAGCCAGCTCGCCGGGGACCCGAACGGTCCCGGTGCCGCCCGCGTCGACAACATCACGGTGACCGACGCGAAGATCCTGCGCGCCGGCGGCTCGGCGTCCGGCACGCTGGTCCTCACGGTGTACGACTCGGGCCCGACGGACCAGCTCCGGTCCGTCGCGGTGACCGTGGACGGCGTTGCCGTACCGCGGGTGCTCTTCACGCCCCGGGCGGGCGCCGAGCCGCAGCCGCTGCCCGCCGCCGGGCTGCCGGTGAACAGCGGGACGGAGCTGACGTTCACGCCGCAGGGCCGGTCGTTCGCGCTGATCGGTCTGCCGTCGACCGCGACGGGCAAGCGTGCCGAGGTCACCCTGCTCTTCGGCCGCGCGGGGTCCGTGCGGCTCGGGGTGCCGGTCGAGCCCGCGGCCTGACGCCCGGGCTCACTCCGAGTCGACCGTGAGCTCGTCGCGGAGCTCGACGCGGTCGAACGGGTGCTGCTCGACGAAGCGCCGGGTCTCGTCGTACATCCGCTCGATGTACTCCTCCAGCTTCTCCCGCTCGACGCGCCACTGACCGCGTCCGCCGACCTTGATCGCGGGGAGCTCACCGGTCCGCACGAGCGCATAGGTCTGCGACGCCGAGATGTTCAAGACGTTCGCCACGTCGGACAGCAGCAAGAACCGCTCGGTACCCATGGCGACCGGTGACCCCTTTCCCGAACGGACGAGCGGTCCCAGTGTGCCATCGGCGGCCGGTCGGCCGGCCCCGTCGCCCACAGCCCGCGAGCCTGTGGACAGTCTTGCGCCGAGCCGCGCGAGGTACGGCAGGATATGTCGGGTCCCACGCGTCCGCTCACCGCCGAGGAGGTCGCATGACGGGGTCCGGTCAGGTCACGGAGGCGCAGCGGTCGGCCGTGCCGACGGGTACGGCGGCATCGGATCCGCGGCCGTCGCCCCTCGCGGTACGGCTGCACCGGCCGTCGTGGCTCGATCTCCGGCTGGTGATCGGCCTGTTGCTCGTGCTCGTGTCGGTCCTCGTCGGCGCGCGGATCGTCGCGGCCGCGGACCGGACCACCCCGGTCTGGGCGGTCCGGAGCGAGCTCGCCGCGGGCACGGCCCTCACCCGGGCCGACCTCGTGGTGGTGCGGATGCGCGTCTCGGCCGGGGCGGACCGGTACCTGGCGACCGCGCGCTCGCCCGCCGGGCTCACGCTGACGCGGGACGTGGGCGCGGGGGAGCTGCTCCCCGCCGCGGCCCTGCGGGCCCGGTCCGACGGCAGCCTGGTGAGTGTCCCGGTCAGCCCGCAGCACGTGCCGCCGACGGTGCGGGCGGGGCAGCGGATCGACGTGTACGCCACCACCAAGGAACCCGGTGGCACGCTCCGCACCGAACGGGTCCTGGCGGGCGTACCGGTCCAGGAGGTGCGCTTCCCATCCCGCGGCGCGCTGTCCGCCACCGCGGAGGTGGCGCTCGTCGTCCGGGTTCCGCCCGAGTCGGCGGTGGCCCTGGTACGGGCGCTGCGGTCGGCCGAGATCGACGTCACGGCGCGGTCGCGGCCGTGAGCCTGCCGGTTCTCACCGCGGTCACCGACGCGGAATGGGAGTCCGAGCTCGTCGCGGCCCTGGACAGCGGGGACCACGGCGTGACGATCGTGCGCCGGTGCGTGGACGTCGCGGACCTGCTCGCCGCGGCGTCCACGGGCACGGCCCGGGCCGTCGTGCTGTCCGCGGACCTGCGCCGGCTGGACCGGGAGGTCCTGTCGCGGCTGCAGGCGGCACGGGTCGGTGTCGTCGGCCTGGTCGAACCGGGCGACGTCGCCGCCGAGCACCGGCTACGGCAGCTCGGCGTGCGGCACGTCCTGCCGAGCGATGCCGGTGCCGCCGTCGTCGCCGAGTCCCTCGTCCGGGCCGGCGGCGTCGCCGACCCGGACGAGCCGCCGGACAAGCCGCCCGAGCCGGAGCTGTCCGGGCCGGGCCGCGTGGTGGCGGTGTGGGGCCCGACCGGGGCCCCCGGGCGTACCACGGTCGCGGTCGCCGTGGCCGACGAGGCGGCGCGGCTGGGCGTGCCGACGCTCCTGATCGACGCCGACGTCTACGGGGGTGTCGTCGCGCAGGTGCTCGGGATCCTCGACGAGTCGCCGGGGGTGGCCGCCGCCGCCCGCGCGGACAACCAGGGCGAGCTCGACGTCGCCGCGCTGGCCCGGCTGGCGCGTGCGGTGAACCCCCGGTTCCGGGTGCTGACCGGGCTGTCCCGCGCCGACCGATGGCCGGAGCTGCGGCCGGACCCGGTACGGGGCGTGCTGGAGCGGGCGCGGGCACTCGTCGCGCTGACCGTCGTCGACTGCGGGTTCTGCGTGGAGGAGGACGAGGAGCTGTCGTTCGACACCGCGGTGCCCCGCCGCAACGGGGCCACCCTCACGGTGCTGGAGGAGGCGGACATCGTGGTGGCCGTCGGTGCGGCGGACCCGGTGGGGATCCAGCGACTGGTCCGGGCCCTGTCGGACCTGGCGGACCGGCTGCCGGGCATCCAGCCGCGGGTCGTGGTGAACAAGCTCCGCGCCGGGGTGGTCCCGGGCGACCCGGCGGGGGAGGTGGCGGGGGCGCTGCGGCGGTTCGCCGCGGTGCAGCGGATCGACACCCTGCCCTACGACCGCGCGGCGCTGGACCGCGCGCTCGCCGGTGGGCTCACGCTGGGCGAGGCGGTGCCCTCCTCGCCGCTCCGGCAGGCGCTGACCCGGCTGGCGGCCGAGCTGGCCGGGGTCCCGGCGGAGGCGGGGCCGCGCCGCCGGTCCTAGTCGCCCGGGGCGTACCGGCGGAGCTCCCGGCGCGCGATCGACCGCAGGTGCACCTCGTCGGGGCCGTCGGCGAGGCGCAGCGTCCGCATGTGCGCCCACATCGACGCCAGCGGCACGTCGTCGCTGACGCCCATCCCGCCGTGCACCTGGATGGCGCGGTCGAGGACGGCCAGCGCGACACGTGGGGCGGCGACCTTGATCTCGGCGATCTGGGTCGCGGCGCCCCTGGCCCCGACCCGGTCGATCAGCCAGGCGGCCTCGAGGACGAGCAGCCGTACCTGGTCGATCTCCAGCCGGGACTCGGCGATCTGCTGCTGGACGACGCCCTGTTCTGCGAGCGGCTTGCCGAACGCCACCCGGCTCGACGCGCGTTCGCACATCAACCGCAGCGCCCGCTCCGCGATCCCGATCGCGCGCATGCAGTGGTGGATCCGGCCGGGCCCGAGCCGGGCCTGCGCGAGGGCGAAACCGCCGCCCTCCTCGCCGACGAGGTTCGACGCCGGTACGCGGACGTCGGTGAACGTGATCTCGCAGTGACCGTGCTGGTCGGAGTACCCGAACACGGGCAGCGGCCGGACCACCTCGACCCCGGGGGTGTCCATCGGGACGAGCACCATCGACTGCTGGCGGTGTGCGGGCGCGGCCGGATCGGTCTTGCCCATCACGATCATGATCTGGCACCGCGGGTCCGCCGCCCCGCTGATCCACCACTTCCGGCCGTTGATCACGTACGAGCCACCGTCGCGGGTGATCGTCGTGGCGATGTTCGTGGCGTCCGAGCTGGCGACCTCCGGTTCGGTCATCGCGAACGCGGACCGGATCTCCCCGGCGAGCAGCGGTTCGAGCCAGCGCTGCTTCTGCTCAGGGGTGCCGAACATGTGGAGGACCTCCATGTTGCCCGTGTCCGGCGCGGCGCAGTTGAGGGCCTCCGGTGCGAGGTCGACCGCCCAGCCGGTCAGCTCGGCGAGCGGCGCGTAGTCGAGCACGCTGAGCCCGGACACGTCCGGCAGGAACAGGTTCCACAGTCCGCGGCGCCGTGCCTCGGCCTTCAACTCCTCGACGACGGGCGGCACGGTGTGCTCGGCGCCCTCGGCTCGGAGCTTGGCGCGCTGCTCCGCGTACACGGACTCGGCGGGGAACACCCGCTCGTCCATGAACGCGCGCAGGCGGTCGAGGTGCTCGGTGGCGGTCGCGGAGGGGGCGAAGTCCATGCCCGCACCCCACCAGAGCACGGCGCGGCTGTCACGCCCGGGGTGTGCTCCGTGCACCGCTCCCTACGATGGCGGCATGACCGACCCCTCCTCGTACGGACTGCGCGGGCTCGTCGTCGACTACGGCGGTGTGCTCACGAACTCGCTCGGTGACGCCATGCGGGGGTGGGTGGACGAGACCGGGGTCGACCACGACGAGTTCGGTGCGCTGATGCGCGAATGGCTCCTGGAGGGTGCCGCCGAGAGCCCGGCCCACGCGCTGGAACGGGGCGAACTGACCGACGCCGAGTTCTCCGTCGCGCTGGCTGCCCGCCTGCGGCGCTCCGACGGCACGGCCCTGCCGGCGGACGGCCTGCTCCGCAGCATGATGGCCGGTTTCGTGCCGAACAGCTCCCCGATGGTCGCCGTCGTGCTGGCCGCGCGGACGCGGGGCATCCGTACCGCCCTGCTGTCGAACTCGTGGGGGCTCGACTACGACCGGACGGGCTGGGACGAGCTGTTCGACGCCGTGGTGATCTCCGGCGAGGAGGGGCTCCGGAAGCCGGAGCCGGCGATCTACCGGCTCGCGGCGGACCGGCTCGGGCTCGCGCCGGCGGAGTGTGTGTTCGTGGACGATCTGGCGCCCAACGTGCGCGGCGCCGCCCAGGTCGGCATGGTCGGGGTGCACTACGTGGACCACGACCGGGCCGTTGCCGAGCTGGAGGAGCTGCTCGGCCTCGCGCTGGGGGGTCCCGGGGACCGAGCGGGGTAACCCAACCGGCGGCGGGCCGTACTGTGGGCCGTGCCAGGATGGGTGATCCACTCCGATGCCGACTCGCTACGTCCCGGAGGTGCCCAGATCCATGCCGGAACGGCTGAGCGCGCTGGATGTCTCGTTCCTCTACCTGGAGGAACCGACGACGCCGATGCACGTGGGCGGCGTCGCGGTCTTCCAGCCACCCGCCGCGGGCTTCGACTACGACGAGCTCGTGTCGCTGGTCGAGCAGCGGATCGCCTTCGTGCCGCGGTACCGGCAGCGGATCAAGCAGATCCCGGGGCATCTCGCGAAGCCGGTGTGGGTGGACGACGCGGAGTTCGACGTCGCGTTCCACGTCCGCCGGTCGGCCCTCCCGCGTCCGGGCACCGATCAGCAGCTCCGTGAGCTGGTCGGCCGACTCATGTCGCGGCGGCTCGACCGCGCCCGGCCGATGTGGGAGATGTATCTGGTCGAGGGCCTCTCCGACGGCCGGGTCGCGATCGTCACGAAGACCCACCACGCGATGGTGGACGGCGTGGCGGCGGTGGATCTCGCGCAGGTGATCCTGGACGACGCGAGCACGCCACCGGAGCTCGGCGCGCAGCTGTGGATGCCCCGCCCCGAACCGAGCGCCGTCGGCCTGGTCGCGGATGCGGTGTCCGAGCTGATCCGGCGGCCCACCGAGGTGGTCGACACGGTGCGACTGGGGCTCTTGGATGCGCGCGCCACGGCGACCAAGGTCGCCGGTACCGCGATGGGGTTGCTCGCCGCCGCCCGGACCGCCGCGCGGCCGGCCCCGGACAGCCCGCTGAACGCGGTGATCGGCGAGCAACGCCGGTTCGGCACGGCGCGGACCGACCTCGACTCCTACAAGGCGGTACGCAAGGCGCACGGCGGCACGGTGAACGACGTCGTGCTGGCCACGATCACCGGCGCCCTCCGGGCGTGGCTGCTGGCGCGCGGCGAACCGGTGGCGGCGGGAACCGTGGTGCGGGCCATGGCGCCCGTCACCGTGCGGTCCGACGACGACACACCGGGTGATCGAGTCTCGTCGTATCTCGTCGACCTCCCGGTCGGGGAGGCGAGCCCGGTGATGCGGCTGCATCAGGTCTCCTTCGCGATGAAGGCGCACAAGGACGCCGGCCAGTCCGTCGGCGCCGACGCGCTGATCCGCGTCGGCGGCTTCTCCCCGCCGACCGTGCACGCACTGGCGGCGCGGATGGCGAGCACGCTGTCACGGCGTCTGTTCAACCTGGTCGTCACCAACGTCCCGGGCCCGCAGGCCCCGCGGTTCGCCGCCGGCGCCGAGATGCAGGAGGTGTACCCGGTGGTGCCGCTCGCCAAAGGCCAGGCGGTGTCCATCGGGCTCATCTCCTACAACGGTGGCGTGTTCTACGGGCTCAACGCCGACCGTGACGTGATGCCGGACGTCGAAGAGCTCTCGCAGCTGATCGAGGAGTCCCTCGCCGAGCTGGTCGGGCTGTCCGCGTGAGCGCCGCCGGGCCGCGCCGGGGGATCGTCCTCGGCGCCGGCGGGGTGCTCGGCTTCAGCTGGGCGGTCGGCGCGCTGACGGCGCTGCAGGAGGCGGAGGGCTTCGACGTCCGGGACGCCGAGGTGATCGTCGGGACTTCCGCGGGTGCGGTGACCGCCGCGCTGCTCGGCTGCGGGGTGTCGGTGGACGTGATGCTGCGGCACCAGCAGGGCATCCCGGCCCCCGGGGACCCGGTCATCGACTACGACGACGAGGCGGACGGCGCCGGACCGCTGCCACCCCGCCCCGGTCTCGGCATCGGCTCGGCGGAGCTGCTCCGGCACTCCGCACTGCACCCGCGGAGCGTCACGCCGCTCGCGGTCCTGTCCAGCATGCTGCCCGTCGGCCGGGCCACGCTGGCGCCCGTGCGCGGCGTCGTGGAGGCCGTCCACCGGGTGACCGGGGACGGCGACTGGGCGCCGCACCCGGCCACCTGGATCGTCGCGATGGACTACGACACCGGCAGGCGGGTGCCGTTCGGCTCGCCGGGGGCTCCGGCGGCGACCCTGCCCGACGCGGTCGCGGCCTCGTGCGCGATCCCGGCCTGGTTCGCGCCGGTCGAGATCGGCGAACGGCGGTATGTCGACGGCGGCACCTGCTCGACCACCTCGCTCGACCTCCTCGCCGGGCTCGGACTGGACACGGTGTACGTCATCGCGCCGATGGTTTCGTTCGCGTACGACGAGGCGACCGGTGTCGCGCGGCTGGAACGGCGCCTGCGGCGCGCCGTCACCCGCCGGCTCCTGCGGGAGGCCGAGAAGGTGCGTGCCAGCGGGACACACGTGACCATGCTCGGCCCGGGCCCCGAGGATCTCGCGGCGATCGGGGCGAACATGATGGACCCGTCGCGGCGGCAGACCGTGCTGGAGACGTCGCTGCGGACCTCCGCCGACGCGCTGCGACGCGGGGAGGACCCGTACCGGCTCGACGAGTCGCTCGAGAACGTGCACGACGAGACGCTCGAGGACGACCTCGACGGCACGCTGACCGCGTTCACAGGGGACGATGGCCACGGGGGAACGACGACCCGCTCGTCCGGGCGGGCGAGCTGAGGGGGTATGAGGGTGCGGATCTACGTACCGGCGACGGTGAGCACGCTGGACGCCGTGCGGACCGCCGGTGAGGTCGGGCCGGCTCCCGTGACGGGCTTCGCGGTCACGCCGACGCTCCGAGAGTGGTACGCCGAGGGCGACGAGGACGAGCTGGAGTACGCGGCGTTCTCCGATGCCGCGCGCGCGTCGCTGCGGATGCTCGACGCCGACCCGCTGACGCCGCGGCGGCGCGTCGTGCTGTCGGCCGACGTCCCGGAGTCGACGGTCACCGTGCATCCCGACCTGGACCGCGCGGTGGTCCGGGTGTCCGGTCCGGTGCCGGTGTCCTCCCTCGCCTGCCTGCACGTGGACGGCGCGGACGCGGAGAAGGACGTGGCGGCCGCCGCCGCCGTCGCGCTGGAGGCCGACCTCGGTGACGAGGACGCCCAGTTCGTGGTCGACGGCGCCGAGGGACACGAGCTCGAGTGGTACGACGTCACCGAGATCGACCAGGTCGTGGACGGCCGCCGGCCGGACAGCTGACGGCGCCGCGGCCGTCTTCGGGTGGCTGCCGCGCCGTGCCAGGATGGGGGTCCGGCCGCCCCCCTCCACAAGAGCGGGTGGCCCGGCCACCGACGTCCACGAGAGTCGAGGAGTTCCGCGGTCATGGATGCCGTCACGCAGGTCCCGGGTCCGGTCAACGAGCCGATCCACGGGTACGCCCCCGGTAGCCCCGAGCGGGCCGCGCTGCAGCAGCGCCTCGGCGAGCTCGCGGCGGACCGGCACGAGCTCACCATGACGATCGGCGGGTCGCAGCGCATGGCGGGCGGCGCCGAGATCGAGGTCGTCGAGCCCCATCGGCACTCCCATATGCTGGGCACGCTGCGGGAGGCCACGCGCGACGACGTCGCGGCGGCCGTCGCGGCGGCGAAGGAGGCCGCGCCGGCATGGCGCGACCTGCCGTTCGACGAGCGCGCGGCGGTGTTCCTGCGCGCGGCCGAACTGCTCTCGGGCCCGTGGCGCGGCCTGCTCAATGCCGCGACGATGCTCGGCCAGTCGAAGAGCGCGATCCAGGCGGAGATCGACTCCGCCTGCGAGCTGATCGACTTCCTGCGGTTCAACGTCCACTTCGGCCGGCAGCTCCTGGAGGACCAGCCGAACTCCGGCCACGGCGTCTGGAACCGGTTCGACCACCGGCCACTCGAGGGCTTCGTGCTCGCGATCACACCGTTCAACTTCACCGCCATCGCCGGGAACCTGCCTACCGCGCCGGCGCTCATGGGCAACACCGTGGTGTGGAAGCCGTCGCCGACCCAGCAGCTGTCCGCGCATTTCACGATGCGGCTCCTGGAGGCCGCCGGGCTGCCGCCGGGCGTCATCAACCTGGTGACCGGGTTCGGTCCCGCCGTCAGCGAGGTGGCGCTGGTGGACCGGGATCTCGCCGGCGTGCACTTCACCGGCTCCACGGCGACGTTCCAGCACCTGTGGCGGACGGTCGGGGAGAACATCGGGCGGTATCGCACCTACCCGCGGCTCGTCGGGGAGACCGGCGGCAAGGACTTCGTGATCGCGCACCCCAGCGCGGACGCCAACGCCGTCGGCGCGGCACTGATCCGCGGGGCGTACGAGTACCAGGGGCAGAAGTGCTCCGCGGCGTCCCGTGCCTATGTCCCGAAGTCGCTGTGGAACGCCGGCCTGCGGGACGCCGTCGCCGCGACCGCGGACCAGCTCTCGTACGGGGACGTGACGGACTTCCGGCACTTCGGCGGCGCGGTGATCGACCGGCGGGCGTTCGACCGGCTGTCCGGGGTCCTCGACCGGGTCAAGAACGACCCCGCGTGCACCGTCGTGGCGGGCGGCGAGGCGGACGACAGCGAGGGCTTCTTCGTGCGGCCGACGCTGGTGGAGTGCGACGACCCGGGCCACGACGTCTTCACCCGGGAGTTCTTCGGTCCGGTGCTCGCGGTGCGGGTGTACGACGACGCGCGGTTCGACGACGTGGTCGCGCAGGCCGCGGAGGTGGCGGACTATGCGCTCACCGGCGCGGTGTTCGCGACGGACCGCGCGGTCATCGACCGCGCGAGCCAGGCGCTGCGCTTCTCGGCGGGCAACTTCTATGTCAACGACAAGCCCACCGGCGCCGTCGTCGGGCAGCAGCCGTTCGGCGGGGCGCGCGCCTCGGGAACCAACGACAAGGCGGGCAGCATCCTCAACCTGCTGCGCTGGGTGAGTCCCCGGACCATCAAGGAGACGTTCGTCCCGCCGACGGACCACCGCTACCCGCACATGGCCTGACCTCGCGGTCGCGGCGTTCACGGCTGCGCCACCTGGAGCGCCGTCGTCTGTCCACCGTGGACGAGGACGCCGCGGCCCGGCCGGGAGCCGGTTCCGCGCCGCAGCCGTACCCCGAGCAGGTCGCCGTCGAGCGGGCCGGACGGGCACAGCAGCACTCCGCGGCGTGCACGCCGCAGCGGGATCGTCAGGCCGCGGAACGTCGCCAGCAGTTCGCCCGTACCGCCCGCCGCGACAACCGCCGTCCGGGGATCCGCGGCTCCGGTCAGGTGGGCGGTGAGCACGGCGTCGACGGTGCTGTCGAGGAGCAGGTCGGCGTCGTCGACCACCACCAGTCGAGGGGCGCCGGCAGACGCGTTCAGGAACTCCGTCAGCGCCTCGCCGTCGCCCGGGCCGAACACGGTACCGCCGTCACCCCGGGCCAGCGGTGAGCGCGGCGGCGCGACGACCGCGACGTGGGTCTCCCGGGCCGCGTGCCAGGCCACGACGGTGGCGAGCGCGGTGGACCGGCCACTGCCCGGCGGACCCGCGACCAGCAGGCCGCCGCCCGCGAGGTGGAGACCGATCGGCTCGGCCTCGTCGCCGCCGACGCCGAGGGGCGTCCACAGCGGAGCCGGTGGTGGGTCGTCGGGCAGGCCGAGGTCGGTGAGGCTGACCCGCGGTGGCAGGGCGCGGACGCGCAGGGGCCGGAGGGAGACCGGCGACCCCGCGCTCACGGGGGCCGGCAGATCCGCCGCCGCCAGCCGCGCCAGCTCGGCGGCCTGCGCCGCCCCGGAGGGGTCCGGACCGAGGACCGCCAGCTGCACCTCGACCGCTCCGTCGTCCGCGGCGAGGAGGGCCCGTCCGGGCGCGGCGGCGTCGGGTAGGCCGCGGGCCGGGATGCCGGCGAGGGCGTAGTCCGCGAGGTCGGCGGGCCGGAGGGCCAGCCGGTCACGGACGAGCGTCGCCGCCCGGGAGGTGAGAAGCGTGCGGTCGCCGGTCAGCACGGCGGTCAGCCCGGCCGACGGCCCCTCCCGGAGGAGCTGGACGACGAGATCGACGTACCGCCCGTGGTCGGCTCGCTCGTAGGTCTGCACGAAGCCCTCCCAGGAGTCCAGCAGCAGGAGCATCCACGGCCACGGCGGGCCGTCCCCGGCGCACCGCTGTTCGGCGGCCGAGGCGTGGCCCAGGTCGGCGAGGAGCGCGCGCCGCCGCTGGACCTCGGCCGCCAGCCGGTCCAACAGCCGCTCTCCGCGTTCGGGGTCCGCGCGGTCCGCGACCGCGCCGCAGTGCGGCAACCGCTCGGCGGGGCGCAGCCGGCCGCCTCCGCAGTCGAGGGCGTACAGGTGGACGTCCTCCGGTGGGTGGCCTCGCGCGACCGCGCCGGCGAGCGTGTGCAGCGCGGTGGTCCGGCCGCTGCGGGGGCCACCCGCGACCAGCAGGTGCCGTCCCGCCGCCAGATCGAGGCCGAAGGCGCGGCGGCACTGGTCGGCGGGGCGGTCGGCGAGTCCGAGCGGCAGCACCGAGGGAGGAAGACCGCCCACCTGGTCGAGACCGACGACGGCCGGTAGCGGCGGCAACCAGGGACTCGGCGGCCGGACCACCCCGGCGAGCTCGGCAGCCGTCCTAAGAGTGTTCACGAGTTCCGTCAGATCGGTGGTCGTCCCGGCTGCCGTGTCGGGTCGCTCTGCCGGTGTCGCGCCGAGTGCCGTCCAGGGGAGGGCGCGGACCAGGGTCGGTTCCGGGGTGGTCCCCGGGGGCCGTCCGCCGACCCGGGCCGCCTGGAACACCGCCACGCCGCGACCGGCGAGCCGGAGACAGGCCCGCCCCGGTCTTCCCGCGGGTAGGCGTGCCGCGCCGGGTGCGCCGATCACGTCCATGCTCTCGGCGTCGTCGGTCATCCGGAGGGCGATGCGGAGCGCGGTGTTGGCCCGGACGTCGGCCGACACCACGCCTGCGGGCCGCTGGGTCGCCAGGACGAGATGAACCCCCAGCGAACGGCCGCGGCGTGCGATGTCGACCAGCCCGGGCACGAAGTCGGGGAGGTCGGTGACGAGTGACGCGAACTCGTCCACCACCAGGAGCAGGCGTCCCAGTGGCGCGGATGCCTCGCCGGCGTCCCGTCGTTCGGCATATGCGACGAGGTCTGCCGCCCCCGCCTCGGCCAGCAACCGTTCCCGCCGACGGAGCTCGGCCGCGAGCGAGGCCAGTGCCCGCGCCGTCTGGCGTCCGTCGAGATCGGTGACGAGACCCACCGTGTGGGGCAGCCGCGCGCATGCCCCGAAGGCGGCGCCGCCCTTGTAGTCCACGAGCAGGATCGACAGGTCCTCGGGGGAGTTCGCCGCGGCGAGCCCGGCGACCAGGGTCTGGAGCAGTTCCGACTTACCGGCGCCGGTCGTGCCGGCGACCAGGGCGTGCGGCCCGTCGCGGACGAGATCGACCGTGACCGCCCCGTCGCGGCCCACGCCGAGGACTGCCGACGTGCATCGGGGGTGGTCGCGCCAGCGCGCCGCGACCTCGGCGGGGGAGCCCACCGGGACGAGGTCGAGGAGGCGCGCCGAGTCCGGGAGGTCCGCGCCGTCGTCGGCGGCGATCTCCCGTAGCGGCGCGAGCCCGCGGGCGACGCGTTCGGCCCACGACGTACCGACGCGGTCGAGCACGACCTCCGCCACGGGCTCCTCACCGGTCACCGACATCCGCGCGCGGGTGCCGGCCGGATCGGTCACGGCGACGACGGCACCGCAGTCACCGGGGAGCTCGACCGGCGTACCGGCGCCGCACACGGTGTAGACGCCCACCGCGGGTCCCTTCGACAGCAGCGGGCCGAGCGCGGCGGCATCGGGGAGTGGCTCGTCGATCAGCAGGACGGTGGACGGGCCGGACCACGGGGCGCCGCGAGAGGTCGTGCCGATGCGGCGGTCCAGCTCGGCCGTGAGCTCGGCCAGCCGGGTGGCGACCTCGGCGACCCCGATGCCCAGCCGGGCGCGTGGCGCCGCCGTACCGGTGCAACGGAGATGGGGCAGCCACTGCACCCACGATCCGTCGTCGGGCGGAGGGGCCCCGGTGAGGACGACCAGTTCCACGTGGTGGGGCGCGTGCAGGGCCGCAAGCTGGCCGACCAGCCACCGGAACATGCCCGCGCGGGCCGTACGGTCGCCCGCCACGCCCAGCACGCCGACCCGGCGCAGCGGCACCACGACGGGAACCGGCGGAAGGGTGGGATGCGACGGCGCGCAGGCGCCACTGCGTACCGCGAGGCGGGCGGGCTGCGGTGCGAGGCCGATCCGGAGGTCGAGCCAGTCCGCGTCGCCGCGGCGCCGCTCCCACACGCGGTGGCCGGGGGTGGTGGCGATCTCCAGCACGGTGGCCGGGTCCGGCGCCTCGGTGCGCCGCCGCACGATCTCGGTCGCCAGCGCGGCGTCGCGGTGGGCCGTCGCGGCGGTGAACTCACGGGTCCGTTCGGCAGTGCGCCTGCGCCGCCCACCCGGGCCCTGTAGGACGGCGCCCAGTCCGAACAGGACGGGGGACACCACGGCGAGCAGAAGGTACGACGGGGAGCCGCCGGAGACGGCCCACATCAGGCCGCCGAGCAGCACGGGAACGAGCACGAAAGGCAGCCAGCCCAGCCGCCGCGCGGTGCCGGTCGGTGCCGCGTCCGGCAGTGCTACTTCCCGGGGCGGTGGGGGAGGCGCGATGCGCGGCGCGCGATGGAGGGCGAGGCCGCCGGCCCCGTCGGGTCGTGTCACGGCGGGCGGATCGGCGGGTTCGGTATAGACGAGCGTCGTGGACCCGCATCGCAGCTCCGTCCCCGGTGGGAGGGGGCGGTCCTCGGTCCCGATCTCGGTGCCGTCGAGGACGGTCCCGTTCGTGGAGCCGTTGTCGCGTACGCGCACGCCGTCGTCGGTCACGCTGACGACGGCGTGCAGCCTGGACAGGTCGGGATCCGCGAGGCAGATGTGTGCCGCCGGATCCCGCCCGATCAGCAGCCGGCCCCGCGCCAGCGCGAACACCGACCCCGAGTCGGGGCCGCCTACCGTACGCAGCCGCCGGGGTCCGGCCATCGGGCCGGTGGAGCCTGGCCGCACGGTGAGCACCGCTCCTTCGACCAGGGGAGGCAGCCCCACCACGGTGTCTTCGCCCAGCGCGGCCTGTCCATGGTGGAAAGGCGCCGCGCCGTTCGGCCCGACCGCCTCGGACAGTCCGGAGCGCAGCTCGCCGAGGCACGTACCGGGTGGGCACCGGATGTCGAGGTCCACCGGGGCGCGGTCCGTCGGCACCACGGTGACGCGTATCTGCATCGGGCCGCCCGCCTCCTCTCGTGTCGGAGACCACGGTGGCAGGTCTTGGGAAGGGTCACGCTGGTCGTCCACAGGCGTGGGCCAGAAAAGGACCTCTGTGGACAACGGATTCAGCGCCACCGGATGTGCCTACGGTGAGCGCGGTGGCGCCGACGACGGCGGCCACCCGAGGCCACGAGGAGGAACCATGACGGTGATCAAGGTCACGCCGGCCGAGCTGACGGCGCTGTCCGGCGGCGTCGCCCAGGGCAGCGCGCAGATCGACAGCGTCCTGACGGGGCTGGCGCGGCAGTTGGCACCGCTCGCCGGAGGCACCTGGGCGGGGCAGGCGTCGACGCAGTTCACGCAGCTGTGGGAGCAGTGGCACGTCGGTGCCGCTCAGCTGAACGAGTCCTTGCAGGGCATCAGCCGGCTGCTGGCTCAGGCCAGCGACGCGTATGCGACCGCGGAGACGCAGATCGCGTCATCCTTCCGCACCTGACCGATCCGGCGAGATGTCTTCCGGCAAACTGGGCGATGCGCGATAGGTTCCGCGCATGAGCGAGCGCAGCGCGTCGGTCGGATCGCCGGACGGGTCAGGTCTGGACGGGGCGCCCGGTGACGGGGATCCGGGCGTGCCGGACCGCGCCGGGTCGGTGCCGCCGCCGTCGGACACCCGGTTCGGCGAGCAGGGTGGTCTGCTGACCTACGGCAGTTACCTGCGGCTGGAGGGCCTGCTCGGACAGCAGCAGCTCGAGTCGGTTCCGCCGGCGCACGACGAGCTGCTGTTCATCACGATCCACCAGGTCTACGAGCTGTGGTTCAAGCAGCTGCTGCACGAGCTCGGTGACGCTCGGGACCGGATGCTCGTCCACGACGCCTACACGCCGCGGGTCCGGCTCGAACGGTGCCGCGTGATCATGCGGGTGCTCGTGGAGCAGGTGGACGTGCTGGAGACGATGACACCGCAGGACTTCGGCGTCTTCCGTTCGATCCTGGCGCCCGCGAGTGGCTTCCAGTCCGTGCAGTTCCGCGAGCTGGAATTCCTGTCCGGCGCCAAGGATCCGGCGTTCCTGCGGCGGTTCCGGGGGCTCACCGATTCCGAGCGGGACCGACTGGAACGGCGGCTGGTGGAGCCGAGCCTGTGGGACGGCTTCCTGGCGGTGCTGGGCCACGGCGGCTTCGACGTGTCCACTGTCGAGGCGCGAACCGCGGCGCTGCACACGATCGCCTACGACCGGGGCCGGCACGGCGCGCTGTGGGACCTGGCCGAGGCGTTGCTCGAGCACGACGCCTTCGCCGGTCGGTGGCGGGCCCGGCACGTGCTCATGGTGGAACGCCAGATCGGGCTCAAGTCCGGTACCGGCGGCTCCAGCGGGGCGAGCTACCTGCGGTCACGCCTCGACCTGCACTACTACCCGGAGCTGTGGGAGCTGCGGAACCACCTTTGAGGTGTCTTCGTTCCGGAGGGGCAGCGCGGACGCTGTGTCCCAGGTCATACTGCGGCTCTCGTACCGAGAACGGAGCTGGTCCAGTGCTGCGCGGATGGCGTCGATGGAGCATCGCGGTGGTCGTGGCATCGACGGCGGTCGGCGTGCCGAGCGCGTTCGCCGAGGAGACGTCCACTGCGGCGTCCCGTGTGGACACCGGCAGCTACTCCACGTTGGACCGTCCCGGACCGGCGCTGGCGGTCCCGGCTCGTCAGCTGCGTACCGCGGTGGCCTGTACGGCGTCGGTGGTGGGCGCCGACCGTGACCCCGTCCTGTTCGTCGCGGGCACGGGTCACAACCCGAAGTCGAACTTCGCGTGGAACTACATGCGGGCCTTCAGCCACGCCGGGCGCCCCTGGTGCTCGGTCACCGTGCCGAGCAACTCGATGGGGGACATCCAGGTCGCCGCCGAGTACGTCGTGTACGCGATCCGGCACGTCAGCGCCCTCGCCGGCCGGAAGGTCGACATCCTGGGTTGGAGCCAGGGCGGCATGTCGCCGCGATGGGCGCTCCGTTTCTGGCCCGACACCCGCCCGCTCGTCGACGACCTCGTCGGGCTCGCACCGTCCAACCACGGCACGGCCGACGCGGAGGCCTGCGTCGCGGTGTGCCCGGCCGCGTTCTGGCAGCAGCGCGCCACGTCCCCGTTCGTCCAGGCGCTCAACAGCGGCGCCGAGACGTTCGTAGGGATCGACTACACGGTCGTCTACACGCGCCTCGACGAGGTCGTGTTCCCGAACCTCGACGCCGGGACCGGGAGCTCGTCCCTCCGTACCGGCGGCGGCGCCATCACCAACGTCGCGACGCAGGACGTCTGCCCGCTGAGCGTGGCCGACCATATGGCACTCGGGAGCTTCGACGCGGTCGGGTATGCCGCCGCGACCGACGCGTTCGACCACGTCGGCCCGGCGTCCGTGGCACGCATTCCCCGGTCGGTGTGTGCGAGGCCGTACCACGAGGGCGTCAGCTCCTTGACCTTCGCTCTCGACCTCGTCGGGTTCACCACGGCGACGGCGGCCAACATCGCCGCGTACCCCGTGTCGGCGGCCGAGCCTCCGTTGAAGCCGTACGTCTTCGCCGGGTAAGCCCCGAACCGGGCCGCCGGCCTCGCCTGTGGACGGCGCACAGTGCGGAAATCCGGCCTGTGGACGACCGAGTCCGGCGGGCCTCGGGGCTCTAGGGTCGAACGCATGTACGAAATCGAGACTCCGGATGAGGCGAGCGCCGCGGGTGTCCGCGCCGGGCTCGCCGCCGTGGTGGAGCTGACGCCCGGCGTGGAGCTGGTTCGCCTCCTGGCGGACGTGGCCCCGGCGGAGACGGACACGGGGCAGCTCGTCGACGCCGCGGTCGGCTGGGAGCGTGTGATCGCGTGGGCGACCGCGTGTCAGGCCGGGGTGGTCGCGGAGTTCGCCCGGCGGCGCCCGGCGGCCGATCCGCGGGACGGTGAGGTGAGCGAGTTCGCGGCCGACGAACTGGCTGCGGCGCTGTCCCTGAGTCGCGGTACGGCGGGGAGTCGCATCGGCTTCGCGCTGGAACTGTCCCGCCTTCCGCAGACGTCGGCGGCACTGGCCGCCGGCCGGATCGGTCTCGGGCCCGCGCATCGGATCGCCGATGCCCTCGCAGTGCTGCCCACCGAGCTCGCCACCGCGGTGGAGGCACAGGTCGTGCCCACGGCGTTCGGGCGGACGGCGTCGCAGGTCCAGGCGGCGGCCGCGAAGGCGGTGCTCAAGGCGGATCCGGCGGCGGCGGAGCGTCGGCGCCGGGCCGCGGTGCGGGAGCGGCGAGTGGAGATGTACGCCCAGCCGGACGGGATGGCGTCGATCTGGGCGCTGCTCCGTGCGGAGGAGGCGTCGGCGTTGATGGCCCGGCTCCGGTCACTGGCGGCCTGCCGCACTCCCGGCGACACCCGCCGGTACGGGGAACGCATGGCCGACGTCTTCGCGGATCTTCTCGGTGCCGAGATGTGGACGGCATCCGGCCCGGAGGTGGACGGCACCCCGGCGGCGGTTGTCCCGCGGCCCGCGGGACCTTCGGTGCGGGTCGTGGTGGCCGCGACCACGCTCCTCGGACTGGACGAGGAGCCGGGGCACCTCGGCGGCTACGGCCCGATCCCGGCGGCCGTGGCGCGGGAGCTGGCCGGGGACCCGGACTCGACGTGGCGGCGCCTCCTCACCGATCCGGTGTCGAAGACGTTGCTGGACGTGGGACGGACCCGTTATCGACCCCCCGCCTCGCTCGCCGAACATGTGCGGACGCGGGACCGTACCTGCCGGTTCCCGGGATGCCGCCAGCCGGCGGAACGCTGCGACCTCGACCACGTGGTCCCGTACCCCGATGGGACGACCTGCGACGGCAACCTCGGGACCGAATGCCGGCATCACCACCGGCTGAAACACGAGGGAGGCTGGCGGGTCGACAGTGCCCCGGGTGATCCCGGCGCCCTGACGTGGATCGATCCGGCCGGGCACCGGTACACGACCTACCCGCCGAAGCCACTGGACGCGGCATAGGCGGTGGGGGAGTCAGCCGCCGGAGGTAGCGGTGGCGCGACGCTCGGCTGCCAGGAGTTCGAGCAGGTCCGTGACGTCCTCCGGGTCGTCGACCCGGTACCGGGCCGCGGTGTCACCGGGGCCCACCTTCACCCCGACGTCGCCGTCCCGGAGCCGCACGAACGCCTTCTCGTCGGTCAGGTCGTCTCCGACGAACAGGACACCGGTCGCGCCCAGCTGCACACGCAGGAGATCCAGCGCGGTTCCCTTGCTGGCCTCCACGACGACCAGCTCGGCGACTTCCTTGCCCTGGGTGACGTGGACGCCGTCCCAGGTCGCCGGTCCGGCGAGCACCTCGGCGAGCACCTCTGCCGCGGTCTGCCGGTCGGCGTTCCGGACGTGGACGGCCACGCTGACCGGCTTGGTCTCCAGGGCGACACCGGGCCGCCCCGCGGCGATCGCGCGTGCGGCGTCCTCCACCCGGGCGCGGCGTTCCGCGACCTCGGGGCTGAGCCCGGCGCTGAAGCCGGCGCCGAACTCCGACCCGTGGCTGCCGATGAGATGCATGCCCGCCGGCGGGGCCAGCAGCGTCCGCAGGTCGTCGAGCGCGCGACCGGAGATCGCCGCGACGTCGGTGCGGGGCAGCTCCGCCAGCGCGGCGAGTGCCGCGACGGAGCCGGGCAGGGGTCGCGCCGCGGAAGGCTCGGAGACGATCGGCGCCAGGACGCCGTCGAAGTCGGACGCGGCCAGCAGGTGCTCGGTCCGGGCCAGCGATCGGAGCGCGTCGACGAGGGGCGGGTCGAGGCGGCTCACGCCTCCGCCACCCCCAGCGCGTGCAGGAACTGGGTCGCCCAGTGCATGACGTCGTGTGTCGCCACGTGCCTGCGCATCGCGCGCATCCGACGCGCCGCCGTCCGCGGGTCCACCTGGATCGCCGAGAGGATCGCTTCTTTCACGCCGTCGAGGTCGTGAGGGTTCACCAGGTACGCCTGCCGCAGCTCGGCGGCCGCCCCGGCGAACTCGCTCAGCACCAACGAGCCGCTGAGGTCGGGCCGCGCCGCCACGTACTCCTTGGCGACCAGGTTCATGCCGTCGCGGAGCGGCGTCACGAGCATGACGTCCGCCGCCCGGTACATCGCAGCCAGTTCCTGCCGGCTGTAGGACTGGTGCAGGTAGTGGACGGCGGTGTGCCCCACGCTGCCGAAATCGCCGTTGATCTGCCCGACCTGGGCCTCGATCTCGTGCCGCAGCACCTGATACTGCTCGACCCGTTCGCGGCTCGGCGTCGCGACCTGCACGAACACCGTCTCGGGCGTCGAGAGCGCGCCGTCCTCGAGCAGCTCGCGGAACGCCCGCAGCCGCAGCCCGATGCCCTTCGTGTAGTCGAGCCGGTCGACCCCGAGCAGCACGTGCGCAGGGCTGCCGAGCTCCTCCCGGATCTCCTTCGCCCGCGCGACGGTGCAGGGGTCGGCGGCGACGCCGTCCATCAGGTCGAAGTCGATCGAGATCGGGAACGCCTCTGCGCGCACCTGCCGCGACGCGCCCTCGTCGTCCACCTCGACCGCCCCGGCGCGGGGCCGCAGGTTGCACAGCTCGCGGGTCAGGCGCAGGAAGTTCTGGGCCCCGCCGGGGCGTTGGAACCCGATGAGGTCCGCGCCCAGCAGCCCCTCGATGATCTGCTGGCGCCACGGCAGCTGCGCGAACAGCTCGGTGGGCGGGAACGGGATGTGCAGGAAGAACCCGATCCGCAGGTCCGGCCGGGCCTTGCGCAGCATCTGCGGGACCAGCTGCAGCTGGTAGTCCTGCACCCACACGACCGCGCCCTCGGCGGCGACCGCGGCGACCGCGTCGGCGAAGCGCTGGTTCACTTCGCGGTAGGCGTCCCACCACGAGCGGTGGAACTGCGGCGGCGCCACGCAGTCGTGGTACAGCGGCCACAGGGTGGCGTTCGAGAAGCCCTCGTAGTACCGCGCGACCTCGTCCTCGGAGAGCGACACCGGGTAGAGGTGCATCCCGTCGCTCTCGAACGGCTCGTCGTCCTTCCCCGCGTCGCCGGACCACCCGACCCAGGCGCCGTCACGCTTCTGCATGATCGGTTCGAGGGCGGTGACAAGGCCGCCGGGGCTGCGTCGCCATTCGGTCTCGCCGTCAGGTCCGGTGACTCGATCGACCGGAAGGCGGTTCGCGACCACGACGAACGAGCTGCCTTCGGCCACTCGACAGAACCTCCACAATCGGGGGATTGACGGATCTTGATGTCACCCTAACGGTGTTCGGCCACCCCGGCGCGGCGGCGAGCCCACCGCGAGCCCACGGCGGGCGCCCGCGAGCGCCCCCGAAACGGTGACGAGGGGATGACGAACGGTGACGTGGAGGGGGCCGTACGCACGCGGGGCGGCCACCGTTCAACAACGGCGCGCAGACCTGGGAGGATGGTGGCATACCCAACTGCGGAGGATCCGTACACAGTGGCTCAGTACATCTACACGATGCGCAAGGTCCGTAAGGCGCACGGCGACAAGGTCATCCTCGACGATGTCACCCTGTCGTTCCTGCCCGGCGCGAAGATCGGCGTGGTCGGCCCCAACGGAGCCGGCAAGTCGACCGTGCTCAAGATCATGGCCGGTCTGGAGCATGCCTCGAACGGCGACGCCCAGCTGGCGGCCGACGCCTCTGTCGGCATCCTGATGCAGGAGCCGGCGCTCGACGAGACGAAGACCGTCCGCGAGAACGTCGAGGAGGCCGTCGTCGAGCTGCGTGACGCGCTGCGGCGGTTCGAGGAGGTGTCGAACGCGATGGGCGAGCCCGACGCCGACTTCGACACGCTCCTCGCCGAGCAGGGCGAGCTGATGGAGGTGATCGAGGCGCAGGAGGGCTGGGAGCTCGACAGCCGCATCGAGCAGGCGATGGACGCGCTCCGCTGCCCGCCCGGTGACGCCGACGTGACCGTCCTGTCGGGTGGTGAGCGCCGCCGCGTCGCGCTGTGCAAGCTGCTGCTGGAGCAGCCGGACCTGCTGCTCCTCGACGAGCCCACCAACCACCTGGACGCCGAGAGCGTGCTGTGGCTCGAGCAGCACCTGGCGAAGTACCCGGGCGCCGTCCTCGCCGTCACGCACGACCGGTACTTCCTCGACAACGTGGCCGAGTGGATCCTCGAGATCGACCGCGGCCGCACGTACCCGTATGAGGGCAACTACTCGACGTACCTGGAGAAGAAGCAGGAACGTCTCCAGGTGCAGGGCAAGAAGGACGCCAAGCTCTCCAAGCGCCTGAAGGACGAGCTGGAGTGGGTCCGGTCCAGCCCGAAGGCCCGGCAGGCGAAGAGCAAGGCCCGCCTCGCCGCGTACGAGGAGATGGCCGCCGAGGCGGAGAAGACCCGGAAGCTGGACTTCGAGGAGATCCAGATCCCGCCGGGCCCGCGCCTGGGCACTGTGGTGGTCGACGTCGCGAACCTGGACAAGGGTTTCGAGGAGCGGGGGGTCCTGATCAAGGACCTGTCGTTCACGCTGCCGCGCAACGGGATCGTCGGCGTGATCGGCCCGAACGGCGTCGGCAAGACGACGCTGTTCAAGACGATCGTGGGTCTCGAGGACGCGGACTCGGGCGATGTCCGGGTCGGCGAGACGGTCAAGCTGTCCTACGTGGACCAGAACCGCTCCGGCCTCGACCCCGCCAAGAACGTGTGGGAGATCGTCTCCGAGGGCCTGGACTACATCAAGGTCGGTCAGGTCGAGATGCCGTCCCGCGCCTACGTGTCCGCGTTCGGCTTCAAGGGCCCGGACCAGCAGAAGGCCGCCGGCGTGCTGTCCGGTGGTGAGCGCAACCGCCTGAACCTGGCGATGACGCTCAAGCAGGGCGGAAACCTGATCCTGCTGGACGAACCGACGAACGACCTCGACACCGAGACGCTGGGCAGCATGGAGAGCGCGCTGCTGGACTTCCCCGGCTGCGCCGTGGTCATCTCCCACGACCGGTGGTTCCTCGACCGGGTGGCGACGCACATCCTGGCCTGGGAGGGCGACGCGTCGAACCCGGCGAAGTGGTACTGGTTCGAGGGCAACTTCGAGGCGTACGAGAAGAACAAGATCGAGCGACTGGGCCAGGAGGCGGCGCGTCCGCACTCGGTGACCTACCGCAAGCTCACCCGGGACTAGACACCCACCGAACGGCCCCGGAGTCCCACGGACTCCGGGGCCGTTGCGCGTTCGGCTACTTCACGCCACCGGCCGTCAGCCCGGCGACGATCCGCCGCTGGAAGAGCAGCACCATGATGACCAGCGGGATCGTGACGATCACGCCCGCGGCCATCTGGGTGCCGAACGGCTGGTCGTACTGGGTGGACCCGGTGAACATGCTGGCCACGACCGGCGCCGTCATGTAGGCGGGGTCGTTCACCATGCTGCGCGCGATGATGTACTCGTTCCACGCCGCGATGAACGTGATGATCGCCGTGGTGAAGACGCCCGGTGCCGCGAGCGGCAGGATCACCTTCCGGAACGCCTGTCCCGGCGAGCAGCCGTCGATCTGCGCGGCCTCCTCCAGCTCGTACGGCATCTGCCGGAAGAACGAGGTCAGGTTCCACACCGCGAGCGGCAGCACGAACGACAGGCTCGGCACGATCATGCCCTGGTAGGAGTTCAGCCAGCCGATCTGGCTGAACAGCTTGAACAGCGGGATGATCATCGAGATCCCGGGGAACATCGAGGTCGCGATGATGATCGCGAGGGCAGCGTTCTTGAACCGGAAGTCGAGCCGTGCCAGGGCGTACGCCGTGAAGAGGGCGATGACGAGCCCGACCACGGTGGTCGTGCTCGCGACGATCAGGCTGTTGAGGACGCCCTGGAGGAACTTGTTCTGCGGGTCGAGCGCCGCCTGGTAGTTCTCCGTCGAGAGCGGGCTCGGCAGCAGGGTGTTGTCGAACAGGTCGTTCGACCGCCGCAGGCTGGAGACGACCATCCAGTAGAACGGCGCCAGGCAGTACACCATGATCACGGCGATGCCGAGGTGCGGCAGCCAGCGGCGCGGCCCCCGCTCTGCTGTGGTCGTGGTCATCGCTTCCCCCCGACCCGGGAGCCGATCACGTCGGCCCCCAGGACCTTGACGAAGACGAACGCCACGACCGCGATGTAGAGGAACAGGATCGTGGACATCGCCGCGGCCGGCCCGAACCGGGTGAACTGGATGGCCTCTTGGAACGCGAGCACCGAGACGGTTTCCACCGGTTGCTTGCCCGGGCCGATCATCACGTACGGCAGGTCGAACATGCGCAGCACGTCGAGCAGCCGGAACAGCACCGCCACGATCAGCGCCGGTTTCACCAGCGGCAGCGTGATGCGCCAGAACGTGGACCAGGCGTTCGCGCCGTCGACCTTCGCCGCCTCGTACACCTCGGCGGGGATGATCTGGAGCCCGGCGAGGACGAGCAGCCCGATGAACGGCGCCGTCTTCCAGGTGTCCGCGAGGACGATGGCGATCCACGCCGGGATTCCCTCGGTGGTCCAGAGCGTGTCGGTGCCGAGCAGGGCGTTCGCCGCGCCGTCGGTCTGGAAGATCCAGCGCCACAGCAGGGCGGAGATCGCGGTCGGGATGGCCCACGGCACCAGGATCGAGGCCCGGATGAGCCCGCGACCGGCGAACGCCTTGTTCATGATCAGGGCCATCGCCACCCCGACCACGACCTCGATCGTCACGCTCGCGATGGTGAGGGTGGTCGTGTTGCGCAGCGCGTGGAGGAACTGGTCGCTGCCGAACAGGTCGGTGAAGTTCCCGAGTCCGACGAACTTCTCGCCCTCCTGCACCATGCCGGTGGTCGGGTCGACGCCGCTGTTCTTCTGGAAGAACGACAGCCGCAGCGCGTCGATGAGCGGGTAGCCCACGACGAGGGTGAGGACGAGGAACGTGGGCGAGACGAGCAGCACGGCGAGTCGGCCGACGCCCCGGCGGCGACCCCGCCGCGGCTCGCCGGGCGGGGCCGCGACCGGCGGGGCGGGGACGGTGACGGTGGTGGCCATGGGACTCCTCGCTGGGCGGGGGCTACTTCCCGATGAGCGTCTCGAGCTTCGCCTGTAGTTCCGCGAGGGCCTGCTCGGAGGTCTTGTCCCCCTTCAGCGCCGAGTAGGCCGCCGACTGGATCGCCACCGACACGTCGTTGTACTGCACCGCCTCGGGTCGCTTCTCCGCCTTGAGGATCGACTCCTTCAGGACCGGCAGGTACGGGTACTGCTCGACGAGCGCCGGGTCGTCGTAGAGCGAGCCCCAGGTGGGCGCCTGCGACGTGGCCTGGAGGTTCGCCCGCTGGCGCTCCTCGCCGGCCATGAACTGGATGAACTCCAGCGCCGTCTTCTTGTTCTGGGTGAACCTGCTGATCGCGTAGTTGTGTCCGCCGAGCGTCGACTGGCCGGGACCGTCGAGGCCGGGCAGCGGGGCGACCGCGAACTTGCCGGCGACCTCGGACGAGCCGTCGGTCGCGTTGGCCTTGGCATACTGGTACGGCCACTGCCGGTGGAACAGCAGCTGACCGGCCTGGAAGGCGCGCCGGCCCTCCTCCTCCTTGAACGTCAGGGCGTTGCGGGGGATGTACCCCTGGGTGAACCCGTTGACGAGGAAGTCGAGGCCCTTCCTGGCCGCCGGGGTGTCCACGGTCGGCTTGCCGTCCTTGACGACCGTGCCGCCCGCGGAGTTGACGGCCTCGGAGAAGTTCACCGTGAGGCCCTCGTACTTGTCGAACTGCCCGGCGAAGCAGCCGATCTTCGGGTTCGCGGCCCTCACCTTGGTGCAGGCGGCCCGCAGGTCGGCCCACGTCGTCGGCGGTGCGGTCACGCCGGCGGCGGCGAGCAGGTCCTTGCGGTAGTACAGCAGCCCGCCGTCGGACGTGATCGGGACGGCGTACAACCTGCCGAAGTACTTCCCGGTCTCGACGGTCGGCGCCAGCATCTTGTCGAGCGGGAAGTCGGCCTCGTTCAGCTGCTCGACCCAGCCGTTGGCGGCGAACTCGGCGGTCCAGACGACGTCGAGGTTCAGGACGCTGTACGTGTCGGACTTCGCCACGGCGTTCTTGACCATCTCCTGCCGCTGCGCGTCCGCGGACTCGGGGAGCTCGATGACGTCGGCGCGCTCGTCGGGGTGGAGCTTGTTCCAGGCGTCGACCTGCTTCTGGACGTAGCCGGAGGTGTCCTTGCCCGTGACGAACGTGATCGGGCCGTTTCCCTCCAGCTTCCCGGCGGCCGTACCGCCGCCGCTGTCCGAGCCGCCTCCGCAGCCGGTCAGGGCGAGGGCGGCGGCGACGGTGAGGACGGCCAGGCGGGGTCGGCGCATCACGTCTCCTTCGATCGGTGAGGATCCGGTGACCTGGGTCACACGGGTCTGCCCGCAATCTCGTCCCCCGGTGGACATCTGTGCAAATCCCGGGGCGCGCTGTTATCACTTCGTTACGGGGGGAGCCCCGGGTGTGCCCACCGGCGTGGGCCTGTGGAAACCTCGACGCCATGCCGCGGTACACCACGCACTGCCAGATCCGGTGGTCGGACATGGACGCGTACGGACACGTGAACAACGCCCGCTACCTGACCCTGTTCGAGGAGGCCCGGACGGAGCTGATCGCCCGGGTCGCCCGGGACCGGTACGGCCTCGTGAACCTGCTGACCGGGATCGTCGTCGCGCGGCACGAGATCGACTACCTACGGCCGATCGACTACCAGCCCGACCCGGTCCGGATCGAGGTCTGGATGGAGGAGGTCAAGAACGCCTCCTTCACCGTGGGGTACGAGCTGTTCGACCACGACGGCGGGGCCGTGGTCTCGCGCGCCCGCACCCGGATGGTGCCGTACGACCTGGCCGCGGGACGGCCGCGCCGGCTCGGGCCCGAGGAGAAGGAGTTCCTCACCTCCTGGCTGGATGCGGCGTGACCGAACCCCTGCGGCTGGGGTCGCCCGCGGACGCGGGAGCCTTCCTGGCCCGGATCGTGCGCCTCGACCCCGCGGCGCTGGTCCGCCTTCGCCCGTACGGCGAGGGCACCGTCGCGCTCTGGACCTGGCTGACCATCGGCGCGCTCGCGGTGCGCGTGGTGCCCGGCACCGCACCGGCCGACGCCGTCGTCGCGGCCTCGGCCCTGCTGGACGCGCCGCTGGGCACCGACGGCACCCTGCCGCCCCGCCGGGACAACGAGTGGCGCGGCCCGTTGCCCGGCGGTGGGTTCCGGCGGCTGGACGAGCTCCCGGCCGACGTGGTGGCGGGTCTCGCCGCGGCGGGGGCCCGGACGTTCCGGGAGGCGGCGGCCGGCCGGTCCCGATCGGGCGCCCGGGCGGTGACCGACGCGGTGCTGGACCACGTGGCGGTGGCCGTCACCGGACCCGGGGGCGAGACCGCGGACGTCCCGCAGCGGGCGATCCAGGCGCTCAGCTCGCTGGGATTCGTCGGCGCCGATCCCGTCGCGGTGGACGTCACCACCGCCTGGCTCCGCCTGGTCGGCACCTACGGTGCGGTGCACCTGCGGCGCGGAACGGGGCTCGACGTGCTCGCCCGCTGAACGTGTGCACCATTTCGTGCAGCGCAAGCGTGACGTGGCGTACTACCGTCAGGTGGTCGGTACGGGACGCGGGGGCCGTGCGGAGGGAGTCCGGTCGTGGCCTGGTGGCGCAAGGGTGAGACGGTGCACGGCGTACCGGAGGCGGACACCCAGCTCCTCGACGACGAGGCGGGGTCGGTCCGGCCCGAGGCGCTGATCGCTCGTCCGATGGACATGGAACGGGTCAAGGAGTCGATGCGGCGACTCGAGATCCGGTTCCTCACCGACGAGGACGGCGACGTACTGGCGCTGTGGGAGGACCACTCCCTGCTGTTCAGCCTGGAGGGCCCGCAGGAGACCGTGCTGGTCGTGCGGGCCCGGGCCGACGAGATGGTGCCGACGGAGTGGGAGGCCCGTGCCCTCGCCGGCGTGAACGAGTGGAACCGGTCCCGGCGGTTCCTGCGCTGTTTCCTGGGCGAGCCGGAGGCGTCCGGCGCGATGCCGGTGTACGCCGACCAGCACCTGCACCTCGGGCCCGGCGTCCACGACGCGCTGCTGGACGACCTGATCGACTGCCTCGCCGTGGTGTCCTGCTCGTGGGTGGAGTGGCTCCACGACGACGGAGCGCTGCTGTAGGACGGTGGCTACGCCGTCAGCCACACCGCCGCGTCGCCGGGCAGGCGCCCGTCCACCAGCGGCACGCTGGTCAGCGCGACCTCGCCGGCCGGCAGGTCGACCGGCGCGTTGGTCGTGTTGACCAGGCACACCAGCCCGCCCTCGCGGCGGAACGCGAGGCAGCCGGCCGGCGCGTCCAGCCACTCCAGGTCCCCGGAGACCGCCGGGTTCTTGCGCCGCACGCCGAGCGCCGCCCGGTACAGGTTCAACATCGAGCCCTCGTCGCCGTCCTGGCTGTCGGCGGCCAGGAGCGACCACCCGGCGGGCATCGGCAGCCAGGTCTCCACACCGGCAGGGGAGAACCCGTACGGCGGCTCGCCGGCGGCCCAGGGCAGCGGGATCCGGCACGCGTCGCGGCCGCGCTCGGTGCCGCCCGAGCGCACCCACGTGGGGTCCTGGAGCACCTCGTCGGGCAGCTCGACGTTCGGCAGCCCGAGCTCCTCGCCGTTGTAGAGGTACGCGACGCCGGGCAGGCCGAGCAGGAGCAGCGCCGCCGCGCGGGCCCTCCGCTCGCCGACGAGCCCCTCGCCGTACCGGCTGACGTGCCGGACGACATCGTGGTTGGACAGGACCCAGCACGGCGGCGAGCCGGTGCCGGCCACGACGTGCAGCTCGTGCTCGACGGCGCTGCGCAGCTCGTCGGCGCGCCACCGGGCCTCGACCGAGCGGAAGTTGAACGACAGGTGCAGCTCGTCGGGCCGGATGTACTTGCGCAGCTCGTCGTCGTCGCGCACCCAGACCTCGCCGACGGCCATCGACCCCGGGTACTCGTCCAGCACGCCGCGGATCATCCGGTGGATGTCGTGCACGCCGGGGGCGTTGAACCGGAGGTCGTCGTCGTCGTTCTCGAGCAGCTTGAGGTCGGTGACCGTCATGTCGGGCAGCCCGGCCGGCTTCGCCATCCCGTGCCCGACGTCGATCCGGAAGCCGTCCACGCCCCGGTCGAGCCAGAACCGCAGCGTGGTGGCGAGGTCGGCGGAGACCTCGGGGTTGTCCCAGTTCAGGTCGGGCTGTTCGGGTGCGAAGATGTGCAGGTACCACTGACCGTCGGGCACGCGGTGCCACGCGGGACCGCCGAAGATGCTGGGCCAGTTGTTGGGCGGCTCGTCGCCACCGGGGCCGCGGCCGTCGCGGAAGATGTACCGCCCCCGCGCGGGGGATCCTGGGGGTGCCAGGAGCGCCTCGGCGAACCAGACGTGCCGGTCCGAGCTGTGGTTCGGGACCAGGTCGATCGTGACGCGCAGGCCGCGGTCGTGGGCGTCGGCGAGCAGCCGGTCGAACGTGGCGAGGTCACCGAACTGCGGGTCCACGTCGCGGGGGTCCGCCACGTCGTACCCGTGGTCGGCCATCGGCGAGGTGTAGAACGGCGTGAGCCACAGCGCGTCGACGCCGAGCGTGACGAGGTGGTCGAGGCGCGAGCGCAGACCCTCGAGGTCGCCGATGCCGTCGCCGTTGCCGTCCGCGAAGCTGCGGACGTACACCTGGTAGAACACCGCGTCGCGCCACCAGTTGTTCGACACGAGCACACTCCCCAGCCCATCGGAATCGGTTCAGACGACACCAATGGTGCCACAGCTCAGGGCGTGTTCACCATGAACTGGGCGGCGTGCTCGAAGTAGTCCCACAGCACCGCGCTCTGCTCGACGGGCAGGTCCAGCGCGTCCACCGCGACCCGCATGTGCCGCAGCCAGGCGTCCCGCTCCGCCTCGCCGACCCGGAACGGCGCATGCCGCATCCGGAGCCGGGGATGTCCGCGGGTGTCCGAGTATGTCCGCGGGCCGCCCCAGTACTGCTCCAGGAACAGCCGGAACCGGTCGGCCGCCGGGCCGAGGTCCTCCTCCGGGTACAGCGGGCGCAGCAGCGGGTCGGCGGCGACGCCGGCATAGAAGACGCCGACGAGCCGCCGGAACGTCTCGTGGCCGCCCACGGCGTCGTAGAAGCTGGGAGCTGCCGGATCGGTGGTCACGATTCCATTCTCCCACTTCCTCAAGGTCCGCCCGCGGTTGTGCCGACAACGGAACAGTGATCTTCGAATCCGGGCTCGGCCGCCGCGGTCTCCTCGCCGGCGCAGCCGCCACGGCCGCCGGCGCGGCCCTGCTGCCGTCCGGCGCCTCCGCGGCGGTCGTCCGGCCCGCCCCGGCCCGCGGCATCGGCGTGGCCGGGCGCCCCCCGGCGGACATGGTGTCCGCCGACCCGTACCTGCACGTCCTGCGGCGCTGCACCTACGGGCCGACGCCCGCCGCCGTGGCCGAGATCCGCGCGCTCGGGGTGAGCTCCTGGCTGGAGAAGCAGCTCGCGCCGGCGTCCATCGACGACTCGGCCTTCGACGCGGTCCTGGGCCGCTACCCGCAGCTGAAGCTCGACGTGACCGGGGTGCGCGCCGCGGTCGACGCCGGCACCGTCGAGCAGTACGGCTGGGAGCTGATGTACCAGCTCGGGCAGACCACCCTCGCCCGCGCCGCCTGGAGCCGCCGGCAGCTCCTGGAGGTCATGGTCGACTTCTGGTCGAACCAGCTGAACGTGACGAACCCGTTCGACGGCGGCTGGGACAACCGGCACGTGTACGACCGGGAGGTGATCCGCAAGCACGCCTTCGGGCGGTTCGCCGACATGCTCAAGGCCAGCGCGGTCAGCCCGGCGATGCTCGCGTACCTGGACAACCAGTCCTCCACGAAGGACCACCCGAACGAGAACTACGCCCGCGAGCTGATGGAGCTGCACACGGTCGGTGTCGACGCCGGGTACACCGAGGACGACGTGCAGGCGGCGGCGCGGCTGCTCACCGGGCTGACCGTGAACTGGGAGACCGGGCTGTACCGGTACGACGCCTCGGAGCACGCCACCGGGCGCGTGTCGATCCTCGGCTTCACCCACGCCAACGCGACCGCGGCCGGGGGACGGGCCGCCGCGATGGCCTTCCTCGACCACCTCGCGCTGCACCCGGCGACGGCCCGGCAGATCGCGTACAAGCTCTGTGTGCGGTTCGTCGCCGATGCGCCGCCGCCCGCGCTCGTCGACCGGCTGGCCGCCGTGTACCTGAAGAACTCCTCCGCGATCGCGCCGGTGCTGCGGGCGCTGTTCACCTCGGCGGAGTTCCGCAACTCGGTGGGCGCGAAGGTCCGCCGCCCGATGCAGGACGTCATCGCCACGGTGCGCGCCCTCGGCATCGGGCCGGACCCGAGCGGGACGAAGGGCATCGAGGGCCTGTACTGGATGGTCGCCGGCACCGGGGACGCCCCGATGGGCTGGCACCCGCCGAACGGCTACCCGGACGTGGCCCCGGCCTGGGCCTCCGCGGCCGGGACGCTGTCCCGCTGGAACGCCCACATCTCGCTCGCCGCCGAATGGTGGCCGACCGAGCTCGGGCACCAGGCCAACCTCCGCACCTACCTGGTGCCGAAGCTGCCCGCCACCCACGGCGGCCTCGTCGACGCACTCGCGGTACGCCTGCTCGGCATCAAGCTCCGACCGGGCCACACCGCGGCGATCACCGAGTTCCTCGGCAAGAAGCCCGCCTCGGCGCTGCGGTCCACGGACCCGGCGGTCCACTGGCGCTTCCCCGCCGTGGTCTCGCTCGTGCTCGACTCTCCCTACTTCTCGTTCCGGTGAGGACCATGGACTGCGGCTGCCCCGAGAACCAGCGCATGACCCGGCGAGGCTTCCTCGGCCGGGCCGCGGCCGTCGGCGCGGCGGGCGCGTTCGCCGGGCTCGCCGGGGAGGGTCTCTCGACCCGCCTCGCGTTCGCGGCGACCGCGTACACCGGCGACACGCTCGTCGTCCTCTCGCTGCGCGGCGGGTTCGACGGGCTGTCCGTCGTCGTTCCCGCCGGTGACCCGGAGTACTACCGGGCCCGGCCCACGATCGGCGTCCCGGCGGCGCAGCTGATCGGCCGGGACGGCATCTTCGGGCTGCACCCCGCGCTCGCGCCGCTGTTGCCGTTCTGGCAGGACGGCACGTTCGGGGCCGTCCACGGTGTCGGGCAGAGCAACCCCACCCGCTCGCATTTCGCGGCGCTGGAGGAGATGGAGCGCGCGGCCCCCGGCACGAGCCTGCGCACCGGCTGGATCGACCGGGTCCTCGGGGTCCGCGGCACGACCGGCATCTTCAACGGGGTGGCGGTCGGCGGCTCGCTCGCGCCCCAGTCGATGGGCGGGCCGTCGCCGGAGCTGGCACTGGGGTCGATCGACGGCTTCGAGCTCAACGGCAACTCGCCGGACAGCCCGATGGCGGCGACCCTGCGCAGGCTGTACGCCGACGCGCCGCCGATGGTCGGCGCGCCCGCGCTCGGGACGCTCGACGCGCTCGGGACCACCACGGCGCTGAAGGAGGCCGGCTACACGCCGGCGAACGGCGCCGTGTATCCCGACACCGAGCTCGGCCGGGCGCTGCGGGACGTGGCCCGGCTGATCAAGGCGAAGGTCGGCCTGCAGGTGGCCTGCGTCGACTTCGGCGACTGGGACATGCACGAGGGGCTCGGGAAGGCCGAGAGCGGCAGCTGGATGCACGACCACCTGGGTGAGCTCGCGCAGGCACTGGCGGCGTTCGCGGCCGACCTCGGGCCCGCCGGGATGGCCGGGGTGACCCTGCTGACGCTGAGCGAGTTCGGCCGGCGGGTGGCGGAGAACGGGTCCGGCGGCGTCGACCACGGCCACGGCAACGCGATGCTCCTGCTCGGCGGCGGGGTCGCCGGCGGCAGGGTGCACGGCCGCTGGGGCGGCCTCGCCCCGGGGAACCTCGACGACGGCGACCTGCCCGGGACGACCGACTACCGGGCGGTGATCGGCGAGGTGCTGCAGCGGCGGTGTGGGGTCGGCTCGCTCGCCGGGGTGTTCCCCGGGGTCGGCGCGGCCGGGCCGGGCGTCGTCCGGGCCCGTTAGGGTCCGCCGACCGGCGCCGCCTCCGCGGCGAGCTGCTCCTCGACGGTGGGCCAGCGGGCGGCGATGAGTGCCACCAGCAGCGTCCCGGCCACCCCGCCGAACAGCGCGATCACGACCGGGACCCGGACCACGGTGGCCAGGGCGCCGGCGGCCACGACGGCGAGCCCCTGAGCCACCTCCAGCCCGGACCGCGCCACCCCGAACGCGCGCCCCCGGTAGTCCGCCGCCACCGCCCGGACGAACATCGCGTTCAGCGGGATCGCGGTGGACAGCCCCATGCCGGAGAGCGTGTACAGCGCGAGCACCACGGGCAGCGGGGGATCGAAGAACAGCGGCAGCAGCGCGATCGTCGCGACCGTGGCCAGCGGGATCGTGAACTGGATGCGCCGGATCGGGCCCGCCGCACGGGTGAGGACCAGGCCGCCGAACGCCAGCCCGAACGGCAGCGCGGCCAGCAGCAGCCCGACCCCGGTCGGGCCGGCCCCGAGGTGGGCGGCATAGGCGGCGGCCAGCCCCTCGCCGGCGAACACGAACGCCGAGACGGCCCACACCAGCAGCAGGTACGACCGGAGCACCCGATGGCTGAACACGAGGCGCAGGCCGTCCGCGGTCTCCCGGAGCAGGGACCGTCGCTCGGCCCGGTTCGCCGGCCGGTGCCGCACGAACAGCACGATCAGCAGCCCGGACAGCGCGAACGTGACGGCGTCCAGCAGCAGTGCCCCGCGCGCGCTGATCGCGGCCACGAGGGCGCCGCCGACCACGAATCCGCCGACGTTCGCGAGGTAGCTCGACATCACCATCACCGAGGTGGCGACGACGAACCGGTCACCCCGCAGGACCTCCGGCATGAGCGCCGAGCGGGCCGCCTCGAACGGGGGATTGAGCAGTGACGCGAGGACGAGCAGGAGGAGCAGCACCGGCAGCGGGACGCCGGGGATGGCGAGCAGCGCCACCAGGCCGGCGCGGACGAGGTCGCATCCCACCAGCGTCCGGCGGCGGGGCCAGCGGTCGGCGAGCGCGGCGAGGACCGGGCCGCCGATGCCCCACGGGAGGTAGCTCAGCCCGAACGCGGCCGCCGACAGCAGCGGTGACCCGGTGCGGTCGTACACGAGGACGGTGACCGCCACCTTGGCGAGCATGTCGCCGAGCATGGACAGCAGGAACGCGGCATACAGCGCGCGGAACTCGGTGACCCCGAAAACCTCACGGTAGGTAGCGGGTCGCTCCGTCTCCACCGCCACCCGCTTCTCCTCCTCCGGTCCCGCCGGAGCCGATTGTGCCCGATTCGCGCGTCTCAGGTCGGTCCGCCCGGCTGGGCGCTGCCGCGGGCCGCGCGGAGCAGCAGGTCACCGGCGGTGAGGCCGGACGGGATGCCGGCCTCCTCCAGCCCGTCGGCGACGCGGCGCCGCAGCTCGCGGGCCACCGGCCCCTGGGCGCTGGTGGTGGTCTTCACGATCAACCGGAGCGTCATGCCGGTGCTGCTGATCTGCTCCACGCCGAGCACCTCGGGAGCGTCCAGCAGGCTCTCGGAGAACGCCGGATCCGCCGCGAACTCGGTGACGACCGTCCGCAGCACCTCCACCGCACGGTCGATCTTCGTGCCGAACGGCAGCGGGATGTCGATCGTGACCATCCCCCAGCCCTGGCTCTTGTTGCCGACGCGGAGGATCTCGCCGTTGCGGACGTACCAGGCGGCGCCGGAACCGTCCCGCACCTTCGTGGTCCGCAGCCCGACCGCCTCGACGGTGCCGCTGGCCTGGCCGAGGTCGACGTCGTCGCCCACCCCGAGTTGGTCCTCCAGGATCATGAACATCCCGGCGAGGATGTCCTTGACGATGTTCTGCGCGCCGAACCCCAGCGCGACGCCGGCGATGCCGGCGCTCGCGATCAGGGGCGCGAGGTCGAAGCCGAGCTCGTGCAGGACCTCCATCGTCGCGATCGTGAAGATCAGCGCCGAGATGCTGCTGCGGAGCACCGACCCGATCGTCTCGGCGCGCTGCCGGCGGCGCTCGCTGAGCAGCGACTGCGTCGCGGCCCGGACCGAGTTGGGCGCCCGCTCGCGCAGCGGCCGCAGCAGGGTCGGCATCCGCCCCGGACCGTTCGAGCGGGTGGCGCGGGAGATGAACCGGTGCCCCAGCCACCGCGCGACGAGCGCGATCACGATGATCAGCGCGATCTTCAGCGGCTTGGCGATGAGCCACGCCGAGCTCTCGGCGAGCCACGTGTTGTGGGTCCAGCCGTAGACGGTGTGGCAGAGCGTGCCGCGCTCACACGCCGGCTCGGCCAGGACAGCGGGGAGGACCGACATGGCTTCTTAGTACCGCACCCGGTCGCCGGGTCCGCCGCCGAGGGTCGCGGCGAGGAACGCGAGCTGATCGCCGGCGAGGACGGCGGTACGCCGGACGGACCGGGCGCCGTGACCCACGTCGGCCTCGGTCCGGAGCAGGATCGGGGCGTTCGCCGTGGACGCATGCTGCAGCGCGGCAGCCATCTTGCGGGCGTGCAGGGGGTCGACCCGGGTGTCGGACGCGAACGTCGTGAACAGCACGGCCGGGTAGCGCACCCCCGGGTGGACGTGGTGGTACGGGGAGTACGACAGCAGCCACCGCAGCTCCTCCGGGTCGTCCGCGGTGCCGTACTCGTCGCTCCAGGTCCGCCCGAGCCCGAACCGCTCGTACCGGACCATGTCGAGCAGCGGTGCCGAGCACACCGCGGCGGCATACGCCTGCGGGCGCTGGGTGACCGCCGCGCCGACCAGCAGGCCGCCGTTGGAGCCGCCCATGACGGCGAGCCCGGACCGGTCGGTCCAGCCCTCGGCCACCAGGTGGTCCCCGGCGGCGTGCAGGTCGTCGAACACGTTCTGCTTGTGCTCCCGCATCCCGGCGCGGTGCCACTCCTCGCCCTCCTCGGAGCCGCCGCGCAGGTTCGCGACCGCCCACACCCCGCCGGCCTCCACCCACGCCAGCGCGGTGGCGGAGTAGCCGGGCGTCAGGCTCACGTCGAACCCGCCGTACCCGTACAGCACGGTCGGGCGGGGACCGTCCACCGCGGCGGTGGGGGCCAGCACGAACATGCGGACGGTCGTGCCGTCGTGCGAGGTGTAGGTGACCTGCCGGGCCTGTACCGCCGGGGCGGTGGCCTGCCCCGGCGCGCGCTCGTCGAGGGTCAGCTCGGCGGTGGCGGCGTCGTACCGGTGGACGCCGGGCGGCGTGGTGTGGTCGGTCCAGCCCACCCACAGCTCGTGGCCGCCGTCGCGGCGCGCGGTCAGGCCGGTGACGGTGCCCAGGCCGGGCAGTGGCACGGCGGCTGTCTCGGCGCCGGTGGCGAGGTCGTGCAGGGTCAGTTCGGCGACGGCGTGCCGGGTGCGCAGGACGGCGAGGAGCGGGCGGTCCAACTGCTGGTCCCGGGTATCGGTGTCGCCCGGAAAGACTCTGTCGTCGAGGATCGCGATGTCCTCGAGGACGGCCTCGGGATCCTCCGGGATCAGCGTCTGCCAGTGCGGGGCCGTGGGCGTCTCCGGGTCGGTGACGACCAGGCGGCCGCGCGGGGCGTCCCGGTCCGTCCAGAGGTACAGCCGTCCGTCCCGGCCGACCCACGGGGCGACCCGCGCGTCGACGCCCCGCTGGATCTCGACCGGCTCGTTCGTGCCGTTCAGGTCGACGATCCACGCGTCGGTCCGCGGCGCGGTCCCGGCGCTCGCCGTGAGGACGAGCCAGCGGCCGTCCCGGCTGACCTCGACGCCGTAGTAGCTGGTCGGGTCCAGCCCCGCGCCGAACACCTCGACGTCCGGGGCGGTGTCGGCGAGACGGTGCCGGTACACGCGGCGGTGGAACTGCTCCTCACCCGCCGGGACCTCGTCCGCGGGCAGCCGGCGGACGTAGTACAGCTCGGTCTCGTCCGGCGGCCAGGCGATCGGGGAGTACCGGCAGCGGTCGATCGGGCCGTCGAGCAGCTCGCCGGTGTCGACGTCCAGGACGTACAGCCGGGACTCCTCGTCCCCGCCGGTGGACAGCTGATAGGCGAGCCGGCGCCCGGACGGGCTCGGTGCCCAGTGGTCGAGGGTCGTGGTGCCCGCCGGGTCGAGCGCATTCGGGTCCACGAGCACGCGGCGGGTGCCGTCGGGCAGCCGGAGCGAGAGGACCGCATGGTCCTGGCCGGGCTCCCGGCGGGTCCGGAACTCCCGGTCCCCGCGCCACGCCGGCGGGTCGACCGCACCGGCGCCGAGCAGCTCCGCGACCCGGTCGGCGAAGGTGTCGCGGCCCGGCAGGCCCTCGGCGTACCGGCTGAAGAGGTCGTCCTGCGCCCGCTGCCAGGCCTCGGTCCGGGCGTCCCCGGCCTCCTCCAGCCACCGGTACGGGTCGGGCACCCGGTGCCCGTGGAGGTCGTCGACGCGTGCCTCGCGCTCGGCCGATGGGTAGTCCGCGGCAGTCATGGACAGAACCTAGCTTGC
Organism: Actinomycetota bacterium; assembly: GCA_030840805.1. Taxonomy (GTDB): domain Bacteria; phylum Actinomycetota; class Actinomycetes; order Mycobacteriales; family HKI-0501; genus JAVEDU01. The sequence goes on from JAVEDU010000081.1 coordinate 51,098, forward strand.
GCCGGTTCGGCGTTCGTGGGTGCGCAACCTGCCCTTCGTGGGTGAGGATGTGCCGAGACGGAGGTGATGCGGGTGTCCCGTCCGGGCGCGGCGAGCACGGCGACGGCGTTGGTCCTCAACGCGACGTATGAACCGTTGTGCGTCGTACCGGTACGCCGCGCCGTCGTGCTGGTACTCACCGACAAAGCCGTCTCCGTCGCCGACGGGGACGGCTTTCTCCGTAGTGCGGAGGTGGCGTACGCCGCTCCCGCCGTGGTGCGGCTGACCCGGTTCGTCCGGGTTCCCTACCGTGCGCAGGTGGCGCTGACCCGCAAGGCGGTGTTCGCGCGGGACTCCGGGCGGTGCGCGTACTGCGGCAAGGGCGCCACCACGATCGACCACGTCGTGCCCCGGAGCCGCGGTGGCCGGCACAGCTGGGACAACGTGGTCGCCGCGTGCAGCCGCTGCAACCACCTCAAGGCCGACCGGACGCTGTCCGACCTGGGCTGGCGGCTGCGGGTACCCCCGGCCGCGCCCAGCGGGGCGGCCTGGCGGGTGCTGGGGCACCGCGCGCCGGACCCGCGGTGGACCGAGTGGCTCGGCGTGACGCATCACCACGGGCAGGAGCAGGCGAGCGCCTAGGCGGGGTACCGCTCGTGCTCGCCGGCCGCCACGATCGCGCGCATCCGGTCCACGCCCTCCCACACCTCCGTGAACCGGGTGTACAGCGGGGCCGGGCCGAGCCGCAGCCGGTCCGGCGTGCGGAAGTCCGGCACCACGTTCCGGTGGAGCAGGGCCTGGCAGACCTGCCACGCGGCGGGATGGTGCAGGCTCACGTGCGCGCCGCGCCGCTCGGCGTCCCGCGGCGAGGCGACCGAGAAGCCCAGTGGGGCGAGGACCGCGTCGGCGAGCTCGATCAGGTACGAGGTCAGCGCCATCCCCTTCGCCCGCAGCCGCCCGATGCCCGCCTCGGCGACGATCCGGGCGCCCTCCGCGACGGCATAGGTGGCCAGCACGGACGGGGTGCCGACGGTGAACCGTTCGATCCCGGGCACGGGGTCGTACCGGGCCCCCATCGTGAACTGGTCGGCCTGCCCGAACCACCCCCAGATCGGCTGCCTCAGCGCGGCCTGCAGCTCGGATCGGACATAGAGGAACGCCGGTGCGCCCGGGCCACCGTTCAGGTACTTGTACGTGCAGCCGACCGCGAGGTCCGCGCCCGCCGCCGACAGCGGCACGGGAACGCTGCCGGCCGCGTGGGACAGGTCCCAGAGCGTCAGCGCGCCGGCGTCGTGGGCGATCCGGGTGATCGCGGCCATGTCCACGAGCGCACCCGACCGGTAGGCGACGTGGGACAGGCTCACCAGTGCCACGTCGGTGTCCACCGCGGCGCGGAGCGCGCCCGGGTCCAGCCCCGCGTCGAGGTCGGTGTGCACGATCCGCAGCTCCAGGCCCCGCTGCGCGGCCAGCCCCTGGAACACGTAAAGGTCGGTGGGGAAGTTGTCGTCGTCGATCACGACGACCCGCCGCCCGGGCCGGGCGTCCAGGGCCGCGGCGGCGAGCTTGTACAGGTTGACGGTCGTCGAGTCGGACACGATCACCTCACCGGGCCGGGCCCCGAGGATGCCGGTGCCGATCAGGTCGCCGACCTCGGCCGAGAGCGACATCCAGTCCGCCCAGGACCGGATCAGCCCGGCGCCCCACTCCTCCTCGACCGCCCGGCGGAGCCGCTCCGCGGTGCTCGCGGGCAGCCGGCCGAGGCTGTTGCCGTCCAGGTAGGTCACGGTGGGATCCAGTACGAACCGGTCGCGGAACGCCGCCAGCGGATCGGCGGCGTCGAGCGTCTCGGCGTACGCCCGGGTGAGGTCGGTCATGCCGCGATCCTGCCGTGCCGGCCCCGGCGGGGCGGACGCTGGCTACCCTGGCGGGCATGTCGGTGAACACCAGGAGCCTCCACGCCGAGGCCGCGCTCGACCTCGTGTGCGGCCCGGACGGCCCGCTCCCGGAGGCCGTCCAGCGGTATCGCCTGGTCCAGCACCTCGGTTCCGGCGGCCAGGCGGACGTGTACCGCGGGGTCCGGCTCTGCGGCGGCGTGGCGTCGGCGCCGCTGACCGTGAAGGTCTTCCGACCGGACCCGTCCCGGCCGCTGGTCGACCAGCTGCGGTCGTGGGACAAGGGCGATGCGGTGCTGATGGACCTCGGCAGCCGCGGGGTCGAGGGCCTGTGCCGTCGGGTCGACGGGTTCCACGGCGCTCCGCCGCACACGCCCGGCGTCCCGGGCACCGGCGAGCCGATCCCGTACCAGGTGCTCGACTACCTGAGCGGCTGGACGCTGCGGGACCACCTCGGCGCCCCGGGCGGCCCGCGGCTGGACGCGGCGGCGGTCCTACGGGGGCTGGCGGGCACCCTGCTCGCGCTGCACCGGCCGGACCGGCCCACCGACTGTCCCGTGCTGCACATGGACGTCAAGCCGTCGAACCTGATCGTCCTGCCGGACGGGCGGGTGCGGCTGATCGACTTCACCTCGGCGCGGTACGACCGGCGGGATCACATCACCTCCGTGGCGTTCACCGCGGAGGCGAGCGCCCCGGAGGCGTTCACCGGGCAGGTCGGCCCGGCGTACGACGTGCACGGGTTCGGCGCGGTGGCGTACTTCCTCGTCACGGGGCAGCACCCCCGGGCGGAGGCCGACATCCCCGACCCGGTGTCGCCGGACGCCCCGGTCGCGCCGTGGGCCGTCCTGCGCCGCGACCCCGAGCTGGACCGGCACCCGGCGCTGCGGGACCACCTGTTCGCGCCGCTCGCCGACCGCCCGGCCGACCGTCCGCGCACCGAGGAGCTGGCGGCGTGGACCGTGCGGCTCGCCGAGCTGGCGGCCGCGGTGCCCTCTGCGAACCGCCTCGCCGGCTGGGGCCGCCCGGCCGTGGGCGGGACCGTGCGGGCGCGGGCCACGGTGCCGGTCACCGTGCCGGGTGCCGCGCCCGACCGGCTGGCGCGGCTGGAGCAGGAGGTCGTGGAGCTGCGGGCGCTGGTGCGGCCGGACGCCACCCGGGTCCAGCCCACGGTGCCGCCTCCGCCGGTCCCGGCCACCCGGGTGGCCCCGGCGCCGGTCCGGGGCAGTGCGCCGGTCGCGCCCCCGCATCGGCCCGCGCCGGCCCAACCGGCTGTGCCCGCCGACCCCGCCCCGGCCAGGCAGGGCGCCCGCCGCGGCCGGCGGCTCACCCAGGCGGCCGTGATCGTGCTGGCCGCCTGCTGGGCGGTGTGGTCCGCGTTCACCCTGCTGTCCGGCGGTTCGCCGCTCGATTCGGTGATCGGCCTCGTCCTCGCGGCGACCGCGACCGTCGCCGTGTTCTGGGGGAGCCGGCTGATCGGCAAGCTGGTGCTCGGGCGGCGCCAGCGCGCCGGTGCGCTGCCCTCGCATGTGGCCACGGCGACGTTCGCGGTGCTGTGCGGGCTGGCGTTCGTGTCCCTCACGCCGTTCTCGTGGGGTCCGATCGAGTCCTCGCTGCGCTCGCTGCTGTCGATCTGACGGGCGCGCCGCGGCCCGTGGGCGCAGGATGGGGAGCGCAGTGTGCGTCGTCACACCGCGGCGGCCGGAACCCGGTCGGCGGGATCGTCTCCGCTACCGTTGTTGATGTCCACCATCCGTTCTCAACGAGGGTCGTAGCCACCCGATGAGCCCAATCCTGACCGTGCTGATCTTCGCCGGGGTGCCGATCGCCATCATGCTGGCCATCGCGGCGCTGGTGTACGGCGCGAGTGCCCACCGGTCGCCCCGCTACCGGCCCGGCCGGCCGTTCCCGGTCCGGCCCGTGTGGTTCCTCGCGGCCCGTCACGCCGAGGCGCTCGACCGGACCGGCGGCAACGCCGTACTGGCCGCCGGCGACGCTCACGCCGCCATCGAGGCGCGGCACACCGAGGCCGACCGGCCCGGCGACGCCCCCGCCGCCTTCGCGGCGCAGTCGAAGGGAGGCGCTCGTGGCAACTGGTGACCTCACCGCCCAGGACACCGCCGTCTCGCCGAACGGCGTGCCGGACGGTCCGTTCACGCCGCGGCAGCTGTTCCGGCTCGACGAGGCGCTGTCCGCGGCGGACCGCGAGAGCGGCCTGACGTTCAGCGTCTACGTGGGCCCGCTCGGCACGGACTCCCGCCCGGCCGCCGAGGCCCTGCTGGACCGGCTTCCCGACCCCGCCCGCTCGGTCCTGCTGGCGGTCGACCCCGACCAGCGCGTCGTCGAGATCGTCACGGCGGCCGAGTCGGCCCGGCGCCTGCCCGACCGCATCTGCGCGCTGGCCGCGCTGTCGATGACGGCGGCGTTCGGCGGCGGCGACCTGATCGGCGGCACCGTCACCGGGCTGCGGATGCTCGCCGACCAGGCCCGGCTCGCCTAGGCACGCACCGCGAAGGGCCGCTCCCGATCGGGAGCGGCCCTTCGTCGTCTCCGGCGCTAGTTGCCCTTGGCGTCGCAGGCCCGTGCCGCGAGGGACCGCCGGACGCCGTCCCGCTGCTCGGACACCAGCCGCCACAGCGCCGGCGGGTGGTCGCCCGCGAGCCACGCGTCGGCGGCCTCCAGGGTGGCCTGCTCGACGAACAGGCGCGGGAACAGCCCCACCACCATGTTCTGGGCGACCTCGCTGGAGCGGCGGGCCCACACGTCCGAGACCTCGGCGAAGTACCGGGCCACGTACGGCCGCAGCAGGTCGAGCTGGGTGGAGTGCGCGAAGCCCCCGATCGCCGCCTCCATCGTGGCGTTCGGCACCGAGTCGTCCTCGACGGCGAGCCTCCACGCCTCCGCCTTCGCCCCGGCGGTCGGGCGCAGCGCCCGCGCCGTGGTGGCCTTGCGCTGGCCCGCCGCGGTCGCGTCCCGCTCGACCTCGGCCGCGATCTCCGGCTCGTCGACGGCGCCGGCCGCGGCCAGCGCCTGGAGCAGGAACCACCGCAGGTCGGTGTCGACCGTCAGGCCCGGCACCGCCTCGTCGCCGGACAGGATGCCCCGCAGGAACGCGACGTCCTCCGGCGACCGCGCGGCGTCCGCGAACGCGCGGGTCCACTGGAGCTGCGCGTCGCTGCCGGGCTCCGCGGCCGACAGCGTCGCCCGCGCGGTGTCCGCGAGCAGCGCCCAGCCCTCCGGCGCCCACGCCGGGTCCACGTACTGGACGAGCGACATCTTGCTGTTCCGCAGTCCGTCGAGGATCAGCGACGAGGTGGTCTCGGTCGGCATCGCGCCCATGACCATGCGCACGTAGTCGCGTGCGGGCATCTCGGCGTCCCGGACCATGTCCCAGGCCGCCTGCCAGACCAGCGAGCGGGCCAGCGGGTCCTGCAGGCCGGCGAGGTGCTCGACGATCGTCGACAGCGAGCGGTCGTCCAGCCGGATCTTCGTGTACGCCAGGCCGGCGTCGTTGACGAGGAGCAGGTCGGGCTGCCGCTCGCCGGTCAGCTGGGGGACGGGGGTGTGCTCGCCGTCCACGTCGAGCTCGATCTGACGGCGGAGGACCAGCCGGTCGCCGTCCAGGTCGTACAGCCCCAGCGCGAGGCGGTGCGGGCGCAGCGTCGGGTGGTCCGCCGGCGCCTCCTGGCGCAGCCCCACCGAGCGGTACGTCCCGTCGGCGTCGACCGACACCTCGGGCCGGATCGTGTTGACCTGCGAGGTCTGCAGCCACAGCTCGGCCCACCGGGCGAGGTCACGCCCGGAGGCCTCGGAGAGCACCGCGAGCAGGTCCGCGAGGGAGGCATTGCCGAATGCGTACCGCTGGAAGTACTCCCGCATCCCGGCCATGAACTCCGCGCGCCCGACGTACGCCATCAGCTGGCGCAGCACGGCCGCGCCCTTCGCGTACGTGATGCCGTCGAAGTTGACCTCGACCGCCTGGACGTCGGGGATGTCGCAGGAGATCGGGTGCGTGCTCGGCAGCTGGTCCTGGCGGTAGCCCCAGGACTTCTCGATGTTCTCGAACGACGTCCACGCGACATCGGCGAAGTCGGTCGCCTCCGACTGGCAGAGGAACGAGATGAACGTCGCGAACGACTCGTTCAGCCACAGGTCGTCCCACCAGCGCATCGTCACGAGGTCGCCGAACCACATGTGCGCCATCTCGTGCAGGATCGTCTCGGCGCGCCGCTCGACCACGTACGCGACGGGCTTCGACCGGAAGACGTAGTCCTCCAGGATCGTCACGCAGCCGGCGTTCTCCATCGCACCCGCGTTGTACTCGGGGCAGAAGATCTGGTCGTACTTGCCGAACGGGTACCGGAAGCCGAACTGCTCGTGGTACCAGTCGAAGCCCTGCTTGGTGAGGGTCAGGATGTTGTCCGCGTCGAGGTGGGGGAGCAGCGACTTGCGGCAGTACACCCCGAGGTCGATGCCGTCGTGGTGGTCGGTCACGCCCTCGTACGGGCCCGCGACGATCGCCGTCACGTAGGTGCTCATCCGCGCGGTGGTGCCGTAGTGCAGGACCTGTGCGCCGGTCTCGTCCCGCTCGCGGGACGCCACGGCGGAGTTGGAGACGACCGTCCAGTGCGCGGGCGCGGTGACGTGGAAGGTGAACGTCGCCTTCAGGTCGGGCTGGTCGAAGCAGGCGTACACGCGCTTGGCGTCCGCGGTCTCGAACTGGCTGTACAGGTACACCTCGCCGTCCACCGGGTCGACGAACCGGTGCAGGCCCTCGCCGGTGTTCGTGTAGAGCCCGTCGGCGTCGACGACGAGGACGTTCTCCGCGGCGAGGCCGGTCAGCGGGAGGCCCGTGTCGGGCGTGTACGCCGAGGTGTCGACCGGCGTCCCGTTCAGGGTGGCGGAGTGGATGCCGTCCGCGACCAGGTCCACGAACGTCGACGAGTCCGGCGTCGCGCGGAACCGGATCTCGGTCCGGGTGCGGTACGTGCGCTCGCCCGGCTTGCCGGCGCCGTCGGTGAGGTCGAGCGCGACCTCGTAGGAGTCGACGTCGAGCAGGGATGCCCGCTCGGTCGCCTCGACGAGCGTGAGATTGCTTCCGGCCACGGCGGGATGCCTCCTAGCGAATGGGACACGTACGGCAGGGGAGTCTGTCACGTACCCACCACAAGTGTGCCTGCTCCGTCGGGACGGTGACGGGAATAGGTACCCGGCTCGGGGCGCTGCGGCCAGAGACGACCGATCGAGGAGCAACCGTGAGCGAAGCAAAGACCCCCGTCGACTTCTGGTTCGACCCCGCGTGTCCGTGGGCGTGGATGACGTCCCGCTGGATCCTGGAGGTCGCGAAGGTCCGCGACATCGAGCCGCGCTTCCACGTGATGAGCCTGGCGGTGCTCAACGACGGCCGCGAGCTCCCCGAGGAGTACGTGGACTTCATGACGCAGGCCTGGGGCCCGGTCAGGGTCGCCGTCGCCGCCGCGCAGCAGCACGGCGACGACGTGCTCGGCCCGCTGTACACCGCGCTCGGCACCCGCATCCACCCCGGCCAGCAGGGCATCGGCCGGGACACGATCGTCGCCGCGCTGGAGGAGGTCGGACTGCCGGTCGCGCTCGCCGACGCCGCCGACTCGACCGAGTACGACGAGGCGCTGCGCAAGAGCCACCACGAGGGCATGGACCCGGTCGGCATGGACGTCGGCACCCCGGTGATCCACGTGCCCGGCGAGGACGGCCAGGTTGTCGCGTTCTTCGGCCCGGTCGTGACGCCCGCCCCGAAGGGCGAGGCCGCCGGCCGGCTCTGGGACGGCACCGTGCTGGTCGCCTCGACGCCCGGCTTCTTCGAGCTCAAGCGCACCCGCGACGTCGGTCCGATCTTCGACTGAGCGGTTAGCCTCGGCTCCGTGAGCCGACCTGTCATCGCCCCCGTCCCGCACGGCTGGATCTCCACCGGCGGGACGGGGGCGCAGAACTACGACGAGTTCGCCGACGACGCGGAGATCACCGCGGTCCTCGCGGTGAACCCGACCTCCGCGCTGGCGGTCGAGATGCCGCACCGGACGCCCCCGGCGGTGGCGGCCCGGCGCACGTTCGCGGAGTCGCTGGACACGGCGGCGGCGACGCTCGTGCACCTGCAGGACGACGGGGCGTTCCGGCCCGCCCGGCAGTTCGTGGCGCCGTACCGGATCTCGGGGGCGGAGGGGGTGGCGTACGGGCTGTTCTGCGCCGTGGACACCGGGCAGATCTCCACGTCCGCCGACGAGCCCGGCCTGGTGATCCGGAACGAGGACGTGTTCGCCGCGAAGGTCCGCGAGCGGACCGCGCTCACCACGCGGCTCGGCACCCAGCTCAGCCCGGTGCTGCTGCTCCAGACCGGGTCAGGGGACGCGCTGCGGGCGGCGCTCGCCGAGCTGACCCGCCGGCTCGGCGACCCTGCGGTCGTCGACACCGACCCGCGGGGGCGCGCCCACGAGGTGTGGGTGCTCGGCCCGGGGCCGGACGCCGACCGGCTCCTCGTGCTCGCGGGCAGCGGCGACCTGGTCGTCGCGGACGGCAACCACCGCAGCCTCGCGGCCCAGCAGGCGCACCTGGACCGGTTCCTCGCCGTGGTCACCACGCCGGGATCGGTACGGATCGCGCCGTACCACCGGCTGGTCACCGCGCTGGGCCTGCCGGTCGGGGAGGTGCTGACCCGGCTCCGCGCGGCCGGGGCCGTCGTCGCGACCGGCGCCGAGCCCGAGCCGGGCACGTTCGTGCTGTACGCCGGGGGAGTGGCCCACGCGGTGACGCTGCCGCCCGCCGACGACGTCGTCGGCCGCCTGGACCACGCCGTCGTGGAGCGGGTGCTCTTCGGCGACGTGCTCGGGATGGCGCCGGACGACCCGCGCATCCGGTACATCGGCGGCGACTACCCGCCGGAGTGGCTGACCGGCGAGGTCGACGCGGGCCGCGCCGGCGCCGCCGTGCTCATCGCGCCGGTGTCGGTGGACGACTTCGTCGCGGTGAACCTCGCGCGGCGGAAGATGCCCCGCAAGAGCACCTGGTTCACGCCCAAGGCCCGCGGCGGGCTCGTGCTCGCCGACACGGTGCCGGCGGAGACCCGGCCTCAGTAGACGATCCGCATCGGCGGTCCACAGTCGTCCCGCGGCGCCTCCGCGGGGAGCGACACCGCCGTTCGGGTGGCCCACCGGCACGCCGTCCACGCGCACGCCAGCGCGTCGAGCGCGTCGGCGACGGGCGGCCCGTCGGGCAGGTCCCGGAGGGCGCCCACCGCATCGACCCACGGCGCGAGCGCGGCGAGCCGGTGGGCCACGCCCAGGCCGGTCACCTTGCGGGCGAAGTGCCGCTCGGGCGCGAGGGCACGGAACGACACCTCGGGGTGGCACTCCACGATCCGATCGTTCAACTCCGGCAGGCCGGTCAGCACCGCGTCCCAGTCGCGGATGCCCGGCACGAGGTTCCACGCCTGGATGCTCATCCCCGGCAGGCCGGCGGCATGGGCGATCTCGACGGCCTTCGCGTGGCTGTCGGCGTCCAGGGTCCTCCGGAGCGGGGCAGGGAAGACGCTGGACTTCGCCGGGACCGGCAGGAATTTCTTGGCGAGGGTGTCGCAGAGACGGCCACCGGGCCCGTCCGCGAGCCCGATCGGCACGTCCACCGCCACGGCCGCGCAGTCCGCGGTCAGGTTCACCACCGCGGCGGCGGAACCGGCCACGGCCCACTCGACGCGGTCACCCACGAGCGCCACCACCCAGTTCCCGCGCCAGCCGTCCACCCCGGCCACCCGCACCCGGCCGCTCACCTGGGACACTTTCGGCCATGCGCGTCTACCTCGGCTCTGATCACGCCGGCTTCGAGTTGAAGAACCACCTGGTCGCCCATCTGGCCAGTCTGGGGCACGACGTCGTGGACGTCGGCCCCCACGCCTACGACGCGGAGGACGACTACCCGCCGTTCTGCCTGCACACCGCCGCGCGCGTGGTGGCCGACCCGGGCAGCCTCGGCATCGTGCTCGGCGGCTCCGGCAACGGCGAGCAGATCGCGGCCAACAAGGTGCCCGGCGCCCGCGCGGCGCTCGCCTGGAGCGAGGAGACCGCCCGCCTCGCCCGCGAGCACAACAACGCGAACCTGGTCGGCGTCGGGGCACGCATGCACACGGCCGAGGAGGCGACCGCGATCGCGACGGCGTTCCTCGACACGCCGTTCAGCGGCGTGGAGCGGCACGGGCGCCGGATCGCGCAGCTCGCCGAGTACGAGCGCACCCACGAGCTGCCGCCGCTCCCGGCGTAGCCCGTGCCCGAAGGCCACACGATCCGGCGGCTCGCCCGTGACCATAAGCGCCTGTTCGGCGGCGCACCGGTCGCCGCGAGCAGCCCGCAGGGGCGGTTCGCCGCGGGTGCCGCGCTGCTCGACGGGCAGACGCTGACGCGTACCGACGCGCACGGCAAGCACCTGTTCCACGGCTTCGGCGACGCCGGCCGCACGCCCGCGCGGTGGCTGCACGTCCACCTCGGGCTGTACGGCAAGTTCCAGCTCGGCGAGGTGCCCGAGCCCGCGCCGGTGGGGCAGGTCCGGTTGCGACTGGTCGGCGCCGGTCACTACGCGGACCTGCGCGGGCCGATCGCGTGCGAGGTCCTCACCCCGGCCGACAAGGCGGCGCTGCACGCCCGGCTCGGCGCCGACCCGCTCCGCAGCGACGCCGACCCGGACGCCGTGTGGCAGCGGATCTCCCGGAGCCGCACCACGATCGGCCAGCTGCTGATGGACCAGGCCGTCATCGCGGGGGTCGGCAACGTGTACCGCGCCGAGGTGCTGTTCCGGCACGGCCTCGACCCGCACCGCCCCGGCCGCGACCTCGACCGGGCGCAGTGGGACGCGGTGTGGACCGATCTCGTGGGGCTGCTGCGCGCCGGGGTGCGGGCGGGGCGGATCGTCACCACGCGACCGGAGGACCGGGACCGCCGCAGCGGTACGCCGAGCCGCGAGGACGCCACCTACGTGTACCGCCGGGCCGGGATGCCGTGCCGGGTCTGCGGGACGCCCGTGCGCACCGAGCCGATGGCGACCCGGAACCTGTACTGGTGCCCGACCTGCCAGCTCTGAGCGGGCGAACGGGTTCCGGTCAGCCGCCGTTCGAGTCGGCCAGCTCGAACCACACGCGCTTGCCGGAGTTGTGCGTCTCGACGCCCCAGCGGTCGGAGAGCGCCTCGACCAGGGCCAGCCCGCGGCCCGACATCGCGTCGAGGTCGAAACCGCCGAGCCGGGGCGGCTCGGCGCTGAAGTCGGCCACCTCGACCCGGAGGACGGCGTAGCGGCCGCCGCGGCCGATCACCACGTGGACCTCGCTGCCGGCATGTGTCACGGCGTTGGTGACCAGTTCGCTGACGAGGAGGGAGGCCGCCTCGACGAGCGCCGCGTTGCCCCACTCGGCGAGCGTGTCGGCGACGAAGTACCGGGCCTCGCGCGCGCTCGCCGGAACAGGGGCGAGCCGGATCTCGGCGCGGATGGGCCACCTCCGTCGGTCACGGGCCCGGAACGCTCCCGACCCGGGCGGATGCTACCGCGACCGTGTCCGCGGGGAGGCTCGTGTGGTGCGCGGCACGCTGTCGTGCTCCGGCTACGCCGCGTACCGGAGGGCCAGCTCGCGGAGCACCTCGGCCGCCGGGCGGCCGCTGGCGTCGCCCGCCTCCTCCGCGAGGAGCGCGCCGAGCATCCCGAGGGCGACGATCAGCTCGCCGACGTCCTCGGAGGTGGGGTTGTCGCCGATCAGGTCGAGGATGAGCTTCCCGTCGGCGACGAGGCGCTCGTCGCCGACGAGTTCGTCGGGACGAGCGGACGTCCGTCCGTCGTCGCGCCGCCCGAGGTGGACGGTCATGATGGCCAGGCCGGTCGCGAGCGCGTCTCGTTCCACGCTCCGACGATAGCTGTGACTCAAAGTAATTTCCACATAACGATCAGTGAGATTGCCGGTGGGAGCGGGCGACGGGAATCGAACCCGCGTAGCCAGTTTGGAAGATCGTCAATCGGCGGCACGCCGGCGTCGGGTGGCCCGCTGTACGCGCACCGCTGGCCCTCTTTCGTGCCCGACCGTGACCGCTGGCGGACGTGACTTCTGGCCCGTGAATGGCCCGGAGGACGCGCTGGAACACGGCGGGGGGCGCTCGGTGGCTCGGCGTGAGCGTGCTGTGGACGGCCACGCCGAGGCTCGAGTGGGTTGCCACAAGCCAGGGGAGGCCAAGGAGGGATACAACCGGGTGCCGATGTATCCCCGTTCTCCCAGTTGAGCGGCTCACGGCTACACCGGATACATGGCCGGGATCCTGCGCGGCACGGACCTGCGCGCGGAAGGGCGGGACAGGCGCTCTCCGCGGTCAGGAGTGCGAGCGAACCGTAGAACAGCCGACCAGCCCGCGGGACGCGAGGAACTGCCGCACGTGGTCCTGGGACTCGTGGGCATCGAAGGCGGCCCGGTCCCGGTACAGCTCGTAGAACACCCGGACGCGCGGCTCGCCCCGAACCTCGTGGGAGGCGTACACGAGCGTCGCGGACTGGTGGTCGCGGATCCCGGCGAGCGTCGTGGCCACCAGCTCGTCGAAAGATCGCTCGTGCCCGGCCTTGAGCTCGAAGCGCACGACCAGCCCGAATCCGTTCATCCGTCCTCCACCCGGCGCCGACTGTTCACGGTCTCCCGCTCCGGTGATTCTCTGTGCCTGCCCCTCGATCCGGCACGGGTTGCGGCGGATCATCTGATCGTCCGCCGCGGTCTCGAAGATCGCATGCAGCAACCGGTGAGCCTTGGCGACGCAGAAATGCCGCTCCGCAAGTTCCACCACCCGGTCGGCGCCTACACGGCCGAAGCGAAGAAGGAGTCCGCCGAGATGAACCTCACCGACCACGCCGGAGTCCCGCTCACACATGGCAAGCCCAAGGTCAACGGCGTGGAGATCCACTACGCGATCGGCGGTGCCGGCGCGCCGGTGTTCCTGTTGCACGGCGTGCCGAAGACCATGTCGTACTGGCGCCACGTCGTGCCGCTGCTGACCCCGCACCACACCGTCATCGCGGTAGACAACCGAGGCTTCGGCGGCTCCCAGCGCCCCCTGACCGGCTACGACACCGCCACGATGGCCGGTGACGTCGCCGCGCTGGCCACCCACCTGGGCTTCGACCGGTTTCGCGTCGCCGGCGAGGACTGGGGCGCGGCGATCGCCTACGCCGTCGCCGCCTTCCACCGGCCCCGGGTGCAGCAACTGGTGTTCCAGGAAACGCTCCTACCAGGATTGCCGGCCGGCGAACACGACCCCTCGCTCGCCGCCGACGACATCCGCACCGGCTGGCACTTCAGCTTCTTCAGCCTGCCGAACCTGCCCGAGATGCTGCTGGCCGGGCGGGAACGGCAGTTCTGGACCTACTACGCCCGACGCCAGATGTGGGACCCCAGCGCGCTGGCCGAGGAGGACATCGACGAAATGGTGCACTCGATCGAGCAGCCGGGCGGCACCAGGGCCATCTTGGAGATGTACCGCGCACGCCAGACCGACGCCGAACAGAACCGCCCGCAGTACGCTGACCCGATCGGCTGCCCGGTCCTGGCCGTCGGCGCGCAGGCCTATCTCGGGGACGAGGTATCCACACAGCTCGCGCAGGTGGCCCGCGACGTCCGCGGCGCCGTCATCCCCGCGTCCGGTCACAACATCGCGCTGGAGAACCCGGCCGCCCTGGCCCAGACCTACCTCGACTTCTTCGCAACCGGCGCAGAGATCGTTTCTGAATGACGTCGGCGTGGAGCCGGGGTCTGCCGTGTCCTGCGGAGCCTGATGTGGGTGATCGAGGAGCTCGTGCCTGACGGGCTGTGGGAACGGATCGCTCCGCTGTCGGCGCAGCCCCAGCCTCGGAGAGGTGGACGCCGAGGTCACGGAACACCCCGCTGGCCTGCGTAGACGTACTCGGAGCGGGCGACGGGAATCGAACCCGCGTAGCCCGTTTGGAAGATCGTCAATCGCCGGGCGCAGCCGCCAGACAAGCGACCGCGGCGGTGCCGGCGGCCCCTGTTCGTGCCCGCTCGCGACCGCCACCGGACCGCGCGACTGGCCCGTGGATGGCCCGACCCGTGACCAGAGGTAGGGCATAGAAGACGGCTGGAACACTACGCAGTGTACCAGCCGTCTTCACGGCACCGATCCCGTAGGAAGCCAGACGCGGGAGAGCAGGCGCGCATCGCCCGCAGCTGGTCGACCGGCGAGCCCGGCCGATCGGGCGACTTCGCACGTCGTTGCGCCGGATCGGTTGGGGCGCGCCCTGAGCTTCGTGTCGCTGGTGTCGTGTCAGGGCCATCCGAAACCTGCCGCACTTGACTGAGGTTCGAAGGGAATACACCGGCACCGTCGATGTAGCCCCCGTTTCTGCTGGTCAGCGACTTAGGGGTACACGGGATGCACGGGATACACCGGAGCACCGGCCGCCCCCGGCTGTATCGGCGAGGCGTCCTCAGCGTTTGCCGCGCTCGTCAGTACTTGGGCGTGACGCCGCCGGCAACTCGGTCCGCCCATGCCCGCAGGCAGGCGACGGCTTCGGCGCGCAGCGGGTCGTCAGCAGGGTCCTCGCGTAGTGACCGTCGTTCTAGCGGAAGCGCAAGCTCCCGGTACAGCTGGAGGTCCTCGAAGCCCATGGTGGCTACGTCGTGAGCGGTGGCGCCGAAGACAAGTCGCGGCAGCCGTGCCCAGTAGCAGGCGGTCAGGCACATGGGGCACGGCTCGCTACTGCAATACATCACAGCGTCTTCCATGAGGTGCCTGCCCAGCTTCGTGCCCGCGTCGCGTAGCGCCATCACCTCGGCGTGGGCGGTTGGGTCGTTTAGCTCGACCACCCTGCTCGTGCCTTCTCCAACCACCTCGCCGCCGACGACGATGATCGCTCTGAATGGCGTGTTGCCCTCGTTGAGGAGCGCCCGTTGCGACACGGCGATGGCCTCGCGCAGGAACGTCCGGTCCGTCTCGTCCAGGGTGGTGCTCATCGTTGCGTCCTCCTTCGGGTCGGTCATGCGGGAGCCGGCTATTCCTTGAAGGGAGGGTCTTCGCCCCAGGGCTCCAGCGGGGTGATGAACCGCAGTTCCGTCCGATCGGCGGGATACGTCGCGTCGGAGATCTCCACAGTGCGGTTACCCGCATCGACAGAGATCCGCCGGCACAGCAGCAGTGGGACACCATCAGGGAGGTCCCATGCCTGGGCCTCGACCGTGGTCGGCATGCGCGCGGTGACCTGGTCGCCCATGACCATGATCTCGATACCCACCGTCGAAAGCTGGTGCTGCGTGCCGCCTGGCCATGGTTCGTTGCCTTGGTCCAGCAACGCTGGGTTCCCTTCGACCAGTGCGCGAGCGATGTAGGACACGCTCGCCGTGCCGGGTCGGCCGATCGGGCGCCGCGAGGCGCGCCATGAACCCAGCGATCACTTCGGCGGTGGATCGAGCAGGACGCTCGCGATGGGTGGCCCTCAAGGCGAGGAACGGCCGCCCTGGCGGTGATCGGCTATAGCTACTGGCCCGTGCATGGCCCACGGCTGGCGCCATACCGACAGATGAGAACGGCCGAGGCTCCGGCGGATGCTCGCTGACCTGGACTTTCGTACGTGGAGCGGGCGACGGGAATCGAACCCGCGTAGCCAGTTTGGAAGACTGGGGCTCTACCATTGAGCTACGCCCGCACGGCGGCCCGGGGGCCGCCGGGGGTCAGCGTACCGGGACGCCGATCCCGACTCGAAACGCGATCGCGGTGAGGCCCGCCGTCCCCCCTACACTGCTCCTGTCACGGGGTGTGGCGCAGCTTGGTAGCGCACTCGCTTTGGGAGCGAGGGGCCGTGGGTTCGAATCCCGCCACCCCGACCACGGATCGGCCGTACCGCGCTCGGCGCGACCTCACCCGGGTCGCCTAGACTCAGCCGAGCTTTCCGCACGACCCCGACCCCGAGGAGCAGGTACGTGAAGAGCACCGTCGAGACCCTGAGCCCCACGCGGGTGAAGCTGTCGGTGGAGGTGCCCTTCGACGAGCTGAAGCCCAGCCTCGACAAGGCGTACCGGTCCATCGCGCAGCAGGTGTCCATCCCCGGCTTCCGCAAGGGGAAGGTTCCGCCCCGCCTCATCGACCAGCGCGTCGGCCGCGCCGAGGTGCTGCAGGAGGCGATCAACGACGCCATCCCGCAGCACTACTCGGCCGCGGTGCGCGAGCACGAGGTCAAGGTGCTCGGCCAGCCGGACGTGAACGTCACCGAGCTCGCCGACAACGAGAAGGTCTCGTTCACCGCCGAGGTCGACGTCCGCCCCGAGTTCGCGCTCCCGGACTACAAGCAGCTCTCGGTGACCGTCGACGACGTCGAGGTCCCCGACGAGGAGGTCGAGGAGCAGGTCGGCCGGCTGCGTGAGCGGTTCGCCGTGCTGAAGGGCGTCGAGCGGCCCGTGCAGGACGGCGACTACGTGTCACTGGACCTGGCCGCGACCGTGGACGGCGAGGAGGTGCCCGGCGGTACCGCGACCGGCCTGTCGTACGAGGTCGGCTCCGGCCAGCTGCTGGAGGGCATCGACGAGGCGATCATCGGGCTGGAGTCCGGCGCCGCGACGACGTTCACCACCGCGCTGGTGGGCGGTGACCACGCCGGCCGCGACGCCGACGTGGCGGTCACCGTCCGCTCCGTCAAGGAGAAGGAGCTGCCGGAGCTGGACGACGAGTTCGCCCAGACCGCGAGCGAGTTCGACACCCTGGACGAGCTGCGCGCGGACGTCCGCACCCGGCTCGGTCAGGTCAAGGGCATCGAGCAGGGCATGCAGGCCCGCGACCGTGTGCTCGAGGCGCTGCTCGAGGCCGTCGAGGTGCCGCTGCCGGACACCGTGGTCGAGTCCGAGGTGGAGTTCCGTCGGCACAACATCGGCCACCAGCTCGACAGCGCCGGCCTGACGCTGGAGGGCTACCTCGAGTCGGACAACAAGACGGCGGAGGAGTTCGACGCCGAGCTGTCCGACGCGGCCCGCAACGCGGTGAAGGGCCAGCTGGTCCTCGACGCCGTCGCGGACGCGGAGGAGGTCGGGGTCGGCAACGAGGAGCTGACCTCCGAGGTCGTGCGGCGTTCGCAGGACGCGCAGATGCAGCCGCAGGAGTTCGCCGACCGGCTCGTCGAGTCCGGTCAGCTGCCCGTGCTCATCGCGGACGTGCGCCGGGGCAAGGCGCTCGCGCTGGTGCTGGAGAGCGCCACCATCACCGACGCATCCGGCCGCACCGTCGACCTGGAGGCCCTCCGCGGGCCACTGGGCGGCGAGCCGGAGACCGTCGAGGCGCCCGCCGAGGACGCTCCCGCCGGGCAGTAGCGCACCGGGGTCCGGCCGGCCCGTCGTGGCCGGCCGGACCTGCGCTCAGAGCGAACACCGCCCGATCTGGGACTGCGCGCCGTCGGCACCGCGTTAGGGTCGCTGACAGACAGACATCACCCGTCGACGCCGAAGGCAGGCTTCAGTCGTGACCCAGCTGCACATCCCGACCCCCGACGGGCGCACCTCCGGTGGCGCCGGCATGAACTTCGACGATTCGGTGTTCAACCGGCTGCTCCGCGAGCGCATCATCTTCCTCGGCTCCGAGGTCCGTGACGACATGGCGAACACGATCTGCGGGCAGATCCTGCTTCTCGCCGCCGAGGACCCCGAGCGCGACATCTTCCTCTACATCAACTCGCCCGGCGGCTCCGTCAGCGCGGGTATGGCCATCTACGACACCATGCAGTTCGTGCAGAACGACGTCGGCACGATCGCGATGGGCCTGGCCGCGTCGATGGGGCAGTTCCTGCTCTGCGCCGGCGCGCCCGGCAAGCGGTACGCCCTCCCGCACGCCCGCGTGATGATGCACCAGCCCTCGGGCGGCATCGGCGGTACGGCGAGCGACATCGCGATCCAGGCCGAGCAGATGCTCTACACCAAGAAGCTCATGCAGGAGCGGATCGCGTTCCACACCGGACAGACCGTCGAGCAGATCGAGGCCGACTCCGACCGTGACCGCTGGTTCACGGCCGAGGAGGCCAAGGAGTACGGGTTCGTCGACCACGTCGTCTCCGGGGCACTGCAGGTGCCGTCCGGCGGCGGCACCGCCTGAGAACCCGTACTTCACCCCGCATCCGGAGGACGACGTGAGCGAGCTCTACCTTCCGCAGTCGGCCGGCTACGCGCCGGCCCAGAACCGTTACGTGCTGCCCTCGTTCGTCGAGCGCACCTCGTACGGCATGAAGGAATCCAACCCGTACAACAAGCTGTTCGAGGACCGGATCATCTTCCTCGGCGTGCAGATCGACGACGCCAGCGCGAACGACGTGATGGCGCAGCTGCTCTGCCTCGAGTCGGCCGACCCGGACCGCGACATCACCATCTACATCAACTCCCCCGGTGGCTCGTTCACGGCGCTGACCGCCATTTACGACACCATGCAGTACGTGCGCCCGGACATCGCGACGGTCTGCCTCGGACAGGCCGCCTCGGCGGCCGCCGTGCTGCTCGCCGCGGGTACGCCCGGCAAGCGCATGGCGCTGTCGAACGCGCGGGTGCTGATCCACCAGCCCGCGACCGAGGGCAGCTACGGCCAGGGCTCGGACATCGAGATCCAGGCGCGCGAGATCCTGCGGATCCGGGCCCAGCTCGAGTCGATGCTGGCGCGGCACACCGGCCAGCCGGTGGACAAGGTCCGCAAGGACATCGAGCGGGACAAGATCCTCACCGCCGAGGAGGCCAAGGAGTACGGCCTCGTGGACGCGGTGCTCGAGAGCCGCAAGAAGTCCGCGGCCGCCACCGGCTGAGCACGGGCGACGGTGACGCGCCGGGCGGAGTTCCGCCCGGCGCGAACATCAAAGGGGGTCCGATTCCGGATCCGAGGTTGTACCGTCGAGTGGTCGCGCCGGCCCCTGTGGACCGGCGCCCGAGCAGGGAGAAGGTCGCATAGGTGGCACGCATCGGCGACGGCGGGGACCTGCTGAAGTGCTCTTTCTGCGGGAAGTCGCAGAAGCAGGTCAAGAAGCTCATCGCCGGTCCCGGCGTGTACATCTGTGACGAGTGCATCGACCTCTGCAACGAGATCATCGAGGAAGAGCTCTCGGAGTCCGCGGATCTCAAGTGGGACGAGCTGCCGAAGCCCGTCGAGATCTGCGAGTTCCTCGACCAGTACGTGGTGGGGCAGGAGACCGCGAAGAAGGCGCTCGCGGTCGCCGTCTACAACCACTACAAGCGCATCCAGGCCGACAGCTCCGGGCACCGCGGGGGCGCGGACGCCGTCGAGCTCGCCAAGTCGAACATCCTGCTGATCGGCCCCACCGGCTGCGGCAAGACGCACCTCGCGCAGACGCTGGCGAAGATGCTGAACGTCCCGTTCGCCATCGCCGACGCCACCGCGCTCACCGAGGCCGGCTATGTCGGCGAGGACGTCGAGAACATCCTGCTGAAGCTCATCCAGGCGGCGGACTACGACGTCAAGCGCGCCGAGACGGGCATCATCTACATCGACGAGGTCGACAAGATCGCCCGCAAGAGCGAGAACCCGTCGATCACCCGCGACGTCTCCGGTGAGGGCGTCCAGCAGGCGCTGCTGAAGATCCTCGAGGGCACCACCGCGAGTGTCCCGCCGCAGGGCGGCCGCAAGCACCCGCACCAGGAGTTCATCCAGATCGACACGACGAACGTGCTGTTCATCGTGGGCGGTGCCTTCGCGGGCATGGAGAAGATCATCGAGGGGCGGGTCGGCAAGAAGGGCATCGGCTTCGGTGCCGAGATCCGGTCCAAGAACGACCTCGACGACGTGTTCGTCGAGGTCATGCCCGAGGACCTGCTGAAGTTCGGCATGATCCCCGAGTTCGTCGGCCGGCTGCCCGTGCTGACCAGCGTGCGGAACCTCGACCGCGAGTCGCTGGTCCGCATCCTCACCGAGCCGCGCAACGCGCTGGTCCGGCAGTACCGCCGCCTGTTCGAGCTGGACGGAGTGGAGCTGGACTTCACCGACGACGCGCTCGAGGCGATCGCCGACCAGGCCATCCTCCGCGGCACCGGGGCCCGTGGCCTCCGGGCGATCATGGAGGAGGTGCTCATGTCGGTGATGTACGAGATCCCCAGCCGCACCGACGTGGCCCGCGTCGTGATCTCCGGCGAGGTCGTGCTGGAGCACGTCAACCCGACGATCGTCCCGCGGGAGACCCCGAAGCGGGAGCGCCGGGAGAAGTCGGCCTGATCTCCCGCCCTGATCTGACCTCGTGACGACGCTGCAGGCGCCGCCGGGCCGCCTGGCGGCGCCGGCCGTGGCGGCATCCTTCCTCACCCTGTTCGTGCTCGGGCTGCTGGTGTCCTCGCTGGGCCCGCTGCTGCCGGCGCTGCGGTCCGCGTTCGACGTGGGACCCGCGGCGGCCGGCACGCTTGTCGCGTCGGTGCCGACCGGCGGGCTCGCCGGGGTGCTGCTGACGATGGTGGTGGCACGCCGGTACGACACCCGCGTGCTGCTCGCGTTCTCCTGCGGCGCGCTGGCGCTCGGCCAGCTCGGCACCGCGCTCGCCCCCGGGTGGGGCCTGCTCCTCGTCTCCGGCGTGATCACCGGCGTCGGGTACGGCGCGGTCACGAGCCTGGTGAACGGGATGATCGCCGCCGTGTACGGCGCCCGGTCCACCGTGCTGCTGAACCTCACGAACGGCGTCTTCGGTATCGGCGCGGTGCTGGGCCCGCTGTGCGTGGCGGCGCTGCCGGACGGGTCCGGGCGGCTGGTCTACGCCGGGTACGCGGCGCTGGCGGCCCTGGCCCCGGTGCTGTTCCGGTCGCTGGCCGCGGGGACCCCGAACTCGCCCGGTCACGCCGTGGTGCGCGGCGGCAGCGGGGGAGACCCCGGGCGGCTGGGGCTGTTCGCGCTGGTGTTTGCCTGTTACGTCGCCGTCGAGGTCGCGACCGGGGGCTGGATCACGACCCACCTGCGGGCGGTCACCCTCGACGCGGACGCGGCCGTGTTCGCCACCTCGCTGTTCTTCGCCGGGCTGGCCGCTGGCCGGATCATCGCGGCGCCCGTGGGCCTGCGGGTCGGGCCGGGACCGATGCTGCTGGCGTGCGCGGTCCTCGCCTGCGCGGGCCTGCTGCTGGCGTGGGCGGCGCCGCTGGGCGGGTTCGCGTACCTCCTGACCGGGATGGCGATGGGGCCGATCTTCCCGACCGGGCTCGCCTGGGTGTCGCTCGACCAGCCGGCCGCCCGGTACGCCATCCCGACCATGCTCGTCGCCGGGAACATCGGCGGCCTGCTGCTGCCGCCCGCCGTCGGGGTGCTCGTCGGGGCCGTGGGGGCCGCGGCGGCACCGCTGCCGCTGGCGGCGTCGGCGGGGGTGTGTGCGCTCGCGGTCGGGGCCTTGCTGCTGCACGGGCGCCGGGCGGGCGTCAGCCCGGGCCGGACCGGCTGAACTCCGACAGCACCAGGCCGAGCAGCACCACGCACAGCAACACCGCGGCGATCGTGTAGAGCGCGCGGGACATCCGGGTCGGCCCGCGGGCCGCCAGGCGCCAGAACACCACGGCGACCGCGACCAGGAGCAGCAGCGCGATGACGCCGTTCTGCATGGGATACATGCGACGGCGCCCTCCCTGGTTTCCGCCCGGTTCCGTGATGCTCGCACACCCGGATCGGGGCGCGAACCGGACACCCGCGCCCGGGAATCCCGATCCCGCCGCCATCCGTAGACTTGGGCTCGTGACAACCAGTGCCGACGCCCAGGGCGCGACGACCGACCTCGCGACCCAGTACACCCCGGCCGATGTGGAGGGGCCCACGTACGAACGCTGGGTGAAGGCGGGATTGTTCGAGGCCGACGACACGAGCGACAAGCCGTCGTACGCGATCGTCATCCCGCCGCCGAACGTCACGGGCAGCCTGCACATGGGCCACGCCCTCGACCACACGCTGATGGACACCCTGACCCGCCGCCGCCGGATGCAGGGCTACGAGACGCTGTGGCTCCCCGGCATGGACCACGCGGGCATCGCGACCCAGAACGTCGTCGAGCGTGAGCTGGCCAAGGAGGGCAAGAGCCGCCACGACCTGGGCCGGGAGGCGTTCGTCGCCAAGGTCTGGGAGTGGAAGGAGCAGTCCGGCGGCACGATCCTCGGCCAGATGCGCCGCCTCGGTGACGGCGTGGCGTGGTCGCGCGAGCGCTTCACGATGGACGAGGGCCTGAGCCGGGCCGTCCAGACGATCTTCAAGCGGCTGTACGACGACGACCTGATCTACCGTGCCGAGCGGATCATCAACTGGTGCCCGCGCTGTCAGACCGCGCTGTCGGACATCGAGGTCGAGCACGCCGACGACGACGGCGAGCTCGTCTCGATCCGCTACGGCGACGGTGACAACGCGATCGTGGTCGCCACGACCCGCGCGGAGACGATGCTCGGCGACACCGCGGTGGCGGTGCACCCCGACGACGAGCGGTACGCCCACCTCGTCGGCACCGAGGTCGAGCTGCCGCTCACCGGCCGGCGCATCCCGATCGTGGCCGACGAGCACGTCGACCCGGCGTTCGGCACGGGCGCGGTCAAGGTCACCCCCGCCCACGACCCGAACGACTTCGAGATCGGCCAGCGCCACGGCCTGCCGTCGCTCACCGTGCTGGACCACCGGGGCAACGTGACGGTGCCCGGCCCGTTCGAGGGGCTGGACCGGTTCGAGGCGCGTCCCGCCGTCGTCGCCGCGCTGCGCGAGGAGGGCCGCATCGTCGCCGAGAAGCGGCCGTACGTCCACGCCGTCGGCCACTGCTCCCGCTGCGACACGGTGGTCGAGCCGCGGCTGTCGAAGCAGTGGTTCGTCAACACCGGCCCGCTGGCCCAGGCGGCCGGCGACGCGGTGCGTGACGGACGCGTCCGGGTCCACCCGGAGCCGCTCGCGAAGCGGTACTTCGACTGGGTCGACAACATGCACGACTGGTGCATCTCGCGGCAGCTGTGGTGGGGGCACCGGATCCCGGTCTGGTACGGCCCGGACGGCGACGTCCGCTGCGTCGGCCCCGACGAGGAACCGCCCGGTGAGGGCTGGACGCAGGACCCCGACGTCCTCGACACGTGGTTCTCCAGCGCGCTGTGGCCGTTCTCCACGCTGGGCTGGCCCGAGCAGACCCCGGCGCTGGAGAAGTTCTATCCGACCAGCGTGCTGGTCACCGGCTACGACATCCTGTTCTTCTGGGTCGCCCGGATGATGATGTTCGGCCTGTACGCGATGGACGGGCGCCCGCCGTTCGAGACGGTCGCCCTGCACGGCCTGGTGCGCGACCAGCACGGCAAGAAGATGTCGAAGTCGCGCGGCAACGTCATCGACCCGCTGGACTGGATCGAGTCCTACGGCGCGGACGCGCTGCGGTTCTCCCTCGCCCGCGGCGCCAACCCCGGCTCGGACCAGGCGATCAGCGCCGACTGGGTGCAGGGCAGCCGCAACTTCACCAACAAGCTGTGGAACGCCACGCGGTTCGCGCTGATCAACGGCGCCCACGTCGGGGACCTGCCGGCCGAGGGGCTGTCCACCGCGGACCGGTGGATCCTGTCCCGGCTGCACGCGACGCTGGCCGAGGTGGACGCCTACCTCGACGACTTCCAGTTCGGGAAGGCCGCCGAGGCGCTCTACCACTTCGCGTGGGACGAGTTCTGTGACTGGTACGTGGAGCTGGCGAAGGCGCCGCTCACCGGCGGGGGCGAGCCGGCCGAGCGCACCCGCCTCGTGCTCGGGCACGTGCTGGACCGGCTGCTGCGGGTGCTGCACCCGACCGTGCCGTTCGTGACCGAGGCGCTGTGGACGGCGCTGACGAACCAGGAGACGGTCGTGACCGCGCCTTGGCCGACGCCGGAGCCCCGCGCCGACGCGGCGGCGGAGGCCGCGATCGCGTCGGTCCAGGCCGTCGTGACCGAGGTCCGCCGGTTCCGGTCGGACCAGGGCCTCAAGCCCGGTCAGCGGGTCGCGGCCCGGCTCACCGGTATCGACGGCACCCCGCTGGCGGACCACGAGGCGGCGATCCGGCTGCTCACCCGGCTGACCGACGCCGCGGACGACTTCGCCGCGACGGCATCGCTGCCGGTCCAGGGGTTGGTCGTGGAGCTCGACCTGTCCGGTGCCATCGACGTCGCCGCCGAGCGCAAGCGGTTGGCGAAGGACCTCGCCGCCGCGCAGAAGGAGAAGGCACAGGCGGAGGCGAAACTGGGCAACGAGGCGTTCACCGCCAAGGCGCCGGAGGCCGTGGTGGGCAAGATCCGCGGCCGGCTCGCCACCGCGGAGGCCGACCTCGAGCGGCTCACCGCCCAGCTGGCGGCGCTGCCGGGCGGTGGCGCCCGATGACCGACGACTTCGCCGCCGAGCTCGCCCGCGTCGAGAAGGCCCTCGAGGCGCGCGGCCCCGGGCGCATGGTGCCGGACCTGGAGCGCATCACCGCGCTGCTGGACCTGCTCGGGAACCCGCAGCGCTCCTACCCGTCGGTGCACCTCACCGGCACGAACGGCAAGACGTCCACGGCCCGGATGATCGACGCCCTCCTGCGGGCGTTCGGGCTCCGGGTGGGCCGGTACACCAGCCCGCACCTGGAGAGCGTCACCGAGCGGATCGGGGTGGACGGCGAGCCGCTGTCGCCGGAGAGCTTCGTCGCGGCGTACGACGACGTGGCCCCGTACGCGGAGATGCTGGACGCCCGCAGTGCACAGCCGCTGACGTACTTCGAGCTGACGACGGCGATGGCGTTCGCGGCGTTCGCCGAGATGCCGGTGGACGCCGCCGTCGTCGAGGTCGGCCTCGGCGGCGCGTGGGATGCCACCAACGTGCTGGGGGCGCCCGTCGCCGTGGTCATGCCGATCGACCTGGACCACGTCGGGCTGCTCGGGGACACGGTGGCCGCGATCGCCACCGAGAAGGCCGGGATCATCCACAGCGGAGCGACGCTGATCGCCGCCGTGCAGCAGCCGGAGGCCGCCGAGCCGCTGATCCGCCGGGCCGCCGAGGTCGGCGCGGCGGTGGCCCGTGAGGGGCTGGAGTTCGGCGTGATCTCCCGCGAGGTGGCCGTCGGCGGGCAGATGCTGACGCTGCAGAGCCTCGGCGGCGTGTACGAGGAGGTGTTCCTCCCGCTGCACGGTGCGCACCAGGCGCAGAACGCGGCGGTCGCGCTCGCGGCGGTCGAGGCGTTCCTCGGCGCGGGCCCGGACCGGCCCGTCGACATCGAGGCGGTACGGGAGGGGTTCGCGCAGGTCACCTCGCCCGGCCGGTTGGAGCGCATGCGCAGCAGCCCCACCGTGCTGCTCGACGCCGCCCACAACCCCGCCGGGATGCGTGCGCTGGCCGAGGCGCTCACCGAGGACTTCTCGTTCGGCCGGCTGGTCGCGGTCCTCGCGGTGCTGGACGACAAGGACGCCCGCACGATGCTGGAGATCCTCGAACCGGTCGTGGACGCCGTGGTCGTCACCCGGAACTCCTCGCCCCGCTCGATGGATCCCGACGTGCTCGGCGCCCTCGCGGTGGAGGTGCTGGGCCCCGACCGGGTCGACGTCGCACCGCGGTTCGACGACGCGATCGAGGCCGCGGTGCAGCTCGCCGAGGAGGCCGCGGAGGGCCCGCTGGGTGGCGAGGGTGTGATCGTCACCGGCTCGGTCGTCACGGCCGCCGACGCACGGAGGTTGCTGCGTCGATGAGCGAGCAGCCGAGGACCGACGACCAGCCCGCCTCCGGCCTCCGCAACCCGCAGGCCGCCGTCCGCGGTGTCGCGATGGGGGTGCTGATCCTCGAGGCGATCACCGTGCTGCTGGCGATCGCCCCGATCTCGATGATGTCCGGGATCACCGGCACCCAGGTCGCGGTGCTCGTCGGGCTGGCCGTCGGCTGCCTGCTCGGGTGCGGGTTGCTGCGCCGCCCGTGGGGCTGGCACGTCGGTACCGCACTGCAGCTCGCGATCACGCTCACCGGCTTCTACCAGGGAGCGATGTTCGCGCTGGGGCTCGTGTTCCTGCTGATCTGGGCGTACCTGCTGCGGCTCCGGGTCACGGTGTCGCGGCCGGCCCGGTTCGACCACTGAGCTAGGCTCCGCCGCGGTACGCCGTCGTCGATCGTGGGAGTTCTCATCGTGTCCGAGCGCACGCTCGTCCTTCTCAAGCCGGACACCGTCCGGCGTGGCCTCGTCGGTGCCGTGCTGGGCCGGTTCGAGCGCAAGGGCCTGACGATCGACGCGCTGGAGCTGCGCACCCTCGACGGCGAGATGGCGGACCGCCACTACGCCGAGCACGTCGAGCGCGACTTCTACCCGCCGCTGCGCACGTTCATCACGAGCGGTCCGCTCGTGGCGCTGGTGCTCTCCGGCGACCAGGCCATCGAGGTCGTCCGCACGCTCATCGGCGTGACCGACGGCCGCAAGGCGGCGCCCGGCACGATCCGCGGCGACCTCTCGCTGTCCAACCGCGAGAACCTCGTCCATGCGTCGGACTCCCCGGAGTCCGCCGAGCGGGAGCTGAAGCTCTTCTTCCCGGACCTCGGCTGAGGTTCACCCGGGGGTTACCCGGTGGTCGCCCGGCACGGGTACGAACGGGGGCATGGACCTCTCCCGTCGTGACCTGATCCGTACCGGGCTGTTCGCCGGTGGCGCCGCGCTGCTGGCCCCGGGCCGGGCGCTGGCTTCTCCCGGCCGTGCGGCCGCCCCGGCGTTCGTCCGAGGCCGCCCGGCGCTCACCCACGGCATCCAGAGCGGAGACGTGTCGGCCCGCGGTGGACTGGTCTGGGCCCGGGCGGACCGGCCGAGCCGGATGCTCGTCGAGGTCAGCCGGACGCCGTCGTTCCGCCGCTCCCGCCTCGTGCGCGGCCCGGTCCTCACCCCGCGTACCGACCTCACCGGCACGGTGTCGCTCCGGGACCTGCCGCCGGGGGACCGGGTCTTCTACCGGGTCCGGCTGGAGGACGCCCACGGCACGCCCGGCGCGCCGGAGACCGGCTCGTTCCGTACCGCGGGCGGCCGCGACGTCAACTTCGTCTGGTCCGGTGACCTGGCGGGCCAGGGCTGGGGGATCAGCTCGGAGTTCGGCGGGTTCCGGATCTTCGACGCGATGGCCGCCGTGGACCCGGACTTCTTCCTCTGCAGCGGCGACACGATCTACGCCGACGGGGTGATCCCGGCCACCCAGGCGCTACCCGACGGCCGGGTCTGGCGGAACGTCACCACCGAGGCGAAGAGCAAGGTCGCCGAGACGCTGGCCGAGTACCGCGGCCAGTACGCGTACAACCTGCTCGACGAGAACCTCCGCCGCTTCAACTCCCGCGTCGCGCAGGTCAACCAGTGGGACGACCACGAGGTGCGCAACAACTGGTACCCCGGCCAGCTCCTCGACGACCCGCGGTACACCGAGAAGCGGGTGGACGTCCTCGCCGCCCGCGCGGCCCAGGCCTTCCACGAGTGGCTGCCGATCGAACGGGTGCACGGCGACGGCGACCGGGTGTACCGCAAGCGCTCGTACGGCCCGCTGCTGGACGTGTTCGTGCTCGACATGCGCACGTACAAGGACCCCAACGGCCCGAACCGGTACGCCGACCCGGAGCGGGGCCTCCTCGGCACCCGGCAGCGTGAGTGGCTCAAGCGCGAGCTGGCCGCCTCCCGGGCCACCTGGAAGATCATCGCCAACGACCTCCCGCTCGGGATCGTGGTGCCGGACGGGCCCACCGCACAGGAGGGCGTGGCGCAGGGCGACGACGGGGCCCCGCTCGGCCGCGAGCTGGAGTTCGCGGACATCCTGCGGACGGCGCACCGCCGCGGCGTGACCGGGATCGTGTTCCTCACCGCCGATGTCCACTACACGGCGGCGCACCACTACGACCCCGCCCGCGCCGCGATCGGCGACTTCACGCCGTTCTGGGAGTTCGTCTCCGGGCCGCTCAACGCGGGAGCGTTCGGCCCCAACCCGCTGGACGGCACGTTCGGGCCGCGGGCCGAGTTCGTCGCCGCGCCGCCACACGCGAACACCTCGCCGGCGGAGGGCTCCCAGTTCTTCGGCCAGGTGACGATCGACGGCGCGACCCGGGCGATGACCGTGCGGCTGCGCGACCTCGACGGCCGGGTGCTCTGGGAGAAAACCCTCACGCCCTGAGCGGGTAGACTCGGGTCACAGGCATCGACCCGGCCATCACCGGCGAGCCTCCGGAAGAACGGGCCGCCACGGCGGCCTCAGTAGAACCGGACGGGTACGGCCCGTCACAGCCGACGAAGAGCGGGCCCGGCCTCGGCCGGGCCAAGCGAGGTGGTACCGCGGGCCCTGCTCGTCCTCGCACACCGGCACGACGACGAGTGTGTGAGGACGAGGATCGCGATGAGCGTGTACCCGAAGACCGACCCGACCGGCGGCGTCCCGTCGGCTCCGACGTTCCCGGAGATCGAGCGCCGCGTGCTGGAGCACTGGGCCGCCGACGGCACGTTCGAGGCGAGCGTCGCGGCCCGCCCGGCCGGGGAGAACGGCGAGAACGAGTTCGTCTTCTACGATGGCCCCCCGTTCGCCAACGGCCTGCCGCACTACGGCCACCTGCTCACCGGGTACGTCAAGGACGTCGTCCCGCGCTACCAGACGATGCGCGGCAAGCACGTCGAACGCCGCTTCGGGTGGGACACCCACGGGCTGCCCGCCGAGGTCGAGGCCGAGAAGCAGCTCGGCATCTCCGGCAAGCCCGAGATCATCGCGATGGGCGTCGACCGGTTCAACGAGGCCTGCCGCGCCTCCGTGCTGCGGTACACCGAGGAGTGGCAGCGGTACGTCACCCGGCAGGCCCGCTGGGTGGACTTCGACAACGACTACAAGACGCTCGACCTGTCCTACATGGAGAGCGTCATGTGGGCCTTCAAGACGCTCCACGACAAGGGCCTGATCTACGAGGGCTTCCGCGTGCTGCCGTACTGCTGGCGCTGCGAGACGCCGTTGTCGAACACCGAGACGCGGATGGACGACGTCTACCGCGCCCGGCAGGACCCGGCGGTGACCGTCGCGTTCGTCCTGGAGACCGGCGAGAAGCTGCTCGTCTGGACGACCACGCCGTGGACCCTGCCGAGCAACGAGGCGATCGCGGTCGGCCCCGGCATCGACTACGCCGTCCTCGCCGCGGGGGACGGCCAGCGGTACATCCTGGCCGAGTCGCGCCTCGGCGCGTACGAGGGCCAGCTGGGGGAGTACGAGCGGGTCGGGACCCTCACGGGAGCCGAGCTCGTCGGCCGCCGCTACACGCCGATCTTCCCGTATCTCACCGACACCGAGCGGTTCGGCACCGAGAACGCCTTCCGCGTGCTGCCCGGTGACTTCGTGACCACCGAGGACGGCACCGGCGTCGTCCACATGGCACCCGCGTACGGAGAGGACGACCAGAACACCTGTGCCGCCCACGGCATCCCGGTCGTCATGACGGTGGACGAGCACACCCGGTTCACCTCGGTCGTGCCGGACTACGAGGGACTCCAGGTCTTCGAGGCCAACAAGCCGATCGTCGCCGCGCTCCGCGAGAAGGGCGTGCTGATCCGGCACGACAGCTACGAGCACCCGTACCCGCACTGCTGGCGCTGCGACACCCCGCTGGTCTACAAGGCGGTGTCGAGCTGGTTCGTCGAGGTGACGAAGTTCCGCGACCGGATGGTGGAGCTCAACGCGGACATCACCTGGGTGCCCGAGCACATCAAGGAGGGCTCGTTCGGCAAGTGGCTCGCGAACGCGCGGGACTGGTCGATCAGCCGCAACCGGTTCTGGGGCTCGCCCATCCCGGTGTGGAAGTCCGACGACCCGGCCTACCCCCGGATGGACGTGTACGGCTCGCTGGACGACGTCGAGCGTGACTTCGGCGTGCGCCCGACCGACCTGCACCGGCCCCATGTGGACGATCTGACCCGGCCCAACCCGGACGACCCGACCGGCAGGTCCGTGATGCGGCGCGTGCCGGAGGTGCTCGACTGCTGGTTCGAGTCGGGCTCGATGCCGTTCGCCCAGGTGCACTACCCGTTCGAGAACCGCGACTGGTTCGAGCACCACTACCCGGGCGACTTCATCGTCGAGTACATCGGGCAGACGCGCGGCTGGTTCTACACGCTGCACGTGCTCGCGACCGCGCTGTTCGACCGGCCGGCGTTCTCCAGCGCGGTCAGCCACGGCATCGTGCTGGGCGCCGACGGCCGGAAGATGAGCAAGAGCCTGCGCAACTACCCGGACGTCTACGAGATGTACGACTCGTACGGCGCCGACGCCATGCGCTGGTTCCTGATGTCCTCGCCGATCCTGCGCGGCGGCGACCTGTCGGTGACCGAGACCGGGATCCGCGACAGCGTCCGTCAGGTGCTCAACCCCCTGTGGAACGCCTGGTACTTCTTCACGCTGTACGCCAACGCCGACGACCACTCCGCACAGTGGCGTGTGGACAGTGCGAACGTGCTGGACCGCTATGTCCTCGCGAAGCTGCACGACACGGTCGCCGAGGTCACCGGGCAGCTGGACGTCTACGACATCTCCGGTGCGTGCGCGACCGTGCGGGACTTCCTCGACGCGCTGACGAACTGGTACATCCGGCGCTCGCGGGACCGGTTCTGGTCGTCCGACGCGGACGCGTTCGACACGCTGTACACGGTGCTGGAGACCACGACGCGGTTGATGGCGCCGCTGCTGCCGATGATGACCGAGGAGATCTGGCGGGGCCTGACCGGCGGCCGGTCGGTGCACCTGGAGGACTTCCCGTCGGCGGACGCGCTGCCGGCGGACGCCGAGCTGGTGCGGACGATGGACCGGGTCCGGGAAATCGCCTCGGCGACGCTGTCGCTGCGGAAGGCCGGCAAGCTCCGGGTGCGCCTGCCGCTCGCCGAGCTGGTCGTGGTCGACCCGGCGCCCGACGCGCTGGCGGCGTTCGGGTCCGTCGTGGCGGACGAGGTGAACGTGAAGTCCGTGCGGTTCCTGCCGCCCGGCGACGCCACCGAGCGGGAGTTCGGTATCACCCGGCGGCTGACCGTCAACGCCCGTGCGGCCGGCCCGCGCCTCGGCAAGGACGTCCAGACGGCGATCAAGGGCGCGAAGTCGGGCGACTGGTCCGTGGGCGAGGACGGGGCCGCGGTCGCCGGGGGCATCGCGCTCCAGGAGGGCGAGTACACCCTCGAGCTCGTCGCCGGGGAGGGGACTCGTGCCACGACCGTGCTGCCGGGGGAGGGGTACGTGGCCCTCGACACCGCGGTCACGCCCGACCTCGCCGCCGAGGGCATCGCCCGGGACGTGATCCGGGGCATCGCCTCGGCCCGCCGGGACGCGGCGCTCGACGTCTCCGACCGGATCCGGCTCGTGCTCGAACCGTCGACGGCGGAGATCCGCGCGGCGATCGAGGCACACCGGGACTTCGTGGCCGCGGAGACGCTGGCCACCGAGCTGGTGCTGGCGGAGGCCGGTCCGGACGCGGCGTCCGCCGAGGTCGGGGACGGCGGCTCGGTCCGGATCGCGGTCGGCCGGGCCTGAGGCCGGGGGCGTACCTCACCGCGCGGTGAGGTACGCCTCGGCCATCGCGACGAGCAGCGCGCGGGCGTCGGCGGTGGCGTACCCGCCGCTGGTCGTCCCGACGATCGACATCGCCCGGTGGTTGCCCGTGACGTCGACCCCGACCGTGGCGCGACCGCCGGCCGTGGCGCCGTCCTCGGTCACGAACGCGCGGTCGCCGACGCCGGGGAGCGCCGTCCCGCCCGTGCCGTCGACGGCGGACCCGCGGTGGAACTCGAAGAACTCGGCCACCGCCTCCGGGTCCGGAGACCGCAGCAGGTCGACCGACAGGTCGAACTGCTCCGACGACAGCGAGCACCGCAGCTTCAGGCGTGGCTCGGCCTCGCTGCCGTCGAGGGTCGCGGCCGGCAGGCTCTGGACCCCGGTCAGGCCGTGCCTGCGGGCCAGTGTGGCGGCGGGTCCGCACGGCACCTCGGCGAGCGAGGGCGCGGGGGGTACCGCGGACCGTGCGGGGGCGACCGCGGTGGCGGACGGGCGGGCGGTGGCCCGGGCCGGCGCCGGGTCGCGGGTCAGGGCCAGCGCCGCCGTGGTCCAGCCCGCCATCGCGAGCAGGGCGGTCAGGATCAGCGCCGCGACCAGGGCGGACGCCCGATCGAGCCGCGGCTCGGGCGGCTGGGCGGCGAAGGGCGGCTCCTCGGGCGGGTCGGCCGTGAAGTACATGTCGGCGGGGTCGTACGTCCCGTCGCCCGTGTGGTGCGGCTCGACCTCTCCGACCGGCTTCGCGGGCCGGTGCGGCCGGTACGCCGGGGCGTCGGGGGACGTCGGCGGGAGCTGCTCGGACACGGTCGCGGGTCCCTTCCTGCGGTAGAGCCGGGATGGTTGCACGCCCGGACGTGGCGCGTGGTCCCCTCACCCCCCGTCACCGCGTACCCTGGGCTCCTGTGAGCACCACACCCGTCGTGTCCGTCTTCCCCGCCCTCGAACTGCTGCTGCCCCGCGTGCAGAAGCCGATCCAGTACGTCGGCGGTGAGCTCAACGCGACCGTCAAGGACTGGGACGCCACGACGGTCCGCTGGGCGTTGATGTACCCGGACGCGTACGAGGTGGGCCTGCCGAACCAGGGCATCCAGATCCTGTACGAGATCCTCAACGAGCAGGCGGACGTCCTCGCCGAGCGCACCTACGCGGTGTGGCCCGATCTCGAGGCGCTGATGCGCGAGCACGGCGTCCCGCAGTTCACCGTGGACGCGCACCGGCCGGTGGCCGCGTTCGACGTGCTCGGGGTGTCGTTCTCCACCGAGCTCGGGTACACGAACCTGCTCACCGCCCTGGACCTGGGCGGCATCCCGTTGGAGAGCCGCGACCGGACCGACGAGCACCCGATCGTGCTCGCCGGCGGCCACGCGGCGTTCAACCCCGAGCCGATCGCGGACTTCATCGACGCCGCCGTGCTGGGCGACGGCGAGGAGGCGGTCCTGGAGATCACCGCCGTCCTGCGGCAGTGGAAGGCCGAGGGCCGCCCCGGCGGTCGCGACGAGGTGCTGCTGCGGCTCGCCCGTACCGAGGCCGTGTACGTGCCGCGGTTCTACGACGTCGAGTACCTCGCCGACGCGCGCATCCGCCGCGTGGTGCCGAACCGGCCGGACGTGCCGTTCTCGATCCGCAAGCGGACGACGATGGACCTCGACGCGTGGCCGTACCCGAAGCAGCCGCTCGTGCCGCTCGCCGAGACCGTGCACGAGCGGGCGAGCGTGGAGATCTTCCGCGGCTGCACCCGGGGCTGCCGGTTCTGCCAGGCGGGCATGATCACCCGTCCGGTCCGGGAACGCTCGATCACCGGTATCGGCGACATGGTGCAGGCGTCGCTGGACGCGACCGGCTTCGAGGAGGTCGGCCTGCTGTCGCTGTCCTCGGCCGACCACACCGAGATCGGTGCGGTCGCGAAGGGCCTGGCCGACCGGTACGAGGGGCAGAACGTCGGTCTCAGCCTGCCGTCCACGCGGGTGGACGCCTTCAACATCACGCTGGCCAACGAGCTGTCCCGCAACGGGCGGCGGTCCGGCCTCACGTTCGCGCCCGAGGGCGGCTCGGAGCGGCTCCGGAAGGTCATCAACAAGATGGTCTCCAAGGAGGACCTGATCCGGACGGTCAGCACGGCGTATGCCAACGGCTGGCGCCAGGTGAAGCTGTACTTCATGTGCGGACTGCCCACCGAGACCGACGAGGACGTGCTGGAGATCGCCCAGATGGCGCACGACGTCATCCGGGCGGGCCGCGAGGCGTCCGGGCACAGGGACATCCGCTGCACGGTGTCGATCGGCGGGTTCGTGCCGAAGCCGCACACGCCGTTCCAGTGGGCGTCGCAGGCCGACCCCGAGACGATCGACCGGCGGCTGAAGAAGCTGCGGGACGCGATCAACGCGAACCGTTCGCTCGGCCGGGCCATCGGCTTCCGGTACCACGACGGCAAGCC
Organism: Actinomycetota bacterium; assembly: GCA_030840805.1. Taxonomy (GTDB): domain Bacteria; phylum Actinomycetota; class Actinomycetes; order Mycobacteriales; family HKI-0501; genus JAVEDU01. The sequence continues at coordinate 84,909 of JAVEDU010000081.1, forward strand.
GGGGCAGATCGAGGGACTGCTGTCCCGCGGTGACCGCCGGGTCGGCCGCGTGATCAAGGGCGTGTGGGAGGACGGCGGCCGGTTCGACGGCTGGAACGAGCACTTCTCCTACGACCGCTGGCACGCCGCCGCCGAGCGGGAGCTGACCCCGCTCGGGGTGTCGCTGGACTGGTTCACCACCCGCGAGCGGGGCGAGCAGGAGGTCCTGCCCTGGGACCACCTCGACTCGGGGCTGGACCGCGAGTGGCTCTGGGCGGACTGGCTGGACGCGATCGACGAGAACGAGCAGGACGACTGCCGCTGGACGCCGTGCTTCGACTGCGGTGTCTGCCCCGGCATGGGCACCGAGATCCAGATCGGCCCGACCGGTCGCACGATGCTGCCGCTGACGCCGGTGGGTCCGACGGCCTGACGGCGCGACCGTTCCCCCGAAGGGGGGAGCGGGCGGCTCAGCGGCCGAGCGTGCCGAACCGCCAGAGCGCCCAGACGGTGAGCAGCACGAACACGACCCGGGCCACCTCCACCGCGACCCGGCGTCCGCCCAGCAGCGGGACGAGGACGACGACGGCCGCCACCAGCGCGACGACCGCGATCGTGACGGCCTGCAGGACCGGGCTGTCGGAGCCGGGCAGCACACCGGCGGCCCGGTGGACCAGCCCCATCCAGAGCGCGGTCCAGCCGAGGGACGCGAGGGCGGCCCAGCCCGCCACCCGGAGGCGGCGCCGGGTACCGGGCCGCTCGGCCACCACGATGGCCGCCGGCTCGACGAACGCCGGCAGGGCCAGCGCCGCCGCCAGGACGCCGACGATCAGGAAGCCGCCGCTCGCGCCGAGACAGCCGGTACCGCTGCACGTCGAGGTCACCTGGGCGTACAGCAGCCAGGCGAGCACCGCGGAGACCCCGGCGACGACCGCCAGGCAGACGGCGCCAGCTCGGATGCGCGCGCGGGTGTCCACGCCTGCCCCCTCGTTCTCCTGGGCGGATTCGGTGGTCGTGTGGACGTCGGGACGAGGTTCGGTCTGGGTCTCCGGTCGAGTCACGCGGCGCAGTATGCCGGACCGGATCACCGCTCGGAGGCCCCGTGACAGACCGCCACCATCCCGCCGCGGGAGAGTAACTAAGCTCGGCGTATCCGGCCGTGCAAACCCGAGAGGAACCCCGTGGCTCGCCAACCCGACGGCCCGCCGCCGCCCCCCGTGGTGCAGCGCGTCCGACTCCGGTACGCGAAGCGTGGGCGGCTCCGGTTCACCTCGCACCGCGACATCGCCCGTGCGTTCGAGCGTGCCCTGCGGCGGGCCCGGGTGCCGATGGCGTACTCCGCCGGGTTCAACCCGCACCCCAAGGTGTCCTGGCTCGGCGCGTCCCCGACCGGCGTGGCCAGCGAGGCCGAGTACCTCGAGCTGGCGCTCGCCGAGCGCGTGGACCCCGAGGCACTGCGGGCGGCCCTCGACGCTGCCCTCCCGTCTGGCGTGGACATCGTCGAGGTCGTCGAGGCGGGCGCCGGCTCCCTCGCCGACCGGATCGACACGTCGTCGTGGCGCATCGAGCTCCCCGGCGTACCGGTGGAGGAGCTGCGCACGGCCGTGGCGACCTTCCTGGCCGCCGCGGAGGTGCCCGTGGAGCGCCTCATGAAGAACGGCCGGCGGACCCTCGACGCCCGCGAGCCCGTCGTCCACGCCGAGGTCAGCACGGACGTCCTCGGCGCGTTCGGGACGGAGAGTGCCGACGCGTGTGCGATACTTGACCTAGTCGTCCGGCACGTGACGCCTGCCGTACGACCCGATGACGTTCTGACCGGGCTGCGAGTCGTGGCTGACCTGGTGCCGCCGGTGCCCCCAAGGGCGACCCGGCTGGCGCAGGGAGCCCTCAGTGCGGAGGGTCGGCTGGCCGACCCCCTCGCCGCGGACCGCGACAGAGATGTCACCGGGGTGCCGCCGTCCTGACGGCGCCTAACTGAAGACTTCGGCGTCCCGCACAGGCGGGTCGCTCGTCCTGACCACAACCACATACCCCTGAGCGGCCGCGTCCCACGCGCCCGGGGGTCGAACGGGAGACACGCCCGGATGCTCGACAACGAGCCCACCGGCGGCGCTTCGACGGACACGACGTCCGACGAGCAGAACACCGCCACAGCCACCGCCACACCGCGCCGTCGCGCGACCCGCCGCGCCCAGAAGGCCGCCCCCGTCGCCGGGGAGCCGGCCGCCACCGATGCGGTCGTCGCCGAGGCGCCGGCCGCCGAGGAGCCGGCCGCGCCCGTGAAGCGCGCGCGCCGCGCCGCCAAGAAGGCCGCCCCCGCGCCGGTGGCCAACGACCTCACGGCCGCTGTCGTCGAGGCCGTCGCCGCGGTCGAGGCCACCGACGCCGATGCCCCCGCGCCGGCGAAGAAGGCCGTCCGCAAGGCCGCCCCGCGCAAGCGCGCGGCGAAGAAGGTCGCGGAGCCCGCCGCCGAGGCCCCCGCCGAGGCCCCCCCGGCCGCGGAGACCCCCGACGCCCCCGCGGCGCAGTCCGATGTGTCCGACTCGCCGGCCCCCGCGAAGCGCACGCGCCGCAGCCGGAGCGGGGCCGCGCGCGCCGCCGCACCGGACACTGTGGACAGCACCACCGAGGCCGCCGCGGACAGCGCGCCGGCGCCGGTCGGGCCGCCCGTCGCGCTGTTCGTGGCGCCGGACCCCGCGGCCGCGGCACCGCGCCGCCGTGGCGCCCGCCGGCCCGCCGGCCCGCCGGAGCAGGTGGAGGCGCCGGTCGCGGAAGAGCCGACGGAGGTCGCCGAGGCCGACCCCGCCGACGACGAGCAGGACACCGAGGGCGGCGCGCGCCGCCGCCGTCGTGGCCGTCGTGGCCGTGGCCGCGGCCGGGGCGGCGACGAGAACGCGACCGAGGACGACGAGTCGGCCGCCGAGGCCGAGACCGCGTCCCCGGACGCGGAGGACTCCGAGACCGGCGAGGACGACGAGTCCGACGGTGCCTCGCGCCGGCGCCGCCGCCGACGCCGCCGTGGTGGCTCCGGCGGCGGTGACACCGACGGCGCGGTGGAGGACCCGCCGAACACGGTGGTGAAGGTCCGCGAGCCCCGGGCCGCCTCCGACGAGGTACAGGGCGTCAAGGGCTCCACCCGGCTCGAGGCGAAGCGTCAGCGTCGTCGCGACGGCCGTGACCAGGGGCGACGCCGTCCGCCGGTGCTGAGCGAGGCCGAGTTCCTGGCCCGCCGCGAGGCCGTCGAGCGCACCATGGTGGTCCGCCAGCTCGGTGAGCGAACCCAGATCGCGGTCCTCGAGGACGACGTCCTCGTCGAGCATTACGTGACCAAGGCGTCGAACACCTCGTACGCCGGGAACGTCTACCTCGGCAAGGTCCAGAACGTGCTGCCGAGCATGGAGGCGGCGTTCATCGACATCGGCAAGGGGCGCAACGCCGTCCTGTACGCCGGTGAGGTGAATTGGGACGCGGCCGGCATGGACGGCAAGCCCCGCAAGATCGAGCAGGCGCTGAAGTCCGGCGACCCGGTGCTCGTGCAGGTCACCAAGGACCCGATCGGCCACAAGGGCGCCCGGCTGACCAGCCAGATCAGCCTGCCGGGCCGGTTCCTGGTGTACGTGCCCGAGGGCCAGATGACCGGCATCAGCCGGAAGCTGCCCGACACCGAGCGCAAGCGGCTCAAGGACATCCTCAAGAAGATCGTCCCCGAGAACGCCGGCGTCATCATCCGTACCGCCGCCGAGGGTGCGAGCGAGGAGGAGCTGGCGAGCGACGTCGACCGCCTCGAGGCCCAGTGGCAGACGATCAAGACCAATGCGGAGAAGGGCCAGGCGCCCTCCCTGCTGAACGCGGAGCCCGACCTCGTCGTGCGCGTCATCCGGGACATCTTCAACGAGGACTTCGCGAAGCTGATCGTCTCCGGCGACGAGGCCTGGAACACGGTCGAGGAGTACGTCCGGCACGTCTCGCCGGACCTGGTGGAGCGGCTGTCGCGGCACACCGCCGACACCGACGTGTTCGCGGCGCTCCGCATCGACGAGCAGCTCACGAAGGCGCTGGACCGCAAGGTCTACCTGCCGTCGGGTGGCTCGCTGGTCATCGACCGCACCGAGGCGATGACCGTGGTCGACGTCAACACCGGCAAGTTCACCGGCCAGGGCGGCAACCTGGAGGAGACCGTCACCCGGAACAACCTGGAGGCGGCCGAGGAGATCGTCCGGCAGCTCCGGCTGCGGGACATCGGCGGCATGATCGTCGTCGACTTCATCGACATGGTGCTGGAGAGCAACCGGGACCTCGTGCTCCGGCGGCTCACCGAGTGCCTGGGCCGGGACCGCACCAAGCACCAGGTCGCCGAGGTCACCTCCCTCGGGCTCGTGCAGATGACCCGCAAGCGGGTCGGCCAGGGGCTGCTGGAGGCGTTCAGCGAGACCTGTGAGCACTGCAAGGGCCGTGGGGTCCACGTCCGGACCGATCTGTTCGAGCGGCCGCGTCAGCAGCAGGTGAAGCCGCAGCCGCCGAGGCCGGTGCCTCCGGCCCTCTCGCCGGCCGCGCTGGAGACCGACGTCGTCGAGACGGTGCCCGCCGGGTCCGAAGTCGCCGAGACGGTGGTCTCCGACACGGCGGCCGTCGACGTGGACACCGCTCCCGTCGAGGCACCGCCGGTCGAGGGTGGCCGGCGTGGCCGTGGTCGTGGCCGTGGGGGTCGTGGTCAGGGCGACGGCGCCCCGGCCGACGCCGCTCCTGCTTCCGACGCGGCCGAGCCCGTCGACGCCGTCGCGCCGGACGCCGAGGGCGCGGCGGAGCCGTCGGCGCCGTCGCGGCGCCGTCGGGGCCGGGGCCGGGTGACGACCGAGGTCGTGGCCGCGGACGTGGCGGTCGAGGCGACGCCGGAGCCGCCCTCGGAGGCGCCGCTCGGCAGCGAGCCGTGGCCCGCGGTGCCGGCGCCCGACGTGGTGGCCGACCCGGTGACCACGACCGGTGCCGAGGCGACGAACGGGACCACCCCGGAGCCCGCTCCGCGCCGTCGTCGCCGGGCCGCATCGCGTCCCGCCGGTCCGCCGGTGGCCGCGTCGTGAACCCCGGTTTGACCCGCGGTACCACCGAAACGTAACCTTGACGGTGGCGCACGCACGGTGCGCCGTGTTCTTGTGCGCCCGCCCCGCAAGGGGCCGCCCACCCTGTGGCCGAGCACGAGGATGTCCGACCATTCAGATCTAGCGCCTTCAGAGCAGTCAGGAGCCCGTCCCGATGTACGCGATCGTCAAGACCGGCGGCAAGCAGTACAAGGTCGCCGCGGGTGACGTCATCGAGGTCGAGAAGCTCGAGGGCGCCCCGGGTGACGCGGTCACGCTGCCGGCGCTGCTCGTGGTCGACGGCGAGGGCGACGGCGTGTCCGTCACCCACGACGCCCACGCGCTTGCCGGCTTCACCGTCACCGGCGAGCTGGTGAGCCACACCAAGGGTCCGAAGATCCGGATCATGAAGTACAAGAACAAGACCGGGTACAAGAAGCGTCAGGGTCACCGGCAGAACCTCACCCAGGTGAAGGTCACCGGCATCGAGAGCGGGAAGTAGGCGCCGACATGGCACACAAGAAGGGCGCGTCCTCCTCGCGCAATGGCCGCGATTCCAATGCCCAGCGACTGGGTGTGAAGCGTTTTGGCGGACAGGTCGTCAAGTCGGGCGAGATCATCGTCCGCCAGCGCGGCACCCACTTCCACCCCGGCGAGCTCGTCGGCCGCGGTGGCGACGACACGCTGTTCGCCCTGGCGGCCGGCGCGGTGCTGTTCGGCACGAAGCGCGGTCGCAAGACCGTGAACATCGTGCCGGTGGGGGCCTGACGGCCCCAGCACCACAGACCATGCGGAAGGGCGGGCCGGACTCTCCGGTCCGCCCTTCGGCTTTGTAGACAGATCAGAGTGAGGAGGCGACGGCATGGCGACGTTCGTCGATCGTGTTGTGCTGTACGTCTCGGCAGGAGCCGGTGGGCACGGCTGCTCGTCGGTGCACCGGGAGAAGTTCAAGCCGCTCGGCGGTCCGGACGGCGGTAACGGCGGCAACGGCGGCGACGTGATCCTCGTCGTCGACCCGCAGGTCCACACGCTGCTGGACTTCCACCACCACCCGCATGTCAACGCCACGAACGGCAAGCCCGGTATGGGCAACTGGCGTGCCGGGTCCAACGGGCAGTCGCTCGAGCTGCGTGTTCCCGACGGCACCGTGATCCAGTCCCGGGAGGGCGAGGTCCTCGCCGACCTCGTCGGTGCCGGCACCACGTACGTGGTGGCGGCCGGCGGCCGGGGCGGGCTCGGGAACGCCGCGCTCGCCAGCACCCGCCGGAAGGCGCCCGGGTTCGCGCTCCTCGGCGAGCCCGGCTCCGCGTTCGAGGTCGTCCTGGAGCTGAAGACCGTCGCCGACGTGGGCCTCGTCGGCTTCCCGTCGGCCGGCAAGTCGTCCCTCATCTCCGTCCTCTCCGCGGCGCGACCGAAGATCGCCGACTACCCGTTCACCACCCTGGTCCCGAACCTCGGCGTGATCACCGCGGGCGAGACCGTGTTCACGATGGCGGACGTGCCGGGCCTCATCCCGGGGGCGGCCGAGGGTCGTGGGCTCGGGCTGGAGTTCCTGCGCCACATCGAGCGGTGCGCCGTCCTCGCGCACGTGGTGGACCTCGCCACCGACGAGCCGGGCCGTGACCCGCTCGCCGACATCGACGCCCTCGAGCATGAGCTGGCGGAGTACGGCGGGCTCGCGGACCGGCCGCGGATCGTCGTGCTCAACAAGATCGACACCCCGAACGGCCGCGAGATGGCCGAGATCGTGCGGGCCGACGTCGAGGCCCGCGGTCTGCGCGTGTTCGAGGTGAGCGCGGTGACGCGGGAGGGGCTGCGGCCGCTCACGTACCACCTCGGCGAGCTGGTCGAGGCCCACCGCGCCGCGCAGGCCGCCCCCGGCGCGGAGCGCATCGTCATCCGCCCGCCCGCGGTGAACGAGATCGACTTCACCGTGGCGCGCGACCCGGAGGACCCGGCCGCCTTCCTCATCCGCGGCGTGAAGCCGGAGCGGTGGATCCGCCAGACCGACTTCACGAACGACGAGGCCGTCGGCTTCCTCGCCGACCGGCTCGCCAAGCTCGGCGTCGAGAAGGCCCTGGCCGAGGCCGGGGCCCACGCCGGCGACGCGGTCACGGTCGGCGACGTCACGTTCGACTGGGAGCCGACCGTCGAGACCGGCGCCGGGACCCCGATGACGGGCCGCGGCACCGACGTGCGCCTCGAGCGGAGCGACCGGCCGGCCGCGGACGAGCGGCTCGCCGCCAAGAAGACGCGGCGGCGGAGCACCGAGTACGGCGACTGGTACATCGAGGACGACACGGGGGAGCAGGGGTGAACGGAGCCGATTCGGGCCGCTCCGCCGTCGCGCACGCGCGCCGGATCGTGGTCAAGGTCGGCTCCTCCTCCCTGACGACCGCGGACGGTCGGCTCGACACGGCACATCTCGACGCGCTCGTCGAGGCCGTGGCGGCCCGGCGCGCGGACGGCACCCAGCTCGTGCTGGTCTCCTCCGGGGCCATCGCGGCCGGTCTGGCGCCGCTGGGCCTGCGGCGACGGCCGCGGGACCTCGCCACCCAGCAGGCGGCCGCGAGCGTCGGGCAGATGCTCCTGGTCGAGCGGTACGCGGCGTCCTTCGCCCGGTACGGCCTGACTGTCGGCCAGGTGCTGCTGACCGGTGAGGACATCATCCGCCGGGTGCACTACCGCAACGCGAAGCGCACGTTCGAACGGCTGCTCGACCTCGGCGTGGTGCCCGTGGTGAACGAGAACGACGCCGTGACCACCGACGAGATCCGGTTCGGCGACAACGACCGGCTGGCCGCCCTCGTGGCGCACCTGCTGCACGCCGACGCCCTGGTCCTGCTGTCCGATGTCGACGGGCTGTACGACGGCGACCCGCGCCGGCCGGGGGCACGACTGGTCGGCACCGTCCACGGCGAGGCCGACCTGGCCGGGGTCACCGCGGGGGGAACCGGCTCCGCGGGTGTCGGTACCGGCGGGATGGCCAGCAAGGTCGGCGCGGCGCTGGTCGCGACCGCCGCGGGCGTGCACGTGGTGCTCACCTCGGCCGACAACGCCGCGGCGGCGCTCTCCGGCGACGAGGTCGGCACGTGGTTCACCCCGACCGGTCGCCGCCTCCCGACGCGGCTCCTGTGGCTCCGCTACGCCAGCACACCCCGTGGTCGGCTCCTGCTGGACGACGGCGCGGTCGAGGCCGTCGTCGGCCGCCGGATGTCGCTGCTGGCCGCCGGCGTCACCGGCGTCGACGGCGAGTTCGTCGCGGGCGACCCGGTCGACCTCTGTGACCTGGCCGGGGGGCCGGTCGCTCGCGGGCTGGTGGCCTATGACGCCGCCGAGCTGCCGCCGCTGCTCGGCCGGTCGAGCGGGGAGCTCGGGCAGCGGTACCGCCGGGAACTGGTTCATCGGGACGACCTCGTTCTCCTCTGAGTCACCGTTCGAGCGCGCCGAACAGCGCGTCGCACACCGCGAGGTGGTCGGGCTCCCGGACCGTGAGGAACGTGGGGCCGCGCGGACCCTCCACGTCGAGGGCCAGGCGCAGTTCGACCGTGCCGTGCCCCGCCGGTCGCCGGCGGTACGCCGTCTCCACGTCCGCCGCGGAGACCGCGACGACGTCCGGCAGTGGCACGAAGGCGGCGCCGGGCCGGGCGCGCACCTCGGCGTCCCAGATCTGGACCACCCGCTGGGCGAGCGCGGTGATCGTGACGGCCCACAGCTCCGCCACCACGGGCGGGATGTCGAGCACCTGCAGCTCCGGCAGCCCGAACCGGTCCAGCCCCGAGGTCGTGCACCAGAACCCGCGGGCATCCGGGCTCTGCAGGGCCACCACCCAGCGGGACATCGGCAGCGCTCCGTCCGGACCCGGCAGCGACTCGAGCAGCTCCCGGGCACCGAGCACGCGGGGCAGCCGCTCGTCCACCACGGGCGCCGACAGGGCGCAGGCGAGCGCGTACGCCACCGCGCGGCCGGCCCAGTGGTGGGCGGTGGGCCCGTGCGGCCGGTGGGTGGCCTGCACCCGGACGACGTGGGAGGCGGTACGGAGCACGCACAGCTCCGTCTCCGTGGCGCCGAAGGCCGTGAGCCACGGCGCCTCCAGGGCGGGGAAATCGTCCGCCCGGCACACCTCGACCGGCACCTCGCCGTCGGCCAGGAGCGCCAGGACGCGGTCGCGCAGCGGCGGGTCGAGTCGCAGCCGTACCTGCGCGGCGGCGAGCGCGCCGACGTCGGCGGGCGGCACGGAGGTCGGCAGGAGGTACGGCGAGAGGAGGCACCCGGGGACCGGCAACATCGGCATGAGAGGAGCGTGCCGGATTGTCGAGGGCCGATCTCCGTTGTCCACAGAGGCGGCGCGGAGGCGGGTTTGTGCACATCCCCCTTGTGTGGACGGGCGTGGCACGCTGTGCTGATGGGTTCGGCGGACGCATGCCCGGCGTGCGCGGCGGAGGGCCGCCCCGGCGTCCCGGCGACCGAACACGTGACCTTCCGCCGCAACCGGCTCGAACGGTTCCTCGGTGGCCGCGTCGGGCCGCCCCGACCGCATCGCGGGCCGTACGCCGGGACCGGGTTCCGGCTGCGCCCCACCGCGCCATCGGCTCCCGGGTTCTGCGCGGGCCATGCCCCGGCGGCGCGGCGGCTGGCGGCCGACCGTCTCACGCTGCGGGCTGCCCTGCGCCGCCTGGCGCAATCGGGTGGCGCCGCGTCGTAGGCTCGTCCCGACGCGAGTGGAGGAGTCACGATGACGACGCAGGAACAGGTCCACGACACGGCCCGCCGTGCCCGTACCGCCGCCGCCGAGCTTGCTCCGCTGACCCGCGCGGTGAAGGACGCCGCCCTGCACGCGATGGCGGACGCGCTCGTGGCGCACCGGGACGACCTCCTCGCCGCGAACCGCGCGGACGTCGCCGCGGGCCGGGAGGCGGGGACGCCCGAGGGGATGCTCGACCGGCTGGCGCTGGACGAGGGGCGGATCGAGGCGATGGCGCAGGGGCTGCGCGACGTGGCCGCACTGCCCGACCCGGTCGGCGAGGTCGTCCGGGGGTACACGCTGCCCAACGGGCTGGAGGTCCGGCAGGTACGGGTCCCGATGGGTGTCGTCGCGATCGTGTACGAGGCCCGGCCCAACGTGACCGTGGACGCCGCGGGCCTGTGCGTGAAGAGCGGCAACGCCGTGCTGCTGCGCGGCTCCAGCTCCGCGTACCGCTCGAACACCGCGCTGGTCGAGGTGCTCGCCGCCGCGGCGGAGAAGGCCGGGCTGCCGGCCGACGCCGTCCAGCTCGTGCCCGGGACGGACCGCGAGTCGGTCACCCACCTGCTGCGGGCCCGTGGCCTGGTCGACGTCGTCATCCCGCGCGGCGGTGCCGGGCTGATCTCCCACATCGTCGAGAACGCGATCGTGCCGGTGATCGAGACCGGGGTCGGCAACTGCCACGTGTACATCGACGCGGACGCCGACCTGGACGTGGCCGAGCGGATCGTCCTGAACTCCAAGACGCACCGCCCGAGCGTGTGCAATGCGGCGGAGACGCTGCTCGTGCACCGGGCGGTCGCCGGGGAGTTCCTGCCCCGGATCGCGAAGGCGCTCGGTGCGGCCGGGGTGACCCTGCACGGTGACGACACCGTGGTGTCCACCGTGGACGCCGCGGTCCCGGCGACCGAGGCGGACTGGGCGGACGAGTACCTCACCCTGGACCTGGCCGTCGCCGTGGTCGACTCGCTGGACGACGCCGTCGGCCACATCCGCCGCTGGACGACCGGGCACACCGAGGCGATCGTCTCGAACTCGGCGACGGCGATCAAGCGGTTCGTGTCCCGGATGGACAGCGCGGCCGTGATGGTGAACGCGTCGACGCGGTTCACCGACGGCGGAGAGTTCGGGTTCGGCGCCGAGATCGGGATCTCCACCCAGAAGCTCCACGCCCGGGGACCGATGGGGCTTCCCGAGCTCACCACGACGACGTATGTGGTGACCGGCGACGGCCATGTCCGGTGAGGAGCGCGTAACACCACCGCCGACTCCCCCGGGACCCCCGCCGGGGGAGTCGCTGCTGGCCGGCCCCGCGTCCCCGGAGCGGAACCCGCTGACACCCCCGCAGGGGCCACGCTGGATCGCGCCCCTGTTCGCCGGTCTCGGCGTTCTCACGCTGCCGTGGATCGTGTTCCTGGCCTTCACGCTCCCGCACCGGGCGACGGCGCACCACTACCGGCTGGCGTGGGTCGGGTTCGACGTGGTGTTGATGCTGGCGCTGCTCTCCACCGCCTTCCTGGCGTGGCGGGGACGCCGGCTCGTGATCGTCCCCGCGGTGGTCACCGCGACGCTGCTCCTGGTGGACGCGTGGTTCGACGTGCTCACGTCGGGCGGAAAGCAGCTGCTGTTCTCGGGTGCGCTCGCGGTGTTCGTCGAGCTGCCGCTCGCCGCCGTGTGCGTCTGGATCGCCGGGCACACCGTCGAGCTGTCGATGCGCCGCGAGGCCTACCTGGCGCGGCGCCTCGCCAGGACCGAGTGACGGGCCGGCGTCCGCGGGGTCCGGTAGCGTCGAGAGGACCGATTCCCCAGTTCAGCGAGGAGTTCCCATGACGTCTGCCCAGGACAAGCCCGAGGTCGATCACCCCGGTGGCGAGCCGCCGGCGGACCTGGTCGTCCGGGACATCATCGAAGGCACCGGCGCCGAGGCGAAGGCCGGCGACACGGTCAGCGTCCACTACGTGGGTGTGTCCTTCTCGACCGGTGAGGAGTTCGACTCCTCCTACGGCCGCGGCGCACCGCTGGACTTCCCGCTCGGGCGGGGCCGCGTCATCTCGGGCTGGGACAACGGCGTGCAGGGCATGAAGGTCGGCGGCCGCCGCCAGCTCGTCATCCCGCCGGACCAGGCGTACGGCGACCGCGGCGCGGGCGGCGTGATCGCCCCCGGCGAGACGCTGATCTTCGTCTGCGACCTGGTGGACGTGAAGTAGCCGCGACGCCGCGCTCCGGGCGCCGTACCCGACCGGGTACGGCGCCCGCGCTGTCCGGTCGTCGGGGGAGGCGGGCAGGATCGTCCCCCGCCGCGCCGGCTCCTGGCCGAACAGGCCGATCACCGGGCGCGGGCGCGGGCCGCCCGGACGTCCGCCGTGGAGTGAGCGGGCCACGTACAGTGCGGAGGTGCCGCACTCGCCCCAGTTCGCGTCCGTCGAGGACGTCGCCACCCGCCTCCGTGCGACCGGCTACCTCCCCGACGACGCCACCGCGACCACCGTCTTCCTCGCCGACCGCCTCGGCAAGCCCCTGCTGGTCGAGGGCCCGGCCGGCGTCGGCAAGACCGAGCTCGCCAAGGCCGTCGCCGAGGCGACCGGCGCCGAGCTGGTGCGCCTCCAGTGCTACGAGGGCATCGACGAGGCCCGTGCGCTGTACGAGTGGAACTACCGCAAGCAGCTCCTGCGGCTCCAGGCCGGCGCCGGCGAGGAGTGGGAGTCCGTCCACGGCGACATCTTCGGCGAGGAGTTCCTGCTCGCCCGCCCGCTGCTGCGGGCGATCCGGCGTACGGACCCCACCGTGCTGCTCGTCGACGAGACCGACAAGGCCGACGTCGAGGTGGAGGGCCTGCTGCTGGAGGTGCTCGGCGACTTCCAGGTCACGATCCCCGAGCTGGGGACGATCACCGCCGAACGTCGTCCGTTCGTCGTGCTCACCTCGAACGCGACCCGTGAGCTGTCCGAGGCGCTCAAGCGGCGTTGCCTGTTCCTGCACCTGGACTACCCGTCGGCGGCGCGGGAACTGGAGATCGTGCTCTCCCGCGTGCCGGAGGCGCCGCAGCAGCTCGCCGACCAGGTCGTCCGGACGGTACGCGCCCTCCGCGGGCTGGAGCTGAAGAAGTCGCCGTCCATCGCCGAGACGCTGGACTGGGTGCGGACGCTGCTCGCCCTCGGGGTGGACACCCTCGACGAGGAGACCGCGGTACGCACGCTCGGCGTCGTGGTGAAGTACGCGGGGGACGCCGAGAAGGCGGCCGGTTCGCTGGGGCTGAACTGAGATGACCGCCACGGGCGGGCTCCTGGGGAGGGTGGTGGACTTCGCCCACGCGCTGCGGGCGGCGTCCGTCCCGGTGTCCGTGGCCGAGGAGATCGATGCCGCCCGCGTGCTCGGCGCGGTGGACCTGACCGACCGCAGGCAGCTCCGGGAGGGGCTCGCCGCCGCGATGGTGAAGCGGGCGGCGCACCGGCGGGCGTTCGACATGCTGTTCGACCTCTGGTTCCCGGCGGCGACGGGCGAACCGACCGTCGGCGACCCGGACGCCGACACCGACGAGGACGCGCCGCGACCGCGGGGGTACGGCGACCCCGAGGCCGACGCGCTCCGGGACCGGCTGCGCGAGCTGCTGCTGGCCGGCGACGAGGACGCGCTGCGCCGGTTTGCCCGCGAGGTCGTCGCCCGGATCGGGCAGGGCGACGGACAGGCCGGTCGCCAGTCCTACTTCACCTACCGGGTGCTGCGCCGGTTGTCCCCGGACACCCTGGTCGCCGCGCTGCTCGACGCGCTCCTCGCCGGGGAGCGCGGCGGCCTCGCGGAGAAGGTCGCCCGCACCACGATCGCCGAGCGGCTCGCCGCCTTCCGCGAGCAGGTCGACGCCGAGGTCCGCCGCCGCGTCGCCGAGGAACGCGGGATCGACCAGGTGGGCAAGCACTCCGTACCGCCGCTGGTGGACCAGGTCGACTTCCTCCGCGCGACCCGGGACGACCTCGCCGCGCTGCGCCGTACCGTCCACCCGCTCGCCCGGCGGCTGGCGACCCGGCTCGCCGCACGACGGCGGCACGGCCGCTCGGGCCGGCTCGACGTGCGCCGCACGATCCGCGCGTCGCTGGCCACCGGCGGGGTACCGATCGTCACCCACCACCGGCCGCGCCGCCCGCACAAGCCGCAGCTCGTCGTCCTCACCGACGTGTCGGGCTCGGCGGCCGGGTTCGCCCACTTCACGCTGCTGCTCACGACGGCGCTGCGGGAGCAGTTCGGCAAGGTACGGGCGTTCGCGTTCATCGACACGACCGACGAGGTGACCCGCCTGCTCGGCCCCGGGATCGAACTGGCGGACGGCGTGAGCCGGATGGCGCGCGAGGCGGACCTGGTGTGGTTCGACGGACACAGCGACTACGGGCACGCGTTCGAGGTGTTCGCCGAGCGGTGGCCCGACGCCGTCGGCCCGGACACCTCGCTGCTGATCCTCGGCGACGCCCGGAACAACTACCGGTCCGCGGGCCTGCCCACGCTGCGCCGGCTCGCCGGGGAGGCACGGCACGCGTACTGGCTGAACCCGGAGCCGCGCACGCAGTGGGGGAGCGGTGACTCGCTCGCCCCGGTGTACGGGCAGGTGGTGCCGATGGTGGAGTGCCGCAACGCCCGGCAGCTGGCCGCGTTCGTCGAGGAGCTCCTGCCGGACTAGCGTTCGCCGCTCGGGTCAAGTGTGAAGGCGGACGTGCGGGATCGGACCGGCGGCGGACCGTCGGCGTCGGCCGGTGGCAGGCGCGCTCGTCGTCGGGTTCGGCGGTGTGGGACCCCGGGTCGGCAGGCTGATCAGGCGCCGTCGTGCGGCGGGCTTTCGTGTTCGCCGTGGGGTGGGGGCCCCAGCACGGGCGGGCGCACGCCAGGTTGCGCCGTCGGGCGGCATGGCTGTCCCAGCCGTCACCGCTCGTGCTGGTGCAACGAGCGGACGGTGGGCGGGCGGGCGGCCGGCGAAGGCGACCGCGCAGTCGAGCACCGCCTGCCCGGTGACGCCCTCGACCTCCAGGACCCGGCCGTGCCCGGCCGGGCGACAGTCCCGGACAGAGGGTGTCGAGCTGGTCGGGGAGGCGCTGCCGGGCGGCCTTGCGGTCGGCGACCAGTCCGCAACAACTCCGTCACGACAGCCTCCCGCCCCTGGACAGCATCGCCATGAACGCTGCCGCAGGAACGGGGTCGAGAGCTATCAGCTGTGCAGGCAGGATGACGCCGTGCCGATCCTCGATCGCGAAGAACGCATGTCCACCGACGAACGCACCGCGCTCCAGACAGCCCGCCTGCGCGGGATGGTGGACCGGCTGCTCGCCGCGGGTGGGGTACAGGCGCGGCGTCTGCGCGAGTCCGGCGTGGACTCCGGAGACGCCGTCACCCTGGCCGACCTGCCGCGCCTGCCGACCACCTCCAAGGCCGACCTGTGGGACCACTATCCACTCGGGATGCTCGCGGTGGACCGCGCCGACGTGACAGTGGTGCACGGCAGCTCCGGTACGTCCGGGCGGCCGACGCTGGTGGCGTACACCCGGAACGACATCGCCGTGTGGGCGCGCGTGATGGCCCGGTCGCTCGTCGGCGCGGGCGCCACCCGGTCGTCGATCGTGCACAACGCCTACGGGTACGGGCTGTTCACCGGCGGGCTCGGCGTGCACCAGGGGGCGCAGGAACTGGGCGCCACCGTCGTCCCGATGTCGGGCGGCATGACGTCCCGGCAGATCCGGATGCTGCTGGACCTGCGCCCGGACGTGCTGACCTGCACCCCCTCGTACGCGGTCCACCTCGGCGAGACGCTGGCCGCGGCGGGCGTCGAGCGCGAGGAGATCTCGCTCCGCGTCGGCATCCACGGTGCCGAGCCGTGGACCGACGCGATGCGCGACCGGATCGAGGACCTGCTGCCGATCCGCGCGCTGGACATCTACGGCCTGTCGGAGGTCATCGGGCCCGGCGTCGCCTGCGAGACCCCGGACTCCGGCGGAGGGCTGCACGTGCAGGAGGACCATTTCCTGACCGAGACGCTCGACCCGGCGACCGGTGAGCCCGTCCCGGCCGGGCGCGCGGGCGAGCTCACGTTCACGACGGTCACCAAGGAGGCGCTGCCGCTGCTCCGGTACCGCACCGGGGACCTCGCGGTGCTGGACCGCTCACCGGCGCCCGACGGTCGCACGAACGTCCGGATGAGCCGGGTGGTGGGACGGGTGGACGACATGCTCGTGATCCGTGGCGTGAACGTGTATCCGTCCGAAGTCGAGTCCGTCCTGCTCGCCGATCCGGGCATCGGCCCGCACTACCAGCTCGTGGTCGACTCCCGCGGCGGGTCGCCGCGGCTGATCGTCGCCTGCGAGGCCCGGCCTCCGGACGACGGGTCGCCGGCCGCCCGGACCGGCGCCGCGTTGCGGGAGCGGCTCGGCCTGCGCTGCGAGGTGCGGGTCCTGCCCGCCGGAACGGTCCCGCGTACCGAGGTCGGCAAGGCGGTCCGGGTGGTGCGGTGGGCGGGCGGCGAGGCGCCGTTGCCCGGTCTGGACCCGTAGTCGTATCCGAAATGTGACCTCTACGTGGCAATTTCCTGACCTAAGGTGCGCCGTATCCACCGCACACCCGCGGCCGTGCGCGGCGACCCCGCCATGCCCGCTGAAGGGATGTACCCATGCGCAAGGTCGTCGTCGGGCTGCTGAGCCTGACTCTCGCGTCCGGGATCGGGGCGGGGGTGGGAAGCGCCGCGTACGCCGCACCGCCGGTGGACAGGGCGCCTGCCGCCCAGCCCGCCTCCGACGAGCTCCCGAACGCCCTGGAGTCCAAGCGCCGAGACATGCGCGAACGAGCCCTCGCCGATGTCCTGAGTGGACGCGCCACCCCGGAGGAGCGCAACGGCAGCACCGTCCTGCGTGTCGGCGACGAGGGCAACTCCCGTGCCGACGCCCGCGCGACCCAGCGCGAGCGGGACGGCAGGAAGGACCAGTACGTCGAGCTGAAGCGCGAGAAGACCGACCGGATCTTCGTGATCCTGGCCGAGTTCGGCGACGAACGGCATCCGAGCTACCCCGACCAGGACACCCACCCGGCGACCCCGGGCCCGGCGACCTTCCAGGGGCCGCTGCACGACAAGATCCCCCAGCCCGACCGGGCGCAGGACAACTCGACGATCTGGCAGCCGAACTACGACCGGCAGCATTTCCAGGACCTGTACTTCGACACCGACCCCGGCGCGGAGTCCGTCGCGAACTACTACAAGACCCAGTCCTCCGGCCGGTACACGGTGGACGGTGAGGTCACCGACTGGGTGAAGGTCCGCTACAACGAGGCCCGGTACGGCCGCAGCAATGGCTACCCCTGCGCCTCGAACACCTGTAGCAACACCTGGGCGCTCGTCACCGACGCGGTCGAGCGGTGGGTGGCCGACCGGAAGGCCGAGGGCAGGACGACGGCGGAGCTCAGGACCGAGCTCGCCACGTTCGACCGGTGGGACCGGTACGACTTCGACGGTGACGGCGACTTCAACGAGCCCGACGGGTACCTCGACCACTTCCAGGTCGTCCACGCCGGCGGCGACCAGGCCGACGGTGACCCGCAGCAGGGCGAGGACGCGATCTGGAGCCACCGTTGGTACGTGTCCCAGGCGGACACCGGCGTCACGGGCCCCGACGGCAACAAGCTCGGCGGTACCCAGGTCGGCGACACCGGCCTGTGGGTCGGTGACTACACGATCCAGCCGGAGAACGGCGGCCTGTCGGTGTTCGTCCACGAGTACGGCCACGACCTCGGCCTGCCGGACGACTACGACACCAGTGGCGGAGGCGACAACAACAACGAGTACTGGACGCTGATGGCGCAGAGCCGGCTGTCCGCGGCCGGCGACGCGGGCATCGGCACGCGCCCCGGCGACCTCGGCGCGTGGAACAAGCTCCAGCTCGGCTGGCTCGACTACGAGACGCTCGTCGCCCGCCAGAAGCGCACGCTGGACCTCGGCCCCGCCGAGTACCACAGCGCCGCGCCGCAGGCCGCCGTCGTCGTGCTGCCGAAGAAGAAGGTCACCACCGAGCTCGGCCCGCCCGCCGCGGGCAGCAGGCAGTGGTGGAGCGGTCAGGCCGACGACCTGGCGAACACGATGACCCGGGACCTCGATCTCACCGGCAGGTCCACGGCGTCGCTGACGCTGCAGGGCCGGTACGCGATCGAGCGGGACTTCGACTACCTGTATGCCCAGCTCTCCAGCGACGGCGGCGCGAACTGGACCTCGCTCGACGGCACGGTCGACGGTGCGGCGTTCCCCCGCGACGCCGCCGGCGCCCCGGCGCTCACCGGCTCCTCCGCGGGCAGGTGGACGAACATCGTCATCCCGCTGGACACGGCGGCCGGGAAGAACGTCCGGTTCCGGTTCCTGTACCGCACCGACGGCGGCGTGGCCGAGCGGGGCTTCTTCGCCGACGACCTCACCGTGACGGCCGACGGGGCACCCGTGCTGAGCGACGGTGCCGAGGCGGGGTCGGGCGGCTGGACGCTGGACGGGTTCAGCGCCGTCGGCGGCAGTGTCACGGCCGAGTACGACAACTACTACCTCGCCGCGAACCGGACCCACACGTCGTACGACCGATACCTCGCGACCGGCCCGTACAACTTCGGCTTCCTGAACACGAGGCCGGACTGGGTGGAGCACTACTCCTACCAGCAGGGCCTGCTGATCTCGTACTGGGATCTGTCCCAGGTGGACAACAACACCAACGTCCACCCGGGCGAGGGTCGGAACCTGATCCTCGACTCCCGGCCGCGCCCGCAGTACACCCTGGCGGGCACGCCGTGGCGGGCCCGGATCCAGATGTACGATGCCCCGTTCGGGCTCGCGCGGGCCCAGACGTTCACGCTCCACGCGAACGGCCAGGCCACCGAGCTGCGTGGCCAGGCGGCCCAGCCGGTCTTCGACGACACCAAGACCTGGTGGTACGCCGACCTGCCGAACCACGGGGTCAAGACGCCCGGGGCGGGTGTCAGGATCCAGGTCGTGTCCCGGCACGGCACGTCCGTGAAGGTGCGGTTCGCCCCGGCGAAGTGAGGGCGTGCGGAGGGCGGTCCGGGGGCGCGGGCTCCCGGTCCGCCCCGTCCCGGTATGTGACGATCCCGGGTCCGGGGCTCAAGCTCGGCGGCCTTGCTGCCGAGGACCCACCTACAGGCCGGCGTGACGGAGCCGGCCGCGGTGGGAGGATGCGCAGGTGACCGATCCGCGCGAGCGTGCGCACACCGGCGCCCGCCGTATCGGCGTCATGGGCGGGACGTTCGACCCGATCCACAACGGCCACCTCGTCGCGGCGAGCGAGGTGCAGAGCCTGTTCGCGCTGGACGAGGTGGTGTTCGTCCCCACCGGCGTCCCGTGGCAGAAGGGCAGCACCGGCGTCACCCCCGGCGAGGACCGCTACCTCATGACGGTCATCGCCACGGCGTCGAACCCGCGGTTCTCGGTCAGCCGGGTCGACATCGACCGCGGCGGCCCCACCTACACGATCGACACCCTCCGTGACCTGCACGCCGAGTACGGCAAGCGGGACGAGGACGTCGAGCTGTTCTTCATCACCGGTGCCGACGCGCTCGGCCAGATCCTGTCCTGGAAGGACGTCGGCGAGCTGTTCGCGCTCGCGCATTTCGTCGGCGTCACGCGGCCGGGGTACACGCTCTCCGACGCGCACCTCCCCGACGCGGCCGTGAGCCTCGTCGAGGTCCCCGCGATGGCGATCTCGTCCACGTCCTGCCGCCAGCGCGTCGCCGCCGGGAGGCCGGTCTGGTACCTCGTCCCCGACGGCGTCGTGCAGTACATCGACAAGCGTTGCCTGTACCGCGGGGAGCCCGGCCGGTGAGCCGGGGCAGTCACGCGGCCACCCGCGAGCGGCCGCCGACGATGGGCCGTGGCCGGCACGTCCGCCCGGACGACGAGCTCGACACCCCGGTCCCGGTCCCGGTGCCCGTACCGGCGGAGGCGGCACCGGCCGTCGCCGCGCCGGAGATCCTCGCCCCGACCCGCCCCCGGTGGCGGCGCCGGCGTACCGCCGTGGTCGCGGCCGTCGTCGCCCTCGTGGCGGCGCTCGCCGGCGGCGGAGCCCTGTACACGGCGGGCCGCGACGGCGGCGGGTCCACGGCCGGTACCGCCGCGGGTGCGCCGTCCACGCTGCTGGTCCAGCTCCGGGCGGACGACGGCACCGCGGCGGCCTCGGCCCTGTACGGCACCGGCGGCGGGGGCGTGGCGGTGCTGATCCCGTCCCGCGTGGTCGCCACCGTGCCGGGCGCCGGGCAGCAGCCCCTCGCCGGGGTGCTCGGCATCCACGACGGCGTCGACCTGTCCCGGAGCACCGTCTCCGACCTCCTCGGCGTCCGGGTGGACACCCACTGGGTGCTGGACCGGCCCGGGCTGCGGGCGCTCGTCGACGCCGTCGGCGGCGTGACCGTCGACGTCGCCGCCGAGGTCGTGTCCGGCTCGACCGTGATCGCTCCGGCCGGAAAGGGGCAGCATCTCGACGGCGCCAAGGCGGCCGCCCTGCTGCTGGACCGTCCCGCCGGTGAGGACGACGTGCAGTACCAGCCGCGCCTCCAGGGCGTCCTCGCGGGCGTGCTCGGGCGGCTGCCGGAGCGGGCGGAGCTCGGGGCGCTGCTGTCCCGGCTGCCCGAGGGGGCGCGTCCCGCCGACCGCGCGGCGCTGGTCCGGGTGCTCGCGCCGCTCGCGCAACTGTCGGCGAAGAAGACCGTGTTCTACCAGACGTTGCCGGTCGTCGCGCTCGACGCGGACGGCGTCCCCACGTACCGCCTCGACGCCGAGGCGGTCGACGTGCTCGTGGGCGGCCGGTTCGCCGGCGCCGCCCTGCCGGGGCGCGGCGAGGCCGGCAACCGGGTCCTCGTCGTCAACGCCGTCGGTACGCCGGGCGTCGGCGAGACCGTGCGGAACAAGATCGTGCCGGCCGGGTTCGCGTTCGTCGGCTCCCGGAACCAGACCCCGTTCGGCCGGGCCAGGACGGTGGTCGTGGTGTTCGAGTCCGACCCGGCCACGCTCGCCCGGGCGAAGGCGCTGGCCGAGGCGCTGGGGCTCCGGTCGGCCGCGATCGAGGTGTCGTCCCAGGGGCAGTCGATCGCGGACCTCATGGTCGTGGTGGGGCGCGACTTCCGGGCGTGAGAAACTAGGGGCATGCCCGCATCGGATCGTGCCCTCGAGCTCGCCACTGCTGCCGCACAGGCGGCGGCGGACAAGAAGGCCGATGACATCGTGCTGCTGGACGTCAGCGAGCAGCTCGTCATCACCGACGCCTTCGTCATCGCCTCCGCGCCCAACGAGCGCCAGGTCGCCTCGATCGTCGACGAGATCGAGGAGCGGCTCCGGCTGCTCGGCGCGAAGCCGGTCCGCCGCGAGGGGGCCCGGGAGGGCCGCTGGGTCCTGCTCGACTTCGTGGATGTCGTGGTCCACGTGCAGCACACCGAGGAGCGGACGTTCTACTCGCTCGAGCGGCTGTGGAAGGACTGCCCGGCGATCCCGTTCACCGATGTGGCGCTGCCCGCCGACTCGTGAGCCGCATCCTCCTGTGGCGGCACGGCCTGACCGGTTTCAACGCCGAGGGCCGGATCCAGGGGCAGTACGACGCGCCGCTCGCCGACGAGGGCGTGCAGCAGGCGGAGAAGGCGGCCGAGCTCCTCGCCGCCCTGGCGCCCGAGCGGATCGTCTCCAGTGACCTGTCCCGCGCCCGGCGTACCGCCGAGGTGCTCGGCGCGCGGACCGGCCTGACCGTCGAGACCGACCCGCGCCTTCGCGAACGGCACTGGGGCGACTGGCAGGGCCGCACGCACGACGAGCTCGCGACCGACGACCCGGAGCGGTACGACGCGTGGCGGACCGGCCGCGCGTTCGCCGTCCCGGGCGCGGAGACCACCGCCGAGGTGGGCGCGCGCACCGCGGCCGCGCTCGCCGACGTCGCCGGCTCGGGCCTCGTCGTGGTGGTGTCCCACGGGGGCGCGCTCCGGTACGGGCTGGAGGAGTTCCTCGTCGCCCCGGGTCTCGCGGGTGTCCTCCGTGGACTGGAGAACTGCCGCTGGGCAGACCTGCGGCCGCGCGGGGATCGCTGGGTCCTGCACGCGTACAACGTCGGTGCCTGAGCCGGCTCCGGTGCGGCGCCTGCTGGTGCTCGGCGACTCGCTGACCTTCTACGGCCCGGTCCGCGGTGAGCTGCTCGACGAACCCCGGCTGTACGCCAATGTCGCCGCCGCCGCACTGTCCACACCGGACGCCCCGGTGGCCGCCGACATCGTCGCGCGGGTGGGCTGGACGGCCCGTGACGTGTGGTGGGCGATGACCCGGGACCCCCAGGTGTACTCGGTGCACCTGCCGCGGGCGTCCGCGGTGCTGCTCGCGGTCGGCGGCATGGACTATCTGCCCACGGCGGCGCCCACCTGGCTGCGCGAGGGGATCCGGTACCTGCGGCCGCCGGCCGTCCGGCGCGTCGTGCGCGCCGCGTACCGGCGGGTGCAGCCCGCGGTCGCCCCGGTCACGCCGTGGCGAGGTCTGCCCCAGCACCTCACGGACTCCTATCTGGACCGTTGCGTCGGGGGTGTGCGGTACTTCCACCCCGGCGTACCGGTGATCGGGATGATCCCGCCGGAGCACCGGGCCGTGGCCTACGGCGGCGTCCCGCGCGGGCACCGTGCGGCCGTCGCGGCCGCGGTCGCCTGGGGCGCGCGGGCCGGCGTACCGATGCTCGACTTCAACCCGCTGGTGAACGCGAACGTCGCCGCCGGACGGGCCAATCCGGACGGGATGCACTTCGGCTGGGAGTCCCATGCCGAGATCGGCTGTGCGCTGGCGGCGGTTGTCCGCGAGGCGTGGACGGCGGGGTAGGGTCCGGCATGTCCGTTGCCGTGGTGACCGATTCCAGCGGGGTGGTACCCCCCGAACTGCTGGGGGGCCGGGAACTCGCGGTCGTCCCGTTGCACGTGCGGATCGGCTCGCATTCCGGGCCGGAAGGCACCGAGATCACCCCCGCCGACGTCGCCGCGGCCATGCGGGAACGACGCGTCGACGTCTCCACCTCGCGGCCGTCTCCGGCCGAGTTCGCCGCCGCCTACCGGCACGCGCTCGACGCCGGCGCGGACGGCGTCGTGTCCGTCCACCTGTCGCGTCGGCTGTCCGGGACGTACGAGTCGGCCGTCCTGGCGGCGCGGGAGTTCCCGGTCGGCACGATCAGGGTGGTGGACTCGCGCTCCACGGCCATGGGGCTCGGGTTCGCCGCGCTCGCCGCGGTGGAGGAGGCCGCAGCGGGCGGTTCCCTCGACGAGGTGCGGATCGCCGCCCAGGCCAGCGTCGCCCGGACGACCACACTTTTCTATGTGGACACCCTGGAACACCTCCGCCGGGGCGGGCGGATCGGGGCCGCCGCGGCGCTGATCGGCACCGCCCTCGCGGTGAAGCCGATCCTGGAGATGGCCGACGGCTCCGTCGTGGTGAAGGAGAAGGTCCGGACCGCCGGACGCGCGCTCGCCCGGCTGGAGGCGCTCGCCGTCGCGGCGGCGGGGGACGGACCGGTGGACGTGGCGGTCCACCACCTCGACGCCGCGGAACGTGCGGAGCAGCTCCGCGGCAACCTCGCCCGGCTCCTCGCGGGCCGTGGGTGGCTGGTGGTGTCCGAGGTCGGCGCCGCGGTCGGGGCACATGTCGGACCCGGCGTGGTCGGCGTCGTGGTGGTTCCGCGGGGATAGCACACCTCTCGGCTGCCGCTCGCGGTGTCCACAGGGGCTCTCGTGGTCCACAAATGTGCCGTGGTGGCCTCCCGGGGACGGACGGCGGACCTAGCGTCGCCGCATGCCGTTCTCTCGTCGACGTGATCTGGACGCAGCCCGGACCCGGGCGCGCCTCGCGGCGGTGTGTCCCGGGACCGCGCTCGCGGAGCGGAGGGAGGCGCTTCCGGGGGAGTGGCTGGTCGAGCCGGCCGGGCCCCCGGGACCGCCGGTACCGCTGACCGCCGCGCGCGGGACTCCGTCGGCGGGGCCGCCTCGGTACGAGGGGCCGGACGTGCCGTCGTCGTGGCTTCCGCACGGTGGGCGGGGTGCCTCGTCGCGGCGCTCCGGCGACGCCGCCCTCGGCGCGGCCGATGCGGAGTGGCCCGCCCCGGGTCCGGGTGGGGCGGCGCGCCGGCTGCTCTCCGTCCTGTCCGTCCGGACCCTGGCGGACCCGGGCCGCCGGGGCGTCGCCGCGCTGGCCGTCGTCGCGGTGCTGGCCTGCCTGGTCGCGGGGTGGTCCGCGTGGCGTGCCCGCCCGCGCGCCGAACCGGTCGACGCCGTGCGGATCTCGGCGGAGCCGCTCGCGGGCAGCGGGTCGCCGTCGCCCGCGACCGACGTGGTCGTGGCCGTGGCGGGCGGCGTGCGCCGGCCCGGGCTGGTGCGGCTGCCACTCGGTGCCCGGGTCGCCGACGCGGTGGCGGCGGCGGGCGGTATCCGCCCCGGCACCCAGCTCGGCAGCCTCAACCTCGCCCGCCGGCTCGTGGACGGCGAGCTGGTCACGGTCGGAGCCGTCGCTGTTCCGCCCGGGACGGCCGCCCCGCCGGGGACCGGTGGCGCACGCGGTGCCCTCCTCGATCTCAACACCGCGACGGTCGCCGAGCTCGACTCCTTGCCCGGGGTCGGCCCGGTGCTCGCCCAGCGGATCGTGGACTTCCGGACGGAGCACGGACCGTTCGCCACGGTGGACCAGCTGCGTGAGGTGGACGGGATCGGGGAGTCGAGGTTCGGCGAGCTGCGCGGCCGGGTGACGGTATGACCGGGGACCGGACGCGCCACGACGGCGGCGTGCCCGCGGACGACGCGGCGCAACCGGCCGCGCGCCTCGATGTCCGGATGGGCCTGTTCGCGCTGTGCATCTGGGCGTCGGTGCTGGTGGCACTGGGGCGGGGGAGCCGTGCCGTCGTGGTCCTCGTCGCCGGTGGGCTGGTCGTGGCGCTGGCCGCCGCCGGGCCCGGATTCGGCGTGCGCCTGGCGGCCGGGGGCCGGTCCGCCCCGCACCCCGCTCCCCGATGGGCGCGGCCGACCGGGCGCATCGTCGCCGTGGTCGCGCTGGGCGTCGTGGCGGGCGGCGGGAGCTGCGGCTTCGCCCTGGCGGTGCGGGACCGGGGGCCGCTCCACCGGTTCGCGGCCGAGGGCGCCACGGTGCGGGCCGAACTGGTGGTCCGTGACGACGCCCGCCGTCTCCGCTCCGGGCCCGTTGGCCGCCCCCTCTTCGCGGTACCGGCCACGGTGGAGCGGATCGAGGTCGCCGGCACCCGGCATGTCCTCGGTGGGCGGGTGCTCGTCCTGGCGACCGATCCGGCGTGGACGAGGCCCCTGCCGGGACAGCGCGTCCGCGCCGAGGGCCGGCTCGCGCCCCCGCGCGGGGGTGATCTCACCGCCGCGGTCCTGACCGCACGGGGGCCGCCGGAGCCGCTCGGTGTCCCACCCTGGTACCAGCGCGCGGCGGGCGGCCTCCGGGCCGGACTCCAGCGGGCGTGCGCGGGGTTGCCCCCGGAGCGCGGCGGGCTCGTGCCGGGCCTCGTGATCGGGGACACCAGCCGACTCGATCCGGCGGTGGAGGAGTCGTTCCGCGCGACGGGCATGACGCACCTGCTCGCCGTCAGCGGATCGAACTGTGCCATCGTGGTGGGAGCGGTCCTCGTGCTGCTCCGCGCGCTGCGCGTGCACCCGCGGGTGGCCGCCGCGATCGCCGGGGCGGCGCTGGTCGGGTTCGTGGTGCTCGCCCGGCCGTCGCCGAGCGTCCTGCGTGCCGCCGCGATGGGCACGGTGGCGCTGGTCGCCCTCGGGGTCGGACGTCCTCGCGCCGCCCTGCCGGCACTGTCCACCGCCGTGGCCGGGCTACTGCTGCTGGACCCGGGCCTGGCCCGTTCGCCGGGATTCGCCCTGTCCGCGCTCGCGACGCTCGGGCTCGTGGTGCTCGCACCGCGGTGGCGCGACGCCTTGCAGACCCGCGGCGTCCCGCGCCCGGCGGCGGAGGCGCTCGCCGTGCCCGCCGCCGCCCAGGCCGCGTGCGCCCCGCTCCTCGCGGCGCTGTTCGGTGGTGTCGGGCTCGTCGCCGTGCCCGCGAACCTCCTCGCGGTGCCTGCCGTCGCTCCGGCCGCGGTGCTCGGCGTCGCCGCCGCGGTCGTGTCGCCGGTCGCGCCGCCGGTGGCGGCGGGTCTCGCGTGGCTCGCGTCGTGGCCGGCATGGTGGCTGGTCGAGGTCGCCCGGACCGGTGCCGCGGTACCCGGCGGAACCCTGCCCTGGCCGACCGGAGCGTGGGGCGGGCTGGCGCTCGCTGCCGTCCTGCTGGTGGCCGCCGCCGCGGCCCGGATCCGGGCGGTACGCCGGATCGCGGTCGCCGTCGTCGCCGCGGTCGTCCTGGTGGCGCTCCCGATCCGGGTCGTCGCGCCCGGGTGGCCACCCGAGGGGTGGCGGATCGTGGGATGCGCGGTCGGCCAGGGCGACACGGAGGTACTGCGCGCGGGACCCGGCTCGGCGGTGGTCGTCGACGCCGGCCCGGACCCCGGCGCGGCCGACGCCTGCCTGCGCCGCCTGGGGGTGCGCGCCGTGCCCCTGCTCGTCCTCAGCCACCTTCACCTCGACCACGTCGGGGGAGTGGCCGGTGTGATCCGGAACAGGACCGTCGGGGCGATCCTGACCGGCACCTTCGACCAGCCGCGGACCGGGCGGCAACTCCTCGCCGACACGGTGCGCCGGTACGGGATCTCCATCGTGCGCACCGGCGCCGGGGCCGCGTACCAGGTCGGCGACGTGCGACTGGAGGTCCTCGGGCCGGTACGGAGGTTCGGCGGGACGCGGTCCGACCCCAACAACAACTCACTGGTGCTGCGGGCGGGCGTGCGGGGGCTCACGATCCTGCTCCCCGGCGACGCGGAGCTCGACGCACAGCACGCGATGCTCGCCCGCGGCCTGGCCCGGCCGGTCGACGTCCTGAAGGTGCCGCACCACGGGTCGTCGTTCTCCGAGCCCGCGTTCCTCGATGCCGCCCGGGCCCGGGTGGCTCTCGTCGAGGTGGGCGCCGGGAACGACTACGGCCACCCGGACGCCGCCGTGCTCGCCCATCTCCGGGGGGACGGGACCCGGGTATTGCGCACCGACCTGGACGGCGACGTCGCGGTCGTGGCGGAGGGTCGGCGCCTGTCCGTGGCGATTCGCGGTCCGCAACTGCATGCTCGCTCCCCGTGATCTTGACGATCCGCGCCGCGGCCCTGCACGCGGGACTTCCGGTCGCGGGTCGAGCGGACCGTGACGGAGCGTCCATGTTCGCGGCGCGCCCGTTTCGCGGTGTTCCGAGATGCGCCGGTCGTGTGGGTTACGTGACGTGAACCACCCAGTTCCCGATTCCCGTGGCACGATGGCTCGGTGCCCGACGATCTCCTGACCCCGCTACGCCTCGTCCTGGGGGACGAGGAACTGCTCGTGTCGCGTGCCATCGGCGCCGTGACCGCCGCGGTGCGGGCCGCCGACCCCGAGGCAGCGGTGCGGGAGGTCGACACCTCGTCCGTCCACCCCGGGGAGCTGGACGAGATGCTCGGGCCGTCCCTCTTCGGGGGCCGCCGCGTGGTCGTGCTGCGCGGTGGCCAGGATGCGGGCAAGGACCTGATCGCCGCGCTGCTGGCCCACGCGGCGGACCCGGCCGACGGCACGTCGCTGGTGGTCGCCCATGCGGGCGGCGCCAAGGGCAAGGCCCTCGTGGACGGGCTGCGCAAGGCCGGAGCCACCGAGGTGAGCTGCGCGCGCGTCACCAAGCTGAAGGAACGGCTCACGTTCGTCCGCGCGGAGATGCGGCGCCTCGGCGGTCGCTGTACCGACGAGGCCTCGGAGCTCCTGGTGGACGCCGTGGGCGCCGACCTCCGTGAGCTCGCGTCCGCCTGCAGCCAGCTGGTGGCCGACACCGGGGGCACGGTCGACGAGGCCGCGGTGCGCCGCTACCACCACGGTCGCGCCGACGCGAACGGCTTCAACGTCGCCGACGCGGCGATGGTGGGCGACGTGGGTGGCGCGCTGGAGTCGCTCCGCTGGGCGCTCTCCGTCGGCGTGGACCCGGTGCCGATCGCCGACGCGCTGGCGGACGGGGTCCGCAGCGTCGCCCGGGTGACCGGCGGCCGGCGCGGCAACGCGTACCAGCTCGCCGGTGAGCTCGGTATGCCGCCGTGGAAGGTGGAACGCGCCCAGCGGCAGGGCCGTGGCTGGACGGCCGAGGGGCTCGCGGACGCCATGCGCGTCGCCGCGCGCCTCAACGGGGACGTCAAGGGCGGTGCGGAGGACCGGGTCTTCGCGCTGGAACGCGCGATCCTGGCCATCGCCGCGGCCCGGGCCCGGCGTTCGGAGCGGACCGCGTCGTGACCGGGAAACGCCGCGCCCCGTCCACGTGGGCGCGCACGCGGGCGAGGCTGACCAACACCGAGCTGGACGTCGCCACGGTGGACCGGACCCGGCGGCCCGCGGACGCCTACTGGGCGGAGGAGGGGTCGGGCCTCCAGTTCTGGCAGGGCGGCGGGGCGGGGGAGCACGGCGGCCCCGCCCCGGCCGGAAGCCGGTCCGGGCCCGCCGCGGCGGTGTGGGCGGACGAGACGCAGGTGCTGTCGGCGGTGCCGGAGGACGAGACACGGGAGCTCCGAGGTCTGCCCCTGCGGGACACCGCGCCGGGAGACGACGCGCGGACCCGGCGGCCGGATCCGGTGGCTCGGCATGCCGGACTTGCGGTCTCCGGCCGCCATGGGGGACCCGACGCGCTGCGGGAGAAGAGGGCGGCGCGTCAGGACAAGGCTGCCGTGACGCGACGCGGGGAGACGGCCGCGACGCGGCGGGACGAGGCGACTGTGGCGGGGCACGACGAGACGACCGCGACGCGGCGGGACGAGGACGCCACGGCGCACCGGGACGAGGCATCGCGGCCCGACGAGACCGCCGGGAGCGGGCGGGAGCCCGCCGCGCGGCGGCGCGACACCGTCCCGGCGCGGGTCGACGGCGTGCCGCGGCCGCTCTACGCGCGAGCCCTGTTCCTCCGGAACATCGACCCCGGCCCGGTGATGTGCTTCCTCTTCTTCGAGGGGGCGCTGGCGGCCGGAGCGGCCCTCGCGCTCGCGGACCTCGTCAACTGGTGGGCCGTGGTGGTGCTGCCCACGACCGTCGCCGTGGTGGTCAAGCTCAACGACCTCGTGGCCGGCTCGGCGGGTCGCCGCAGCCTCACGGGGCCGGTCGCCGCGGCCGGCCCGGGCCTGCCCGACCGGCGCGAGCGGTCCCGATCCGGTGACCCGGCCAAGGAGGCGCACCTCGAGTGGCGCCGCGGCCTGGGGTCGGAGCTGCGCTCGGTGGGCTCGGGGGAGCGGGACGACTTCCCGCAGCGGGGCCGTCCGATCGAGCTGCCGCGCGACTGGTGAGTTCGGCCGCCGGGCCGCGGACACGACAGAGGCGCTACCCCGTGGGATAGCGCCTCTGTCGGGCAGTCAGTTGCGGGTCAGAGCGACGCGGCCTGCTGCGCCAGCGCCGACTTCTTGTTGGCGGCCTGGTTCTTGTGGATGACGCCCTTGCTCGCGGCCTTGTCCAGGGCGCGGGCGGCGGACTTCAGCTCCACCGTCACGGCCTCACGGTCGCCGGCGGCGGCAGCCGCACGGAAGCGGCGCACGGCCGTCTTCAGCGACGACTTGACCGCCTTGTTGCGCAGGCGCGCCTTCTCGTTGGTCTTGATCCGCTTGAGCTGGGACTTGATGTTCGCCACGCGAAAGCCTCGAGTTGTCTAGACGGTGTAGGGGCGGTGCACAAGCGCATGGCCGAGCGCGGCACACGCAAGTACCCAGGATAACCGACTCTGGGGTGCGGTCCAAACCCGGGCCTTCCCGGCCCGGATCAGGCAGCGGGGACGACCCTACCGCCCGTATGCGCGGGCCCGGTCCCGGCGGCGTGGGAAGATGGGGTGTCCACCCTCCGCCGAGCACCCACGAGGATGCCTGCGTGTCCCCGACCTTCCAGCCAGGCGCCACTCCGCCCGAGCTGATCCGCAACTTCTGCATCATCGCCCACATCGACCACGGCAAGTCCACCCTGGCCGACCGGATGCTGCAGAAGACCGGCGTGGTCGAGGACCGGCAGATGCGCGCCCAGTATCTCGACCGCATGGACATCGAGCGCGAGCGCGGCATCACGATCAAGAGCCAGGCCGTGCGGCTGCCGTGGACGGTCCGGGAGGGTGAGGGCGCCGGCAACAGCCACGTCCTCAACATGATCGACACCCCCGGCCACGTCGACTTCACCTACGAGGTCAGCCGCAGCCTCGCCGCGGGTGAGGGCGCCGTCCTGCTCGTCGACGCCGCCCAGGGCATCGAGGCACAGACGCTCGCCAACCTGTACCTGGCGATGGAGAACGACCTCACCATCATCCCGGTGCTGAACAAGATCGACCTGCCGGCCGCGCAGCCCGAGAAGTACGCCGAGGAGCTCGCGCGCCTCATCGGCTGCGACCCGTCGGACGTCCTCCAGGTCTCCGGCAAGACCGGCGTCGGCGTCGAGCACCTGCTGGACGAGATCGTCCGGAAGATTCCGCCGCCCGTCGGCGATCCGGACGCGCCGGCCCGGGCGATGATCTTCGACTCGGTGTACGACACGTACCGCGGCGTCGTCACCTACGTCCGCGTGATCGACGGCAAGCTCAGCAACCGCGAGAAGATCTCGATGATGTCCACGCACGCCACCCACGAGCTGCTCGAGCTCGGCGTGATCTCGCCCGACCCGACGCCCTCGAAGGCACTCGGTGTCGGCGAGGTCGGCTACCTCATCACCGGGGTGAAGGACGTCCGGCAGTCCCGCGTCGGTGACACCGTGACCAACGCGGCGAAGCCGGCCGCCGCGGCGCTCGGCGGGTACAGCGACCCCAAGCCGATGGTGTTCTCCGGCCTGTACCCGATCGACGGCTCGGACTACCCGGACCTCCGCGATGCCCTGGACCGGCTCCGGCTCAACGACGCGGCGCTGGTGTACGAGCCGGAGACGTCGGCCGCGCTGGGCTTCGGGTTCCGCGTGGGCTTCCTCGGCCTGCTGCACCTCGAGATCATCCGGGAGCGCCTGGAGCGCGAGTTCGGCCTCGACCTGATCGCCACGGCGCCGAACGTGGTGTACCGCGTCGTCCTCGAGGACGGCAAGGAGGTCGTCGTCACGAACCCGAGCGAGTTCCCGGCCGGCAAGATCTCCGAGGTCCACGAGCCGGTCGTCCGCGCGACGCTGCTGGCGCCCAGCGAGTATGTCGGCGCGATCATGGAGCTCTGCCAGACCCGCCGCGGCACGCTGATGGGCATGGACTATCTGTCCGAGGACCGGGTCGAGCTGCGGTACTCGCTGCCGCTCGCCGAGATCATCTTCGACTTCTTCGACAACCTGAAGAGCCGGACCAAGGGGTACGCCTCGCTGGACTACGAGACCACCGGCGAGCAGGCGGCCGCACTGGTCAAGGTCGACATCCTGCTCCAGGGCGAGACCGTGGACGCGTTCAGCGCGATCGTCCACAAGGACAAGGCGTACGCGTACGGCGTCTCGATGACAGGGAAGCTGCGTGAGCTGATCCCGCGCCAGCAGTTCGAGGTACCGATCCAGGCCGCGGTCGGCGCGCGGGTGATCGCCCGCGAGAACATCCGCGCGATCCGCAAGGACGTCCTGGCGAAGTGCTACGGCGGTGACATCACCCGGAAGCGCAAGCTCCTCGAGAAGCAGAAGGAGGGCAAGAAGCGCATGAAGATGGTCGGCCGGGTGGAGGTTCCGCAGGAGGCGTTCATCGCCGCCCTGTCCACTTCGGACACGGGCACGGCGAAGTGACGGGTCGTCTGGTCGCGGTGAACGTGGTTCACGCGGTGATCCCGGATGCCTCCGGGGACCACGACCAGACGGCCATCGACAAGCGACCGGTCCCGGGCCGGGTCAAGGTCCGCGGACTCGGCGTCGACGGCGACCAGCAGTGCGACACCGCGCACCACGGCGGGATCGACCAGGCGGTGTACGCCTACGCCGGCGAGGACGCCGCGTGGTGGGCGGTGGAGCTGGACCGGACGATGGAGCCGGGCTGCTTCGGCGAGAACCTCACCACGTCCGGTGTGGACGTCACCGGCGCGGTGATCGGCGAGCGCTGGCACATCGGGACCGCCGAGCTCCAGGTGCGCTCGCCACGGATCCCGTGCGTGACGTTCCAGGCCTTCTGGGGCGTACCGCGGCTGGTGAAGCGCGTGACCAGCCACGGAGCTCCCGGGGCGTACCTCGCGGTGGTGACCGAGGGCGAGATCGGCGCCGGCGACACGATCGAGGTCGTCGACCGGCCGGCGCACGGCCTGACGATCGCCGAGTACTTCCGGGGCTGGACCACCGACCGTGCGCTGTTGGCGAAGGTGGCCGACTGTCCCGATGTGCCGGCCGCCCGGCGGCACCGGGCGCGCGCAACGCTGGCGAAGGCGTCGTCCCGGCCCAGCTGAGCCCCCCCCGGCCGGGGTCCTATGCCCCGCCGAGCTCCGCGACCACCCGCCGGCTGGAGCCGTTCTCCACGGGCTGCCGCCACTTCCCGCTGCTCGCCGTCCACTCCAGCGCGCCGTACCGGACGGTGTGGACGCCGTACGTCCGCGCCTGTGCGACGAACCAGTACGCGACGCGCCAGCCGGGATCGGTGGCGCCTCCGGCGGCGGCCCCGACCGGCACGGTCACGCGCCGCGAGGCGGAGGCGCCACCCGGCCGGGAGGACGACACGGTGCCGACGTCGGCCGCCAGCGCGGAGCCGAGGTCCTCCTCCGCGGGCGCCACCGTCCCGCCGTCCTTGCGGAGCCGGCAGGTCACCGCGCCGGGTGCCCCGCCGGTGAAGGCGCGGGCGAGCGCGGCCGCGTCGCCGGCCCACTTCTCGTAGGCGCGGCCCTCGGCCGAGCGCTGGACCGCCTGCGCCGCGACGGCGACCGGCAGCGTCTCCCAGCCGTCCACCTTCACCAGGTGGCGGTAGAACTGGCGCGCGGCGTACCGGGTGTCCCGCAGTTGGGCCGGGGTGCCCCAGCCCTGGCTGGGCCGCTGCTGGAACAGCCCCACCGAGTCGCGGTCGCCGCCGGTGAGGTTGCGCAGCTTGGACTCCTGGAGCGCCGTGGCGAACGCGACGGTCACCGCCCGCTCGGGGAGGTCCCGCCGGTGCGCGACGGCGGCGATCGTCGCGGCATGCCCGGCCTGTTCCGGGTCGAGCCGGACGGTCCGCTCGCCGACGAACACCCGGCAGGTGTCGTGCACGAACGGGATGCTGCCGCCGCGCAGCGTGATCACTGCGAAGATCCCGCCGGCCGCCAGCAGGGCGAACACGGCGAGGGCGGCGAGTGGGCGGCGCACGGGTCCTCCGGAAACGGGGGTGGGGGTACCCCGAGGTTACGGCGTGGACGCCAGTGCGCGGGGGACGTGGAGGCCGAATGCTCCCGAACCGTCCGGGTAGACATCCCACGGCTGGAAGGTGTCGAGCCGCGTGGGTCTGGGCGTGGCTCTCCGGCCAGGCGGTGGGTGGCGCCGCGTGATGGGCCTCGGCCCAGTCGTCCCCGACGGACAACGCCCCGGCGCCGCCTCTCCTCGTCGCGACCACGGTGAACCCGGAGGAGACCAGTGGCGACCTAGTGGCTCAGTGCTCGACGGCACGACATCCCACCAGCGCCATCGGACTCCTCACCGACCGACCGGGGCACGCCCTGACCGTAGGACTGGACCGTCCTGGCCACCCCAGTGCTCCCCGACCGGCGGTTCGGACCCGAAGCCTGTCCGAAGTCAGGACCCGTGCGCAGCCATCAGGCCTGCGAGCGCACCGGCACCCACGCCGCGTCGCGCTTCTCGCGGAAGGACGCCACGCCCTCCCGGCCCTCCTCCGAGGTGAAGTAGCGGACGGACGTGCCGCTCAGCTGCTCCAGTTCGGCGCCGATCTCGGCGGTGGGCGTCCGGCGCAGCAGCTGCTTGGTCCCCGCGAGCGCATGGGGGCCGCCGCGGGCGAGCAGGTCCACGTACCGCTCGACCTCGTCGTCCAGCGTCAGCGCCTCGACGGCACGGGTGACGAGCCCGATCTGCTCCGCGCGCCGGCCGTCGAACACCGCGCCGGTGAGGAACAGCTCCGCCGCCGCCCGCGGTGCCAGTCGCGGCAGGACGGTGGCCGAGATGACCGCCGGGATGACCCCGAGCCGGACCTCGGTGAACGCGAACGTCGCGTCGTGCACGGTCACGGCCAGGTCGCAGGCTCCGATCAGGCCGAGGCCACCCGCCCGCGCCGGGCCGGCGATGCGCGCGACGACCGGCTTCGGGGACTCCCAGATCGTGCGCAGGATCGCGGGCAGCGACGCGACGGGGATGTCCCCGGGCCCGGTGCCGGACTGGGTCTCCTTGAGATCGGCCCCGGAGCAGAACACCTTGCCGGTATGGGTCAGCACGACGACCCGGACGGTGTCGTCGGCGAGCGCCTCGCGGAGGGAGTCGAGCATGCCGCCCATCAGCGCGAGCGACAGCGCGTTGCGGTTGTGCGGCGAGTCCATGGTCACGGTTGCCACGCCGGCCGCGACCTCGTAGTGCACGACGGGCAGGTCGTGCGGCGGGGAATCGCTCACATCGGCTCCCTGGCTGGGGGGTTTGCTGAGGTTGCCGGTCACACTAGAGGTATGCCCTCCGTGCTCCCCGACGGCGAGGCCGTCCCCGCGGACGGCGTCCTGCCGCCCGCCGCGCTCGACGGCGTGAGCGACCGCGCCTTCGGCGTGTACGTCCACGTCCCGTTCTGCCGTACCCGCTGCGGGTACTGCGATTTCAACACGTACACGGCGACCGAGCTGGGCGGGGGCGCCTCCCAGGCGTCCTACGCCGACACGGTCACCGCCGAGATCCGGCTCGCGCGCACGGTGCTGGGGTCGCCGGCCCCCGCGCAGGCGGTGTTCTTCGGCGGCGGTACGCCCACGCTGCTGCCGCCGGCGGACCTGGGGCGCATCCTCGGCGCGGTGCGGGACGAGCTGGGCATCGCGCCGGGGGCCGAGATCACCACCGAGGCGAACCCGGACAGCGTCACCCCGGCCTCGCTCGCCGCGCTCCGGGAGGCCGGGTTCACGCGGATCTCGTTCGGGATGCAGTCCGCCGTGCCGCAGGTGCTGGCGACGCTGGAACGCACCCACGACCCGGCCCGCCTGCCCGGCGTCGTCGCGGCCGCCCGCGCGGCCGGCTTCGAGAGCGTGAGCCTGGACCTGATCTACGGCACGCCGGGGGAGTCCCTCGCGGACTGGCAGACCTCGCTGGACGCCGTGCTCGCGATCGGTCCCGACCACGTCAGCGCGTACGCCCTCATCGTCGAGGACGGGACCCGGCTCGCGCAGCAGGTGCGGCGCGGACTCGTCCCGATGCCGGACGACGACGACCTCGCCGACAAGTACCTCCTCGCCGAGGAGGCGCTGGGCGCGGCCGGCTACGGCTGGTACGAGGTCAGCAACTGGGCCCGGACGGACGCCGACCACTGCCGCCACAACGAGCTGTACTGGCGGGGCGACGACTGGTGGGGCCTCGGCCCGGGGGCGCACAGCCACGTCGGCGGCGTGCGCTGGTGGAACGTCAAGCACCCGTCCGCGTACGCGGGCCGGCTCGCGACGGGCGCCTCCCCGGCGTACGCGCGGGAGGTGCTCAGCGACGCCGACCGCCGGACCGAGGACGTGCTGCTGAGGCTCCGGCTGGCGGAGGGGCTGCCGCTCGACGGGCTCGGCGCGTCCGGCCGGAGGGCAGCGGGGCGTGCGGTGACCGACGGGCTGCTGGCCGCGCCCGCGTACGAGGACGGCCGCGCGGTGCTGACCCTGCGCGGCCGTCTGCTCGCGGACGCGGTGGTCCGGGAGCTCGTCGACTGACTAGCTGATCAGGCGCAGCGTCAGCGGGTACCGGTACGGCTCGCCGTTCATCGCCTTCACCCCGGCGATGATGCCGAACACGATCGGCACGACCGGCAGCGCGAGCAGCAGCAGCGGCACGATGAACACCGCGCCGCACACGGCGATCACCAGCGCGACGAGGTCCGCCAGCAGCCAGGTGAGCTGGAAGTTGAGGGCCTCGACCGCGTGGGCGCGGACCAGCGGGGACTGGTTCCCGCGCCCGGCCAGGGCGATCAGCGGGGCGATCCAGCCGCCCCAGCCCCACAGCAGGAAGACCCCCAGCGCACCGCCGAAATGCGCGAACAGGACCCAGGTCCGGTCCTCGGAGGAGGCGGGGCCGGGCGGGCCGTAGCCGGGGGTGCCGTACGGCGGGGCCCCGTAGCCCGCTCCGGGCGGCGGGTAGCTCGGCGGCGGCGGGTAGCCGGGCGCCTGGTACCCGGGCGGGGGCGGCGAACCCGGGGTCTGTGGCGTGCCCGGGGGCTCCGGAGCGCCGGGCGGTGGGGTGGCGTCGGAGTTGTCGGTCATGGCGGTCAGGGTAAGGGACTCGTCGCGCCGTACGCAGGCTCATGACCGCCGGGGCGGTCAGGCCGCGAGCGCCCGGAACCGCCGCAGCCGCAGGCTGTTCGTCACCACGAACACCGACGAGAACGCCATCGCCGCCCCCGCGATCATCGGGTTGAGCAGCCCCGCCGCCGCCAGCGGCAGCGCGGCGACGTTGTACGCGAACGCCCAGAACAGGTTGCCCCGGATGGTCCGCAGCGTCGCCCGCGACAGCCGGATCGCGTCCGCCGCCGCGCGCAGGTCGCCGCGTACCAGCGTCAGGTCGCTGGCCTCGATCGCGACGTCGGTCCCGGTGCCCATCGCGAGCCCGAGATCGGCCTGGGCGAGCGCGGCGGCGTCGTTGACCCCGTCGCCGACCATGGCGACCACCCGCCCCCCGTCCTGCAGGCGCCGCACGGCCGCGACCTTGTCGGCGGGCAGGACCTCGGAGATCACGTCCGCCGCGTCGATGCCGACCTCGGCGGCCACCGCCTGCGCCGCGCGGGCGTTGTCGCCGGTGAGCAGCACGGGCCGCAGTCCCAGCTCACGGAACCGGGCGACCGCCTCCGCCGAGGTCGGCTTCACGGTGTCGGCGACGACCAGCACGCCGCGCACCTCGCCGTCCCAGCCGACCCAGATCGCGGTACGGCCGGCGGCCTCGGCGGCGTGCGCGACCGGGGCCAGCGCGGGCGGAACGGCCGTCCCGGCGACCCAGCCGGCCCGGCCGACCACGACCGCGTGGCCGGCCACGACGCCGGCGACGCCCAGCCCGGCCTCGTTGGCGAAGTCCTCGACCGGTGCCGGCTCGCGCCCCAGCCGGGTGCGGGCACCGTCGGCGACGGCCCGGGCGATCGGGTGCTCGGAGGCGTTCTCCAGCGCGCCCGCGTGGGCGAGCAGCTCTTCCACGGTGGTGCCGTCCGCCGGTACCGCGGCGAGCAGGGTCATCTGCCCGGTGGTGACCGTGCCGGTCTTGTCCAGCACGACGGTGTCGACCCGGCGGGTGGACTCCAGCACCTCCGGGCCGCGGATCAGGATGCCCAGCTGCGCGCCGCGGCCGGTCCCGACCAGCAGCGCGGTCGGCGTGGCCAGTCCGAGCGCGCACGGGCAGGCGATGATCAGCACCGCGACCGCGGCGGTGAACGCGAGCTCCGCGCTCGCGCCGCTGCCGAGCCAGAACGCCAGGGTCCCCAGGGCGAGCACGATCACGACCGGCACGAACACCGCCGACACCCGGTCGGCCAGCCGCTGCACGTCGGCCTTGCCGTTCTGCGCGTCCTCGACGAGGCGCGCCATCTGCGCGAGCTGGGTGTCGGCACCGATGCGGGTGGCCCGCACGACGAGCCGGCCACCGGCGTTCACGGTCGCCCCGACGACGGCGTCCCCCGGCCCGACCTCGACCGGCACGGACTCGCCCGTGAGCATGGACGCGTCCACCGCGCCGGTCCCGGTCACGACCACGCCGTCGGTGGCGAGCTTCTCGCCGGGCCGGACGGCGAACTCGTCGCCCACCGCCAGCTCGCCGGCCGGGAGCCTGACCTCGACGCCGTCGCGGAGCACCGCGACGTCCTTGGCGCCCAGCTCCAGCAGGGCGCGCAGGGCGGCACCGGAGCGGCGCTTGGCCCTGGCCTCGAAGTATCGCCCGGCCAGGATGAACACCGTCACCGCCGACGCGACCTCGAGGTAGATCTCCTCCGCGCCGGAGCCCCGCGACGGGACCAGGGTGAAGGGCATCGTCATGCCCGACATGCCCGCGCCGCCGAGGAACAGCGCGTACAGCGACCAGCCGAACGCCGCGAGCACCCCGATGCTGATCAGGGTGTCCATGGTGGCGGCGCGGTGGCGCAGGTTCGTCCACGTGGCACGGTGGAACGGCCACGCGCCCCACACCACGACGGGCGCCGCGAGGGTCAGCGACAGCCACTGCCAGAACTCGAACTGCAGCGGGGGCACCATCGCGAGCGCGACCACCGGCACGGTCAGGGCCAGCGAGATCAGCAACCGCCGGCGCAGGGGCTCGGTCGCGTCGGGCTCCGCCACGGCGTCGTCCCGCGGCGGCTCCGGCAGGGCGGCGGTGTACCCCGTCGCCTCCACCGTGGACACCAGCTCGGCGGGCGTCACCGACGCGGCGTAGCTGACCTTCGCCTTCTCGGTCGCGTAGTTGACGGTCGCGGTGACGCCGTCCATGCGGTTGAGCTTCTTCTCCACGCGGGCCGCGCAGGAGGCGCAGGTCATCCCGCCGATGGTCAGCTCGATGGTGGTCACGGGCGGCCCGTCACCTCGTAGCCGGCCTCGTCGACGGCCTCGCGCACCACGTCGTCGGTCAGCGGTGCGCCGCTCGTGACCGTGACGACGGAGACCGCGCCGGGGACCAGCTGGACGTGGACGTTCTCGACGCCGGGCAGCGCCGTGAGCTCCTCGGTGATCGCGGCGACACAGTGCCCGCAGGTCATGCCGGTGACGGAGTAGCTGGCGGTGGTGGTCATGGTGCTCCCTCTGTTCCGGTACGGGTGGTCAGCTGCGGACGAGCCGGGCGATCGCGGCGGAGGCCTCCTTGACCTTCGCCTCGGCCTCCTCGCCGCCGGCCTGGATCGCGGCCGCGACGCAGTGCGACAGGTGCTCGTCGAGGAGGCCGAGGGCGAAGGACTCCAGCGCCTTCGTTGCCGCGGACACCTGGGTCAGCACGTCGATGCAGTACGTGTCGGCCTCGACCTGACGCTGGAGTCCCCGGATCTGCCCCTCGATGCGGCGCAGCCGCTTGATCTGGGCGTCCTTGGTGGCGCTGTAGCCGGGGGGCGTGT
Organism: Actinomycetota bacterium; assembly: GCA_030840805.1. Taxonomy (GTDB): domain Bacteria; phylum Actinomycetota; class Actinomycetes; order Mycobacteriales; family HKI-0501; genus JAVEDU01. The sequence continues at coordinate 123,931 of JAVEDU010000081.1, forward strand.
CCATCGGGTCCTCCGCGGGTCTGGTACCCCCAGGGGGTATCTAACCCAGGACGATATACCCCCCAGGGGTGTTCGACAAGCGGGATGGGGCGGCGGGCTCGGGTTGGCCGACGGCGCCGGCCGTGCGACCCTCCGGGTCCGGGACGGGTGCCGCGCGGGTGCGGACGCCGCGGTGGACTCCACCGGCCACGTATGCTTGGCACTCGATTCCAGTGAGTGCCAGGTGGGTCCGGACGCGCAGCCGCGGGAGGTGACGGGATGTCTCTCGACGATCGGAAGCTCGAGGTGCTGCGCGCCATCGTCGGTGACTTCGTGTCCACGGAGGAACCGGTCGGCAGCAAGGCGCTCGCGGACCGGCACCAGCTCGGCGTCTCCCCGGCCACCATCCGCAACGACATGGCGGTGCTGGAGGAGGAGGGCTACATCACGCAGCCCCACACCAGCGCGGGGCGCGTGCCCACCGACAAGGGCTACCGCCTGTTCGTGGACCGGCTGTCCACGGTCAAGCCGCTGTCCACGGCCGAGAAGCGCGCCATCGCCCAGTTCCTCGACGGCGCCGCGGACCTCGACGACGTCGTGAACCGCACCGTGCGGCTGCTCGCCCAGCTCACCCGGCAGGTGGCCGTCGTCCAGTACCCCAGCCTGTCCCGCAGCACGGTGCGGCACCTCGAGCTCGTCCCGGTCGGGGTGACCCGGATGCTGATCGTGCTCATCACCGACACGGGCCGGGTCGAGCAGCGGATGGTGGAGTTCCCCACCGAGTTCGACGACGAGGTCGTGACCGGCCTGCGGTCCGCCGTCAACGGCGCCCTGGCCGGCCGGGCCCTCTCCGACGCGGCGGGCCACATCGACGAGCTCCTGGGGCAGATCGGCCCGCTCCTGCGCCCGCCGATGAACACGCTGTCCACCGTGCTGCTGGAGATGCTGGTGGAACGGCCGGAGGAGCGCATCGTGCTCGCCGGCACCGCGAACCTGACCCGCAGCGCCCTCGACTTCCCCGGCACGATCCGGCCGGTGCTGGAGGCGCTGGAGGAACAGATGGTGTTGCTCCGGTTGTTCGGCGAGGTGGAGTCGCCCAGCACCCTCCGCGTCCGCATCGGCGGGGAGAACCCGGTCGAGAACCTCCGCACCACGTCGGTCGTGAGCGTCGGCTACGGCACGGGCACCAGCGCCCTCGCCGGGCTCGGCGTGCTCGGTCCGACCCGAATGGACTACCCCGGCACGATCAGCGCCGTCCGTGCCGTTGCGCGGTACGTCGGCGATCTGCTGGCTGGCAGCTGAGAGAGGATCTGTGGCAACCGACTACTACGGCGCCCTGGGTGTCCGGCAGGACGCGACCGGCGAGGAGATCAAGCGGGCCTATCGCAAGCTGGCCCGCCAGCTGCACCCGGACGTCAACCCGGAGCCCGAGGCCCAGCGCCGGTTCACCGAGGTCAGCACCGCGTACGAGGTCCTCTCGGACCCGAAGAAGCGGGAGATGGTCGACCTCGGCGGTGACCCGATGGCCCCCGGCGGTGGTGGTGGCGGCGGGGCCGGCGCCCCGTTCACGATGGGCTTCCAGGACATCATGGACGCCTTTTTCGGCGGCACCGCGTCCCGGGGCCCACGGCCGCGGACCCGCGCCGGTGCGGACGCGCTCATCCGGCTGGACCTCGACCTCGACGAGACCGCGTTCGGCGTGAACCAGGAGCTCACCGTCGACACGGCCGTCGTGTGCGCCACCTGTACGGGCGCGGGGAGCGCCGCCGGTACGCACCCGCAGACCTGCGACATGTGCGGTGGCCGCGGCGAGGTGCAGAGCGTCCAGCGTTCGTTCCTCGGGCAGGTCATGACGGCCCGGCCGTGCGCGAACTGCCAGGGCTTCGGCTCGGTCATCCCGCACCCGTGTTCGCAGTGCGGTGGAGACGGCCGGGTCCGGACCCGGCGCACGCTCACGGTCAAGGTGCCCGCGGGCGTCGAGGACGGGATGCGGATCCGGCTGTCCGGCGAGGGGGAGGTCGGTCCCGGCGGCGGCCCGGCCGGCGACCTGTACGTCGAGATCCACGAGCGGCCGCACGACGTGTTCAGCCGGGACGGCAACGACCTGCACTGCCGGGTCACCGTGCCGATGACGGCGGCGGCGCTCGGGACGAACCTCAAGCTGGCCACCCTCGACGGCGACGAGGAGGTCGAGATCAAGGCGGGCACCCAGTCCGGCAACATCGTGCGCCTGCCGGCCCGCGGGGTGCCCAAGCTGCGCGGCACCGGCCGCGGCGACCTGCACGTCCACCTCGAGGTGAAGACGCCGACGCGGCTCGACCCGGAGCAGGAGGCGCTGCTGCGGCAGCTCGCCCAGCTGCGCGGCGAGGAGCAGCCGGAGGGCACCCGGACGACGGGCGGGTTCTTCTCGAAGGTGCGCGACGCCTTCAACGGTCACGGCTGAGGCGCCTTGTCCGACGCCGTGTTCCTGGTCGACGCCCTGCCGGCGCCCGGCCGGTTCGTCCTCGACGGGCCGGAGGGGCGCCACGCCGCCGCGGTGAAGCGGATGCGGGCGGGGGAGCGGCTCTTGCTCGCCGACGGCGCGGGCGGGCTGGCGGCGGCCACCGTGCTGTCGGCCGCCCGCGAGAGCGTGGAGCTCGACGTGGCCGCGGCCACCCGCGCGGCGGTGCCCGAGCCGCGGCTCGTCGTCGTCCAGGCCCTGCCGAAGGGTGACCGCGGCGAGCTCGCGGTCCAGGTCATGACCGAGGCCGGGGTCGACGAGATCGTCCCGTGGCAGGCGTCCCGATGCGTCACCCGGTGGCAGGGCGAGCGGGGGCGCAGGTCCTGGCAGCGCTGGCAGGGGATCGCGCGCGAGGCGGCCAAGCAGGCGCGGCGGAGCTGGCTGCCGGCGCTGGCCGATCCGGCGACCACCGGGGCGGTCGTGACCCGCATCGCCGGTGCCGCCGCGGCGTACGTGCTGCACGAGGAGGCCGTGGAGCCGCTGGCCGGGCTGACGCCGCCCCGGTCCGGCGAGATCCTGCTCATCGTGGGACCCGAGGGCGGGGTGGCTCCGGAGGAGCTGGCGGCGTTCGAGGCCGCGGGCGCGCGGCCGGTACGGCTCGGCCCGACCGTGCTGCGCACCTCGACCGCGGGCGTGGCGGCCCTCGCGGTGGTGAGCGCCGCCACGGGCCGCTGGGACTGAGCGGGGCGTGCGCGCCGTCGGCGGTCTGATTAGATCGGCCGCATGTCCGACCAGTGCCTGTTCTGCCGCATCGTCGCGGGGGAGATCCCGGCGACCGTCGTCCGCGACGACCCGGACACCCTCGCCTTCCGCGACATCGACCCGAAGGCGCCGGTACACGTGCTGGTGATCCCCAAGGCCCACCATCCCGACGCCGCCGCCGTGCTCGCCGCGGACCCCGGCCTGCTCGTGGAGATCTACGCCACGGCCGTCGAGGTGGCGCAGCAGGAGGGGATCGCCGACAGCGGGTACCGCGCGGTCTTCAACACCGGCGCGGACGGCGGCCAGACCGTCCACCACGCGCATCTGCACCTGCTCGGCGGTCGCGGCCTCACCTGGCCACCCGGCTGACGCGATGAACGCCGCCGCCGGGCAGGCCTGCGACCGGCTCGTCCGGGAGCTCCAGCGGGACCACCGCGTCCCGGCCGTCTCGGCCGCCGTGTACCGCGCCGACCGCGCACCGTGGGCGGTCGCCGCGGGCGCGCCGGCGGTCACGACCGACACCGTGTTCCGGATCGGGTCGATCACCAAGACGTTCACGGCGGTCCTGGTCCTGCAGGCCCGCGACGCCGGGCTGCTCGATCTCGACGACCCGCTCTCGGCGCATCTCGCCGTCCCGGCGCACGGCGACGCGACGATCCGCCGCCTGCTGTCGCACACCGCCGGGCTCCAGCGCGAGCCGTACGGCGACCTGTGGGACACCCTCGACATGCCGTCCGCGGACCGGCTGGTCGCCGATCTCGCGCGGGCCGAGGCCGTCCTGCCGCCGGGACGCCGCTGGCACTACTCCAACCTCGCGTACGCGCTGCTCGGCCACCTCACGGCCGCGCGTTTCGGCGGTACCTGGGAGGAGGTGCTCCACGCGCGCCTCCTCGGCCCGCTGGGCCTGACCCGGACCGGGGTGCTCCCGCACGCCCCGGTCGCCCAGGGATACCTCGTCGACGCGTACAGCGACGTGGCGCGGCCGGAGCCGCACACCGACTTCCGTGGGGTGGGCCCGGCGGCGCAGCTGTGGAGCACGGCGGCCGACCTGGCGCGCTGGGCGCGGTTCCTGGTCACGCCCGACCCGGCCGTCCTCGACCCGGCGACGGCCGAGGAGATGCGCCGGCCGGTGACCGTGACCGACCCCGACGAGTGGCACACCGGCTGGGGCCTCGGGCTGATCCTCGTGCCGCGCGGGGGCCGGGTCGTCCACGTCGGCCACAGCGGGGCGATGCCCGGGTTCCTCGCGGGAGCGTTCGCGCGGCGGGACGGGGCGGTCGGCGCCGCCGTGCTCGGCTCCTCCGGAACCGCCGGGGAGACCACCGTGCTGCCGCACGCGCTCATCGAGGCCAGCCTCGTCCACGACCCGCCGGACGTCGTGCCGTGGATCCCGGGGGACCCGCCGCCGGCGGAGCTCGCGCCGGTGCTCGGGCGCTGGTGGTCCGAGGGGTTCGAGTTCGTGTTCCGGTGGCGGGACGGTCACCTGGAGGCCCGCGCGACGGAGGCCCCGGCGAACCGGGCGCCCGCGGTGTTCGCCGTGGAGTCCGGCGACGTGCTCCGCACCGTCTCCGGCCGGGAGGCCGGCGAGCAGCTCCGGCTGACCCGGGACGGGGCGGGGCGGGTGGTGCGGATGCACTGGGCGACGTACCGCCTGACCCGGGATCAGCAGACCTTCGGGACGCCGTGACCCGAGCGCGTCGGGCCGGTCCGGCGGTTAGGATGGAGGTGACAGGACCCTCCGAGACCGGAAGCAGGCGCGAACAGGCCGACAGGCCCACCCATGGCGAACACCCCACCGCCCACCTCGGCGCAGACGCGGATCGTGGTACCCGACGCGCAGCGCATGGTGAGCCTTCTCGGCTCCCGTGACGAGGTCCTCCGAGCGGTAGAGAACTCTGTCCGTTCCGATGTGCACGTGCGCGGCAACGAGATCACCCTCACCGGCGACCCCGCGGACAACGCGATCGCCGAGCGCCTGTTCGGTGAGCTGCTGACGCTGGTCGACCGGCGCGAGCAGCTCGACCCCGACGCGGTACGCCGCACCGTGCTGATGCTGGAGGCCGGGACCACCGACCACCCGGCCGAGGTGCTGACGCTCGACATCCTGTCCCGCCGCGGCAAGACGATCCGGCCCAAGACGTTGAACCAGAAGCACTACGTGGACGCGATCGATGCGAACACGATCGTGTTCGGCATCGGCCCCGCGGGCACCGGCAAGACGTACCTCGCGATGGCGAAGGCCGTCCAGGCGCTCCAGACGAAGCAGGTCAACCGGATCATCCTGACCCGGCCGGCCGTCGAGGCGGGGGAGCGGCTCGGGTTCCTGCCCGGCACGCTGTACGACAAGATCGACCCGTACCTGCGCCCGCTGTACGACGCGCTGCACGACATGATCGACCCGGAGTCGATCCCGAAGCTGATGGCCGCCGGCACGATCGAGGTCGCCCCGCTGGCGTACATGCGCGGCCGGACGCTGAACGACGCGTTCATCCTGCTCGACGAGGCGCAGAACTCCACGCCCGAGCAGATGAAGATGTTCCTCACCCGGCTCGGGTTCGGCTCGAAGATCGTCGTCACCGGCGACGTCACCCAGGTCGACCTGCCCAGCGGGCAGCACTCCGGCCTGCGCGTCGTGCGGGACATCCTGCAGGGCGTGGACGACGTCCACTTCGCGCAGCTGTCGAGCTCCGACGTGGTGCGCCACCGGCTGGTCGGCGACATCGTGGACGCCTACACCCGCTGGGACGCCGACCGCGAGACGGACGGAACGCCGCCGCGCTCGGTGCGCGGCCGCTCCGGGCGTCGGGGCTGATCGCGCCGATGTCGATCGAGATCTCGAACGAGTCCGGCCGTTCCGTCGACGAGCCGGCGCTGCTCGACGTCGCCCGGCACGCGCTGGACGAGATGGGCGTCAACCCGATGGCGGAGCTGTCGGTGCTCATCGTCGACCAGACGTACATGGCCGAGCTGAACCACCGCTGGATGGGCAAGCAGGGTCCGACGGACGTGCTGGCGTTCCCGATGGACGAGCTCGACGCGGACCGCGGACCCGGGGTCGACGCCGGCGACGGCGAACCCGCCCTGCTGGGCGACATCGTGCTCTGCCCGGAGGTCGCGGAGCGGCAGGCCGCCGCAGCGGGCCACGGCACGGACGACGAGATCCACCTGCTGACGGTGCACGGCGTCCTGCACCTGCTCGGGTACGACCACGCCGAGCCCGACGAGGAGCGCGAGATGTTCGGGCTCCAGGACCGGTTGCTCGGGGCGTGGCGTGCACGGCGCCGGACCTCCTGATCCGACGACCGTGCGACCGAGGGGATCGTCCCGGTGAGCGACCTGGTCCTCCTGCTGATCGCCACCGGACTGGTGGTGCTCGCGGGTTGTTTCGCGATGGTGGACGCGGCGCTGAGCGAGGTGTCGCCGGCCCGGGCGACCGAGCTGGCCCGCGAGGACGTCCGTGGCGCCGGCACGCTGCACGCGGTCGCCGTCGACGCGGCCCGGCACATCAGCCTCCTGCTGCTGCTCCGGCTGGTCTGTGAGGTCACCGCCACCACGCTCGTCGCGATCGTGGCGGTCGATACCTGGGGGGTCGGCGTCGCCGCGGCGCTGGCCACCGCCGGTGCGATGACCGTGGTGACGTTCGTCGTCATCGGGGTCGCGCCGCGCACGCTCGGCCGACAGCACGCGTACGGGATCGCGCTCGCGACGGCGGGGCTCACCCGCTGGCTCGGGCGGGTGCTCGGGCCGCTGTCGCAGCTGCTGATCCTGCTCGGCAACGCGCTCACGCCGGGCCGGGGCTTCCGCGAGGGCCCGTTCGCGACGCAGGCCGAGCTCCGCGAGATCGTCGACCTCGCCGAGCAGCGCGGCGTGGTGGAGCACGACGAGCGGGAGATGCTGCACTCGGTGTTCTCGCTCGGCAGCACGATCGTCCGCGAGGTGATGGTGCCGCGGACCGACGTGGTGTTCATCGAGCGGTCCAAGTCGGTCCGGCAGGCGCTCGCCCTCGCGCTGCGCAGCGGTTTCTCCCGCATCCCCGTCGTCGGCGAGAACGTCGACGACGTGGTGGGCGTCGTGTACCTCAAGGACATCGTCCGGCGGACCCAGGGCGGCGGGGACGCCGAGAAGAACCTGCGGGTGGGCGACGTGATGAGGGGCGCCGAGTTCGTGCCCGAGTCCAAGCCGGTCGACGAGCTGCTGCGGGAGATGCAGGCCCGCCGGATCCACATGGCCATCGTGATCGACGAGTACGGCGGCACCGCCGGGCTGGTCACCATCGAGGACGTGCTGGAGGAGATCGTCGGGGAGATCACCGACGAGTACGACGTGGAGCGCCCGCCGGTCGAGCACCTCGACGGCGGCAGTGTCCGGGTCACCGCCCGGCTGCCGGTGGAGGACCTCGGCGAGCTGTTCGGCGTCACGCTCCCCGACGACGAGGTCGAGACGGTCGGCGGCCTGCTCGCGCAGGCGCTGGGCCGGGTGCCGATCCCGGGTGCGACCGCCGTGGTGCAGGGGCTGGAGCTCGTCGCCGAGAGCGTCGGCGGCCGCCGGAACCGGATCGACACGGTGCTCGTGCACCGGGTCCGGCCGCCCGGCGAGGAGGATCCGGACGCCGGCGACCACACCGACGATGTCAGCCGACCCGAGAAGACCCAGGAGAACCAGACCGCCGATGCCTGACGCCGATCTCGTCCTCGACGCCGAGGACCAGAAGATCCTGACGCTCGCCCGTTCGACGCGGGCGCGTACCGGTGCCGCCGAGGGCGCCGCGGTACGGGACACCGACGGCCGCACCTACGCGGCGGCCACCGTGGCGCTGCCGTCCCTGGGGTTGTCCGCGCTGCAGGTGGCCGTGGCGATGGCCGTGTCGTCGGGTGCGCCGGGGCTGGAGGCCGCCGCGGTCGTCACGGGCGCGGACGGCCTGGAGCCGGACGGCGTCGCGGCGGTGCGGGACCTGGCGCCCGGCGCCCCGATCTTCCGGGCAGGGCCCGACGGCACGCTTGCCGAGCGGGCCTGACGTCCCGCTGGGCGCACCTCGGCTGGAGGCCCGCCGCCAGTCCGGACGCGGCCGGGGTGGCGTGCCGCCACAGGTCCGCGCCCAGGGCCGCCAGCACGGCCGGCATCGCACCGCGCCACGCCAGTGAGGTGTGGCCGCCCGCGGCCGTCGTGATGGTGACCTCGCGGTCACCGGGAATCGTGTGGACCGCCGCGGCGAACTGCCGCAGCTCGGTCATCGCGCTGGTGTCGTCCCGCGCGGAGACCAGCACGAACGACATCGGCTGCCGCACCTGCCGCACGGTGGTCAGCGGGGTGTCGCGGAGGCGGTCCGCCGGGGCCGGGTCGACCATCGGGAACGCGTCGATCGGCCCGGAGAAGTACCCCGACAGGCTGACGGCGGTGGCGTACTGCTCCGGTCGGCGCAGGGCCAGGTCGGCCGCGCAGTACCCGCCGCTGGAGAAGCCCATGGTGGCCCAGCCGCCCCGGTCGCGCCGCGCCCGGAGCAGCGTCGGCACGACGGCCGGGACGTCCCGGGCGAGATAGGTGAACTCGCGGAACCCGTGGGCGTCGTCGATGCACTGCGTGTCGGGCAGCCGGACGGGGTTGCGGGTCGGCGAGATCGCGATGATCGGCGGAAGCGTGCCCGCGGAGATCGCGGTGTCCAGCGACCGCTGCAGGGGCACCGACCCGAACGCCGCGCCCGGCGGGGATCCGCTGCCCCCGAACAGCTCCAGTACCGGGAACGTGCGGTGCCTCGCGCGCGGGGAGAAGTACAGCGCCGGCAGGTACACCCGGGCCCGCCAGCGGTACCCGGTCCGCGGACCGGGGACGGTGACGTCGGCGACCAGGCTGCCGGTGCCGTGCCGGGCGGCCCGCGCCACGGTGAGGGCGCGGTCGAGCCTGCCGGCGGGGCCGGTCCCGAGCGCGCTGTCCGGCGACCGCGCCGGGGCGACGGCGAGGCCGGGGCCGCTCGCCACGACGACGAGGCCACCGGGGCCGCCGGTCCCGAACACGTCCGACCAGGTCGGGTAGAAGTTCTCGTGCACGTTCACCAGGCTCAGCAACAGGGTGGCGGCGAGGAGCTGGCCGAGCGCCAGCAGCCCGAGGTTCCGGGTACGCCGGAGTCGCCGGCCCCGACCCCAGGCGATCACCGTGGTCCCGGTCACGCCCACCAGGGCGAGGCCGAGCAGCGCGAGGAACGTGCTGGAGGTCGGGGTCATCAGGTCGCCTCGGGCTCGTGTGGTCCGCCGCATTCCAGCATTGCGCGCGGCCGCAAGGGCGTCGGCCGGGGATCGGGCACAATGGGGGGGTGACCACCAACCCCGGCTCTCCGGCGCCCGTCCCGTTCCGCGCCGGTTTCGCCTGCTTCGTCGGACGGCCCAACGCGGGTAAGTCCACGCTGACGAATGCCCTGGTCGGTGAGAAGGTCGCCATCACGAGCACCAAGCCGCAGACCACCCGGCACGCCGTCCGCGGCGTCCTGCACCGGCCGGACGGCCAGATCGTCCTCGTCGACACCCCCGGACTCCACAAGCCGCGGACCCTGCTGGGTCAGCGGCTGAACGACGTCGTGCGCAGCACCTGGTCCGAGGTCGACGTGATCGGCCTCTGCGTCCCGGCGAACGAACCCGTCGGGCCCGGCGACCGCTTCATCGCCGCCGAGATCGCCGAGCTGCGCAAGGCGGTGAAGATCGTGATCGTCACGAAGACCGACCTGGTCTCCCGGGAGAAGCTCGCCGAGCAGCTGCTCGCCGTGTCGCAGCTGGGCGACTTCGCCGAGGTGGTGCCGGTCTCCGCCGTCGGGGACGACCAGGTCGACCTGCTCGCCGACCTGCTGCTGCGCCACCTCCCGGAGTCGCCGCAGCTGTACCCCGACGACCACGTCACCGACGAGCCGGTGGATGTGCGGATCGCGGAGCTCGTGCGCGAGGCGGCCCTCGAGGGCGTCCGCGACGAGCTGCCGCACTCCCTCGCGGTCACGGTGGAGGAGATGGGCACCCGCGAGGGCCGGGACGGGTCGGACGGGCGGCCGAAGCTGATCGACATCCATGCCACGGTGTACGTGGAGCGGCCCAGTCAGAAGGCGATCGTGCTGGGGCACCGCGGTGAGCGGATGAAGCAGGTGGGCACCGACGCGCGGGCGGCGATCGAGGCACTGCTGGGCTGCCGGGTGTTCCTGGACCTGCACATCAAGATCGCCAAGGACTGGCAGCGGGACCCGAAGCAGCTGCGGCGGCTCGGCTTCTAGCCCGGGCTCCGGAGGAGCGGGCCCAGGACCGCGGACCCGCAGCAGCACAGCAGGAACACCGCGACCACGATCCCGGCGGCCCACCGCAGCTGCCGCCGGCGCCGGTCCCGCAGCTCCCGGTACTGCTCCGGGGTCAGGACGACCGTGTGCCGGCGACGGTCACGCCTCACCGGTCGTTGCTGAGCACCCGCTGGACCAGGGTGTGCAGCGGCCCCGTCAGGTCGGGCTCGCCGACCGTGACCCGCCGCCCGTCCACGTCGATGACGTAGCCGAACCGGTCCGGCTGCGGCGGCGACGCCGGGACGGAGTCCAGCCCGGCCGTCCGGACCAGTTCCTCCCACTCGGCGGCGTCCGGCCGCCCGGACGTGTCGACCGAGCGTTCGACCCTCAGACCGCCGAAACCGCCGGTCCGGGTCACCGTGATGCGCATGTCGCCCTCCCTACGGTAGCGGGACGCCGACACCCTCCCACGCCGCCGCCACCGCCGCCCGGAGGCGGGTGCCGTCCGGCAGCTCGCCCGCGATCCGCATCGTGACGGCGGCGAACGCGGCGAAGTCCGGGGCGCGGTCCAGCTCCGGATCGAGCAGGCTGAGGTACCAGATCGGGCCGGCCGCATCCCACGCGTGCCCGCCGAGGGCGACGGCGGCGTCGTGGAAGGCCTTGTTCGGGATGCCGGAGTTGATGTGCACCCCGCCGTTGTCGTCGGTGGTGTCCACGTAGTCCCGCATGTGCGCGGGCTGCGGGTCCTTGCCGACCGGGGGCCCGTCGTACGCGGTTCCCGGCGCCGCCATCGACCGCAGCGCCCTCCCCGGCCACGCCGGCCCGACGATCTGGTCGCCGATCAGCCAGTCGGCCTCGGTGACGGACTGCTGCGTCGCGTACTGCTTCACCAGCGAGCCGAACACGTCCGAGATCGACTCGTTCAGCGCGCCGGTCTGGTCCTGGTAGGGCAGGTCGGCCTCGTCGGCGGTCACGCCGTGGGTGAGCTCGTGGCCGATGACGTCCACGCCCTGGGTGAAGCGGACGAACAGCGCGCCGTCCCCGTCGCCGAACACCATCCGCTCGCCGTCGAAGAAGGCGTTGTCGTAGTCGCGGCCGTAGTGGACCGTGGCGAGCAACGGCCCGCCGGACCCGTCCAGGGAGTCGCGGTCGTGCACCTCGCGGTAGTACCGGTAGGTCGCACCGAGACCGTCGTACGCCTCGTCCGCGGCCGGGTCGCCGGTGGATGGCGCCCCCTCGGTCCGTACCGACCGGCCCGGTAGCCGCTGGGAGCCGGCCGCGTCGCTGATCTCGCGGTGCAGCCCCGGCACGGTGCCGCGGATCCGCGGCCGGCGGTCCATGGTCCGCAGGACCTGATCGACGGCCAGGGTGTCCCGCCCCAGCCGACCGATGACGGCATCGGCGGTCGACATCCGGTTCAGCACGTACGGCGGAACGAAGGCGTGAATCGTCATGGCGGAAACGGTGACACCGGGGGTACGACACGATCAAGCTTCTGTCGCCGGTAGGACGGTGCGGGATGGGAGAATGAGGGGATGGCCCTCTACCGTGACGACGCCGTCGTCCTGCGCGTGCAGAAACTCGGTGAGGCCGACCGGATCATCACCCTGTTGACCCGCCGCCACGGCCGGGTCCGGGCGGTGGCCAAGGGCGTGCGGAAGACGACGAGCCGCTTCGGCGGCCGGCTGGAGCCGTTCAGCCACGTGGACCTGCAGCTGTACGAGGGACGCTCGCTGGACATCGTGAGCCAGGCGGAGGGCATCACGCCGTACGGCAAGGACATCACGTCGCACTACGACCGGTACACCTCCGCCAGCGCCGTGCTGGAGACCGCCGAGCGGCTGACCGGCGAGGAGCGGGAGCCCTCCCTGCGGCTGTTCCTGCTCACGATCGGGGCGCTGCGGACGATGGCGGCGGGCGAGCACGCGCCCGGGCTGGTGCTGGACGCGTTCCTGCTCCGGTCGATGGCGGTGGAGGGCTGGGCGCCCGCGCTCGACGCGTGCGCGAAATGCGGCGCACCGGGCCTGCACCGGTCCTTCTCCGTGTCGGCGGGCGGCGTGGTGTGCCCGACCTGCCGGCCGCCGGGCTCCGCCTCGCCGTCGCCCGCGGCGCTGGCGCTGATGCTCGCCCTGCTGACCGGGGAGTGGGCGGACGCCGACGGCACCGAGTCACCGGTACGGCGGGAGGCGTCCGGTCTCGTGGCCGCGCACCTGCAGTGGCATCTCGAGCGGGGCCTGCGCTCGCTCGCGCTGGTGGAACGCCCGTGAGCCGACGCACGTACCGCGCGCCCGATCCGCACCCCTCCGGCGCCCGGCCGCCCGCGCTGCCGCCCGACCTGATCCCGCGGCATGTCGCGCTGGTGATGGACGGCAACGGGCGGTGGGCGAAGGCCCGCGGGCTGCCGCGGACCGAGGGCCACAAGCTCGGCGAGGCGGCGCTGTTCGACGTGGTCGCGGGCTGCCTGGAACTGGGGGTCGGGCACCTGTCGGCGTACGCGTTCTCGACCGAGAACTGGAAGCGCTCGCCCGACGAGGTGCGGTTCCTGATGGGCTTCAACCGGGACGTGATCCGGCGCCGCCGCGACATGCTGCACGAGCTGGGTGTCCGGGTCCGCTGGGCCGGCCGCCACCCCCGGCTGTGGAAGAGCGTCGTCCGCGAACTGGAGATCGCCGAGGAGCTGACCGAGCACAACGACGCCCTCACCTTGACGATGTGCGTCAACTACGGCGGGCGCGCGGAGATCACCGACGCGGTACGGGCGATCGCCCGGCAGGTGGAGGCGGGGCGCCTCGACCCCGCGAAGATCACCGAGGCCGTCGTCGCCCGCCATCTCGACGAGCCGGAGATGCCGGACGTCGACCTGTTCCTGCGCTCGTCGGGGGAGCAGCGGACGTCGAACTTCCTGCCGTGGCAGTCCGTGTACGCCGAGATGGTCTTCCTGGACACGCTGTTCCCGGACTTCGACCGGCGGCACCTCTGGTATGCCTGCGAGATCTACGCCAGCCGTGACCGCCGGTACGGCGGTGCGGTGCCCAACCCCGTACCCGAGCCCGGCACCGAGTCGAAGGAGGCGTGATGATCGTCGAGATCCAGTGCCTGCCCACCCCGGCCGGGACGCCGGACAACCCGCACGCCCACGTGGAGGCGGCGATCGCGGTGATCCAGGCGTCCGGGCTGACCTACGAGGTCGGCGCGCTCGGGACCACCCTGGAGGGGGAGCCGGACGAGGTCTGGCCGCTCCTCCGCCGGATCCACGAGGCGTGCCTCGCCGCGGGCGCGGAGCGGGAGATCTCGATCGTCAAGCTGGCCGAGAGCACCGCGCGGCCGCTGACCATGCAGGGGCTGACGCACAAGTTCCGCTGACGCCCCTCCCCGCGTTGATCATGGACTTTGCAACCGAAACGCCCGCGTGTCGGGTGGCAAAGTCCATTATCACCGCGGCCGTCAGATGCCGGTCAGGAACCGCCAGCTCCCGGCCGCGACGCTGACCGCGGTGACGCCCACGGCGAACAGCACCCCGCCGGCCGCCACGGCGCAGTCCACCCGGCCGAACACCGAGCGCCGGGCATGCGTACGGGGATGGTCCGCGTCGAACCCGCGGGCGTCCATCGCCACCGCGAGCCGGGTCGCCCGCCGGATCGCCCCGACCAGCAGGCCGAACACCCGCCCGCCGAACAGCCGGACCGCCGCCACGGGGTTCCACCCGGCGTCGATGCCCCGGGCGCGCCGCGCCAGGCCGATGGTCTGCCATTCCGCGGCGAGCAGCGGCAGCATCCGGATCGCCGCGAGCGTGCCGTACGCGAAGCGGGCGGGGGCGTGCAGGTGCTGGACCAGCGCGTCGGCGAGCTCGGTCGGGTCGACGGACGCCAGCGCGAGGACGCCGGGAAGCGCCATCGCCAGCACCCGGAGGCTGAGCCCCAGCGCCGTCGCCGCGGAGATGTCGCCGTACAGGTAGTTCGAGCAGCCGATCGCGGCGGCGCCGAACAGCAGCGGCCAGGTGCGCAGCAGGAACCGGCGCGGTCCCAGCCCGCTCAGCGGCACCGTGAGCAGCGTCCCGCCGAGCAGCAGCGCCGGGGTCAGCAGGTCCGCGGCGAGCAGCGCCGCGACGGTCACCGCCGCGGCGGCGGCGAGGAGGGCGAGCGGGTTGCGCCGGGCCGGTACCGGGTTCACCGCGTCACCGCGACGGGCTCGGCGCATCGGCCGGCCGCCATCGTCACCACGCGGTCCGCCAGCGCGTCCGTGAACGCCAGGTCGTGCGTGACGACCAGCATCGCGGTGCCGTCCGCCCGAACGGCGTCGAGCAGGTCGACCAGCTCGGTCCAGGTCCGCAGGTCCTGCCCGAACGTGGGTTCGTCCAGCACCAGCAGGCGTGGCGAGGACGCCAGCGCGGTGGCGACGGACAGCCGGCGCTGCTCGCCCCCGGACAGCGTGAACGGGTTGGCGCGGGCCAGCTGGCACAGCCGCAGCCGGGCCAGCAGCTCGTCGGCACGCGCCCCGGCCGCGGCCTCACCGACACCCGCGCGCCGGGGCCCGAGCAGCAGCTCGTCCCGGACCGTCGGCGTGAGGAACTGGTGCTCCGGGTCCTGGAACACCGTGCCGACCCGGGCGGCGAGCTCGCGGGCGCGCCAGCGCCACGGCGGCCGCGGGTCGCCGCCGAGGGTCACCGTGCCGGTGCCGGGCCGCAGCAGCCCGCCGAGGACGCGGGAGAGGGTCGTCTTGCCGGCACCGTTCGACCCGGTCAGCGCCACGATCTCGGCCGAGCCGATCGTCAGCGACGCGTCGGTGAGGACCGGGGTGTCGCCGAGGCTGACTCCGACACCGGCCGCGGCGAGCAGCGGCGGCCCTGCCGGCCCCGCGGACCGTCGCGGGGCGACCCGGTGGCCGGGCACCCAGACGCCGGCCGCGGCCAGGTGGTCGTGGTGCGCCGCCAGTACCTCCTCGGGCGTACCGTCCGCCAGCACCCCGCCCCCCGCGGCCAGCACCACGACCCGGTCGACGAGCGGGAGCGACTCGGCCACCCGGTGCTCCACCAGCAGCAGCGTGGCGCCGGTGTGCCGCTGGACCGTCCCGACCGTGGCGCGGATCGCCGTGGCCCCGGCCGGGTCGAGGTTCGCGGTCGGCTCGTCGAGCAGCAACAGCCGCGGCTCCAGGGCGAGGACACCCGCGAGCGCGAGTCGCTGCTGCTCGCCGCCGGACAGCGCGGCCGTGGGTCGCTCGGGGCCGTAGGGGAAGCCGACGGCCCGGAGCGCGGAGGCCACACGTCCGGCGATCCGGTCGGCGGGGACGGCGTGGTTCTCCAGCCCGAACGCCACGTCGTCACCGGCCCGTGCCATCACGAGCTGACTCTCCGGGTCCTGCTGGACGTACCCGGTGGGTGTCCGCCGCCGCCGCGGGTGCTCCCCGTCGACCGTCAGCACGCCCTCCTCGTCGCCGAGGTCCGGGTCGAGGAGTCCGGTGAGCGCCCGGAGGACGGTGCTCTTGCCCGCTCCGGAGGGGCCGAGGAGCAGGACGCGCTCACCCGGTTCGACGGTGAGGTCGAGGCCGCGTACTGCCCAGGCCTTCCGGCCGGGGTGCCGCCACCCCCAGCCGTCGAACCGGATGCGTGCCATCGTGTTGCCTGCCCCCTGACCCGCCCCGTCAGACCCGCTCGCGCCGGCGGCCACCGGCGAGGGCGTCGAGGACACCGGTCTTGGCCAGGGCCTGCGCGAGCAGCCAGGAACCGAGCCCCGCGATCACCACCCCGCCGAGGATCGTCAGCGCCGCGTACGTGGTGACGTACCAGGCGGGCTGGGCCAGGTTGCGGCCGATCGTCTCGTACGCCGCCGCGCCCACGCCCGCGGCGCCACCCGCCAGCAGGGCTACCGGCAGGGTGTACCGCCGGTAGCCGAACAGCGCGAACACCAGCTCGGCGCCGAGGCCCTGGACCAGCCCGGAGATCAGTGTCCCGAGGCCCCACTGGCCGCCCAGCATGGCCTCCACCGAGGCGGCGACCATCTCGGCGAACAGTGCCGCGCCCGGTCGGCGCACCACCAGCGGCACGAGCACGGCGGGGAAGAACCACAGCCCGGAGATGATCGCCGGGCCGGGGGAGGTGGCACTGAACAGCGGTGCGACGGCGTTGTACACGCTGCCCCAGCCGAGGAAGACGACACCCGACACGACGGCCAGGACGGCCGCCACGACGATGTCGGCGGTGCCCCAGCGTCGGCCGGGGGAGAGTCGGGTCGTACCGGTCATGCTTTGCCTCCTCGATGCGAGGAGGAGACGGCGACGCTGTCCCGCTGCGGGTACGCGCTGCCGCGTAACCCACGGCAGGCTGTGAACCGACTCCCTGCGCTGGCATTACCCAGATCAGGTGGAGGGTCTGCGGACGGATCCGCACTCTCAGCGCGTCAGCGCTCCCCTGTCGTGACTGTGCAGCGGCGACGGTAGCACTCGACCCGTCGGCTGTGGACAGCGGCGGGGCCGGTCCGGGGCTGTGGACGACGGCGGGGGGAGCGGTGCCGCGGGGTAGGGTCGGCCCCGTTCTGCCCGACCCTGAGGGAGTGGTCCGCATGCGCGCCGTCGAGGTGGCCGGTGCGATCGGCTGACCCGGTCGAGGCCGCGCCCGCCGCCCCCGCCCCGCCGGACGCCGAGCCGGCCGGGCAGCGGCCGTGGTCGCTGTACATCCTCACCGCGCTGTTCGCCGCCGTGGTCGTGCTCCGGGGGCCCCTGACCCGGCTGTTCGACACGCCGGCCACCCAGACCTGGGCGACCGTCTTCGTCTCCATCGTGATCCAGGCGACGCCGTTCCTGGCGCTGGGGGTGGTGATCAGCGCGGCGATCGCGGTGTTCGTGCCGCCGTCGTTCTTCGCCCGGGCACTGCCGTCCCGGCCCGTGCTCGCCGTCCCGGTCGCCGGGGTGGCGGGCGTGGCGCTGCCGGGCTGCGAGTGCGGGTCGGTGCCGATCGCCGGTGGCCTGATCCGGCGCGGGGTGGCCCCGGCCGCCGCGTTCGCGTTCCTGCTGTCCGCGCCGGCGATCAACCCGGTGGTGCTGGTGTCCACGGCGGTCGCGTTCCCGGGGAACCCCGAGATGGTGCTCGCCCGGTTCGTCGCGTCGGTGGTCACGGCGGTGCTGATGGGCTGGCTGTGGCTGCGGGTCGGCCGCGCGGACTGGATCCGGACGCCGCCCCGGCCGGACCTCACCGGGATGTCCCGGTGGGCGGCGTTCTGGTCGACGGCACGGCACGACTTCGTGCACGCGGGCGGGTTCCTGGTCGTCGGCGGCATCACGGCCGCCACCCTGAACGTGACCGTCCCGCAGCACTGGCTCACCGCGCTGGCCGACAACGCGTGGCTGTCCGTGCTGGTGCTCGCGGTGCTCGCCGTGCTGCTGTCGATCTGCTCCGAGGCGGACGCGTTCGTGGCGGCGTCGCTGACCCAGTTCTCGCTCACCGCGCGGCTCGCCTTCCTGGTGGTCGGGCCGATGATCGACGTCAAGCTGTTCGCCATGCAGGCGGGGACGTTCGGGCGCTCCTTCGCGCTGCGGTTCGGCCCGGCGACGTTCGTGGTGGCCGTGGTGGTCAGCGTGCTGGTGGGGTCGGTGGTGCTGTGAACCGCGAGGCCCAGAGCGTCGTGCTGTTCCTGCTCGGGGGAGCGATCCTGCGGATCAGTGCCACCGACGTGTACCTGCGGTACGTCAAGGCGGGACTGCGGCCGTTCCTGATCGTGTCCGGGGTCCTGCTCGTCGTGATCGCGGCCGTGACGCTGTACCGGGAGGTGTTCGCGCCGGCCCGGCCGCTGGGCGAGGGGGACGGCGGCTCGTCCACCGGTGCGCATGCTCCTGCTCCTGGGCACGCCCCGGCACACGCGCAGGCCGGCCACGCCGCGGCGCACGCCGCTCCGCACCCGGGCGCCCACGCGGCGGTGGCCGGCGACGAGGAGGCCCCGGCCCCGCCGGGGGCGGCGGGGAACGACGGAGACGGTCACGCGCACGGCCATGCCGGCCCGCGGGTGGCGTGGCTGCTGGTCGTACCGGTGTTCGCGATCTTCCTGATCGGACCGCCCGCGCTCGGGTCCTTCGCGGCGAGCCGCGGTGGCACCTCGGTCGCGAAGCAGTCCGACTACGCGCCGCTGCCCGCCGGCGACCCCGTGACGCTGCCGGTACTCGACTACGCGAGTCGGGCCGTGTGGGACCGCGGCGCGTCGCTGACGGACCGCCGGGTGCGGCTGACCGGCTTCGTGTCGCCGCGCCCGGGCGGGGGCGTGTACCTGACCCGGATGATCCTGACCTGCTGTGCCGCCGACGGCCGGCCGGTGAAGGTCGGGCTGTCCGGCACGGTGCCCGCCGGGCTGCCCGCCGACACGTGGATCGAGGTCACCGGGCGGTACGACCCGAGGGTGGACAAGGACCGGGCCAACGACGAGTCGATCCCGTACCTGGCGGCGGAGGCGCTCCGGGAGGTCACGCAGCCCACCCAGCCCTACGAGCAGTAGACCTGGCCGGCCCGCTCAGGCGGTGCACCCGGGGCACCGGCCCACGAGGTCGAACGTGTGGCTCACCTCGCTGTACCCGTGCTCGGCCGCGGCGAGCCCGATCCACCGTTCGACCGGCGGACCGTCGATCTCCACCGTCCGCCCGCAGTCCCGGCAGACGAGGTGGTGGTGATGGTGGTGCACCTGGCCGCAGCGCCGGTACAGGTGCTCGCCCGTGGCGATGCGCATGACGTCGATCTCGCCGGCGTCCGCGAGGGACTGCAGCGTCCGGTACACCGTGGTGAGGCCGACGCGTTCGCCGCGTTCGGCGAGGAGGCGGTGCAGCTCCTGCGCGCTGCGGAACTCCTCCACCTCCCGCAGCAGCGCGGAGACGGCGATCCGCTGGCGGGTCGCCCGCCCCTGCACGGCGGTGCCGTCGTCCGCCGTCACCGGATCTCCGCGGCATGCGAGACGGCGTCCGCGACGATGTGGCCGACGTGCGCGTCCGCGAGCGAGTAGGCGATCTCCCGTCCCCGCCGCTCGGCCCGCACGAGCCGTGCCGAGCGCAGCACCCGGAGGTGCTGGGACACCAGCGGCTGCGGGACCTGCAGGGCGTCGACGAGCTCGTGCACGCAGCGCGGCCCGTCGCCGAGCTCGCCGATCAGCGCCAGCCGCAGGGGAGCGGACAGGGCGCGGAGCAGCTCGCTCGCCCCGGCGTACGCGTCCTGCGGGGCGGCATCAGCCATCGGCCATCACATGCTCGTCGTCGAGGCCGAGGTCCGGGGTCGTCGCGGTGCGGGCCGCCGCGGCGCCACCCCGGCGCCGAAGGAGTGCGGTACCGGCCGTGACCAGCAGGAACACCGCGATCGCCAGCACGACGATCGCGGCACCGGAGGCGACGTTCAGGTAGTACGACCCCACGGCGCCGGACAGCGAGATCGTGACGCCGAGGGCGATGCCGCCGAGCATGGTGGTGACGAAGCCCCGGGCCACCTGCTGCGCCGTGGCCACCGGGATGACCATCAGCGCGCTGACCAGCAGCAGGCCGACGACCCGCATCGCGACGGTCACGGTGACCGCCGCGGTGACCGCGAGCACCAGGTTCAGCAGCCGCACCGGCAGGCCGGAGACCGTGGCGAACTCCTCGTCGTGGCACACCGCGAACAGCCACGGCCGCAGCAGCAGGGTCACCACGAGCACCGCCGCGGCGAGCACGGCGATGATGACGAGATCGCTCCAGCTCGTGGTGAGCAGCGAGCCGAACAGGTACGAGAGCAGGTTGACGTTCGACGTCCCCGCCGAGAGCCCGATCAGCAGCACGCCGCCCGCGATGCCGCCGTAGAACATCACCGCGAGCGCCACGTCGCCGGAGGTCCGCCCGCGGGCGCGGATCAGCTCGATCACCACCGCGCCGGCCGCCGACACGAGCACCGCCGTGAGCACCGGTGCCCAGCTGAACAGGAAGCCGAGCGCGACGCCGGTGAGCGCGATGTGGCCGATGCCGTCGCCGAGCAGGGCCATCCGCCGCTGCACGAGGTACACGCCCACGGCCGGTGCGGTGAGCCCGACCAGCAGCGCGCCGAGCAACGCCCGGATCATGAAGTCGAACGTGAAGATGCTCATGCGCGGTCCCGTACGGCCGGCACCCAGCCCGCGGCGTCCTCGTCGGGCGCGTGCGGGTGGACGTGGTCGTGGTCCGGGTCGGCGTGGTGCCCCATGGGCCGCGGGCACGGCCCGTCGTGCACCACGCGACCGGCGGAGAGCACCACGGCACGCTGGATCAGCGGCTCCATCGGGCCCAGCTCGTGGGCCACCAGCAGGATCGTGGTGCCGTGCTCGAGCAGCAGCTCGACGGTCCCGGCGAACGCCACCTGGCTCGCCGCGTCGACGCCGGCGGTGGGCTCGTCGAGTACCAGCAGGTCGGGCTGCCCGGCGAGCGCGCGGGCGATCAGCACCCGCTGCTGCTGACCACCGGACAGCGTGCCGACCTGGTCGTGTTCCCGGTCGGAGAGCCCCACGGCGGCGAGGGCGCCGGCGATCGCGTGCGCCTCGGTGCGCCGTGGGAGCCGGGCAAAGCCCCGGCGCGCCAGCACCCCGGACCGGACGACCTCGCGGACCGTGGCCGGGACGCCGCTGCCGGCGCCGAGTCGCTGCGGGACGTACCCGACGCGCCGGCGCTCCCGGAAGCTGTCGAGCGGCGTTCCGAACAGCCGTACCGACCCGGCCGCGAGCGGCGCCAGGCCCAGGGCGGCCCGGATCAGCGTCGACTTGCCGGACCCGTTCGCGCCGAGGACGGCCACCACCTCGCCGGCAGTGACCGTCAGGTCGATCCCGCGGAGAACCGGCCGGCCGCCGTAGGCGACGACGGCCCCGCGGACCTCGACGACCGGGTCGGCGGCCGTCACGAACAGCCCAGGGCGGAGCGGAGGGTGGCGAGGTTGGCACGCATGACTGAAATGTAGTCCGCGTCGCTTCCGGCCTTGAGGCCCTCGAGCGGGTCGAGGACCTCCGCCTTGGCGCCGATCTCGGACGCGAGCGTCTCGGCGATCTTCGGGCTCACCAGCGTCTCGAAGAAGATGACGTCGACCTTCTCCCGCTTGGCGATCCGGGCCACCTCGGCGAGCCGGCCGGCCGTGGGCTCGGTCTCCGGGGTCAGCCCGGTGATGCCGATCTGGGTGAGGTCGTAGCGCTGGGCGAGGTACCCGAACGCGTTGTGGCTCGTGACGATGCTCCGGCTGGCGCAGTGCGCGAGCCCGGTCCGGTACTCGTGGTCGAGCGCGGTCAGCCGCGTCCGGAGCCCCGTCGCGTTCCGGGTGAAGTCGACGGCGTGCCCGGGGTCGACCGTGCCGAGCCGGGCCGCCACGGCGTCCGCCACCGCGGCGAGCCGGGTGGGGTCGAGCCAGATGTGCGGGTCCGCGCCGGTGTCGTCCCGGTGGGCCTCGCCGCCCTCGATCGGCGTGTGGTCCTGAAGGAGCGGCGCGACCGTGGCGGCGTCGAGGGCGCGGTCCTTTGCCTCGGCGGTGACCGCCTGGTCCACCGCGGGCTGGAAGCCGCGGAGGTACACCACCAGGTCCGCCTGGTTCACCGAGCCGACCTGCCGGGGGTTCAGCTCGAGATCGTGCGGCTCGACGCCCGGCTTGACGAGGTTGGTGACGCTGACGTGGTCACCGCCGACCTGCTTCGTCACGTACTCCAGCGGGTAGAAGGCCGCGACGACCTCGACGTGCCCGGTCCCGGCGCCGGCCGTGTCCCCGCTTCCACAGGCGGCCAGAAGCCCCCCGGCGAGACCCAGGGTGGCGATGGCGGCGACGGCGGCGCGCAGGCTGTTGTACATGAATATCAATGTCATCTGTACACCGCTGCATTGTCAAAGTCGCATGTGTGCACCCGAGCCGGGATCAGCCGGTGAGGAGCTTGCGGAGCGCCGCGGCCAGCAGCACGAGGACGACCAGCCCGCGCAGCAGCCGCCCGCCCGCCGGCAGGTGGTCCCAGCCGAGTACGGCGAGCCACCCGGCGAACGCGGCCACGACGACGAGCAGCACCGCCCCGAGCGCGCCGCCGGTGAACAGGCCGCCGACCACGAGCGCGGCCAGCACCACCAGCGGCAGCCAGCGGGGCAGTCGGCCGAGGGTCGCGGCGAACCCCGCGGTGCGGTCGGTGACACCGGTACGCCAGGTCACGGGCATCTCCTCGCCGCTAGGATCACGACGCCATCGTCCCAGGAGCGCGCCCCGTGATCGTCATCAGCCGGTTCCGCCCCGCCGAGGGGTTCCTCGCCCGCGCGGAACAGGCGCTCGGCGCCTTCGCCGAGAGACCCGGCTTCCTGCGCGGCCACGTCGGGCGCGCGGCCGACGACCCGGCGCTGTGGACGATCGTCACGGAGTGGGACTCGGTCGGCTCGTTCCGCCGCTCGCTGTCCGCGTTCGAGGTGAAGGTGCACGCGGCGCCGCTGCTCGCCGACGCCGTCGAGGAACCCTCCGCGTACGAGGTGCTGGCCTCCGTCGAGGGCGGCCTGCCGTCGGTGCGGCCGAGCGCGCTGGCCGCCGACGCGGGCTCCGTGCGGGTCGGCGAGGCCGCGACGCCGCACGCTCCGCGCGCGCGGACCTGAGGGCGGCCCGGCCGGGGACGCGGGTTACCGTGCCGGTGTCGTGGTCCCTCGTCGCCCGGGAGAGTGCATGACGTACCCGCCGTCCGGTCCGTACCCGCCGCAGGGCGAGGAGCCGGGCGACGTGCCGTACGGGCAGCCGCGGTACGGCCCGCCCCGGTACGGGCAGCCGCAGTACGGCCACTCCCACTACGGCCCGACCGCGCCGAAGAGTCGTCGCGGTCTGTGGATCGGCCTGGCCCTGGGCGGCATCGCGCTGGTGCTCTGCTGTGCCGGAGGTGGCGTCGTCGCCTACGTCGGCTACCGGGCGTCCACCCCGGAGGCGGCGGCCGCGGCGTGGTTCGACGCGGTGCGGGCCGAGGACGTGGACGCCGCCTACGACCTGCTCTGCGCCGCCGACCGGGCCGCGCGGACCCGCGAGGAGGTGCGCGCCGACGGCCTCGGCCCGCCGTTCGCGCGCTACACGGTCCACGGCTCCGAGCGGCGCACCCTGTCGAACGGGCAGGTCCGGGCGCTCGTGGACGTCGAGCTCGTGGACGAGGGCGGCGACACCTCGGCTGCCCGTCTTCCGCTGGTCGAGGAGGACGACGGGTGGAAGGTCTGCGGGCTGAGCTGACCTGCGGGCCGCCGGGTTCGGCTGACCTGCGGATATCCGGGCCCGAACGGTCGGTAAGCTGGAGTTTCACCGCCGACCGCCAGCCGGATGGAGCCCACTCGTGGCCGAACTCATCGACACTGTTGTCAGCCTCTCCAAGCGCCGGGGATTCGTGTTCCCCAGCGGCGAGATCTACGGCGGTACGCGGTCGGCGTGGGACTACGGCCCCCTGGGTGTGGAGCTCAAGGAGAACGTGAAGCGGCAGTGGTGGCGCTCGATGGTCACCGGCCGTGACGACGTCGTCGGCCTGGACTCGTCGGTCATCCTCCCGCGGGACGTGTGGACCGCGTCGGGGCACATCGACGCGTTCGTGGACCCGCTGACCGAGTGCCAGTCGTGCCACAAGCGGTACCGCGCGGACCACCTCGTCGAGGCGTACGAGGAGAAGAAGGGCACCCCGCCCCCGAACGGCCTCGCCGACGTGAACTGCCCCCACTGCGGCACCAAGGGGGCGTTCACCGAGGCCCGGATGTTCAACGGCCTGCTGAAGACCTACCTCGGCCCGATCGAGGACCAGTCCGGGCTGCACTACCTGCGACCGGAGACCGCGCAGGGCATCTTCGTGAACTTCGCGAACGTGATGGGCTCGGCGCGCAAGAAGATCCCGTTCGGCATCGGCCAGATGGGCAAGAGCTTCCGGAACGAGATCACGCCCGGGAACTTCATCTTCCGCACCCGCGAGTTCGAGCAGATGGAGATGGAGTTCTTCGTCGAGCCCGGCACGGACGAGACCTGGCACGAGTACTGGCTCGAGCAGCGCCGCAACTGGTACACCGACCTCGGCATCAACCCCGACAACCTGCGGATGTTCGAGCACCCGAAGGACAAGCTGTCGCACTACTCCAAGCGCACGGTCGACATCGAGTACCGCTTCAGGTTCGCCGGTTCCGAGTGGGGCGAGCTGGAGGGCATCGCGAACCGCACGGACTTCGACCTGCAGACGCACTCCAAGCACTCCGGTTCCAGCCTGACCGTGCTCGACCAGGAGTCCGGCGAGCGCTTCACGCCGTACGTCATCGAGCCGGCGGCGGGCGTGGCGCGGTCGATGATGGCGTTCCTGCTCGACGCGTACACCGAGGACGAGGCGCCGAACGCCAAGGGTGGCGTGGACAAGCGCACCGTGCTGCGGCTCGACCCCCGGCTCGCGCCGGTGAAGGCGGCCGTGCTGCCGCTGAGCCGCAACGCCGACCTGTCCCCGAAGGCGCGGGACCTCGCGGCGGCGCTCCGGCGCAACTGGAACGTCGAGTTCGACGACGCGGGCGCGATCGGCCGCCGGTACCGCCGCCAGGACGAGATCGGGACGCCGTACTGCATCACGGTCGACTTCGACACGCTCACCGACCAGGCCGTGACGATCCGGGAGCGGGACGCGATGACCCAGGACCGGGTCGCACTGGACCAGGTGGAGTCCTACCTCGCCGGGCGTCTCCTCGGGTCGTGACCTCCGTCGCGCGCGCCGGGCGTGGCACCCTGGAGGGGTGACCACCACCGTCCCCGCGCCTGCCGCCCTCACACTGGGGCCGCTGAGCGTGTGGCCGCCGGTGGTGCTCGCCCCGATGGCCGGCATCACCAACCCGCCGTTCCGCCGGCTCTGCCGCGAGCACGGCGCGGGCCTGTACGTCTGCGAGATGATCACCACGCGCGCCCTGGTGGAGCGCAACGCGAAGACGATGGCGATGGTCCGCTTCGACGCCGACGAGTCGCCACGCTCGGTCCAGCTGTACGGCGTGGACCCGGACGTCGTGGGGCGCGCGGTCGAGATGGTCGTGGACGAGGACCTCGCCGACCACATCGACCTCAACTTCGGCTGCCCGGTTCCCAAGGTCACCCGCCGGGGCGGCGGCTCGGCCCTGCCGTACCGCCGGCGCCTGTTCGAGAACATCGTCCGTACCGCGGTGAAGAAGGCCGGCGACCTCCCGGTCACGGTGAAGATGCGCAAGGGCATCGACCCGGCCCACCTCACGTTCCTCGACGCGGGCCGGATCGCGCAGGACAGCGGCGTCGCCTGGGTGGCGCTGCACGGGCGTACCGCCGCGGACATGTACTCCGGCACGGCCGACTGGTCGGCGATCGGGGAGCTGAAGGCGGCCCTCGACATCCCGGTCCTCGGCAACGGGGACATCTGGGAGGCCGACGACGCGCTGCGCATGATGGCCGAGACGGGTTGTGACGGCGTGGTCGTGGGCCGGGGGTGCCTCGGCCGGCCGTGGCTGTTCGGGGACCTGGCGGCGGCGTTCGCGGGACGGCCGGAGCGGGTGCTGCCGACGCTCCGCGAGGTGAGCCGGACCATGTACCGCCACGCCGAGCTGCTCGTCGAACACCTGGGGGAGCACGGCGTCGTCGACTTCCGCAAGCACGTCGCCTGGTACCTGAAGGGCTTCAGCGTCGGCTCCGAGGCCCGCGGCGCCCTCGCCCGGGTGTCCTCGCTGGGGCAGCTCGCCGACCGGCTCGGCGCCCTGGAGCTGGACCAGCCGTACCCGGTGCAGACGCTCGGTCAGCCCCGGGGCCGCACCTCGAGCCCGCGGCCGGTGGCGCTGCCGCAGGGCTGGCTGGACGACCCGGAGGACGGCAGCGTGCCGTCCGGCGCGGAGCTGGCCGACTCCGGCGGCTGACCCGCACCCGCCCACCGAGATGGGCGGTCGCGGCGGCGATCATGAGTCCCCTCCGTGTACCGCTCAACCACTTGATCGCTACAGAACGATCATGGGGCGTGGGCATGTTCACATCGGGGCACTGGGTCTACCCGGTGCCCCTAGCCTTCCGTCCAACCTGGGTTGCCGAGCAGACTGTCGCCGGAACGCCCGAATGGTTTTCGTGAGGGAGCGAGCAGCCGTGACCACGTACGTCTACGACTTCGCCGATGGCAACAGGAACCAGAAGGACCTGCTGGGCGGCAAGGGCGCGAACCTCGCCGAGATGACCAACCTCGGTCTGCCCGTGCCCCCCGGCTTCACGATCACCACCGAGGCGTGCCGGGCCTTCCTGGACTCCGGCGACCTCCCCGAGGGGATGGCCGAGGAGGTCACCGCGCACCTGCGGAGCCTCGAGGTGGCGATGGGCCGCGAGCTCGGCGACGCCGACGACCCGCTGCTGGTCAGCGTGCGGTCCGGCGCCAAGTTCTCGATGCCCGGGATGATGGAGACGGTGCTCAACGTCGGCCTCAACGACCGGTCGGTCGAGGGCCTGGCCCGGCAGGGCGGTGACGACCGCTTCGCCTGGGACTCCTACCGCCGGTTGCTCCAGATGTTCGGCAAGACCGTGCTCGACATCGAGGGCGAGCACTTCGAGGACGCCCTGCACGCCGCCAAGGAGGCGAAGGGCACCCAGAACGACCTCGACCTCGACGCCGACGACCTGCGCGGGCTGGTCGAGACGTTCAAGGGGATCATCCGGGACCAGTCCGGCCGGGAGTTCCCGCAGGAGCCGCGCGAGCAGCTCGACCTCGCCGTCCGTGCGGTGTTCGAGTCGTGGAACGCCCCCCGCGCGATCCTGTACCGCCGCCAGGAGCGCATCCCGGCCGACCTCGGCACCGCGGTGAACATCTGCTCGATGGTGTTCGGCAACCTCGGCATGGACTCGGGCACCGGGGTGGCGTTCACCCGCGACCCGGCCAGCGGCCACCAGGGCGTGTACGGCGACTACCTGCAGAACGCGCAGGGCGAGGACGTCGTCGCCGGCATCCGGAACACCGTGCCGCTCGCGGACCTGGAGCAGATCGACAAGCCCGCGTACGACCAGCTCATGGAGATCATGGCCACGCTGGAGGGGCACTACCGCGACCTGTGTGACATCGAGTTCACCATCGAGCGGAACAAGCTCTGGATGCTCCAGACCCGCGTCGGCAAGCGGACCGCGGGGGCCGCGTTCCGGATCGCCACCCAGCTGGTGGACCAGGGCCTGATCGACATGGACGAGGCCCTGAACCGGGTCACCGGCGCGCAGCTCGCGCAGCTGATGTTCCCCCGTTTCGGGGACACCTCGAGCCTCAAGAAGCTCGGCCGCGGCATGAACGCCTCCCCGGGCGCGGCCGTCGGCAAGGCCGTCTTCGACTCCTACACCGCGGTCAAGTGGTCGCGGTCCGGGGAGAACGTCATCCTGGTCCGCCGCGAGACGAACCCGGACGACCTCGACGGCATGATCGCCGCCCAGGGCATCCTGACCAGCCGCGGCGGCAAGACCAGCCACGCGGCGGTCGTGGCGCGCGGCATGGGCAAGACCTGCGTCTGCGGCGCCGAGGAGCTCGACGTCGACACCAAGCGGCGCCGGATGACCGCGCCGGGCGGTGTCGTCGTGGAGGAGGGCGACGTCATCTCGATCGACGGGACCAGCGGCGAGGTGTTCCTCGGCGAGGTCGACGTCGTCGACTCCCCGGTCGTGGAGTACTTCGAGGGCTCGCTCGACCCGGGGTCGGCGGACGCCGACGAGCTGGTCCAGGCGGTACACCGCGTCATGGAGCACGCCGACGGGGTCCGCCGGATGAACGTCCGCGCGAACGCCGACAGCGGCGACGACGCCGCCCGGGCCCGGCGCTTCGGCGCCGAGGGCATCGGGCTGTGCCGGACCGAGCACATGTTCCTCGGCGACCGGCGCCAGCACGTCGAGCGGCTCATCCTCTCCGACACCGACTCCGAGCGGGACGCGGCGCTGGAGGCGCTGCGGCCGCTGCAGCGCGGCGACTTCGAGGAGATCTTCGAGCAGATGGACGGGCTGCCCGTCACCGTGCGGCTGCTCGACCCGCCGCTGCACGAGTTCCTGCCGGACATCACCGAGCTGTCGGTCCGCGTCGCGCTCGCCGAGTCGCGCGGGGACAAGAACGAGAACGACCTCCGGGTCCTGCAGGCCGTCCACCGCCTGCACGAGCAGAACCCGATGCTGGGCCTGCGCGGCGTGCGGCTCGGCGTGGTCATCCCCGGCCTGTTCACCATGCAGGTCCGGGCGATCGCCGAGGCGGCCGCGGCCCGCAAGCAGGCCGGCGGCGACCCGCGCGTCGAGATCATGATCCCGCTGGTCGGCACCGTGCAGGAGCTGGAGCTCGTGCGGGACGAGGGTCTCCAGGTGCTGGCGGAGGTCGCCGAGGAGACCGGCGTCGACCTCCACGCGCTGATCGGCACGATGATCGAGCTGCCCCGCGCCGCCCTGACGGCCGGGCAGATCGCGGAGTCGGCGGAGTTCTTCTCGTTCGGCACCAACGACCTGACCCAGACCACCTGGGGCTTCTCCCGGGACGACGTCGAGGCGGCGTTCTTCTCGGCGTACCTCGACAAGGGCATCTTCGGGGTCTCGCCGTTCGAGTCGATCGACCGCGACGGCGTCGGCCGGCTGGTCCGCATCGCCGCCGAGGAGGGGCGCCGGGCCCGGCCCGGGCTCAAGCTCGGCGTCTGCGGCGAGCACGGTGGTGACCCGGACTCGGTGCACTTCTTCCACGAGGTCGGCCTCGACTACGTGTCCTGCTCCCCGTTCCGCGTGCCGGTCGCGCGGCTGGAGTCGGGTCGGGCCGCGGCGGCGGAGAAGGCGGGTCACGGCAGCGACAGCCGGTAGGCTCGGCGGTCCATGACATCGACCGAGCGGTACGTCCCCGAACCGCCCAAGGACACCGGCAGCACCCGTACCCCGTTCCAGCGCGACCGGGCGCGGGTGCTGCACTCGGCGGCCTTCCGGCGGCTCGCGGCGAAGACCCAGGTCGTGGTGGCCGGGGAGGCCGACTTCCCGCGGACGCGGCTGACGCACTCGCTCGAGGTCGCCCAGATCGGCCGCGAGATGGGGTCGTCCCTCGGCTGCGACCCGGACGTGGTGGACGCGGCAGGGCTCACACACGACGTCGGGCACCCGCCGTTCGGTCACAACGGCGAGGACGCGCTGCACGCGGTCGCCGGGGCCTGTGGGGGCTTCGAGGGCAACGCTCAGACGCTCCGGGTGCTCACCCGGCTGGAGGCCAAGGTCATCGCGCCCGACGGCGCCAGCGCCGGGCTGAACCTGACCAGGGCGGTCCTCGACGCGTCCTGCAAGTACCCGTGGCAGCGCCGCGAGGGCACCCGCAAGTTCGGGGTGTACGCCGACGACCTGCCGGTGTTCGACTGGCTCCGCGCCGGGGCGCCCGAGGGGCGGCGCTGCCTGGAGGCCCAGGTGATGGACTGGGCCGACGACGTGGCGTACTCCGTCCACGACGTCGAGGACGGCATCCACGGCGGGTACATCCGGCTCGCGACGCTCGCCGACCCGGCCGAACGCGACGCGCTCTGCGCCGCCGTCGCCGAGACCTACTCCGGCGAGACGGCGTCCGACCTGCGGGCCGTGCTGGACGACCTGCTGGCGCTGCCGCTCGTGGCGGGCGCCGCCGCGTACGACGGCTCGCACGGCGCCCAGGCCGAGCTGAAGCGGCTCACGAGTGTCCTCACCGGACGGTTCACCTCCGCCGCGTTCGACGCGACCACCGAGCGGTACGGGCCGGGCCCGCACCGCCGCTACGACGCCGACCTCGTCGTCCCGCGCCGTGCCCGGGCGGAGTGCGCGCTCCTCAAGGGCCTCGCGATGCGGTACGTCATGCAGCGGCCCGGCGCGGCGGGCGTGTACGCCGAGCAGCGGGACGTGCTGACCGAGCTGGTCCATCTGCTGACGCTGCAGGCGCCGGCGGCCCTGGACGCGCAGCACCGTCCCCAGTGGACGGCGGCGGCCGACGACGCGGCCCGGCTGCGGGTGGTGATCGACCAGGTCACCGCGCTCACCGACGCATCGGTGGGCCGGTGGCTGACCCGGCTGCGGGCCGGCTGGCCCGCCCCGCCGCTGAGCTGACCGGGAGCCGGCCGCCCGCGGGCCGGAGGTCGGGGCGCGTCCGGCGTACCGTCGGTCCCGGACACCCGTGCCCCCGGGAGGGCCCGATGACACGTCACCGCGCGGCCGTGCTGCTCGTCCCGATCCTGGCGCTCGGTCCGGTCGCCCCGGCGCCTGCCGTGGCGTCGACCGTGGTCACCACCGCGCCCGCCGTGCAGTACGCCGAGCCGGGGACCGCGCGGTGGCTGACCGGGCGGGTGACGAGCGACGGCGCCGGGGTGGCGTACCGGCCGGTGCGGGTCGACCGGGCCGACGCGGCCCGCTGGGTCTACCTGACGTCGGCCCGGACGCGGTCCGACGGCACGTTCTCGGCGCGGGTCGCGCCGCGGCGCACGGCGGCATACCGCGTCCGCTTTCCGGGGGTGCCGGGTCTGGCCGCGGCGGCCGGACCGGCGGTCACCGTCCGGACGGTGCGGTACGCGTTCCCGGTCCGCGGCCGGAACGCGTACGGCCACACCCACGCGCTGTACCCGGCGACCGACGTGTTCGCCGCCTGCGGCACGCGCGTGGTGTCCACCGTGGACGGTGTGGTGCTGGAGGCGAACCGGGTGGACCGCTTCGACCCCGCCCACCCGGACGGGGCGTGGAAGGGCGGCCGGTTCGTGAGCATCGCGGGGGACGACGGGGTCCGGCACTACGGCGCGCACCTGCGGTGGATCCGCCGCACGGTGCGGCCCGGCGTGCGGGTGGCCGCCGGCCGGCTCGTCGGGACGGTGGGTCGTACCGGCAACGCGGGCAACGTGTGTCACCTGCACTTCGCGCTGAGCCCGCTCTGCGCGCGCGCCGGCGACTGGTGGCTGCGGCGAGGCGTCGTGTCCCCGTGGCGGTTCCTCGACCGGTGGCGGACCGGGCGCTGGGCGAGCCCGCACGGGACGGTCCGCGGCTGGCAGCGCGCCCACGGCTGCCCCGCCCACCCCTGACCCACCGGCGGCCCTAGTCGACCAGGAGGACCACCAGGGTCCGGGGGCCGTGCACGCCCTCGACCCGCTGTAGTTCGATGTCGCTCGTGGCGCTCGGCCCGCTGATCCAGGTCAGCGGCCGGACCGGGTCGAGCCGCGCGACACCTTCGGGAACGGTGCCGACGACCTGGTCGGTCCGCACCACACACAGGTGGGTGTCCGGCACCAGGCTCAGCGCCCGCCGGCCCTGGGCCGTGCCGCCGTCCAGCACGATCGTGCCGGTCTCCGCGATGCCGACGGCGGCGGCGGTGACCACGCCGTCGAGCGCGTCCAGCGCGGAGGCGCTCAGCGACCCGTCGTCGCGGACGACCTCGGCCTCGGACGCCGCGAGCCACTCGGGCGGGAGGTCCGCCGGGACGACCACTCGGCGGACCCCGTGCTGCGCCAGGGCGGCGGCGACCGTCGCCGCGACCTCACCGGCGGGGACCCGGTGCACGGTTGCCCGGTAGTCCGCGACCCGCTCGGCGAACAGGTGCGCCACGTCCACGTCCGGCGGGGCCGTCCGCTGGTGGTTCCGCGGGATCGGCACCTCGTCGTCCGGCGGGACGTCGGCGAGCGCGGCCCGGATCCGGCCGAGCACCTCCTCGCGCGCGCTCACCGCCGGGTCCCGCGAGTACGCCGCCACCAGGCCCGGAAGGACTCGGCGGGGGGGACGGGGGCATCCCGGGCATCGGTCCACTTCGAGAACGGGAACGGCAGCCGGCCGATCCGTCCGCGCCGGAACAGCCGGCCGCCGAGGCCCGCCGCCCGCTGCGCGCTCTCCAGCCGCCGGTGGTCGCCGAACATCCACGCGGCCGACCGCATCGCCAGTTCCTCGGCGGAGGGCACACCGCCGCGCTCGGCATCGACCACGCGGGCCCGCAGGTGCACCAGCACCTCCGGGATGTCGATCCGCACCGGGCACACCTCGAAGCAGGCGCCGCAGAGCGAGGAGGCGTACGGCAGCGACTTGTCGATCTCGCTCTCGATGCCCCGCAGTTGCGGCGTGAGGATCGCGCCGATCGGCCCCGGGTACACCGAGCCGTACGCGTGGCCGCCGGTCCGCTCGTACACCGGGCAGACGTTGAGGCAGGCCGAGCACCGGATACAGCGCAGCGCCTGCCGGCCGACCGGGTCGGCGAGCGACGTCGTCCGGCCGTTGTCGACCAGCACGAGGTGGAACGCCTGCGGCCCGTCGCCGGGGGTCACGCCCGTCCAGATCGAGGTGTACGGGTTCATCCGCTCGCCGGTCGAGGACCGGGGGAGCAGCTGGAGGAAGACCTCCAGGTCCGCGAAGGTGGGCACCACCTTCTCGATGCCGACCACGCTGATCAGCGTCTCCGGCAACGTCAGGCACATGCGGCCGTTGCCCTCGGACTCGACGACGACGAGCGACCCGGTCTCGGCGACCGCGAAGTTCGCGCCGGAGATGCCGACCTTGGCGCGGAGGAACTTCTGCCGCAGGTGCCGGCGGGCGGCCTCGGCCAGCGCGCGCGGCTCGGCGGGCAGATCGGGCGGGGCCGGCTCGCCGACCTTGCCCATCTCGGCGAGGAAGATCTCGCGGATCTCGGCGCGGTTGCGGTGGATCGCCGGGACCAGGATGTGCGACGGCTGGTCGTGTCCGAGCTGGACGATCAGCTCGGCGAGGTCGGTCTCCCACGCCGAGATCCCGGCCGTCTCCAGAGCACCGTTGAGGTCCGTCTCCTGGGTGGCCATCGACTTGACCTTGACGACCTCGGTCTCGCCGGTCGCCCTCACCAGGTCGACGACGATCCGGTTCGCCTCCGCGGCGTCGCGCGCCCAGTGGACCGTGCCGCCGGCCGCGGTGACCTTCTCCTCCAACTGGACGAGATAGGTGTCGAGGTGGCGCAGCACCTGGTCCTTCAGCGCCTCGCCCGCGAGCCGCAGCTCCTCCCAGTCCGGCCGTTCCCCGACGACGACGGCCCGCTTCGAGCGGATCGTCGCCGTGGCGTGGGCGAGGTTCGCCCGGAGCTGGGTGTCCTGGAGCGCCCTCTTCGCGGCCTCCGGGAACGCGGGCGTACCGAGGAACGTGGCGGTCATCGGATCGGCTCCACGTCGGACACCTGCACGTGGTCGGCCGCCGCCGGTTCGGTGGCGGCGAGGATCTCGGCGAGGTGCAGGGTCCGTACGCCCGCCCGCAGTCGGCTCAGCGCGCCGCCGATGTGCATCAGGCAGGAGTTGTCGCCCGCGCACAGCACCTCGGCACCGGTGTCCCGGACGTGCCGCACCTTGTCGCCCACCATGGCGACCGACACGTCGGCGTTCTTCAGCGCGAACGTGCCGCCGAACCCGCAGCACTCCGCCGCGGCCGGCAGCTCGATGAGGTCGATCCCGCGTACCGCCCGCAGGAGCCGCAGCGGCCGGTCACCGACCTTCAGCATCCGCAGCGAGTGGCAGGTCGGGTGGTAGGTCACGCGGTGCGGGAAGTACGCGCCGACATCCGTCACGCCCAGGACGTCCACGAGCAGCTCCGAGAACTCGTACACGCGCGGCGCGACCCTGGCGACCGCCGCGGCGAGCCCCGGGTCACCGGCGACCTCGGCCACCCGCGAGTGGTACTCGCGCACCATCCCGACGCACGAACCGGACGGCGCGACGATCGCGTCGTACCCGGCGAACGTGTCGGTGAACAGCCGGACCAGCGGGATCGCCTCACGCTGGTAGCCGGTGTTGACGTGCAGCTGCCCGCAGCAGGTCTGCTCGACCGGGAACTCGACCGTGTGTCCCAGCCGCTCCAGCACCGTGACGACGGCGCGCGGCGTGTCGGGGAACATCGTGTCGTTGAAGCAGGTGGCGAACAGGGCGATCCGCATCGGTACCTTCCCGGTTGGGCTGGGCCGAACCCTACCTACGTGTGCGCACCGTCACACGTTCGCCACGTGGCCGCCCCGCTCGGTCGGGTGGCCCTCCCGGCGCCAGTACTCGATGCCGCCGATCAGCTCCTTCACCGCGAAACCGAGCCGGGCGAGCGCGAGGGCGCCCTTCGTGCTCGCGTTGCAGCCGGGCCCGTCGCAGTACGTGACGTAGGTGGCGCCCCGGTCGAGCGACAGGGTCGTCTCCTCGTCGATCCGGCGCCACGGAAGGTGCCGGGCGCCGGGCAGGTGGCCCTCGGCGTACGCGGCGGCGCTGCGCACGTCGACCACCACCACGTCCCCGACCTCGTGGTGCAGGTCGTTGAACAGGTCCGCCGGGTCTGTCTCGAACGCGAGTCGCGCGGCGAAGTGGTGCGTGGCCTCGGCGGGAGCGGCCGGCGGCACGGCGTTCACGGAACTACGGATCTTCATCGCTGCTCCTGCGCTCGGTGTCCCGCGCATCCTGCCGGACGGCGCGGTCCGGCGGGTGCCATTTCGGCCGCACGTGGGCGGGCGCTCGGCAGCTGCCGGGCGCGGCCTAGACTTCCTCGCGTGGCGGGGCGGATCAGGGACGCGGACATCGCGCTGGTCCGCGAGCGTTCGCCGGTGGACCAGGTGGTCTCGGCCCGGGTCACGCTCAGCCGGGCCGGGGGCGGGTCGCTCAAGGGGCTCTGCCCGTTCCACGACGAGAAGTCGCCGTCGTTCAACGTCAACCCCGGCCGGGGTGTCTGGTACTGCTTCGGCTGCGGTGCCGGTGGTGACGCGATCAAGTTCGTGATGGACACCGAGCTGCTGTCCTTCACCGAGGCGGTCGAGTGGCTCGCCAACCGCGCCGGCGTCCAGCTGACGTACGAGCAGGCGGGTCCCGCGCCGGTCCGGCAGAGCGGTCAGCGGCAGCGCCTCGTCGCGGCCCACGCGGCGGCCGCCGAGTTCTACGCCGAGCAGCTGGGTTCGCCGGACGCGCGCGCCGCCCGGCAGTTCCTCGCCGAGCGCGGGTTCGACCAGCAGGCGGCCGTCTCGTACGGCTGCGGGTTCGCCCCGGACGGCTGGGACGGGCTGACCAAGCACCTGCGCGGCCGGGGGTTCACCGAGGCCGAGCTGGTGACCGGTGGGCTGTCGAAGGAGTCCCGGCGCGGCACGCTGATCGACCGGTTCCGCCGGCGGCTGCTGTGGCCCATCCGGGACGTGTCCGGCGACGTGATCGGGTTCGGGGCGCGCAAGCTCTTCGACGACGACGAGGGGCCGAAGTACCTCAACACCCCCGAGACGCCGCTCTACAAGAAGTCCACCGTGCTGTACGGCCTGGACCGGGCGAAGCGGGACATCGCCAAGCAGCACCGGGCCGTGGTCGTCGAGGGGTACACCGACGTCATGGCCTGCCACCTCGCCGGCGTGACGACGGCGGTCGCCACCTGCGGCACCGCGTTCGGCGGCGAGCACATCGGGGTGCTGCGGCGGCTGCTGATGGACCAGGACGAGTTCCGCGGCGAGGTCATCTTCACGTTCGACGGGGACGCGGCCGGGCAGAAGGCGGCGCTGCGGGCGTTCTCGGACGACCAGCGGTTCGTGGCGCAGACGTTCGTGGCGGTGGAGTCCAGCGGGATGGACCCCTGCGAGCTGCGGCTCGCGCACGGCGATGCGGCGGTCCGCGACCTGGTGGCCCGGCGGGAGCCGCTGGTCGCGTTCGCGCTGCGCAGCATGCTGTCGAAGTACGACCTGGACACCGCGGAGGGACAGGTCGCCGCGCTCCGGGCGGCCGCGCCGCTGGTGGCGCAGATCAAGGACCATGCGCTGCGGCCGCAGTACGCGCGGCGGCTCGCCGGGAACCTCGGCATGGAGGTGGAGCCGGTGCTGCGCGCGGTCGGCCAGGCGGGGCGCAACCCCGCGAAGCCCGCGTCTCGCCCGGGCCGGTTCGCCCCGGCTCCGGCGGAGGCCTCCGGGCCGGCGCGGCCGGTACGGCCCAACCCCGAGGACCCGGTGCTCGGCGCGGAGCGGGAGTCGCTGAAGCTCGCCGTCCAGCAGCCCGTGCTCGCCGGACCCCTGTTCGACGCGGTCGAGGAGACGGCGTACACGCACCCGGCGTACGTGGCGCTCCGGCGCGCGGTGGCCGCGGCGGGCGGCGCGATCGCGGGCACGTCGGGGCCGGAGTGGATCGACACGCT
This sequence comes from Actinomycetota bacterium, assembly GCA_030840805.1. Taxonomy (GTDB): domain Bacteria; phylum Actinomycetota; class Actinomycetes; order Mycobacteriales; family HKI-0501; genus JAVEDU01. The sequence continues at coordinate 160,369 of JAVEDU010000081.1, forward strand.
CGCGGCGGCCTGCGACGACCCGGCCGCGCGGGCCGTGCTGCCGGAGCTCGCGGTCGAGCCGTTCCGCAGCGACGGGGAGCCCGACCCCCGGTACGCGGGACAGGTGCTCGCCCGGCTCCAGGAGCTCGGCGTGGGACGGCAGATCGCGACCGTGAAGGGGCGCCTGCAGCGCCTGAACCCGGTGGAGAAGCCCGAGGAGCACTCCCGGCTGTTCGGGGAGCTGGTCGGGCTCGAACAGCACAAGCGGGCGTTGCGCGACCAGGCGATCGGAGCGTTGTGATGGGCCTGCTGGACCGGTTCCGCCGGAGTCGTCCACCGGCGGAGGCGGTCGCGCCGCTGGGACCGGGGGAGCGCGTCACCGCGTGGGGGCGTACCGCCGACGGCGGGGTGCTCGTGGCGACCCCGCTGGGGTTGTGGGTGCCGGAGTCGGGCCGGCTGGGCTGGCACGAGCTGCACAAGGCGCGGTGGGACAGCGGGGTGCTGACGCTCGTGCTGGGCGTGGAGGCGGAGCCCGGCGTGCGGGAGGACGCGCCGCCGCGGCGCTTCGTCCTCGCCGAGCCGGGGAACCTGCCGGCCGAGATCCGTACCAGGGTCACCCGCAGCGTCGCGTTCACGGCGCACCATCCGCTGCCGACCGGCGGGGTCCGGATCGTCGCGCGGCGGGTGCCGGGACGGGACGGGCTCGACTGGGTGGTGCGGTACGACCCCGGGACCGCGCGGGGGCCCGAGGAGGAGAAGGTCGTGGCCGAGCTGATGGCCGGCGCCCGGGCGGCGGCCTCGCCCGCGGACCTCTAGACACCGGCGTCCCCGCCGTCCGCTGCCGGACGACGGGGACGGTGGTGCGTCAGCGCGCGCCGGCCCCGTTCGCCGTCAGGTTCGACAGCCGCTCGCCGACCGGCGTGCCGGACAGGGACGAGGCGACCCGTCCCTTGGCCGTGCTGACGAGGCCGCTGGCCTGGGCGCCCACGACACCCGCGGTCTCCTGCACGGTCGGGTTCTCCCGGACCGCGCGGTACGCCCGCTGGATCTGCTCGTAACGCTCACGACCGGCTCGTGCGCCGAGTACGTAGCCAATGCCGAGGCCTGCCACGAATGCTGCCCTCACCATGCTCATCGGTTCACGCTCCTCTCTACAGGCGGGTTCCGGACCCGCGTGGGCCGTGCTTCGATCATCCTGCCCTGGGCGGCCTGCGCGGGCGAGTCAGGACGTGTAGTAACCTGTCGAGGTCCGCGCCGCTGAGCGGTGTGCGATCCCCCGTAGCTCAATTGGCAGAGCATGCGACTGTTAATCGCAGGGTTAGTGGTTCGAGTCCACTCGGGGGAGCAAACTCCCAGGTCAACCAGGTCGTCACTCTCCGTGCACCCCCTGACGTCCCAACTTACTCCCATCATTCGTCTCCCCGCGGGGTCCCGAACGCGCGTTCCAGCGCCTCTGCCGCACGCGGGTTGAGCAGCCTCCGCGCAAGGTAGACGTCCTGGGTCATCGACGGCCGGGCGTGCCCAAGCTGGTCGGCGACCGCCCGCGCGGACAGGCCCGCCTCGTCGAGGATGGTCGCCGCGGTCTTGCGGAACACGTGCGAGGTCACCCAGGCGAAGTCCTTGCTTCCCCTCGCCTCACGCAGCACCCGCGACGTGTTGCTCGGGTCCCGCCAGCCGCCCTCGGTGTCCGGGAACAGCGGATCGTCCAACCGCACACCTTCGGCCCACCGGCGGTCGAGCATGACCACCGCCCAGCTCGGCAGCATCAGGGTCCGCTCGCCGGCCTTGGACTTGGTGCCCTTCCGGACCAGGCCGACGCCCTTGACCCGGATGATCGTCGACGTGATCGCTACGGTGGCGGCCTCGCGGTCGACCTCCGACCACAGCACCGCGAGCGCTTCACCGATCCGGATGCCGGTGGCGAGCAGGAACCGGGACAGGTCCGGTAGATCCCGTTCCCGGGCGTCCTCGTCGGCGTCGAGCTGGGCGAACCACTTGCTGCACTCGTCGAGCGTCAACGCCCGCGGCTGCTTCTTCGACAGGTACTCGATCGGCTCGATGTCCCGAGCCGGGTTAGAGGCGATCGCACCGTGCCGGACCGCGACGCCCATGATCCCGGAGACAATGCTCCGGCAACTCTTCGCGGTGGCCACGCCGATATCGGCGGTCAACTTCTCGACAAACCGGTCCAACACCGGGACCGTCACCTCACCGAGTCGGAGATCCTTCAACGCCGGCAGGACATGCCGACCGAGCTGTCCCCGGTAGTTGTCCACCGTGGCGGGTGACCGGCGGCCTGCCTTCCCGGCCGCGTCGATCTTGCGTAACCACAGTGCCGCCGCATCAGAGAACCGATGCATCCGCGTCAACTCACCACCCGGAACCCGACCGAGGTCCGACCGCTCCTTCAACGCCACCTTCAGCGCGTTCTCCGCCGCCGCAATGCTCTTGCCCGACCGCTGGACGTCGTGGAGCTTCCCGTCGAATCCTCTGTAGAGAGTCCGCGCGTGATACCGATCCGGCCTTCCGCGAGCGTCCCGGTGCGTCACATAGGTGCGGATCCGTCCCCACGTGCCCAGTGCCATCGGCGGCCGTCCCATGTGGACCTACGCGGCCGTGATGGAGTCGAGCCAGGCGACCACATCCTCCGGCTTGTACCGCAGATGGCGGCCGATCTGCCGCGCCGGTGGCCCGTACCGCTTGGTCCGCCAGCAGTACAGCGTCTTGACCGGAATCCCCAGATACTCCGACACGTCCTCGATGCTCCACAGCTTCGACATCTCTCGCTCCTTCGGTTGGGTCAGTAGTGGCCGGTGAACAGGTGGGTCATCTCTTCGCGGACGATGCGGCGGTGTTCGCGGGCCTTGGCAGCGGCGGTGTTGGCGAGCAGGGCGTCGCCGGTGGTGTGCCAGCCGGACCCGGCGTAGGACAGGACGCCGACGACGACGGTCAGCTCGCCGGTCGTCTCGGTCTGGTGGTCGGCGCGGTCGTTGCTGCGGGCCCAGAACACCCGGGCGAGCCGCAGCGCGGTGAGGGTGGTGGAGTACCGGCGGCTCTTGGTGGAGAAGTGCCCGCCGTAGCCGAGCATGTGGGCCCAGTGCCGCAGCCGCAGGTAGGAGTGCCGGCCGCCGTTGCGGGTGGCCTGGTCCTCGTCGAGGTCGGCACCGGGTCGCCCGAGGCGCCAGCAGGCGGAGATGAGCCGCGCGGTGTGGCTGCCGGCGAAGTCGGCGTACCGGGCGATCGTCTCGGCGGTGATCCGGACCGAGGTGTGGCCGGTCGCCTCGGTGTCCTTGGTGGCGTACTTGGCGAGGTAGGCCGCGACGTGGGTCTCGGTGAGCTGTCCGTCGACGGCGTGGCGGACGGGCTTGATGTCGAGCTGGGCGCCCCAGCCGATCGGCCACCCGTCGGGGTGGTCGGGATGCGGCGGGGTGCGGAAGTGGGTGGTCCGGACCGCGTCGGTGACCGCCTGGGCGAGCAGGCCGAGGGAGGCGCCGGGCGGCGGCGGGATGATCTCGTGCGGGTCGGCGGGGTCGACGCCGTCCAGGCGCAGCAGGGCGTGGAAGTGGACGGCGGCGCGGGCCTGCATCTCGGCGCACTTGGCGTAGGACAGCCGGATCGGCTCGCCGTGGTGGTCGGCATGCCGGGTGAGGGTGGTCTTGATCTTCTCGACGGTGCGGCGCCACAGCTCCCCGACGAAGCAGTTCCAGACCGCCTGGGCCTCGTGGTCGTAGCAGTCCAGGCACAGCGGGACACCCAGGAGCGGGTCGCCGTCGCCGTGGACGCTGTTGCAGGTCAGATCCACCCCGTGCGGGCAGCGGCGGCGGTTGCGGCCGGGCCGGCACCGGCGCGACTGGCCGGAGGAGTCGGTGCGGGTGGAGTGGACCCGGCCGAAGGACGGTGCGGTGACGGTGACGAAGGCGCACGGGTGGGTCGCCACCGTGGCGGGGACGCCGTTGCGGCGGCCGAGGAGCCCGGCGCGGACGAGCTGGTAGGTGTCGGCGCGGTAGACCTGCGAGCAGGCGGGGCAGACGCTGGCGCGGCGGTTCCCGCACGCCTTGTAGATCACCCCGTCGGGCATCGCGGCGGTCGGGCGGGTGGCGGTCGCACGGCCGGTGCGCCAGTCGACGGTGTGGATCGCCCCGGTCAGGCGCACCGGGCGGGTGCAGGCCCCGGCGGGGGTGACGTGCTCGATCCACCGGTCGTAGCCGGGCCGGGTGGCGCGGCGCATCGCGGTCGCGTGCACGCCGGTGCCGAGGGCGGAGTCGAGGTCGTCGGGGTGGTCGAACAGCCGGCCGCGTTGCTGGGCGGCGATGAGCGGGTCGGGCTCGGCGGCCACTCCCGCCCCCGGCACCGGGTGGGTGTCGGGGGCGAGGGTGAGCGTCGAGCAGGTCACGGCCGGAACGTCCCGGTGTGGGCGTCGTAGAGGTCGGTGATGCCGTGGCAGCGGGGACAGATCAGCGGGGTGAGCCGGTGGTCGGCGTAGAGGCGCTGGACAAGGTGGGGCAGGCAGCAGGCGTCGGTCCAGAGACCGTCGCCGTGGCAGGTCGGGCAGTTGTCCAGGCAGGTGGGGCAGGTGTCGAAGACCGCGCCGAGAACAGGGTCGAGGTAGAGGGCGCGGTAGCCGCCGATGCAGTGCGGGCAGTCGGGCACCGGGGTGCCGGTGGCGGTGTCGAAGTGCTGGCGGATCTTCACGATGGGGTCTCCCTTCTCAGAGTCCGGCGCAGTCGAGGCATTCGCCGTACCGGCGGGGGATGTAGTACGGCCGTTCCTGGCCACACGTGTCGCAGGTGCGGCGGGCCCGCAGCGCCGCCTGGATGGCGGCGTGCTGGGCGGGGGTGGCGGTGCGCTTGGGTTTGGCGGCCTCGGCCCGGTAGAGGTAGGCCACGCGTTTGCCGTGGCGCCAGAGGATCTGCGCGGCGATGTCCTGCCCACCGGGGCGCAGGCCGGCGGCGCGGAGCTGGCGGGTGGTGAGCAGCCCGTCCGGGGCCCACCGCCAGGGGTAGGTCGGCAGGCCGTAGTGCTGCCCGTCGGGGTCGTAGAACGGGATGCGCATCCCTTGCCGCTGGCAGCGATCGAGGATGTCGGAGCGGCGGCCGGTCATGGCGCACCGCCGGGTTCGGTCGGGCGGAAGTCGTCGCCGCACAGGGCGCAGAGGATCGGCCCGGCGTCGAGGACGGTGCGGGCGGCCCGGATCTTGCGGCCGCAGCCGCATGCGCAGGCGACCGGGTTGTTGTTGGAGGTGCGGCCGGTGCCGGCACCGGCCGGTTCGGGATGCCGGTAGACCGACAGGGCAGCGCCGAGCCGGTCCAGGGTGGGGGCGTAGTGCGCGGCAATGGCCGGGCGCAGGGTGGAGGGGGACCAGCCGAGGGCGGGGTGGGCAGTGGTGTCCAGGCCGAGTTCGTCGGCGAGGACGGCGAACCGCCGGTTGTGCCAGCGGCCCTGCCGGGAGGTGTCCTTGATGCCGCGTACGGCGGCGAGGCCGTGGGCGGCCTCGTGGAGCAGGGTGGTGAGGACCTCGGGAACCGGCCGGCGCAGGCCCTCGCCGGAGACGAGGACCTCGGGGAGCCGGTCATCGCCGTGTTGCCACCGGCCGCCGGCAAAGTGGCCGAGGACGAGTTGGTTGCGGGCGGTGCTGCCGGAGGCGACGACGAGGACGGCGTGCGGCACGTCGGTGTGCCGCGACCGGATGTCGGTCCAGGCGTCTTCGAGGGCCTGGATCACCGAGGCGATGGTGACCTCGGCGTTTTGACACGTACGTGTCAGGTCGGGGCCGGTCATGACCGGTCACCGCCGTCGGGGGCGGTGGTGCCCCAGCGTTGCTGGGCGGCCTGGCGGGTGATGCCCAGACGCCGGGCGATCTCGGCCCAGGAGTAGCCGTGCTCTCGCAGGCCCGTGACGGCGGCCTGGACGGCGATGTCGAGGTGGTCGGCGAAGGCGACCAGTTCGGCGAGGGCATCGACGTCGCCGTCGCGGCCGATCCGGCGGCCGTAGCAGGCGACCACCCGGCGAGCGAACTGGGCGTAGGTGTCGTTCTCCACGACGGGCCGGGTGCGGCGTTTCGGTGTCAAGGCGGTCTTGACGGCGGGGCGCCTCATGCCGCACCCCGGCACGGGTGCAGGCGGTCCCACTCATCGGCGGCCTCACGCAGCGCCGTGGTGACCTGGGCGGCGGTCCGGCCGTCGTGGTCGTTCCAGGTCCCGATGATCTCCTCGTAGACGTCGAGGAGTTCGCCGGGATCACCGCGATACCCCGGGTCGGTGCCGAGGAGATGGCAGGCGAAGAACCGGTAGACCTCTCCGAGCGCCCGCCACTGGGCCTCTGTGGGCTCCGGCCGCCGGATGAGGTCGGCCAGCGCGCTCCCGTAGGTGGCGATGCACAGCGCACCGGCCGCGCACGCGGGGGGCGTGGGGTTGAGCTCGGCGTGCATCTCGTAGCGGCAACCCTGGTGCCAGCCATGGGTGTCGATGTGAACGGCGGCGCCGCGGAGCAGCTGCGCCGGGGTGGGGGAGGGGTCGGTGTGCGGTGTCATGCCGCACCGCCGGTGGGGTTGCGCCGGTCCCACTCGTCGGCGGCGTCCCGCAGTGCCGTGGTGACCTGGGTGATGGTCCGGTCGGCGTGGTCGTTCCAGTCGCCGATGTGCAGTTCGTAGGCGACGAGGTGGTCTTCCAGGCGGTCGAGGTCGAGGGGCCGGTCGGTGCCGTCGAGGTGGCCGAGCAGCGCGTGGAGCGCGTCGCGGATGTGGCCGAGGGGGTCGGTGACGGCGATCATGTCGATCGCGGCAACGGGGAGTCCGCAGCCGGTGATGTAGACGGCGCCGACGGTGCACGCCGGTGGGGTGTCGGGGTTCTCGACGCGGTTGTAGAGGGCGCCCTGGTGCCAGCCGTGGGCCTCGATGTAGGCGGCGGCGCCGCGGAGCAGGTCGGCCGGGGTCGGTTCGGCACCGACCAGGGTGGCCGGGACGGCGATAGCGTTCATGTGCCCTTCTCCTTCCGAGAGGTTGGTCGGGTGGCTCGGGGACCGCGTTGTCTGCCAGGACGTGGGCGGTCCCCGAGCGCGGAGCTAGTGGACGGACGCGGACGCCGGATCGGCGTCCAGGGCTGCGCGATGGATGCGGTCCCAGTCGTCGGCGGCGGCATGTAGCGCCGCGGTGACCTCGGCCGGGGTGCGGTCCGGGTCGTCGTTCCAGGTCGTGACGACGGTCTCGGCGTTGCCGTAGGTACCGGCGTCCTCGGCGTCGTCACAGCCGGTGGCCTCGATCAGGTACGCGGCGAGGAGGTAGAGGGCCGCGCGGGCCGCGGGGGTGGGGTGGAACAGGTCCCCGAGGTCGTGGTCGGGGTGGAAGCCGGTCGTGGAGGCGGCGAGCATGATGGCCCCGGCGGTGCAGGCGGGCGGGTACGCGGCGTCGGCGGTGGGGTCGTAGTAGCCGCCCTGGTGCCAGCCACGGGTGTGGAGGTAGTCGGCGGCGGCGCGAAGTCGGTCGGCCGGCGTCGGCGCGGTGTCGGCCGCGGCGGGCGGTATAGCGGTGGTGGTCATCTCGGTTCTCCTGTCGGGCGAGTGATCAGTTGAGGGGGATGCGGTCGCGTAGGGCGGCGTGCAGAGCCGCGCGGAGCCGGTCGGTGGACACCTCGCACATGACGACGAGCGCGACCATGTGGCAGCCCGGCCGGTCGGGGCAGGGAATCGGCGCGCTCGCGGACGTGGTGTGGCCGAGGGTGAGGGCGGTCTCGAGGACGAGGTCGAGCTGGGCGAAGGTGCCGTGGGCGACAAGCAGGGACATCGGCTCGCAGTCGACAGTCGCTCCGTGGCAGGTCATGACGGGGGCTCCTTCGGTAAGGGGTAGGTCAGGCCGCGGCCGGGGCGGCGGCGGCGATACGCAGGTCGGGCACGCTCAGGTGGTGCCGGATGCGGGTGGCGTAGTCGACGAGGTAGGCGATCTGGTCGTCGGTCAGGTAGGCGACGCGCAGCTTGCGGGGGGTGCCGCCTTCGGCGATGAGCCAGCCGATGCCGCGGCTGGAGTCGGTGGCCGCGATGGTGTGCGCGGTGTAGCCCTGGGCGGCCCAGCCGTGGCCCAGGACGATGTCGGAGGAGATGTAGGTGGTGCACCGGAACGCCATCCGGTAGCCGAAGATGTCCCGCAGCGAGGTGGGGATGATGTCCACCGACGGGCGTTGGGTGGCGGCGACGACGATCAGGCCGCAGGCCCGGCCCCGGGCCACCAGATCCCGGAGTAGGGCCGAGAACTCTTCCTGGTCGGCCCGGGTGCCGACGGTGGCGGAGTAGTAGGCGATCTCGTCGACGACCACGACGATGACCGACAGCCGGTCGGTGCGGGTGATCTTGCGGCGCTTGCCGGCGCGCAACCAGGCGTACCGGTTGTCCATCACCTGCTGGAGCCGCCGCAGGGTAGCGGTGGCGTGGGGGAGGTCGGGGCCGACGAACACGTCGGCGATGTCCTGCCACAGACCCAGTTCGACGGTCTTGGCATCCAGCAGGCACAGCCGGGTGTCGGTGGCCAGGGCGGCGTGGGCGCAGATGGTGTTCAGCAGCCCGGACTTGCCGGCGCCGGGTTCCCCACCGGCGAGCAGGTTGCGGTAGATCAGCGACTCGTAGACCGGAAGGCCGAACTCGTCGACGCCGAGGAACACCGGGTCGAACATCGACAGCACCGGACCGACCGGGACCACCGGATCGGCGGGATGGAACGCGGGCATGACGGCTCACTTCCGTTCGCGGCTTGAGGAGCGGGGTCAGATCCAGTCGGCGGTGTCGTCGCCCGGGGTCGCGGGCGGAGGCGGGGTCGCCGGGGGCCGCGGCGGAGCGGGACGGAACGGGGTCCCAGTGCGGCGATGCAGGTCGGGGGCCTGGGGTTCGGGGATGTCGGGCAGGTCGAGCCCGGTGACGAACGCCGGCCTGGGCGGAGCCGGTCGGGGACGCGGATGGTCGGCGGGGATGGTGTCGGTGAGCGGGGAGTCGACGACGGCCGCGAGGGCGTTGCGGCGGGTGAGGTCGACCCGAAGGAGGGCGGCCCACTTCTCGGAGCGGACGGCGTGGGCCTCGGTGGCCCAGCAGGCGACGGCGACCTCCTCGAACCGTTCGGCGAGGTCGGGCAGCGCGAGGCCGGCGCGGAGCCACACCCAGATGCGTTCCCCGGCGGGGGTGGGCCGGGCCCAGAGGATGAGCGGGAGCCGGCCGTCGGTGTGCCGGTCGTGGATGACCTCGGCGAAGCAGACCCGCAGCCGGTGGCGGGTGATGACGCACCAGCCCAGAGCCAGGAGGCGGCGGCGGGCCGGGCCGAAGGTGAACGGCCCGCCGGTGGCGAGCAGCAGCACGACGAGCGCGGTGGGCGCGGCCATGACGGTGGTCAGGACGCTGTACGCCCAGAGCAGGAAGCTGGTGGCGGTGAGTTCGGCGGCCCAGTGCCAGGTCAGGCGCAGGGCGGGCCAGCAGAACGCCAGCACGAACACGGTCGATCCGGCGGCCAGGCCGGTGAGCAGGCCGATCAGCCAGGCGGCACCGGTGGTGGTGACCGGGAGGGCGCCGACGACGGTGGAGGCACCGATAAGCAAGAAGGCGATCCAGAAGCCGATCTTGGCGCGGCGCAGCGAGGCGTACGCGAGGCCCTGGTCGATGACGGTGATCCGGCCACGGCCGAACCGGCGGTGGGTGCGGGAGCCCTGGTAGGTGGACCGGGGCATGGACCTGGTGGGCATGACACGTCCTCCCTGAACGGATGGGGGCAACGAGGGGTGGTGGCACACGAAGGGCCGGTGCGGAGGCACGGGCAGGGGACATGCACGGCACGTCCGGGGTGTGGGGGAGAGGCGACGACGAGCGGTCGCGGAGCAGCACGGCGAGCGGCTGCGGGAGCGGAGCGAGGTCCGCGGGTGACTGGGGTGGTCCCAGTGGGCCTGCAAGGAGGGGGCGCAGGGCGGGTGGGGGACCGGCCGGTGAGGGCGAGGGGGTGGGGTCCGGTGAGACCGGAACGGGTGGAGATGGGGTGGTGAAAGAGGAAACTGGGGGCGCGCTGGCCGGGCGGGCGAGGACCGGGCCGCTACACGGCGGTGGGCAGCAGCCCGGTCCTCAGCACCAGCACCCGGCTACGCGGCCTTGACCGCCGCGGCGGGCTTGAGCTCGGTCGCGCGGTAGGCGATCCCGGACCGGTGCTGACCGTTCTTGGTCTGGCACCACGGGATCACCTCCAACCCGACCGGCACCACGACGGTGTCGATCTTCATCGTCGGGCGTTCACCCACGGTGGTGACCGTGATGACCTCCCCGCCGTCGGTGTCCTGCACGAACAACTGCGTGGTCCACATCGGCCGACCGGTGTTCCGCTCGACCTTCTGCTTGCCGTTCTCGTCCCGCTTCTCGTCCGACTCACGCGAGACCCTGATGACCTTGCTCGTGAGATCCACGTAGAGCTTCACGACCCGACTCCCTTCGGTCGGACGATCGAAGGTCGGGACCATCCCGACCTGTGTGGCTCTGGCTGACGCCAGTCGATCGGCAACACCGGGGCGGGAGACACCTTGGATGGGACTATCGCGTCTCCTACCGAGGACTTGTCAGTCCTAAGTGTGGGGACGAAGATGTCTCCTGTCAAGGCAGTATGTGTCCCCATCTAGGACATGTCTGTCCCGTTGCGTAGGACCACTATGTCCGCCCATGATCAAGAGATGGAGATGCCCGAAGTGCTTCGCACCAGGCGTACCGAGCTCGGCATGTCACAGGCCGACCTCGCTGCGCAGGTCGGCGTCGACAAGCGACAGATTCGCCGGTACGAGGCCGGCGAGACCCAGCCGACCCTCGCGGCGGCGAAGGCGATCGCCCAGGCGCTCGGCATCTCGATTGACGAGCTGGCCGGTCACGCGTCCCACCGTGTTGAGCTGGGCGGCGACTGGTGGGCGTGCTGGCAGACGTGGAACGAGGGTACGGAGGTCATCAACCCGCACCAGATCCGGATCACCCAGCGCGGCGACACCCTGGACGTCGTCGCGACGACGCGGGGCACTCCGCTGGACGCAGGCGGCTATCTGTGGCGAGGGGAGATGCGGATCTTCGACAACGAGGCGGCGATGGGCTGGTACGTCGCCGACGAGGGCGCGGTGCGCTCCAAGGGAACGATGTACTTCACGATCCACCCACACGGCATCCACATGACCGGGCGGTGGGTCGGCCTCAGCTACGACGGACCGATCGTCAGCGGGTGGGGCGTCATCGCCCGCACCGAGGACGAGGCAGTTGCACTGATGGACCAGCTACGCCAGGAGGGAACCGTGAAGACATGAGCGACGGCGAGGTCTGCGAGGTCATCATCACCGCCGACGACGCAGACTGGCTCGCGGACTTCACTCGGAAGCTCGTCGAAGAACGGCTCGCTGCATGCGGCCAGAACATCGCATCCATCCGCTCGATCTACCGCTGGAAGGGCAAGGTGCAAGACGAGCCCGAAGCCCGAGTCGCACTGCACACGCGATGCAATTTGGTTCAGAAGATTGTAGATCGAGCGAACCGTGACCACCCGTACGAGGTTCCTTGCGTGATAGCACTCCCCGTGAAATACGGAAATACGGAATATATCAACTGGGTCTTAGCTGAAACCGCTGAGGTCGACCGCTAGTTCTCAGCTTTTCGTTCGCTTGCTATTCATCCCGAGGTGAATATGTCTGTCGACTTCGAACACCTGCCTGAACCAACGTACGCTACCTTGCTATCTGCCTTACTACACCGCATTCACCCCAACGCCGAGATCATCGACGGCTCTGGCGGGGATGGCGGCAGAGACGTGCAGGTCTGCGAGAATGGTCGGCTAACCATCTATGAACTCAAGTCTTTTAATGGAAGGCTAGATAGCAAATCTGGCCGGCGAGCACAGGTAGAGTCATCGTTAAGGGAAGCCGCCCAACACCAGCCAGACGAATGGTTTCTTGTCGTCCCCATCAATCATACTCCCTCCGAGTTAAAGTGGTTCAACGGGTTGCGGGGCGACTACTCCTTCGTCCAAAGGTGGCGTGAACGAACATGGATCGACGAGCAACTTTCTAAGCATCCGGACCTTGTCCGCCACTTCGTAACACATCCGCACACCGAAGTTCTTGACCGCTTGAAAGAACTCAATAGCGAGAAGGCCGTGCTCGCAGGTGGCATCCCGGATCTGCTTGCGCGCGTAAAGACCCTGGAGGAACGCGCCGCGGAGATCAGTCCGAACTATGGAATCGAGTTCAACAGCACCCGACTCGGGGTGGAAATCGGACTCTTCCCCAAGGGCAGTGCGGTGCAGCCCATCCGTGTAACCCCAGTACTTAAAGAAGGCGAAGACACGAAACGTACTCAGGAAGCACTCTCGCAGGTTCTGGACTTCGGGGGCAGGATCGAGATACCCGACTCGCACCTCGATGCATTACAGATCGAGGGTGCACCTGAACTAGATCTCGAAAGTGCACTGTCAGGAGAAGGCACTATCGAGATCGCCTCGATCGACGACGACACGGGGTTCCCCATTACGGCCATGCTGGGCGTGACCGGGCCAACTGGCAAACCAATAGCTCAGCTGGCCGTTACGCTCACCCACCGGACGTCCGGAAGGCGAGGGAGCATCATCTATGGTACGGACATAACGGGGTACATCCAAATAACAATGCAGACAGACGAAGCTGCGCAAAAAGTCGGTATCAACCTAACCACCCGCGGGCGCCTCGTCGGAGTGTTGCCAACGACCGTTGCGCCTGCTCTGCACCTTCTGGTAAATCTTGAGCCCGGCCATACCTCCACTCTCAGAATCGGCGGCCACACTGTCATATCCGAAATACCTAACGGGGCACCCTTTAATAATCTTCGAGATTGGCTCAATCTCCATGAAGATCTCATTGCGATCCAACGATATTTCAGTACCTACTTCCCGATGCCTGATGTTGGCGTTGATGTTGACGTCATAAATACTATTCGAACCACTCGAAGGTTGATAGACAACGAGAGTGTCCCCTACTCTAAGGGTCCCGTGACCTTCTCCGTATACCCGGAGAAGGTCGGCGAACTGCTTGAGCTGGTGAAATCAGACGGTGCGCTACTGATTACCACCGACAACCTGACCGCAAGTATTGGTGACTATGAGATCCCGCTGGGAAAATGTCACTACTATGCTGGTAATACACGCCTTACCAATAAGGAAGAGTTGCAAAGAACCGCACGAGAAGATCCGGACAATGTGAAGGCAGTGTTCGAAATTCTCGGCGATCAGTCGATCTACCTAACCAGGGCTCATCCGGACGGCGACGACGCAACCGTTCTAGCGCCACCTCCGTAAATGACAAGTTTCTGTACGTCTTCAAGGGCGGCCCCTGCGGGGCCGCCGCGCCCGCCGCCCGAGGCCGGCCGGCTCGCCCTTGCCGCTCCGCTCACGGGCGGCCGGCCTCGGCTGGGCGCGGACACACCGAGGGCCACCGGACGCCGACCAGCTCGTCGACACCCAGCAGCCACGGACAGGCTGCCGCAGCGACGCGCGGCTACCCGAGCCGCTCCGCCATCACGCGGTCCACGGTGGACACATACCCGCGAAACTCCTCCAGGCTCAGCGACTCGCTCACCTGGACGAAGTGGAGCGACACGGCGTACTGACCGTAACGCGCCCAGTACACCCAGATGCCGCACCGTTCCGGGTCCGAGTTGCCGCAGAAGAGCTTGTGCGCATCGGCGTGGCGCACCGCGCCGCCCGCGTCCACCTCCTCGCCGCCGCCCCAGTCAGACCGGTACTCCCACGCGGGGTCGTCCACGACGTAGTACCAGATCGCCGAGGGGACACCGTCGTACCGCAGGACCTCCTGGGTGAGCGCGGGATGGATCTCGCCCGGGTGCCAGCTACGCGCGACCTGGTGGTGTGCCACACCCGGCCCCATCGTGGTCACGTGGTCGCGCTCGACGACCCATCGCCCCGGGTCCGTGACGCGGGGCGACGCGTCTCCGGAGAGCAACAGGGACGCGGTGTCGACGTCCGGCCTGGACTGCACCCGGACGACGGTGACCGCCCCGACGACCAGGACGACGACGACGATCACCACCGCCCAGCCGATCCGTCGCATCACTGCTCCTCCTGACTGCTACTTCCGTGGGATGACACTCCTGGAATTCTCGGCGACCGCGAGGTCCGGCAGGCGGGCCATGATGGCATTGTCACGATCCCGGGGGTCGGGAGTGTAGGACTCGCGCGCGCCCGATCAGCGCACCGGCCAGCACGCGGCTATCAGTCAGGCGGGAGCTTCCCCCTCGCCCCGACAGACGAGGATGGATGACGGCCCGGACCGGCCCGCGTCAAGGGCGCTCCGCGTCGCACGCGACCGGCCTCCGGCCGGCCCTTGACCCGCACCGCCCCGCGCCTACGGCTGGCATCTATCGGGGCGAGGGGGAAGAGCGGCCGGACGATCTGTTCTCGGTCACCGGCGGCTACGAGAGGCGTCGGGGCAGTCCCGCCGTGGGGATGCTCTCGACCAGTCCTCGGGCCGACTCCGCAGCCGCCTTCCGTGTTCGGTAACGGCCCTTCACGCGCTCCTTGGACTCGACAGCGTCGGCGAAGACGGTCCAGCCCCCCCAGAACACGAACAGATGCACGAACCAGTTGATCAGCCACAAGGCGATCCACAAAGCCATCCCGACGATGGTGCCGTCGCCTGCGACCAGGTCGGGCATCCATCCGACGAAGCCGGAGCGTTGAATCGAGACCTCGTACCTCGTGCCGGTAGGGCCGATTGCCTCCCACTCGGTGTCTGCGGTGGCTGACTGTGCGTTCGTGGTCACCGGGACAGCATCTCAGCCGCCGACCCGAAGCACGCCCCGTTAGGTGATCTCGGCCCCACGGCGCAATGAACCGACGCGTCAATCGCGAACTCCAGCACCCACGGTTTAGGCCACAGGAAACGCCCGAAGCGGCGACCAGGATGCCAGCAACGACGAGCACCAGCCCGAGCAGATACGACCAGGTCACAGGTGCTGTCCAGCGACCTTGGACCAAGATCGAAACGGCTCGCCAACGTCTCGCAGGGTTAGTGGTTCGAGTCCACTCGGGGGAGCTCCCACCGCAGGTCAGAGGGTGTACACACCCCTCGGAAGACCCCGCCACGCACGGTCTACGCACGGGTTTCTCCCTCGGGTCGTGACTCGAAGAACCGTTCCAGCGCCTCGGCCGCACGTGGGTTGAGCATTCGCCGCGCGAGGTACACGTCCTGCGTCATCGACGGCCGCGCGTGCCCCAGTTGGTCGGCGACCGCAGGCGTGGACAGCCCCGCCTCGTGGACGCCGCCATCGATCAGATGAATCGTCGTTGGCCTGCGGCCGGCATGCCGGTGCGGCAGAGAACCAGGTCGAGGGAGCGGGGAGCGAGCGCCCCCCGGCGGACCGAGGGGCGCTCGCTCGCGGCACGGACGTCTCTCGTCACAGCGTTCCGGCCGAACCGGTACGCCCGGGCCACCACGCGGTGTCCGGCGACCACTGCCGCCGGGCGGCGCGACCGCCCCGTGGCGCGGTACGTCTAGACGGTCCCGCAGGCCACCGACCTCACCACGGCCAGCGTGGCGCCACCGGCGCCATAGGCGGCGCCGGTGGCGATGCCCACCAGGGAGTCGATGAGGCCGCCGAAGACGGGAACCGCCGAGGCGGACGGGAGGGCCGGGAGCGCGGGGAGTGCCGGAAGCGCCGCGCAGGCCGGGAGTGCCGGGGCTGCCGGGAGTGCCGGGACGATGGCGGCACTGGCCGGGGACTGGCCGGCGAGGATGAACGCCGAGACGGCGGCGCTCACCAGTCCGAGACGAATGATCCTGATCATCACAGGTTCTCCTTCACTCGGTGCAGGGATGGTTCGGCGCTGTGCGGGGCTGTGGTCAGCCGGTACGCACGAGGGTGTTCCCGGTGGCCATGCCCGATCAGGTGTCGATGACGGCGCGGGGTGCCGCGGGACGCCTTCGTCGACCAAGCAGAACTGGCGGATCCGCACGGCCCCCGGCGCCCGGGGAGGAGATCGCGCCGAGGACACCCGCAACCCGCTGGTGCCACTGTCCACATCGGACCCGTGCATGCGATCGACCTCGGCTCGTCGAGCATCGCGGATACGTCACCTCACCGAGGACTGGGTAACGACCCCGAACCTACGCCCACGACGCCGCCGGGGAAACGCCCAAGTGGCGATCTTCGCGAGGCCGGACCCGTGGTCACCGACGGACCGACATGCCCGGTCGCCCACCGGACCCGCGCACGGAGGTGGAGCGCGCGCGGGCCGCGGACCGCCCGGGCGAAGATCAGCCCGCGAGCAGCGCGTGGAGCTCGGTGCACGAGCTCTCCCGGCCCGCGCGCGCCATGCCGTCCATCTCCCCGCTGTACGGCCCCTGCCGGATCACCGGTCGGGTCTTGCCGTTCTCGTCGTGGAACTCGGCCCGCAGGGACATCTCGACGGCTCCCTCCGTTCCGGGATGCCCTCGACCTTCCCGTTGCCCACGAGCAGCTCGATCTCGACGACCTCGGTGAACGTCGCGTTCACCGAGGTGAGGCTCGGGTCGTCGTCGTTCACCATCGTGAGCCGCTGGTGGCCGCCGACCCGCGCGTCGATGTCGACGCTCTCGCGGGGCACCGACAAACTCACCGGGCCGAACCACCGCGCGAGCTGGGCGGAGCCGGTGAACGCCCGGTAGACGAGCTTGCGCGGAGCGTCGAGGACCCGGTTGAGGTCGAGTTCCTCGGAGACGTGCTGTCGGACGTGGCGCTGTTCCTTGCCTCCACCTGGAGGCGGCGCGAGCGCCATGGGACCGTGCGATTTCGCGAGATCAGCCCGAGCACCTTCGGATGCCGCGAGATCGCCGGGAGGCCGATGAGAACGGGCCGGGGGTGCGCCAGAGGTCGTCCGGGCCGCCGTCAAGAGGTTCTTCCCGCCGGTCCGGGGGAGGCGCCGGTCCGGCGACGGCCTCGGCGGGACCGCGACACCGGCGGGACCCGAACAGACGCCGTTCCGGCGGTGACGCGACCGGATCGCCGAGCCGGCCCGGCCCTCTGGGCGACGACTGTCAGGTCAGTCGTGCAGTCGGACGTCGGGGCTCACGCGCGGGACGGGGACGACGGGCACCGCCACCGCGGCCAGGTCCTCCGGCGGCCCGGGCCGGCCGAAGTGCCATCCCTGCCCGTAGTCGACCCCGAGCGCCAGGAGGGCGGCAGCGTCCAGTTCGGACTCGATGCCCTCGGCGACCACCTTGGCACTGCAGCCGTGTCCGAACTGGACCAGTGAACCGACCAGCGTCGTCAGCACCGGGTCGGCGTGTACGCCGTCCACGATGCTGCGATCGAGCTTGATGACGTCCGGAGCGGTGAGGACGATGTGGCGCAGCGAGGAGAACCCGGCGCCGACATCGTCGATCGCGAGCCGCATCCCGCGGGCCCGCAACGGGAAGAGCACGGACGTCAGGGCGTCGTAGTCCTCGACCTGGTCGTGTTCGGACAGTTCGAGCAGAATGCGGTCCGGCGGCAGGCGGTCCAGGAGCGCCGTGCACTCGGGCGTGAGCAGCGTGGCGGGGGAGACGTTCATGGCGATGTAGCCGGAGACGCGGTCGAGGTGGTCGGCGGCGCGTTCGAGGGCGAGCAGCTCCAGGCGATCGCCCTGCCCGACGCTGTGTGCCTCCGCGAAGCAGACGTCCGGCGCCTTGCCCCACCCGTGGGGGAACCGGCTGAGCGCCTCGGCCCCGACCCGCCCGCCGGTGGCGAGGTCCACGATGGGCTGGAGCACGACGAGCGGCCCGCCGGCGGCGAGGACGGGCGCGAGCCGGGTCTCGATCTCGGCCTGCCGCGCGTTCTCCCGCACGCCGGGCTCGAGGATCACCGCGGCGGCCTGCGCGAGCACCTCCATCAGCGCCTTGTCCCGCTTGGTCAGGCCCTTGTCGGACGTGAGCCCGGCGGCGCAGAACGTGCCGTACAGCGTCCCGTCGCTCAGCCGGACGGGTACCGAGACGTAGCTGCGGATCCGCGGCAGGCGGGCCGCCGGGAGCTTCATCGCCTCGGGGTACTGCTTCACGTCGGGGATGACCGGGGGCAGCCGCCCGGCCAGGATCGCCTGGCAGAAGCTGGTCTCCTGGCGCTGGGTGGCGCCCTCTCTGAACAGGAGCGGGACGGCGGAGTCCACCACCTCGAGATGCTGGGTGGTCCCGTCCAGCCGGCTCAGGAACGCGACGCTGAGGCCGAGCGAGGTCTTGGCGGTGTGGAGCAGCTCCGCGATCTGCTGCTCCGCCTCCGAGCGGCGCTTCGCCACGCGCGTCTCCTTCGCTGTGTCGGTACCCGTTCTCCTATCGACAGCGCGGGAGCCGACTTCAGCGTCTGCGGTACGAAACACGCCGCGGTCCGTGCCCGCGCGGGTCAGACGGGGCAGCCGTCCGGGCCGCAGGCCTGACCGGTGTCGCCGGTGCCGATGACCGTGAGCGGGTGGGCCTCCGACCAGGCCCGCTGCAGCAGCTCGAGGATCTGCTCGGCCGGCTGCGCGCCGTTGACGCCGTACTTCCGGTCGACGACGAAGAACGGGACACCGCTGATGCCCAGCCGGGCGGCGTCGGCCTCGTCGGCGCGCACCGCGGCGGCGTACCGCTGCTCGTCGAGGGCGGTACGGACCTCGTCCGCGTCCAGCCCCGCCTCGGCGCCGAGCCGGGCGAGCGTCTCGCGGTCGCCGACGAGCGCGCCCTCGGTGAAGTACGCCCGCAGCAGTCGCTCCTTGACTGCGTTCTGCACCCCGCGCTCCAGGCCGAGGTGGATCACCTGGTGGGCGTCGAAGGTGTTCGCGTGCACCGCCCGCTCGAAGTGGAAATCGAGCCCCACGGTGGCGGCCGTCTCGGTCATCTGGTCGAGCATCTGCTGCGCCGCGCGGGCCGTGGTGCCGTACTTGCTCGCGAGCCGCTCGGCGTAGCCGCTGTCGCCCGCCTCCGCCGGGGTGGTGGCCGACTCGGCGCCCGGGTCGAGCTCGAAGCTCTTCCACTCGATCACGAGCTGGTCCCGCTGCGGGAACTGGTCCAGCGCGGCCTCGAACCGCCGCTTCCCGATATAGCACCACGGGCAGACGACGTCGGACCAGATCTCGACCCTCATGGGGTACCTCTCCTTCGCGCGGGCGTTCCGAGCGCACAACGCCCGCGATCACTCCGCGCATTCCGCCGGCCATCCGAGCGGTGACGGGAGCCACGCGTCGATCCCGGGAAAAGGGTGACGCGGGCCCGGTGGCCGGATGGCACGCTGCCCGGCATGACGACGGTGCGGCGGCTGGGGGAGCGGGACTGGGCCACCGCGAGGGCCGTCCGGCTGGACGCGCTCGCGGACGCGCCCGCGGCATTCGGCTCGTCGCGGGCCGGCGAGGCGGCCTTCGAGGACGAGGTGTGGCGATCACGGGTACGCGGCAGCGCCTGGTTCCTCGCCGAGGACGAGGGCGGGCCGGCGGGCGTCGTCACCGGCTGTGCCGAGCCGGGCGCGCGGCCCGCCGAACGCGCCCTCGTCGGGCTGTGGGTGGCCCCGGACCATCGCGGCCGGGGCGTGGGCGACCAGCTCGTCGCCGCCGTGACGGAGTGGGCGCGGGGGGAGGGCGCGGACGTCCTGGTGCTGTGGGTGACCGGGTACAACGACGCGGCCCACGGGCTGTACCGCCGGCAGGGCTTCCGCCCCACCGGCCGTCGCCTACCGCTCCTGAGCAACCCGACCGTGGACCAGGAGCAGTGGGCGCTTCGGCTCGGCTGAGTCCGTCAGGCCACCAGCACGGGGGAGGCCCAGCCGCTGCCCGAGTGGTCGGCCCAGTTGGCGGTGAGGCTCATCGTGCGCCGGTACCGAACCCAGGCGAGCCCCGGGAGCCGGTGGTCGGACCGCTCCGGGATCGTGAGGTGGTATCCCGAGAGCCAGATGTAGGGCACCGACCTGCCGTCCATCGCCCGGACCCAGTCCGGGAAGTGCGCCGCCGCGGCGAGGACCTCGGCGTGGGCGGAGCGCGTGCTCCGGACGTTCCGGGGACGGATGTGTCGTCCCGGCTCCCAGTGCGCGCCGAGGTCGACGGTCACCCGGCGGACGCCGGGGCGGTGCTCGATGCCGTCGAGGAGCCGTACCGGCTTGGGGTTTTCCTTCCACTCGTCCCACTCCCAGTCGAACGACCAGGCGTGCGGCTGCTGCTCGGTCGCCAGCCTCCACAGCTCGTGGCAGGTACGGCGGACGCCGTCCAGCTGCCGGGTGCTGTCGAGGTAGACCGCGACGAGGTCCACGACCAGCGGGTCGTCGTGCTCCCGGGGGGTGAGGTCGACGGCGGCGAGCTCACCCTGCAAGAGCCCCCACTCGCGCTCCTCGTTCCAGCGGCGGACGTTCGCCAGCTGCTGCTCCAGGGAGACGAACATCTTCTCCGGCGGAGTGGGCTTCGTGAGCGACAGGCGCCTCGGTGTGGACATGAACACCCTCCTCGATTCCCTCGTGGGGCCGCACCCACGGTACGTCGGGGGATGGCAGGCTGCGAGCTACGGCAGCCGCGGCAGGCCGTCGGGACCGAGCGGGAACCCCGGGTTGTGCGCCACTTCCCACACGTGGCCGTCGGGATCGGCGAAGTACCCGATGTGCCCGCCCCACGACGCGCCGGCCGGGCGCTTGAGCACGGTGGCGCCGGCCGACTCGGCCTCGGCGACGGCCAGGTCGACCGCCTCGGGGGTCTCGACGTTGATGGCGAGCGTGACGCCGCGGAATCCGGGTCCCACCGCGGCGAGCGTGCCGCTCTCGATCACGAGGTCCTCTTCGCCGAACAGCGCGAGCAGGCCACCGCCGGTGTGGAAGAAACTGACCTCTGCGCTCGACGCCGGCGACAGCGACCAGCCGAGGGCGGAGTAGAAGGCGGTCGACCGGGGCAGGTCGGTGACGCCCAGGGTCACGAGACTCACGCGCGACGGGACAGCCATGGGGCTCAGGGTCGCACCGTCGTGGCGTTCGCGCGCCCCCTCGCGATCATCGGACCGCGAGGCGGACGTTCCGTCCCGCGGCGAGCCCGGGCGGCAGGCCCAGCAGGGTGGTCGCGAGCAGGAACACCATCGGAGCGGTCCACCCGCCGGTGCCGGTGTACAGCAGGCCCATGACCAGCGGCCCCGCCGCGCCGATCAGATAGCCGCCCGCCTGCGCCATGCTGGACAGCCGCGCCGCCGCGTCGGAGTCCGGCGCGCGCAGCACCATCAGGAGCAGGGCGAGGCTCAGCGCGGCGCCCTGCGAGATCCCGAACAGCGTCACCCAGACGAGGGCGGTGCTCGTCGGGGCGAGCCAGATGCCCAGGACGCCCACGGTCGCGGTCGCGACCGTGGCCGCCACCGCGACGCGCTGGTCCCTCATGCGCTCGGCCACCGTCGGCGCGACGAGATTGCCGAGCAGACCGGTGAGGTTCATGACCATGAGCAGGAAACCGGCCTGGGCCTCGTCCACGCCCCGGTCGGTGTAGAACGCCGGGAGCCAGGACAGGCAGGCGTAGTAGATCAGCGTCACCAGGCCCATGAACGCCATCACGTTCCAGGCGAGGGCGTCCCGCCAGAGCGACCGAGGCCGGGCGGTACCGGTCTCGGCCTCGGCGGGGCCGACCCGCAACTGCGGGAGCCACGCGAGGAGGGCGACCGCCGCGGGGATCCCCCACACGGCCAGCGCCCACGTCGTGCTGTCGTCGGCGGCGTGCAGCACCGGCACCGTGACGCCCGCCGCGAGCGAGGCGCCCACGGTGATCGCCATCGTGTACGCGGCCATCATCGCCCCGACCCGGTTCGGGAAGCGGTGCTTGATGAGGCTGGGGATGAGGACGTTCAGCACCGCGACCGCGAACCCGCCGACGATCGTCCCGGCGAACAGCGCCCACTCGGGGCTCACCGCGCGCAGCAGCAGGCCGACGAGCAGTCCCGCCATCAGGCCGAAGACGGCGCGCTCCTCGCCGAACCGTCGCCGCAGCGCGGGGCCGGCGAGTGCGCCGATCGCGAAGCACAGCACCGGGATCGTGACGAGCAACGAGGCCGCGGCGCCGCCGAGATCGAGCCGTTCCAGAAGCGGCGGTACGCCGGCGACGGCCTGGCGCATCGTGTGGGCGACCAGCACCACGCCGGCGGCGGACAGGGCGAACGCGGGTACGGCGACGGCGGTGCGCGTCCGCTGCGGGTCCTCGACCGACGATGTCATGACGTGCCTTTCCTCAGGGACCCGGACGGGTCGGGGCGTGCCGGAACCCGGCGCGCACGGCGCCGAGTCCTCACCTCGCGGATCCCCCGCCGGGGATACTGCCCCACCCGGAACGGCAGGTCCAGCACCGGGTGAACAGCGCGTTCGCGGGCCGTGAGCAGGACAAACACGACTATCTCCGCAACCCGCCGAACCCCTTGCTGTGAGCTTCGCCACTGAAGTACGGTCCCGCCTTACTGAAGCAGCACTGAAGTTTTGCTCGGCGTTGGTTCAGCGTGCCGCACCGTGAGGCGTCGGCGCAGGCGTATCGCCCGGACGGTCCACATCGGACGGGCGGAGACGGGAGAGTGCTGTGGCCAAGCAACGACACGCCGAGATCGCGGGCGCCGGGCTCGCGGGATTGACGGTCGCGTCCGTCCTCGCCCAGAGCGGCTGGACGGTCCGGGTGCACGAGAAGGGCGCCGAGCTCCGCGAGATCGGCGCCGGCATCTTCCTCTGGGAGAACGCACTGCGGGCCCTGGAGTCGATCGGCGCGTACGACGCGGTGACGTCCACCGCGGAACGGGTGCAGAGCCCCGAGCTGCGCGACCACCGCAACCGCCTGCTGCAGCGCGAGTGGCTGCGGCACGGTCGCCTGTTCACGGTCGCCCGCCGTCACCTGCACAAGTCGCTCGTGGAGAACGCTCTCGCCTCCGGTGTGGAGATCCAGACGAACTCCGCGGTGGCCGGGGCGACCCCGGCGGGTGCCCTGCAGCTCGCGGACGGCACCGTGCACGAGGCGGACCTGGTCATCGGCGCGGACGGCGTGTACTCGAAGGTCCGCGATTCGCTGGGCCTGGCCAAGTCCGTGCGCGACCTGGGGGACGGCTGCGGCCGGCACCTGATCCCGCGTACCGCCGACGACCCGGTCGGCACCACGTACGAGGCGTGGAGCGGCGGGCGGCGGATCGGCGTCGTCCCGTGCTCGCCGGAGGAGACGTACATCTTCCTGTGCTGCCCCGAGTCCGATGTGGATGGCACCGACCAGAAGCCGTTCAACCGGCAGACCTGGGTGGACACGTTCCCGGACTTCCGCTCGCAGCTCGAGCGCATCCCGGACGACGGCGAGGGCCGGTGGGCGTCCTTCTACGACGTCGAGGCGTTCGCCTGGCACAAGGGGAAGGTCGCGATCCTCGGCGATGCCGCCCACGCGATGTCCCCGAACCTCGGCCAGGCCGCCTGCGTCGCGATGACGAACGCGGTCGCGCTCGGGCAGGCGCTGAAGGTGCACGACGTGGACCGTGCGCTGGACGTCTGGCAGGAGAGCGAGCGCCCGATGGTCACCCGCGTCCAGCGGTACTCCCGGTTCTACGGCCGGGTCGGCACCCGCTGGCCGTCCAACCTGCTCGACGTGCGCTCCGGCTTCATCTGGGCTCTCGGCAAGTCCGCTCCGGTACAGAAGCGGATCAACTTCGCCGCCGAGTACTTCCCGTCCATCACCCGCTAGGCCCCGCCGTTCACCCCCAGGAAGGTCGGATCACGCCATGGCACGACGTAGCAGACTGATGGGCGCCACCGGTGCCCTGTTCTCCCTCGTGGCCCTCGCCGCGTGCGGCAGCTCGGGCGGTGGCTCGAAGACGGCCGTCGCAGACGAGACCGCCGACTGGACCATCCCGGCCACGTTCATCGACTGTCAGGCGAAGGGGATCGAGCGCGGCTGTATCGGCAAGGGCGTGGAGGACACGTACACGCCGCTGGCCAAGTCCGACCTCACCAAGCCGTGGAAGATCTGCGTCACGGTGCCCCACCTCAAGGACGAGATCTGGGTGGCGGTGAACTACGGCGTCACCGCCGAGAGCCGCCGTCTCGGGGTGGACATGCAGTTCCACGACGCCGGCGGGTACACCGAGGTGACCAACCAGGTCAGCCAGATCGAGAACTGCGTCTCCGACGGCGCCGACGCGATCATCATCGGCGCGATCAGCCAGGACTCCCTGAACCCGGCGCTCGACGCGGCCGTCGCCAAGGGCGTCGTCGTGATCGACGCGGGCAACGGCGTGACGTCCGAGAAGGTCCAGGGCCGCGCGGTCGTCGACTACTACGACATGGGCAAGGCCGTCGGGGACAACCTCGTCGCGCAGGGCAAGCCCATGCGCGTGGCTCTCCTGCCCGGTCCGGCGGGCGCGGGCTGGGCCGAGCGGTCCGCCAAGGGCTTCAAGGACGCCGTCGCCGACAGCTCCGTCAAGATCGTCGACACGAAGTACGGCGAGACGGGCAAGGAGGTCCAGCTCCGGCTGGTCGAGGACACCCTGGCGAGCCACAAGGACCTCGACGCGCTCGTCGGCACCGCGGTGACGGTGGATGTCGCGCAGACCGTGCTTGCCGAGCGTGGGCAGACCGACAAGGTCAGCCTGTACGGCACGTACATCAACCCCACCACGCTCGAGCTGATCAAGGGCGGTCGGGCGGTCTGTGCCCCGACCGAGCAGCCGGTGATGACGTTCCGGATCGCGGTCGACAACGCGGTGCGGCTGCTGGAGAAGAAGCCCATCAAGGAGGGCTACGAGCGCAACTCTCCGAAGCCGCTGCTGGCCTGCGGTGAGAAGGCGGGCGACGCGGCGAACCTCGACACGTTCGACGCGTCGACCAGCTTCGCGCCCAAGGGCTGGAAGCCGGTGACGACCGTCAAGCCCAGCAAGTAATCCCCCCAGTTCGAGGAGAGGCCTGCATGAACACGATCGCGCTGGTCGGTCGAGTGATCACGGTGAGCGGCTCGTCCGACGCCTCCGCGGTGCTCGTGCGGGACGGCAGGATCGAGGCCGTGGGCGGCGACGAGGTCGTCGCCCACGCCCGGTCCGCCGGTATCCCCGTGCGGGACGTCGGGGACCGGGCGATCCTGCCCGGCTTCGTCGACCCGCACGTCCACTTCGAGCACTACGCGGTGGGTCGCGGCCGCGGGGTGGACTGCCGGGTGCCGGGGTGCAAGACGATCTCGGACGTACTGGACAACCTCAGCGACGGGCTGAGCAAGGCCGCCGAGTCGGGCTGGCTGATCGGCTACGGCAACCTGTTCTTCGACCAGAAGCTCGCCGAGCGGCGGCTGCCCACCCGGCACGAGCTGGACCGGGTGAGCGAACGGATCCCGATCGTCCTCCACTGCGGTGGTCACACCTCGGTGCTCAACACCCGGGCCCTGGAGCTCGCCGGCGTGGAGCGGTTCCTCGCCGGTGGCGCCGCCGGGCTGTGGGGGAGCCCGGTCGTGGAGGTCGACGCGCACGGTTCGCCGACCGGCGTGGTCGGGGAGATCGACGGCCTGCTGCCGATCCCGCCGCTCGACCCGGCCGACGTCCGCACGCACATGGAGTCGACCTACCGCGAGCTGTTCACGACGTACGGCGTCACGACGTTCGGCGAGATGGTCGGGTCACTGGCCAGTGTGGACATCCTCGACGAGCTGATCTCCACAGGCCGGATCCCGGCCCGTGCCGTCATGTACGGCATGGTGCCGTCGATCCTGCCGCTCGAGGAGGCCTGCGCCTGGGCCGCCTCGTACCGCAGCGGTGCCGGACCGGACCTGCTGTCCGCTGCGGGCGTGAAGCTGTTCGCCGACGGAGGGTACTCGGCCCGCAACGCCGCGAGCCGCACGCCGTACGTCCGCGAGCACGCGCCCCGCGCGGGGTACCGCGGGAAGCTCAACCTGACGCAGGGTGCGATCCTCGACGCGGTGCACGCGACGCGGCGGCACGACGTCCACCTCGCGGTGCACGCCAACGGCACCCGGGCGCAGGACGAGGTCGTCTCCGCGCTGCTCTCGCTGGAGAACCCGCACGCGCACCGTCCGGTCCGGATCGAGCACGCGGGCAACATCCTCGGGTCGCGGGCGGACCTCGCCGACTGGCGGCGGGCCAACGTGACGCCGGTGGTGCAGCCGGGCTTCCTCTATAACTTCGTCGGCGACTTCGTGCCGATGCTGCTCGGCGACGCCGGGACGACGGGCCGTCTGCCGCTGCGCTCGATGCTCGACGACGGGGTCATCCCGGTGGCGAGCACCGACGTCGGCCTCGGCGCCGAGGAAGAGCAGTCCAACCCGCTGTTCTCCATCTGGGAGTGTGCGGCCCGGGAGAGCTACTGGGGCCGGGTCATCGAGGAGGAGGAGAGCATCGGGTTCGCCCAGGCGCTGCGGCTCCACACGCTCGAGGCGGCGCGCGCGCTCGGGGTGGACGATCGCGTCGGCTCGGTGGAGCCGGGCAAGTACGCCGACCTCGTCGTGCTGGACCGCGACCCGCGCACGGTTCCGCTCGCGACGCTGCGGGAGGTACAGGTCGACTCGGTGTACCTGGCCGGCCGCGAGGTGCACCACCGGGACGGCTCGGCGTGACCGCATTGCTGCGGGTCGAGTCGCTGACCAAGCAGTTCCCCGGCGTGCTCGCGCTCTCCGACGTGACCCTCGAGGTCGACCCCGGCGAGGTGCACGTCCTGCTGGGGGAGAACGGCGCCGGCAAGTCGACGCTCATCAAGATGCTGGCCGGGCTGTACACGCCCAGCTCGGGTCGGATCGTCCTGAGCGGACAGGAGGTGTCCTTCGCGACGCCCCGGGACGCCCGGGAGGCCGGGATCAGCACGGTGTTCCAGGAGCTGAGCCTGGTACCGACGCTGAGCGTGGCCGAGAACCTCTACCTGGGACGGTTGCCGTCCGTCGGCGGGCTCGTCGCGCGCCGTCGGCTCCGGGAGCTGGCGCGGACCGCGCTGGACCGGGTCGGGGCCGACATCCGGCTGAACGCCCGCGTCTCCACGCTGCCGCGGTCGGCCCAGCAGCTCGTGGAGATCGCCAAGGGACTCATCGGGGATGCCCGGCTGCTGATCCTCGACGAGCCCACCGCCTCGCTCGGCGACCGGGAGAGCGACCGGCTGCTGGAGCTCGTCCAGACCCTCTCCGGGCACGGGCTCGGGATCATCTACATCACCCACCGGATGCGGGAGATCCCGCGCGTCGGACACCAGGTCACCGTGCTCCGGGACGGCCGTCGCGTCGAGACCCTCCCGGTCACCGGCACCGGTGAGGACCGTCTGGTGGAGCTGATGACCGGACGTGCGCAGGAGGACCTGTACCCGTCCCTGTCCCGCACTCCCGGGGCCGAGCTCCTGGCGTTGCGCAATGTGGAGGGTCCCGAGCTGCACGACGTGTCGATCGCCGTGCGAGCCGGCGAGGTCGTCGGGATCGCGGGGCTGCTCGGCTCCGGCAAGTCGTCCGTCGGGCGTACCTGCTTCGGCCTCGACCCGCTCCAGTCCGGATCGGTCGAGATCGCCGGGAAGCCGGTCAAGCGGCTCGGGCCGGCATCCGCGATCCGCCGCGGCGTCGTGTACTACCCGTCCGACCGGCGGAACCAGGGGCTGGCGCTGTGCCGGCCGCTGTACGCCAACATCACGCTCGGCAGCCTGCGGGACGCGTCCGCCAGCACGTTCGGGTTCGTCAACCGGCGCCGGGAGAGGTCGGTGTCCATGTCCTTTGTGGAGCGTCTGAGCATCCGACCCGGGGACGTCGGGCGGCGTACCGAGCTGTTCTCGGGCGGCAACCAGCAGAAGGCGGTGCTGGCGCGCGGCCTGATCCACGACACCGAGGTGCACGTGTTCGACGAGCCCACGGTGGGGATCGACGTGAGCGCGAAGGCCGACGTGTACCGCGTGATGGCCGAGCTCGCGGCGGCCGGCAAGGCCGTCCTGCTGATCTCGTCGGACCTGCCCGAGGTGCTCGGGATGTCCGATCGCGTCTACGTGATGCACGAGGGACAGGTCGCCGCGCACCTGACCGGGGACGAGATCACCGAGACGGCCGTGCTGGCGAAGTTCTTCGGTGAAGCCGCAACCACTACCCCGGGAGGTCCGTCCGCATGACGACCCTGACGAACGAGGCCGTGACGCCCACGCAGGCCGCTCCGCTGGGCCGCAGGCTTGCGGGCAAGGCGATCGAGCTCGGGCTGCTGCCGTTCCTGCTCGTCGCGATGGTGGTCGTCTTCGCGGCGATGGAGCCGCGGTTCCTGTCCGGCGAGAACCTCACCAACGTCGGCCGGCAGTCGGTGTACCTGCTCCTCGTCACGCTCGGACAGATGATCGTCCTGCTGTGCGCGCAGCTCGACCTGTCGGTGGGCTCGACGATCGCGCTCACGTCGGTGGTGACGGCGCTCGTGCTGTCCTCGGCGACCGAGGCCACGGTCGCGACGATGATCCTCGCGGTGTTCGCCGGTCTCGGCGTCGGTCTCCTCGTCGGGCTCGTCAACGGACTCGCCGTGGCGTTCTGGCGGGTGCCGTCCTTCATGGTCACGCTCGGCACGACGTCGCTCGCCGCCGGTGCGGCCCTGCTGCTCTCGAACGGCGCACCCGTCACCGGCGTACCGCTCGGGTTCTCCGACTTCCTCGGTACCGGGAGCTGGCTCGGCCTGCCCGTACCGCTGATCATCGCCCTGCTCGCCGCGCTGGTGATCTACGGCGTCCTCTACTGGACGAGCTTCGGCCGGAACATCTTCGCGGTCGGCGGCAACGAGCTCGCCGCGACGGTGGCCGGGATCCGGGTCAAGGCCGTGCTCGTGGCGGCGTTCGTGCTGTGCTCGGTGCTCACCTCGCTCGCCGGTGTGCTGCTGACCGCGCGGGTCGCGTCCGGCGAGGCGACGCTCGGGTCCTCGTTCGTGCTGCTGTCGATCGCGGCGGCCGTGCTCGGCGGGACATCGCTGTTCGGCGGCGAGGGCCGGCTCGGGCTGGTGATCCTCGGCGTGGTGTTCATCGGGGTCCTCAACAACGGGATGAACCTGCTACAGATCTCCAGCTACGTCCAGCAGCTCGTCCTCGGCGCGGTGTTGATCTCCGCGGTGGCGCTGGACCGGCTGCGGGCGCGGGTGGGGTGAGGACCGGTGGATACGATCGGTGCCAGTCCGGGCTGCTGAGGGGAGCACGCACCGTCATGGCCAAGCGATCTGCCGAGAGCGCCGATCTCGAGCTGGGAGAGCGGATCCGCGAGCTGCGGAAGGGCAAGGGCGTGATCCTCCGGGATGCGGCCCGGGACGCGGGTGTGTCCGAGAGCTTCCTGTCCCAGGTGGAGCGCGGGCTGGCCAACCCGTCGGTGGCGTCGCTGCGGCGGATCGCCGAGGCGCTGCGGGAGCCGGTCGCGTCACTGTTCTCCGGGGACGAGAGCTCGGGGATGGTCGTCCGCGCGGCCGAGCGCAGGCGGCTGGCGCATCCCCGGCGGTACGACGACTACCTGCTGACGCCGCCGACCGCGCGGAAGCTGCAGATCATCCAGTCGGTGATCGCGCCGGGGAAGGACTCCGGCAAGGAGCCGTACGCCCACCCCGCCGACGAGGAATGCATCCTCGTGGTGGAGGGGCAGCTCGATGTCATGGTCGGGTCGGACACGTTCCGGCTGGACCGGGGAGACTCGCTGCTCATCGACCCGCGGCAGGGGCACAGCTTCCACAACTTCACCGAGGAACCCACGATCGTGCTGTGGGTGATGACGCCGTCGATGTACTGACGGCGTCTGACAGGATGGTGGCCGCCGCCGGCACGTCCGGGCGGCAGCGGGGGCGGTAGCTCAGCCGGTCAGAGCAGGGGACTCATAATCCCTCGGTCGTGGGTTCGAGCCCCACCCGCCCCACCTGCGAAAACGTGGTCCTCGTCCGACCCGTGTGACACCATTCGTGACACCACTTCACCTGCTGGCAGGGGTTGGGTCATGGCGCAGAGGCGACGACGGCAACGCGGCACCATCGATCAGCTCCCGAGCGGTGCCTTCCGCGTCCGCGTGTACGCGGGCGTCGACCCGCTGACGCACCGTCGGCACACCCTGCAGGAGACGGCGCCGAACCGCGCCGAGGCGGATCGCGTGCGGGTGAAGCTACTGAGCCAGGTCGACGAACGCCGCCAGCCGCGGTCCAAGGCGACGCTTGGCCTGCTGCTCGACCGGTGGCTGGAGGTCGTCGAGCTCGACCTGACGACGCGAGCCGGATACGTCGGCAAGATCGAGAAGCACATCCGGCCCACGCTCGGACACCTGCCGCTCGCAAAGATCGACGCCGAGCTGCTCGAGCACTTCTACGCGCGGCTCCGCCGCTGCCGGGAGCAGTGCTCGGGCCGGCCCGCACGGGGCCACACCTGCCAGCCCCTGGCGCCGTCCACCGTGCGGCAGATCCACTGGATCCTCTCCGGCGCACTGGGTCGTGCGGTCCGCTGGCGGTGGATCGCCGTCAACCCGGCCGCGCAGGCCGAGCCTCCGGGCCTCACCCCGCCGAACCCGGAACCACCGTCCGCAAAGGACGCGGCTCGGATCCTCACGGCGGCGTGGGAGAAGGACCCGGACTGGGGCTCGTTCCTTTGGCTTGCCATGACCACCGGCGCGCGCCGCGGCGAGCTGTGCGCGCTGCAGTGGCAGCACGTCGACCTCGCGGTCGGGGTGCTGACGATCGCCACGGCGGTCGCCCAGGTCGGGGGTACGCGGGCGATCAAGGGCACGAAGACGCACCAGAAGCGCCGGATCGCTCTGGACGCCGAGACGGTCGCGGTTCTGCAGGAGCTGCGGGGCCGGGCGGTCGAGCGCGCAGGCCTGGTGCGCGCCGAGTTGGCGGCCGACGCGTACGTGTTCTCACCGGATCCCGACGGGCGGCGCGCTCTCGTCCCGGACACGGCGACGCAGCGGTACGGGCGGCTGGTTCGCCGGCTCGGGCTGACGGGGCACCTGCATCAGCTGCGGCACTACTCGGCAACCGAGCTCATCAACGCCGGCGTGGACGTCCGCACGGTGGCCGGCCGCCTCGGACACGGCGGAGGAGGAGCCACGACCCTTCGCGTGTACGCGGCCTGGGTCGCCGAGTCAGACCAACGAGCTGCCACGGCGCTGGGTAGCCGGCTCCAGCGACCGTCGCCGTCCGATGCGCAATCGACGAAGAAGCGGGTGGCCAAGCCGGCTAAGCCGGGGGAGTCCTAGCGGTCGCGCGCAGTAACCCCTGTCACCAGGGGCCATATGGGCTCAGGCCGCGGAGGAACGGCCGCAGGTCCTCGGGTCGCGGTTCGGGCACCGCCGGCATCGCAACCGCTTCTTCAAGGGATCGAGGGCCTCGGCGTAGACCTCGCACCACGCCAGCCATGCCGCCGCCGGCTCGGCTTCGTCCTGAGGTAGCTCGGCAATCCGGGCGCGAAGGACACCGAGGTACTCGTTGATGCGTTTGCGCCAGGTGCCAGTCGTCCACCTGCCGCTCGAGCGACGACTCGCGATACGCCTCCGCATACGCGTCGCGAGCTCGCTGCATGGCGGCTTCCCACTTGAGGCGGTTCTTGGCTGCGTTCGCGCCCGCCTGTCGGCGCCTCAATCTAGGCTGCCGGACATGAGCCAGGACGAGGGGAAGCACGTCTTCGTGTCGTACGTGCGCGAGGACAACACCGAGGTCGACAAGCTCTGCGCAGTGCTGGAAGCTGCGAAGATCCCCTACTGGCGAGACCGCACCTCGCTGGGTCCGGGCGACGCTTGGAAGGCGAAGATTCGCGAGGCCGTCAGGGGCGGCTCTCTGGTGTTCCTGGCCTGCTTCTCGGACAACTCGCGCGCCAAGGACAAATCCCACATGAACGAGGAGCTGACGCTCGCGGTTGAGGAGTACCGCAAGATGCCTCCGGGTCGCACCTGGCTCATCCCGGTCCGCTTCGACTCGGGTGACGTTCCTGAGTGGGACCTGGGCGCGGGGCGCGCCCTCAGCGACCTCAACTACTCCGACCTGTTCGGCGACGGCTACGCCCCCCAGGCTGCGTCGCTGGTCACCACCATCCACGGCGTGATGGGTGAGAAGCAGCTTGGTCCAGCCGCTGCGCTCGAAGCAGTCGAGCAGGCGACCTCCGCCGACCGCGCCGACCTGCTGAAGAAGCTCACCAAGGAAATGCTGGTCGACCCGACGCGCAGGATCGAGCTAGACGAGCTGGTCTCGCAGGAGGTTCAGCGCGTCTTGAGGGCGATCAACGATCCAGACCGCGTGAACAAGCCGTTCGGTGGGACCGGCAACGAGCAGATGATCCGGCTCGCCACCGAGGCGCAGGAGCTGTGGGAGCTCACCAAGCCGTTCTGCGCGTCGCTACAGGTAGCCGCGCGGTGGGGGACGCCTGACGTGCTGGCCCCGTGGACCAACGGGGTGCGCTCCTTCGTGCAGGCGCCACTCAAGATCCAGGACGGCGTCACGGGGCTGCTGGAGCTTCGGCACCTACCGGGCATGGTGTCGGTGATGGCTGCTGGGCTTGCGGCTGGATCGGCTCGGAAGTGGGAAAATCTGAAGGCCCTGGTGGCCGACCCCTCGGTGCGGGATCGTCGCGAGTCGAAGCCGCAGGCCCTGCTAGAGGCAACGGATCCGTGGGCGCCGTTCGACCACAATGGCTGGACCGCCAACATCCTCGCCAAGAGCGAGCTGGAAGAGAAGCCGTTCGACGAGGCCCTCGCAGATTTCACCGAGAAGCGCGTCGGCAAGTATCACACGCCGGTTGCAGAGTGGCTCCATGCCATCCTGCGGCCAATCTTCCTGGATCAGTGGCCGGACGATGACGCCTATGCCGCTGAGTTCGACCGAGCGGAAGTCGTGCTTGGGGTCCTGGCGCAAGACGCTGTCAACGTGCGGATCGCTGCCGCGACCGACGGTCGAAACTGGGGCCGGTCGCGTTGGTTCGGACGGTCGACCTGGCGGTCCATGCACTCTTACGGCAATCCGGTGGAGGACTTACAGCACGAGCTCGCGACCGAAGGCGCGATGTGGGGACCGCTGCGCGGCGGGCTCTTCGGAGGCGACCTCGACCGGGCCAAGGCAGCGGTAGACGAGTACGCGGAGAGCTTCGCGCGGATGGCCAGCCAGCGCTTCTGAGGAGTCGCTATGGACGTCATCGCGATAGTCGTGTCGGTGCTCTCACTTGCCGTCGCTGGCGTGGGCACGGTGTTGGCGAATAGGCGCGCCAACGAGGCGCTCGACGAGTCCCGCAAAGCTGCAGCCAGCGCCCTCTGGTCCGGCGTGCAGGAGGCGGTCCAGCGGATGATCGGCTTTGACCCGGCCTCGGAGCCAATCGGTGAGCGCCTCGCCAACCTCCGGATTGCGATGATCGCGCTGGTCGATGAGCTGGACGGCTGGGCCGGTCTCGATACGTGGCTGGATGCGGAACGCGTCCTTGGCGCGACCCTCGGTCTGCAGGTCATGGAGACCCGGAGGCCGGGGGACACGGTGGACACGCGGTTGGATGTGCTCGACCCGCTTCACCGCTGGGCGCACGCGCTGGGGGACAACCTCCACCAGTTCAGAGCTCACGGCTACGACCCGGTCGCTGCCGCGAAGCTCCGCGACCACGCAACGAGTGAATTGAGACGGGTCAGCGAGGCGCACGGGTGGCCGCTTCCGCCTACGACTGTCCCCGGCCTGAGGGCGCTCGATGAGTGACCGCGTCATATTCTGCGCCGCGCTGAGCGTCACAGCTACAGGGCTCCGTAATAGGCGACGAGCTGCCTGCCTCCGGGTGCACCGACGGCCCTAAGCGCCGAGATCGTTTTCACCCCGTCGCTCAATGCCGCCAGCTCCCATCTATCCGGCGCTCATCGGCCTCGAAGGCGTAGCCCCGCAGCGGGTCCACGACCGGCTTGCCGGTGCCTTCATGCCCACGCCAGAGGAGACTGCCGCCGTCAGCACCCGCAAGTCCTGGACTGACACTTGGACGAGTCTCGCCACCGTGGACGTGGGAAGGCACAGCGGCTACCGTCGACGAACTCGACCTCCCGAAGGGGCCGACATGGGGCGACGAGCGTTGGACTTCACGGTGCGGCGGCGGGGGTCGCGGTTCGCGGACTTCACCGCCGAGGCGGATCCTCGTGATCCGCACGAGCTGCGTCGGCTGCTCGACGACGCGATCCGGCGCGACGGGTGGGACGCGTCCCGCATCGGTGAGTTCGAGATGGAGGTCCGCTACGCCGGTGACGGGCGGGTGCTGACAACCTTCGTTGCCACCGACCGATAGGGCGAGCGAAGTCGAGTGTCATGACACCCGTGCGGCCGGTGTCATGACACCTGACAGTGCGCGCCGTAACGTCGGTGCATGACCGAGGACCGGCACCCAGAGTCGATGCGCTGGACCGTGCATGGTGTGCGCACCATCTACGACAACCGCTGGGTGAAGCTCGACCTCGTCGACGTCCAGCCTCCCGGGGGATTGCCGCGTTTTGAGCACCACGTCGTCCGCCTCAACCGCGTCGCCATCGCTGTCGTGCTCGACGACCAGGACCGCGTCCTGATGCTCTGGCGCCACCGGTTCGCCACCGACGAGTGGGGCTGGGAGCTGCCGGGCGGCATCGTCGACGACGGCGAGGACGGTGCCGCGGCCGCGGCCCGTGAGGTCGAGGAAGAGACCGGCTGGCGACCGGGCGACCTGAAGCAGCTGATCGCGTTCCAGCCCATGCCGGGCATGGTCGACACCCCGCACGAGGTGTACCTGACCCGCGATGCACAGTTCGTCGCACCGCCGGCCGACTCGGAGGAGAACGGCCGCGTCGAGTGGATCCCGCTGGACCACATCCGCGCCCTGATGGACCGCGGCGAGCTCCTGGGCGCCGGCACGCTTGTCGGACTGCTGCACGTCCTCGCCTTCCGGGACGCCGAGATCTGAGCTACTCGCTCAACGCGAGCCGGTCGATCCGGCGGAGGTGCCGCACGGAACCGGTGCGGTTGGCGAGCAACCGCGCCGCCCGGGCTTGGCGCTGCGCATCGTCGAGCTCCCCCCGGACGCGATGCGCATGCGCGAGGTCGCACAGCAGGCCGGCTCTGGCCCGCGTGAAGGTCCCGTCCATCCGGTCGAGGGCGGCGTACAGCTGCTCGACGGCGGAGGGCTCGCCGAGCAGGGCGAGGGCATGCCCCCGCCAGCGCATCAGGTGCGTCTCGTTGAGGATCACCCCGGGCACATCCGGGTCCCGTTCCTCGCCGTCGCCCGGCAGGGACGCTGCCGCACGGTCGAGGGCGCTGCGACTCGCGTCCGCGGCGCCGGCGAGGGCGTACAGCTCGGCCTGCGCTGCGTGGAGCCAGGTGAGCAACCGGGCCGGTGCATGGCCGATGGCCACGGCGATCGCGTCGTCGAGCAGCTGTGCCCCCAGCTCGGGCGAGCCCAGGTCGGCGAGTACGTACGCCTGCTCGCCCATCGCGTGGGCCACCAGCGCCGGTCGGGCCGACTCGGTGGCCGCTGTTCGACCCGTCTCGTAGTGATCCCACGCCCGGTCCACGGCGCCGACGTCGAGCGCCTGCCAACCCGCGAGGGTCGCGGTCTCGGAGAGCACGCAGGCCACCGGCCGGCGGGCATTAGGCAGCACGGCATGCGTGAGCGCCTTCTCCAGCGTCAACAGGTGCCCACGTATCTGGTCCACGAGGGCGCCGGCGCCGAGCTGGCGATCCATGGTGCGGAACAGGTCGGTCTGAGCCGCCAGCGTGGCCACGGCAGCACGGTCGATGGCTCGCGCTCCGGTAATGCGGTCGAGGAGCTCCGCGTATCCGGGCGCGGCCCCCGGAACCTCATCGGTCCCGAACAGCTCCTCGTCCGTCATGCCGAAGATCGCGCGGAGGACCTCTCGGTACATGGGGGCAACCGGCCGGCGCCCGTTCTCCCACTCCGAGACATAGACCTTCAGGCTCTCTGGGGACACGTTCAGCCGGCCCGCTGCCTTGAGTCGCGCCACGATCTCGTGGACGAGTCGTGCCTGCGACCAGCCGTGTGCCAGACGTACGTCCCGAAGCCTCTTGTGCAACGGCGATCCCTTGCCGCGACCGAGATGGCGTTCCTGAGCAGCATGCCGCAGTTCCGCGGAACCGGGGACAACTGCGTGTTAACCGCGCCGTGTTAACCCCAGTGATCTACCCGCGCTCGCCGACGTGCCGTTCAGTTGCAGCCATGACAGACACCGACCTCAGGAACACGCCATGACGCTGTCCGACCACGAACGCGCCGAGGTTCTCCTGGAGCTCCGCCGGTTGGCGGACGACGTCGACGACATCCGTCAGCGGTTCGTCGCCCGCATCAACGGCCTCTCTTCGGCGGTCCAGCGGACTTCTGAGCGGCTTGCTCGAGGCGGGACAGGCGATCCTCGATCCGACGGTTCGACTCGTCCATCGCCTCGCGCAGCGCGGTGATCTCTCCCATGATCGCGACAAACTCAGGGCTGGGAGGCGCGGCCGCGTCGGTCTGGGGGGAGCGGACGAAGACGCCGCGTCCCTGGTACGACGCCACCAGTCCCTCGTCCCGCAGCAGGGCGATCGCCCGCTGCATCGTCATCAACGCAACGCCGTACCGCCGTGAGAGGTCCCGGCCGGACGGCAGCTTCTCGCCGGGTTGGAACTCGCCGGCGTCGATGGAGGCACGGAGATCCTCGGCCACCTGTAGGTACGGCGGCCGCGGGTCGTCCGCCCTCACAGTCACGCCAAGACGGTAGTCGACCTAGGCCGCTAGGTCAGCGAGTGACGCGCACGCATTGCGATCAGCAGTGACCTAGACTAACCTAGGTCAACATAGGGCAGAGATTAGCCAGGAGGCGGCTCATGAGCCCACGATCCACGGCAGCGTTCGGTGATGGCCGGCCGACCGAGCCGCGCCCCTTCCACAGCGTCGCCGAGACGGCGCGGATGCTCGGCACCTCGGAGATGACCCTCTACCGCGCGATCGCGGCGGGGGAGTTCCCGGCAGTACGCATCCGCGGGCGGATCATCGTGCCGCGGCAGGCGATCGAGGCGATGACCGCGGCCGCGATGAGCGGCGCCGGCCTGGTCGACGCGGCGGACTGGGCCGAAGGTGGCAACCGGCCGGGTGCGGCGTGATGACCGCCTTCGCCGTGCGGCCGGCGATCGAGCAGTCCGTCGCGTACGAGGTGACCGCACCGGACGGCACGTGCCAGTACCGAGGCACCGACCTGGAGCTCGCCTGCGACATCCACGACCGGCTGCCCGATGCGCACCTGGTCCGCCTCGCCCCCGAGCAGGTCGTGCGCGCCTACGGAGAGCGGCGATGAGCCGGCTTCCGACCGCCACCCGTGCTGCCCGCCGCCGGGCGTACTTCCTCGGCCGCATCGTCGCCGCCGACACCCCGGACCGACGTGTCGCCGCATCCGTGAACTACCTGCGAGCCGTCCTCGCATCCGCCCCTCCCCACCAGGCGATCAGGGTTGCTGACTCCGTGACCGCCCAGCTGGTCCGCGTCGCCGACTCCGTCCTGACAGGAGAAGCCCATGACCCGCAGTGACTCGGCAGAAGAGGCGGCACCGCCGCTCTATGCCCTTCGCGATGGCCCCAACGCGCAGAGGCGCGCACACGCGCGCGCGAGGCGGGTGCTCGCTGCACTCACTCAGCGATACCGGGCCGTGTTCAGGGTTCCCGCTCCATACCCCGGACGGCCCCGCGCTGACTCTGTCGCGGCGTTGGCGGAGCCGCCGGCCTCGATCACGGAGTTGCTGACGTATCTCCGCGCAGCGGCGTGGGTGCCGTCCCCGGATGAGCACCCGTTGCTCGTGGCCGCCGGCCGGGCGTACGGCTACGTCGTCGCCGTCCCGGGCTCGCTGGTCCTTTACGGCATGGCGTGGCTCATCCAGCGCCCTGCCCGACTCGCGCTGGCCATTGCCCTCGCCCTCATCGTTCCGCTCACCGCGTGAGCGACGACCCACATCGGGAGGAGATCGACATGGGAGGAACCGCGGCCGCCGGCATTGCCCTCGCCGCCGCCACCGTCCTGCTGTGGAAGAACCGTCTGCCCCGCATCGCGTCGCTCCTCATGCTCGTCGCCGGCGCCGGCATCACCGACGGGATCATCGGGCGCTACATGCACAACGGCGTCGACTGGGGATCCCACCTCGTCGGACAGCTCACCTCGCGGGCGATCGGCGTCGCAGTACCGGCCGTACTGGCCGTCGTCATGGCGATGGTGTTCGTGCACGACATGTGGCCGAAGCATCGCGCCACCCGGATCACCGCCGCGGTCGCCTTCGTCCTCCCCGTGCTCATCGCCGGGCTGCCCGGCCTCGCGGGCAGCGTGCTCGGTTCCGCGGTCGACACCCTGCGCTCGGTCACGGTGAGCGCTCTCGGATCCATCTTCGGAGGTGCGTGATGGTGCTACTCCTGTGCTTCGCCCTGTCCTATGCGGCGATGGGTGCCGCTCGACAGGTCGGCAACGATGCCGCCCGCGGTATGCGGACGATCGCCAGCTCGGTGACCAGGGGCAGTACGGCCCGTATGTGGCGACGGGCTCAACGGAACCCGGTGTGGCTGCCCCTGGCGGCGGGCCTCACGACGTACGTGTGCGCCCGCGGAGTCGTACGGGGCACCCGGTACGGGGCCCGCTCGGTCCGTACGGGATGGGCGGACGGGTGGGCCCAGGGCAAGGAGCGGCACTCGGCGTACGTGTCCCGCCGCACCCGCGGCACCGACCGTACGGACGCCCGTACGGGCCCCGCCCCCACCGAGCCGCCGCCCCCGCCCCCGCCGCCGACCGCCACCGGTGACGTGCGGGGTCCGTACGAGCCCCGTCCCCGCCCGGACGGCAGCCGACCGAACGGGCACGGACCGGCCTATGCGAACCCGCACCGCAGCACGACCGCCCGCTACGCCCCCGGCTACCCGGCCGGCGGGACGTCCCGCTCATCCAACGGAGGAACCCGCATGACCACGACCCTGTCCGGCGAGGCCGTGAACATCGCCGCCACCCGCCAGACGCTCCAGGAGATCTCCACGGTGGCCGGCGAGGCCGTCTCCACGATCGACCAGCTGTCCGCGGGCCTGTCCAGCGCCGACATGGACCCCCAGACGCTGGACGAGGTGATGGAGATCCTCGAGTCCGCCACCACCATGCAGACCGCGGCCGAGCGCGCCGTCTGCGGCCTGGACACCCGGCACGCGCAGATGGAAGAGGCGGTCAACTCCACGCCGCACGCCGCGGCGACGGACTTCTACCGCCACTGACCGGTGCGGGGCCGGCAGCGTGGCCGGCCCCGCACCCCCTCTCCTCGCCCTTCCGCATCCCGGAGGCTGGACATGGGCACCACCCGCAGCACCCGTACGGACCACAGGTACGCCGGACGGTCCCGGACGTACGGCAACCGCCGGCTCGACCGTGCCCTGCGCGGCGGCGGCGACCTCGGTGCACTGATGGCGGGCGGGCACGCCGTGGTGGTGGTCGACCGCCGGTACGGCTGGCGGCTGGCGGGCGCGGGCGTACGGGCGACCTTCCGCGCTTGCCGCCGGCTCTCCTGGCGGTACCGCACGCAGCTCGCGCCCCTTCTGATCCTGGCCGCGATGTGGGTGATCGGTACGGCCGCCCACAGCGCCACCCACCCGGTGCCGACGGTGCTGCTCCTCGGCGCGGTGGTCGGTGGGGTCCTGTGGCGGGCCGTCCGCCGGCGGCTGGACCGCCCGGCCGAGCGCCGGTACGCCCTCGCGTGCGGAGCCGCGGCGTACGGGTGGCTGCTCGCGGCGGCCGCATACGGAACTGGCCGGCCGATGCCCGCGCTCCTGTGGCTCGGTGGCTGCGCGCTCGCGATGCCGTGGTGGTGGCACCACCGGATCCGCGGTGTCCCGGCCACCGGCACCCGTCTCGAAGAGATGTGGGCCGAGCGGGTCGCGGCCGCCGGCCGGGCACTGCCCGGGTCGTCCCTGCTGGACGTTCGCGGAGTCCGCAACGGGGTGACCGCGACGATCGCCCTGCCGCCGGGGGAGCGGTCCACCGAGCACGCGGTCACGGCGACCCCCCTCATCACGTCCGCGTTCGAGAAGCCCATCGGCTCGGTGCTGATCGAGCAGACGCCGGACGGCATCGCCTCCCGCGCCCGGCTGCTGGTGCTGGAGCGGAACCCGCTGCACGCCGTCCAGCCGTGGACCGGGCCGTCCCTAGACCGGGCGACGGGTGTGGCACCGGTCGGCGTGTATGCCGACGGCGGAACGGCGCTGTTCCGCTTCTGGACTCCGGAGTCGGGCGCCTCGCACACCCTCGTTGCCGGTACCACCGGGTCGGGCAAGTCGCGGTTCCTCGACGAGGTCCTCGCCGAGGCCACCCGGTCCGGGCTCATCGTGCCGTGGCTCATCGACCCGCAGCACGGACAGTCCCTGCCCCGGTGGATCGACCACGTCGACTGGGCCGCCCTCGGCACCGAGCGCGGTATGCGGGCCCTCGTGGCGGCGCAGCGCATCATGCACGCCCGGTCGCGGTACCTCGCCCGGGTCGAATGGACCGACGACCGCGGCCGCACGATGCGTGGCCGGCCCGGCTTCGACCCCACCCCCGAGATGCCGCTGCTGTTGATCGTGCTCGAGGAGGCGCACGAACTCCTCAAGCTCGCCAAGGCCGTCACGATCGTGGAGGCGATCGGGAAGATGGGCCGCAAGACCGGCATCGGCGTCGTGCTCGTCACCCAGCTGCCCTCGGTCGCCGAGCTCGGCGGCTCCATGACGATCCGGTCGATGCTGACCTCGGGCAACGTCGTGGTGTTCCGCACGGCCGACCGGGTCACCAGCAACATGGCGTTCTCCGGGGCACTGCCCGTCGATCCGTCCGCCTTGCCCCGGGAGTTCCCCGGCGGCCAGCCCAGCAGCGGCCTCGGCTACCTGCTCGGTCCCTCGGCCCGCACCGTGCCGATGCGCGCCTACTACGTCGAGGACCCGTATCACTGGGCTAGCACCGCTCCGCAGCTGCCGCTCGACGAGCTGTCCATCCAGGCGGCGGGGGGAAACTACGCCCGCCGGCACGAGGCGGAACCGGACATGGACGACGCCGAGGACGCTCCTCCGCCTGCTCATGCGCCGGCACCGGCTCCCGGCTCCCGGCCGGGTGGGACCGCCGCCGACGCGGTCCTGGCCGCCCTCGCCGACGCCGGCGAAACCGCCCGCGCCGCGCTGATCACCGCGACCGGCTACTCGCCACGTGCCGTCACCGATGCCCTCGCCGCACTCACCGAATCCGGCCGGATCGTCAAGACCGGCCACGGCCGCTACGCGCTCGCACCGCCGGGAGACCCCGACACCACCGCCGCCTGAGAACGCGCTCGCTCCCTCCACATCCGACGGAGAGCAGGTACCCCCATGCCCGAAACGGCCCCGCACCGTCCCGCGGCCCCTGCGCCGTGGTGGGAACAGGCCACCGCCACCACGTCCGTCGTCGTCCTCGGCACCGCCGGCTTCGCCGGATCGTTCACCCACATCCGGCGCCTCGCCGAGAGCCACGGCCAGGCCGGGTGGCTCTCCTGGGTGATCGCCGGCTCGGTGGACTTCGTCGCCGTCGCCGCCGGGCTCGAACTCCGCCGCCGGCGCCGCAACGGCGAGGGCGCCCGGTGGCCGTGGTTCGCGCTGCTCCTCGGCGTCGCGATGACCCTCGGCGCGAACCTGGCCACCGCGACCCCAAACCTGTGGGGCTACGTGGTCGCCGGCTGGCCGCCGGTGGCGTTCCTTGTCGTGGCCGGCCTCATCGAGACCCGTCCCACCCGGACACGACGCCGTCCCGCTGACGTCCACATCGGACCGGTTCCGCCGCCCGACCCCGTGCCGACGCCGCTTCCCTGCGCCAACCGTCCGTCCGCCGAGGACCCCCGCGACACCGTTGTCAACCAGCTGGCCGACGCGATTCGCACGACGCCCGGCTGGCGCCCCGACTACGCCGCCCTCCAAGCCCGCACGGGCCGCAGCCGCTCCTGGTGCGAGAAGCGCGTCGCCGAGGCCCGCGCGCTCGCCCACGCCACGGACAACTCCGCGGCGACCGCACCACCCACCTCCGCAGGCGTGATCCCCATCGACCGACGGGAGCACCACCGATGACCACACAGCTGCACACCGACGAACCGGCGCGGCCGGACGTCCCCCGGGACCCGGGTGGCGCCGGGAGGACCACCGACCCCG
The DNA here is from genome assembly GCA_030840805.1 of Actinomycetota bacterium. Taxonomy (GTDB): domain Bacteria; phylum Actinomycetota; class Actinomycetes; order Mycobacteriales; family HKI-0501; genus JAVEDU01. The sequence goes on from JAVEDU010000081.1 coordinate 202,395, forward strand.
GCGCCACCCGGCCCGAGCCCTGCGCTTGCAACCTCGGCGAACGCATCGCCGAAGCCATCGCCGAGACCGCCAACCAACAAGAGGCCGCCTGGGACGAGATGCCCGACGACGAGCGCCCCGGCCCGCTGTACCGGGACTGGTGGAGCGACGGCATGGACGAGGCCATCGAGATCGCTCGGCGCATCGCGGACGACCACAACGCGAACCGGGGACAGCGATGAGCGGCCGGACCGTGGGCCACCTGTCGCGATCACACCCATTGGCCGAGGTCGCCGGCCGGCACTGCGCGGGCCACCTCGGCTCGCTCCGGCATTCCGCGATCGGCCAGGTCGCGTGTGGAGAGTGCTGGGAACGCGCCATCCGCGACGACGAACGCGTGGCGGTCGAGTTCGGACTCGCGACCGAACCCCCGGACCCGGCCTACATCGACGAGATCGCGGTCGAACGTGCCTGCCGCTACGGCGACCGGGTGACCCTCACCGCCGCCGAACGCGCCGAGGCCGTGCGCCGCCTGCATGCCGGCGGCATGGGTGTCGGTGCGATCGGCGAACAGCTGGCCATCGCCGGGACCAAGGTGCTCGACATCCTCGCCGGCCTCGCGCAGGCGATCCCGCTCGTGCCCGTGCCGGTGCACGGGGAGCCGTCGGAGGTGGCGTCATGACCGCCGCAGACGGTGCGACGCACGGCCTTCCGACGTACCAGTGGCACTCCGAGCCGCTCGGGCTCGCCACCGCCGAGCAACTGCACGCGAGGCGACTGCGCCCCGGCGGGAAGCCAGTCGCCGTCCGCGTGCGGTGGCGCGGTGACCGCATCGACGAGGAGGCCTACCTCTACGACGTCGCCACCGCGCGACGTCGACACCGGAGGACAGCCGCATGAGCACCCGAGACGCGTCAGTGAGCGCCCTGGGGCGGCAAGCGCATCGGGTCGCCGGCGAGATCAGGCTCCTGGCCGAGCAGGGCGAAACGGTCGGGATGAACCCAGACCCCCACAGCTGGGAGGAGATTCGCCTCTTCGCCGACACCTTGGACGGCCTGGCCTACGGGTGCGCATTCGAAGCCCAGGACATGGACCTGCTGTTCGAGATGACCGCCCGCCGCTGGCGGCTGCTCGTCCACCCAGGGCAGCACGGTACGAGCCCGGACGCGGGCGGCCGAGAGGCAGGGCCGCGGGGATGACGCTCACCGTGCAGCCGGACCCGCTCGACGAGCTCGCCGCCGCGGCCCGCGCCGCCCTCGGCTGCGGCGGCACCGCAGACCTACGGGCCTTCCGCGCTGCGGCCACGCCAGAACACGTCCTCGCCATCGTCGCCGCGATCGCCGACCGCCGCCGACTCATCGCCCTGGAAACCCATCCCGACGGCCACGACGCCGTCGTCTCGGCCGCCGCCATCAGCCGCGTCCTCGACGACGCACTCCGCCCCCTGACCGCCGACCCGGCACCTCCCACCGCCGCCTGATCCACATACCGGAAGGGATCCGACATGGACGACACCGACCTCGACCCGACCACCCTCGAGCCCCATGAGCTCGCCCCGATGCTCCGCGCCTGGGCCAAGGGCCTCTACACCACCGAAGCCGCCGTCGAACTGCTCATCGCCCATGACCACTGGCTCCGCCGGAAGGACTTCCTCGGCCGCTGCACCTGGGCCTGCACCGATGGCTGGCTCGGCGGCGAGATGGTTCCGATGGCGGGCATCGACTGGGACGCCGTGGCGACCGCCACCTCGCTCGACAACCAGAACGGTCTCGCCGGGTCGTCCAGCGAGGTCCAGGTACTCCAACTCGCCGCCAGCCTCGCGGGCGTCACCGTCCAGGACAGCCTGCTCGGGCTGCTCGCCGGTCTGGACCAGGCCAACACCCGGTTCGTGCTGCAGGCGATCGCGCACCGCCAGGGCTGGCACGAGCACGGCATCACCGCCGACATCACCGGCCGGTTCACCCCCGACGACGGCGCCCCGGTTCCTCGGTGACCGACCCGCAGGCGTCGCCGGCGCCCCGCCAGCCGGGCCAACTCGACTGGCGGGGGGCCGAGCACTGGTCCCACGCCCCGGGCCCGTGCATCACCTGCGGCGGATGGACGTACCTGCGCAACGACGCCGGTGACCGGCAGCACAAGGTCTGCGCCGAAACCACCACCCGCCGCGACCGCAAAGGAGCCGAAGCGGCATGACCACCAACCAGCTCGACCTCGCGCACGCCGCGCAGGCCGCCGCACGGTGCGGCTGGCGCGTCTTCCCCCTCCGCGCCGACGACAAGCGGCCCGCTGTCCGGGACTGGGAACAGCGGGCCACCACCGACGCCGAGCGGATCACCCGGTGCTGGTCGGCCGGGCCGTACAACGTCGGAATCGCGTGCGGGCCGTCCGGCCTGGTCGTCATCGACCTCGACACACCCAAGCCGGAGACCGTGCCGCCGCCGGAGTGGCAGCTGCCCGGCGTACTCGCCGGCGACGACGTACTCGCGGTGGTCTCCGAACGGGCGGGGGCACCGATGCCGCTCGACACGTTCACCGTGAGGACGGGGCGGGGCGGTATGCACCTGTACTTCACCGCCCCGCCGGGGCCCGCCCTACGGAACACCGCAGGGAGGCTGGGCTGGCTCATCGACACCCGCGCCGGCGGCGGGTACGTCGTCGCCGCCGGCTCGGTCGTCGCTGGTCGGCCGTACCGGTTGCTGCACGACACCATGCCCGCGCCGCTGCCCGGATGGATCGCCGAGGCCCTCCGACCGCCCGGCCCTCCGCCGCCCGCATCGCATTCGCCGCTGCTGGACCGGGTCGGCCGGCGGTCCACGTACGCCGCCGCCGCGCTCCGAGGCGAGCTGGACCGGGTCCTGACCGCGCAACCCGGGACCCGCAACGTCACGCTGAACGCCTCGGCGCACGCGCTCGGACAGCTCGTCGGTGCCCGCCTCCTGCCTGCCGACCTCGTCACCGAGGCGCTGACGCTGGCGGCCCTGGCCATCGGTCTCACGCCAGGGGAGACCGCGGCGACCATCCGCTCCGGACTCGCCTCAGGCGTTCGCCGGCCCCGGACGGTCCCTGCGTGAGCGCCGCACGGGAGGGCCCGTTCACGACCGACCGCATCCTGGCTGAGCTCAGCGCCGAGCGGACCCTCCGCGCGCTCCACGGCGAGTCCACGCCAGGCCGACCGGTTGCGGCCGCGGACCCGGCCCCGCGGGAGCCACCGCCCTGGGACGGTGATCCGGTGCCGCTGTCGGCTCGCCGACTGCTCCCGCCGTTCCCCGTCGACGCGCTCCCGGGCTGGGTGGGCGACCAGGTCGCCGCGGTGGCCGAGGCCACCCAGACTCCGCCGGATCTGGCCGGCTGCATCGCGCTGGCCGCGCTGTCCACCGCGGCCGGCGGGCGGGCCCGGGTGCAGGTCCGACCCGGCTGGATCGAGCCGGTGAACATCTACACCGTCGTCGCGATGCCGCCCGGGTCGCGGAAGTCCGCCGTCTTCGCCGCCATGATCGCGCCGCTGCTGGTCGCCGAGCAGCAGCTGGTGGAAGCCACGCGCCCGCGCATCGTTGACGCCGAACTCGCGGCCCGGGTGGCCCGCGCCCGTGCCGAGCGCACCGCGAAGGCGGCCGAGAATGCCCTCAGCACCGACGCCCGGGACGAGCTCCTCGCCGAGGCCTCCGATGCCGCCCTCGCGGCCGCCGGCATGACGGTCCCGGTGCTGCCGCGACTCATCGCCGACGACGTCACCGTGGAGGCCGCAGCGAGCCTCCTCGCGGAACAGGACGGCCGGCTCGCGGTTCTCTCTGCCGAGGGTGGCATCTTCGCCACCCTCGCCGGCCGCTACTCCTCCGGACAGCCCAACCTCGAGGTGTTCCTCAAGGGCCACGCGGGCGACCTGCTCCGCGTTGACCGCAAGGGCCGGCCCGCCGAGCACATCGCCTCGCCCGCGCTCACCCTCGGCCTCGCCCTCCAACCCGAAGTCCTCCGGGATATCGCCCGCATGCCCGGCTTCCGCGGCCGCGGCCTGCTGGCCCGGATCCTCTACTCCCAGCCGCCCAACACGGTCGGCCGGCGCCGGATCGGCGCGAGCCCTGTGCCGGAGCCTGTCGACGCGGCGTACAGAAAACGTCTGCGCGACCTCGTCCACACCGCGGCCGCCTGGCCCGAGTCCCTCACCGTTCCGCTCTCCGCCGCCGCCGACGCCCGGGTACTCCAGCTGGAGGCCGAGCTCGAACCACACCTCGCACACGAAGGATCACTCGGCCACATCGCCGACTGGGCCTCCAAGCTGACTGGCGCAACGATCCGGACCGCCGGTCTTCTCCACCTTGCTCACGATCCGGAGAGGGCGCGGGAGCGTCCGGTCGACGTCCCGCTGGTGGATGCGGCGGCCCGCCTCGGCCGGTACTACCTCGGCCACGCGCTCGCGGTTTTCGACTCGATGGGAGCGGAGCCAGTCATCGATGACGCACGGACGCTGCTGCACTGGATCCTCAGGGCGGGAAGGGAAGGGTTCAGCCGTCGGGACCTGTTCGCGGGCGTGTCCCGTGGTCGTTTCCGAAAAGTTGGCGATCTGGACCCAGGCCTCTCGCTTCTCATGGAGCACGGGTTCCTCCGTCAGGTCGACGTAGCACGGACCGGCCCAGGCCGGCCGTCGGTCCACTACAAGGTCCACCCTGCTGCCGCAGAAACCGCAGAATCCGCAGAACCCTGACGCAAGCCGGATTCTGCAGATTCTGCGGTTTTTGCGGAAACCAAAGCGACGCCCGGTAGCGCAGGCGAAATGGACCATCTGTGCGGGGCTACGGGTTCCAACCCTTGTGGAGTTTCGCCGACCACGGCCCGGCCGGCGGCGGGGAACCACTCGAGGTGCTGCTGTGGGCCGGGCAACGCCGGCTCCAACACCGCCGCCGACCACATCGCCGTCACCCGCGCCGCGCTGCGGCAACTGCCCCGGCACCGACCGGGCAGCGGCCCGGCCGGGCGGTCCTGACCCGCACCGACGCCGTCGGAGCCACTCACGGCTTCCTGGCCTGGCTGGCCGGGCAGCGGCTGTCCTACTCGGTGGGGTTCACCCTGCCCACCGACTTCGGGCCTCTGCTGGAGAAGATCCCCGAGCGTGTGTGGGCCCCGGCCTACGACGGCGACGGCAAGGTCCGGGACGGGGCCTGGGTCGCGGAGGTCACTGGGCTGCTGGATCTCACCTCGTGGCCGACCGGAATGCGGGTGATCGTGCGCAAGGAACGCCCGCACCCCGGCGCGCAGCTGCGGCTCACTGACGCCGACGGGCACCGAATCACCGCGTTCGCCACCAACACCCGCCGCGGGCACCTCGCCGACCTGGAACTGCGCCACCGCCGGCGGGCCTGCTGCGAGGACCGGATCCGCTGCGCCAAGGCACCGGGCTGCGCAGCCTGCCGCTGCACGACCTCGCGCAGAACCAGCTTTGGTGCGCCATCGTCGCTCTCGCCTGTGAGCTCACCGCCTGGCACAGATGCTGGCCCTGCCCGGCCACCCGGTCCGCCGCTGAGAACCCAAACGCCTCCGACTCCGCCTACTCTCGATCGCCGGGCGACTGGCTACCACCGGCGCCGCACCGTGCTGCACCTTTCCCGGCCACGCGCCCTGGGCCGACCTGCTCACCGCGGCGATCACCACCCTGCGGGTGCTCCCCGCCCCCGGCTGAATCCGGCGACCCCCGCCCGTCCCCGCGAACCGGATGCGGAGCTGTCCGGCGCGCTGCTGGAGCTGTTCGCGCATCGCATCTGGGTGAGGTTGCGGTTCGCTGTATCCGGTACCCGTCGTGGCGGATTCACGACATCGTGGTTGCTGCCTCGCGGCGGTATGAGCATGGTGGATGGAGAGCTTTCTCGCGTTGACCTAGGCGCCAGGCTTGACGCAGCTCGATCACCTCTTCCGCACACCCAGGCGGTGGGCATGACCGGACAGACAGGCCCCGACGCTGGTTCGCCAGCGGTCATCGCGCCAGCTCCCACTGAATCGACCTCCGCCCCATGCGCCGTTACTGCGGCGACCTACGCTGCGCTCACCGACCTGGTTCTGCACGCACCAGGTCGCGCTGCCGCATGCAACGCCCTCGTGATCCTTAAGCACATGGGGTCCGCTCAGGACGTCGGGGCGGCCCTGACGCTCGGCACGCTGATCACGCGGGCGCTGGGGCTGAGCGCCGACGGCATGCCCGAGGTGCGCAGCGTTACCGAGCTCGCGCAGAACCGAGAGGTGCCTTCGCCGGCACGGCTCTATGCGGGCGCCCTGCGCCCGTTGCTGGTCGCCCGAGACCCGTCCTCCTACGCCGACGCGGCGGCGGCGATGTGGGGGACGGATCTGACCATGTTCCGGCGTCTCCTCGAACGCCGGTCGCCGATCTGCAACGACGTCCTGAAGACGTGCCTGATCGCAGCGGTCGTGCCAATATTCGACTTGACCCCGGCACCGGTCAGGCTGGCCGTCATCGACCGGATCATGGGACATGCGAAAGTCGTCGACGGAGACTCCGCCGACGCGACGCTCGAGTTCGGCCGCGATTGGCTCCTGAGGTTCCGGAATGCCGCCGCGTTGTTCGGGCTCCTGACCCACGAAATCGGCCACATCATCGGCGACCTGCTCGTGGGCGGGCGCACACCGCAGGTGAGCGCGCTGACCGTCGACGTCGCACTCCAGGACCTGGAGGATGCTCTACCGGCGCTGACGGACGCCGCCCGGCGCGGTCGGCCGAAGATTCCCGCAGACGATCAGCGACACCGCCGACTGTCCTCCGGACTGTCGGTGATGTGCACCCGCGACCGGGTGGGAGACGGCGCCTACACGCACGTCTCGATGTCCGACGAGGGCGGACCGATCGACCTGGACGTCGGGCTCGCGTTGGCTCAGCGCGTGGCCGAACTGCTTGGCGGTGACCCAATGGAGGCGGTGCTGGCGCTCTCCCCGCGTGGGGTGCTCCACCTGGGCGTCTTGGGACTGGCCGTTTCTCCAGAACCGGTCCAGCGGTCTGCGACCGCGGATCCCGCCGCGTGGTACTCCTCTCTTAAGCAGGCCGGTCGGATCGGCGAGGAGGAAAGTGACATCCCCTTCCTCCTCGGTCTCGCGTCACGACTGACGATCGTCTACGACGGGATCAGTGGATCCTCCTGGTCGGAGCTGAACGCTTGCGCACAGATCCGGGCCACCGACCTCACCGGCGTGGCACCCGGGGCACTCAAGGAGATGCTGTGCATCGCGGTTCGATGCGGTGATCCCATCGCCCTCCGGCGGGTCCTGGCCTCCGGTGCCGACCCGGCGGACGTCGAGCTGGCCGGCCTCGGCGTCAGCGGCTGTGTAGTGCGAAACGATAAGCAGGTCGTCTATCTCGGGCCCACCACAGACAGCCTCTTCGCGGTCCTCGAGGAACTGCGGACCGCGGGTGTCCGACTGGGGGCGCCCGTGACCGAGGACGGCCAGACACTGCTCACCGACGCCGCCGGCCGGGATCCGCAGCTCACAGCCCGCCTGGTGCGGTGTGGCGCGGATGTCGACCAGCACAACGCCGACGGGGAGACAGCCGTCGCCGTGGCGGTCCGACTCCGGCAACCAGAGGCCGTGCGAGCGCTGGTGGATGCCGGCGCGTCGACAGACATCCGCGATCGCGACGGTCTCACGCCCCTGCACCAGGCCGCCCGGTCTGGGGACGCCGACCTGGCGGTCCTCCTGCTCGCTGAGGACGCCGACGTCGATGCCCGGCTGGCCAGCGGCGACACGCCGCTCATGCTCGCGTGCTCGGCGGAGGTCGCCACGACGCTGCTCGCTGCCGGATCCGAGGTGGAGGCTCGCAGCCAGGCCGGATACACCCCTCTGTCGAACGCTGCAGGACGCGGCGACGTTGAAGTGGTGCGGTGCCTGCTCGCTGCGGGTGCCAATCCTCAGTCGACCACTGACCTCGGACGGAGCGCACTGCATGTCGCGGTGTCGGCAACACGACCCGAGGGCTCTGTGGAGCTGCTCGCCGCATTGCTGGACGCGGGTGCCGACATCGACGAGGAGGCCGACGACGGGGTGACGCCCCTCATGGTGGCGGCCGCTGAGGGGAATCCCACCGCCCTCGGCTTCCTCCTCGCGCGGGGCGCGGACATCACCGCCCGTGACCGAAACGGCCGGACGGCTCTGCAGCTGGCGTGCGGCGGCCGGACCGAGCAGCCACAGGGGCTCCTTTGCGCCGACCCGCTGACCTGCGTCCGAATCCTCGCCCACGCCGGCGCCGACCTCGACGTCCGCGACGATGCCGGCCTGAGCGCCCTGCACCTGGCCACGCTCGGCTCCGACACGACGCTCGTGGAGGCCTTGCTCGGGGTCGGTGCGGATCCGGACACCCGAGCGGAGGACGGCACGACGCCGCTGTCGAACGCCCGCGCCCAAAACCACTCGTTCATGGTCGCCGAGCTGCTCAAGGCCGGTGCACATGACCGCGACGGTGAGCGATGACGGGCCCGAGTAACACCGGCGTGCAGACAATCTTGGGCACCACGCCGTGGCGCCAGACAGGGGAACTATCCTTGCGCGGCGCCGCCCTGAAGGCACTGCCCGACCTGTCTGCGGACGTCGAGCGGCTGGTCAGCCTAGATGTCGGCGGCAACCGTCTGCACGAGCTGCCTGACTGGCTCTGGGCGGCTACGAGGCTGGAGTACCTCCTCGCCGGCGCTAACCGGCTGGTGACCGTGGGGGCCGGCATCGGGCGCCTCCGCACCTTGCGGTACATCGACCTGACTGACAACTGGATGGTCCGGCTACCGACGTCGCTGGCTGACTGCCAGTTGCTGCGCAGGATAGACCTGTCAGGCAACCATCTCGAGGAGATCGACGTCCTGGCCACCGTGCCGCTGACCCACCTGGACGTCGCGAACAACCGCATCAAAGCTCTCTCGGCGCTGCCGGCGACGCTCGAGCAGCTCGATCTGAGCAACAACCGGCTGGAGGCACTACCCGACTCATTCCGCCGGTTGCGCCGGCTCCGTCGGCTCGACCTGTCCGGCAACCGGCTCACCGACGACGAGGTGCAGGCGCTTGTCGAGCTGCCCCTTGAGGAGCTGTACCTCGACGACAACCAGCTCGTCCGGCACGTCGGGCTCGCCGACTTCCCGCGGCTGCGCCGGTTGTCGGCAATGGGCAATCCCGCCCCTCCGGCCGCAGACGACACCCCTTCGACGCTGGCGGAGACCGTTGCCGCGGCGGTGGGGCGCCACATCTCCGGCGCAGCGGACCCGGGCCGGCAGTTCGCCGACCCGCCCACGTACTCGTTGGATCTGTCGCTCGCCGTCAAGCGCCCCACGGATGCACACCGCCTCCTGGACCTGTACTACAAGCGGTTTCCCGGCGTGCCGGCCGAGATGCGCTTCGGCGACGGCACAACCATCACGCTAACGCAGGTCGGCCGCGGTACCGCGCTGGAAGTTGCCGCCCGGCACCACGACGCCGACGTACCGACACGACTGGAGATCGCGCCCACCAAGGACGCGGGGCTGTTGGCAATCGGCCAGCAGATGCTCGGTCAGGCGGTCGCGCGCATGGACGAGGCCATGCTCGTGCCGAATGACGCAGCGGAGGCCGCGACGTCCTATCCACAGCCTGCGCTAACGCCGACACCACGGGTGCTCAACATCGCGGTCACGGACGCGGGACGGGGCGTCCTCGCAGTGACCGACGCGCTCGCGCCCCGCGAGGAATACGGCCTCCGCATCGACATCGGGGCACTCGCGCTCGACAGCGTCATCGTCGATCCGCCAGCTCTTCGGCTCCAGCGGCTACAGGTGGACGCGGTCGAGGGCTTCTGGTTCGACGTCGTGGTGTCCAGTGGAGATTTCGACGTGCCGTCCTATGACGCCCGCATCTTCCTGCCCCTCACCGGGCCGAGCTGGGTATGTGGTTGCCTAGGTCCTGAGCACGAGTGCAAACCACTATCGCGGCAGCCATACTTGTATCTGTCGATCCGCAGCCGTGACGCGAATGGGGACGCGACACTGCGCTGCACCGTGTACAACGGTGGCAATGCCGTCCAGTCGGCAAATCTGCACTGCGTCGTCACGCCCGATGGCACCGGCCACGGCCGCCTCGTCGGCGTCGTGGACTACCAGCTCGCCGAGGACGTAGGGCGGGTCGGAGACCTGCCGCCTCGACCACTCAACCTGCTTACTGCGCAGGCGGCCGGCGGTACGCACCAGCTCACTGTCCACGGTGGAGGCCGGACAATCGCGGTCGACCTCACCGAGGTAGGAGCGTCCCACGTCCTGACCACGTCGCGCGCCACGCTGGCCGAGATCACCCTCGGGACTACCGGTAAGACGTCGCAATACGACAAGGAGAACCGGAAACCGTTCAAAGCCTTCCTAGAGGACCTCAAGGACTTGGCCTGGCTGGGATCCCAAATTGCCTTCGCCGTGACCCCGGAGAAAGACGACCGCGACTTTCTGCGTGACCATCTGCGCACGAGGACTACCATCCAGGTCACGCGGGTCACAAAGACACCTTTTCCGTGGGCGCTGATCTACGACATCCCCGTTACGACCGACCCCAAGTGGGTCCTGTGCCCGCTGCTCGAAGACTGGGAGACCTCGAGGGACGCACTGCTTGAGTACCCGGAGACCTGCCCTCACCAAGACGCCCATGCGCCGAAGAACGTGCTATGCCCGTACGGCTTCTGGGGATTTCGCCACCTCATCGAGCAGCCGCCGAGTGTCCGCGGCGGGGTCATACGGACGAAGATCAGCGTGACGCCACCGGCTGCGGCCGCGATGGCACGGAGCCTGACGCTCGACGCCGCACTCACGGGCCAGCACTTTGGCGAACTCGCGGTATGCATGAAGGGCCGGTTCCAGCTGCGGACCTGCACTTCCAGCCGAGACGTCGAGGTGGCGTTCGCGGAACCCAGCCTGCCGCTCGTCTACTTCTACTGTCACGGCCGAAAAGGCTATCATAACCGAGTTAGCGGGACCGTGCCACTTCTCGAGATCGGTGCCGACGAGAGGATCGGGGCGGCGGACTTCGCCGTGTGGGCGAACGAGTGGAAGCCAGCGCATTGGGCGGACACCGCGCCTCTCATCTTCATCAACGGTTGCGACACGGCAGCTCTCGACCCCGAGGACGTCGTCGGCTTTGTCGACGCCCTCGCCGGTGTACGCGCCGCCGGGGTGATCGGGACCGAAATCCCTGTGACCCAGCGGGTCGCGGGCGAGGTCGCGCTGCGGTTCTGGCGGCAATTCGCCGGCGCCGAGCCGGTGGACGTCGGCACCGCGATGCACCGCACTCGCATCGACCTGCTCCGCAAAGGCAACGTGAGCGGCCTTTCCTATACCCCGTTCTGTTCGGCGGACCTCCGCCTCGCCGCAGGTTGACCAGAAAGGGGGGCGCAATGTCGATCACTGCCGCGGACGTGGGTGCGGTGTGCTTCGGTGTCGTTGTCGGCTGGATCACCTATCGAACGTTGGTGCGTACGCCGACAGCGGCATCGCTTTCCGACATCGCCACTGTCATCGGTGCCATCGGCGGTGCCGCAGTCGTCGGCTTGTTCGCCGACCAACACCTATTCGGCTTGTACTCGGTTGGACTGGCGACCGGTTTCTTCGGCTACCTGGCTACCTTCTATGCGATCAACGGACGCGACAAGACGGCGACCGTCATGGGCGCCGGACAGAAACCGGTCAAGGTGGGTGACTGATTTGCCTCAGCCGGGCCCTTGCCGGTTCAGCGGCCCTTGGTTGAGCGGCCGAGGGGCATCGAACTTAGTGCACGCCGCTCGGCTATGTAAGTTGGCTGGGGGAACAAGTATGAACACCAAATCACCGGGGTGACATCGACCGGGAGGCGGCCCGCGACCGCCTTCCCAGCGGAGCGACGCCGCGCGGTGGCGGGGGCCCGGGTCTGGGCACTGGCCGGGTGAGCACGCCCCGACCTGGCGGCCAGCCAACACCGCCGCCGACCACATCACCGTCATCCGGGCGGCGCTGCGGCAGCTGCCGACCCATCGGTCCGGCCGGCGTCCCGGGCGGGTGCTGATCCGGATCGACGGCGCCGCGGCCCACCCGCGACCTGCTGGGCCGGCAGACCGGGCAGCGACTGCTCTACTCGGTCGGGTTCACCCTGCCCGCCGACTTCGCCACCACCGTGGCCGCGATCCCGGCCGGTGTGTGGGCCCCGGCCTTCGACGGACGACAAGGTCCGGGACGGGCCTGGGTCGCCGAGGCCACCGGACTGCTGGACCTGACGGGCTTGCCGACCGGGATGCGGGTGATCGTCCGCAAGGAACGCCCGCACCCCGGCGCGCAACTACGCATCATCGATGCCGACGGGCCCCGGATCACCGCCTTCACCACCGACACCGGGCGCGGGCGCTCGCCGACCTGGAACTGCGGCACCGACGCCGGGCCCGCTGCGAGGACCGGATCCGCGCCGTGAAGGACACCGGGCTGCGCAATCTGCCGCTGCACGACTTCGCCGGCAACCAGATCTGGTGCGCGATCGTCGCCCTCGCCTGCGAGCTCACCGCCTGGACCCAGATGCTGGTCCTCGCCGCACACCCCGGCCGCCGCTGGGAACCCAACGGCTCCGGCTGCGGGTGCTCCCCGCCCCGGCTGATCCAGCAACACCCGCCCGTCCCTGCGAACCCGACCAGCGCTCCGGACTGGAAGCCGGCGCCACCGGAGACGGCACCGGCCCATCCGTCACACCCTCAGGCCACAATCATCCCAAACACCCGGGCGCGCGCCGCCGGGCAATGTCAACCGCCGACACATGAAAGATCCGGGCTAAGTGTTTCTGTCGGCTAAGATTATCGAGGTCGGTGTTTTCCGGCCACGCCGCGGTCGGGAAGGAGAGAAGGTGCCAGGAGTCGGAGGGGTGAACAACCGGGATATCCAGTGGGCCTTGAAGATGCAGGGCGAAATATCCCGCAGATTGGCTCGCTCGTCGGTGTTCGATGACCTCACGAAGCACCAGGTGGAAATCTCCAAGGCGTTCGCGGGATCTTCCACCCTTGAGTCGCTGGTGCGGCAGATGCAGTCATCACGGACCATGGCTCGCTCGTCCGTGTGGGACGATCTAATAAAGCGTCAGGCGGAGATCTCCAAGGCATTCACGGGCTCATCTGCTTTGGGTGTGGCGATGGCGCGGGAGATGCAAGTCTCACGGCCGACCAGCCAGTGGTTGCCACTTCGCGATCTAATGCACTCCCAGGCTGGGACATTGCGGTTCTTCACGCCGGAGGTTATCCAGGCGATAGAGGCGCAGGGCAGTGTGACTGGACTCGTCCTACCCGCGATAAAGAAGTCGATGGTGTTCCATGGCATCGCTGGTGGCGCCTTCACTCCAAAGTTGGCTAGCTTGTTCGGGAGCACCGTTGCTATCGGTGGTCGCCTTGTGGAGCAGGCATTGCAACTTGAGAACATTCCGAACCTCGCCCTGGATCGTCGGGTCACGCAATCCGCGCGGGCGTGGCGTCTGGCGACACGGCCGCCTACTGTGGTCGGATCCGTAGTGGCTCCAGAGCCGCTTATCGAACTGGGCCTAAGCGCGCATGCCGTCAATACGGCGGCCTACAGCATCAGTGCCGATGGGCGGCCTACAGAAGAGCTATGGGCTGTCGAGCGGGCGAATCAGACCGACATGCTCCTCGAATGGCTCGAGTCCGTCAGTCCGAAACTTCCTGTGAAGTTTAAGGGCGCCTGGCACGCTGTTGCACACCACGGCCCTGACTGGGTTTCGCAGGCGGCGAACTCGGGGGTGGAGCTTTTGGACTGGGCCCTCAGAGAGCTGGCGCCCGATGCCGAGGTCATAAAGTGGCAGACGGCAACCTCAATGTATGTACGGGAAGTCGGGGATGACGGCCGTCCCCATCGATCGCTTCGGGTGAGGTATATAGCTCACGCGCGCTCGCTGCCGGCCTCATCGGTCGAAATGATGGTCAAGGCGGTTGTCGGAACGCTTAAAGACCTGCAGAAAATCAAGCATGCAGATGACGAGAGCATGGCGCACTCGCTGAAGGCTGCTTTACTCGCGCTCGAACACTGCCTATTGATGCTCTGGGGTGGGCGGTAGTTCCATGGGGTCTCAGAGCCTCATCGCGCCCGAGGAGCGGAAGAATACGGGGTGCCCCTCAACCGCTGAGAGCACATCCTGCAACATTGGTAAAGCCAGCTCTCTGGCGATTGCATCAAACAGGTACGCCTGCTCGGGAAAGGCCGGCCACGAGTGCAGGCCGTTGTCGGCGTCGTCGGTCCGGCAGATGCACGTCATCCTGCGGGGCGCGCTCGGGCTCGGCGTGCGGTGGAGATGGATGTCGATCAACGCGGCCATGGACGCGCGGCCGCCTAGCCTGTGTCTGGCCGCCGGCGACCCCGACTGGGAGGTCACCCTCGCCTGGCACTGCCACCAGCAGCTGCGCCTGATGTACCAGGTCACCGACCCCACGCAGGGACGGGCGATCGCCGAGCGGGTCATCGACTCCTTCCCGACCTGCCCGATCCCCGAGGTCGCCCGCCTGGGCCGGACCCTGCGGCAGTGGCGCTCACACGTCCTGGCCCGCTTCGACACCCACCGGATCAGCAACGGCGGCACCGAAGCGGTCAACCTCATCGTGGAGAAGATCCGCAGGCTCGCGCACGGCTTCAGGACATTCACCCACTACCGCCTGCGCATCCTGCTCGCCGCATCAGGAAACCTCTCGTACCGCCGTACCCATAAGGTGCGCGAGAGGAAGCACATCCGGCCCACGCTGGGTCATCTGCCGCTGGCGAAGATCGATGCCGAGCTGCTCGAGCATTTCTACGCGAGGCTGCGACGGTGCCGGGAGCAGTGCTCGGGCCGGCCTGCGCGGGGGCACTCGAATGCCATGTGTTTCCCTTTCCCTTTGCGTGAGTAAGTCCGTAGGCTCGCGGACCAAGCAGAACCTTGTCCAATGCCTGCAACGAGCCGAGGGCGTCTCTGTCGGGTAAGTGCACGCACTGCCGGGACACCCGACCCCTTGCCACGTGCGCTTGCAGGCGTCGGTCGAACACCACCCGCCGCACCACCAGAGCGCGACTGCGGAACGTCAACCGGGCATTACGGTGAGACCCGAGAGCCTTCCGGAGGCGTCAAATGGCGCCGACGTCTCCCCACCACGGGAACGGCCCGCCGTGGGCTACGAGTTGGAACACGATGCCTGCGGTTACTAGGACGGCTCCAATGCTGAGGACCCAGGAAACTCGCGGATCGTAGCCGCTGCGGCGAAGGGCGTAGCCGGTGAGGAGCAGCGTCACGCCGGAGAGGAATACGAGGTGCCAGCCGAAGCCATCGAGGTCTCGGATCAGGGCGTACCAGTTCGGGTTGTAGTCGGCGTTTGGTCCGCCTGTAGGTGCATAGAGGAACGGGACCTCGGCGTCCCAAAGGGTTTGGTGGGGATGGGCGATGTCGCGACGGACCGCGACCGCATTCGGGACGACGAGGTATGTGGGGAAGCGTGCCCAAATCCAGTACCCGGTGAAGTACAAGCCACCCCCAACGATCCCCCCGACTGCGCCCAGTAGGCGCGATCTCACTGTTCTGGCTACGGCCACTCCGGCTGCGAACGACATCGCAGCGATAAGAGCGGGTAGTGCCACCTCGGCCGGGGTGGGCGTGATCTTGCCGCTTCCCGGGGGATCGCCGATGGTGACGCCGCCGGCGCGGGTGATAAGGGCCAGCTGCGTCACGCATAGCAGCCCTGTGAGTGCCACGGGAGCGAAGCCCGCTACCAGCAGGGCCGCGGTGCGCTGGGTGTATCGCGTGGGAACGCAGCGGAACAGTTCTGCGGTGGTGGGTGGGCCTTCCCGCAGCGCGGCGAGGTTCGCGACGACGAAGGTGGTCACGTAGAGCGGAGCCCAGGTCAGCGACAACGCGCTGTAGTTGGCGGTTGACCAGGGCTGCGCGGGTTCGCGGTATAGCCACGGCCAGAGGGAGTACCAGCTGCCCCAGACCGCGCCGACGAGCAGCACCGGGTGGCGCAGCAGCCGCTTAGCTTCGAGCATGGCGAGCCGGAGAATCGCGGCCCCGGCGGCCTGTTCCTGGGGTCGGCACGCTGTGGTGATGGGGTGTGCCCTGTTCACGGTTGCGCCGGGTTCTGTACGCGGCCGCCCACCAGGAGTAGGTAGCCGTCTTCGAGGGTGGCCGGCACGGTCCGGGCACCGGGGGGCGGGTCGCCGATGTGTCGGTAACGGCCGTCGCCGGTCCGCCAGGACAGGAACGCGCCGGCATGCCGCGTGTCGTCCTGCCAGGCGCGGTCATCCGCCAGTGCGGTGAGCTCATCTGGTTTTCCGGTGAACAACAGCTGGCCGCGGTCGATGACGATTACGGCGGTACACAACGCCGTGACGTCCTCGGTCAGCTGGGTCGAGATGAGGACGACGTGTTCAACCGCGATCCCCGAAAGGGTCTCCCGAAACCGCAGCCGCAGCGCAGGGTCGAGGCCGACGGTGGGTTCGTCCAGTACCAGCAGATGCGGGTCACCGAGGAGGGTCTGCGCGAGGGCAACCCGACGCCGCAACCCGCCAGAGAAGGTGCCGAGCCGGTGATGCATCCGATCGCTCAGGCCTACTGCGTCCAGAACCCGGCGTACCTCTCGCCGCCGCGTGATCGGGTCGGTGATCTCCTTGAGGATCGCCACATAGTCGACGAAGTCGTACGCCGTGAATCCGAGATAGAAGCCAGGGTCTTGGGGGAGGTAGCCGAGGCGTCGGCGAATCTCTAGGCGACCGGACCTCGTCGCCGCGTCACGTCCCAAGATCCTGACCCGTCCGGTGTCAGGGGCAAGGGCCGTCGCAACAATCCGCAGCAGGGTGGTCTTGCCCGCCCCGTTTGGGCCGAGCAGCCCGGTCACCCCCGACCCGATGTCCACGCCGACTCCGTCGAGAGCCACAGTGGATCGGAACGCCTTCCTCACCTCGCTGAGTTCGATCATGGTGCCCACGGCTTACCCCAAGTCTCGAAGCTAGACCGGCGCATGGCTACGGCGACCAGGGCAAGCAGTGTCAGCCCGCCGAGTACTGCTTGCCCGGCCGGCCGGAATGCCACGAACTCCCGGAGGACGTGCTCGAGCGGTAGACCGTGGGGCGGCCTTAGTTTCATTCCAGCCCCGGCGAGCCAGACCGCGACGAGTGCGGTAGTGGCCCAGATTGGGTCGACGACGGTGGACAGCGCCAGGGTCAGTGCGCACAGCGCGAGGGCCGGTAGCAGCCACAACAGTGCGGTGGCACCGTGGAGCGGCAGGGCGATCGACAAGGTCGCGGCGACCGGCAGCGTGGAGGTCAGGACAACCGTTGTCCGTAGGATCACCAGCCGCAGTGACGGATACGGGGCGACGACAGTGATCTCGTCGGCAGGCTCGCCGCGCCACCCGTATGCCATCGCTACTCCGAGCGGCGGTACGACGGGAGCGGCAACGAGGAAGATCAACGTTGCCACAGATCCGGGCTCGATGGCCGCGGCGAGGGCCGCTGCCCCCAACAGTGCGGTGCCTGCGAGCCACCACGCATGCCTCAGCGCCGGTGCCGCCGCCACTACCTGTACGACATCTCGAGGGACTCCCGCACGGACGAAGAGGCGTTCCAGCCAGCTGGTCCGCGGCTCGTCGATGATGTCCAGCAGCCGCTGCCGATTGGTCTGGTGTGCGAAAAGCGCGTCGGGGTCCTCATGCGTTCGTGCCGCGAGTACGTCGCGGCACTCACCGCAGCGCAACAGGTGCGCCTCGACGGAGGAGGCGTGGACCTGGGTGAGCCGGCCGGCGATGTAACTCAGGAGATCTTTGGGATCGGCATGCCAGGTCATGTCAGCGCCTCCCTCATTTGGACGCATGCGCGCATGAGTCGGGTCCGGACTGTCCCGGCAGGGATGCGCAGCAGCTGACCGGCCTCCTTGCTCGTCAGTCCGTCGAGGATGACCGCCTGCACGACAGCACGCAGCTCCGGTGACAGTCCGTTCACCGCCGCGCCCAAGTCCCCGTGTTCGACCCCGAGCAGAACGATTTCCTCAGCCGAGGGCAGCGCCTGCTCCGCTATCCGCGGCCACGGGATCGCGCGACGGGGTCTCAGTGCTGCGAGCAACCGCCGGATCCCGATACCCCAGATCCACGCCGGGAGATCGCCCGTGCCGCGGTATGCGTCCGGCTTGCGCCACACGGCCAGGAACGTGTCTTGCACGACCTCCTCCACCAAACCGGAGTCAGCGCAGCGCCGGTTGAGCCGCGCCAGCAACCAAGGGGCGTGCCGGTCGTACAGCTCGCACAGGGCGCCCCTGTCGCGGTCCTTCACCGCAGCCAAGAGGACAACGTCCGAGCGCGCCTCCACGGCATTCCTCACACACCCCTGTATCCACCCGATGCCCCCAGTGTTCAAGGCCCAACGGCGCACCACCTTCGTCGACGGCGTGGCGTGCCCGGCCGTGTCGGGAACACGACAGCGCCGAACGGATGGACCTCAGCGTGGCGACAGGACGGTTGTGCAACGGCAGCCCACGTCCACGCGTCGACGAACAGGCCATCGCCGATCGCGGCCGCGGGCAGGAGTGATCCCCCACACCTTCGCGACTTAGACCCGGACGGAGGCGCCGCCTCAGAGCCAACTACAAGACCACACGGGCGTAGATGTTCGCTCGTTCCCGCGCTTCAGCTAGACGGTCCCCGAGGGGGACTAGAGCGGCACGGCCCGCCTTCGGGGTGGACCTGGACGCATTCTGAGCGCCCACCACATTGGCAAGTTTCGGCATAGCGATACCCGTGTACTTCACTACAGAGAACAGGAGTCCGTCATGGCTGAGATTCCGATCGCAAGCCAACTGTTGCCGGGAAGGGGACTGTCCAGTGACACCGGCCGAGTGTTTGCGACGGCCCTCACGTTCGATGATCCCGCACCGGAACCAGGACAGGGCCAGACCGTGTGGTTCGAGATGCTCTCTATCTCCAGCAGCAGGCAACTCTCGGAGAATCTGAACATAGCTGCGTCTGCGTCGTTCAAGATGGGGATTCAGGCGGCGGCCGAGTTCAATCTCGCGACCTCCAAGGACATCAACAACTACCACTTCTACGCGTTGATCCGTTGTCGCGTCGTCAACGCCCCGAGGCTCATCCGCAATGCAGTTCTCAAGAAGGATGCCGCAACCCTCCTCGTGCAATACGGGTGGGAAAGCTTCGCAAGCCAATACGGCTGGGAGTTTGTCGACGGCATTCAGTCGGGCGGGAGCTACTTCGCTCTGCTTGAGGTGCAGACCAGCAGCGAACAGCAGAAGCGAGATGTGGGTGCGAAGCTCGGTGCTTACTTCGGGCCGTTCGAGCTTAGCTCGGAGCTCAAGTCGACCATGAAGTCCGTCGCGGACATCGCTGCCATCAATGTGTCGGTGACCCGCAGTGGAGGCAGTGGTGAGATCGTACACACCACCGTCGACAAGATGCTCGAGGAAGCCGCGAACTTCCCCGCGACAGCGAAGGCCGAACCCGTCAACATCCTTGCACTCACGGCGGACTATCGCAGCGCTATTGTCATGCCTCATGTTCCGCCGCCTGATTCTCTGCCCCGCGCGCAGCAGCGGAAGACCCTCGAGGACCTCGGTAAGGCATATATGAGGCTTCGCGACTACAAGGCCAGTGTCGAATTCGTACTGGACCATTTCGCTGACTTCGACGATTTCCGAGATCTGGACATGGAGGCTCGTGCGGGAATCCGGAAGCAGTTCCAGCAGTCGCTCGACGAGACCCGCCAAGAGATCGATTTGATCGTCGGGCGCGCGAGCGGATGCGCCGATGACTTCAACCAGTGCCAGACCTACGTGCCGGGCGTCGTGACGTTGCCACTGCCCACGATCGGAGGAGAGATGCTAAATCTTCGGCAGATGGAGGAGAAGCTTGCGGTCCTGGAGGAGCGACTTGCATTCGAACGGAACGGGAGTCTGACGGTGCCGGGGCGGGTGGCGACATCTGGCCTGCCTGCCAACCCACGCAACACCGGCTGGGCCGGCGGCATTCGCACCGTAGACCTAGAAGCCGAGGGGTCGATCTGGTCAGCCGGTGGCGTTCATGCAGGCGGTGACACGACAGTCGGCGGCGCTCTGGGGACCGCCGGCCGCGACCCGCACGCAGGACTTCCGCCCGGTTGGGGTGGAGGAGTCCACACCTGGGACGTATACGCCGGCAGCGTCGTGGCAGCGGGACCACCCGGAGGCCCCGCGAAGGCTTGGTTGCGCAGCGACGGCGGCGCCGGATTCGAGGGGAATGTCGGTATCCGCGGCGGTGGCATCGCGAGTTGGTCAGGCGGCGGGCTCGGGACTTTCGACCTGTTCGCCAAGGGCGCGGTCTACGTCGGAGGCGACCCGGAGCATCCGAAGTGCGCGTTCTATCCAGACGGGCGGAAGACCTTCATCATCGATCATCCGCTCGATCCCCAGAACCGATCGCTCGTCCACGGCTGCCTCGAAGGCCCGGAAAACGCCGTCTACTACCGAGGGGAGTCACGGCTGGAGCATGGTCGCGTTCACGTCCAACTCCCCGACTACTTCGAGGCACTCGCCCGGCCGGATGGTCGGACGGTCATGCTGACCCCGTCGTGTGATGCGGATGAGGCATGCAGCTCGCTGGCCGGGTCGTCCATTCGTTGCGGCGGATTCGAGGTGCGAGCGCTCGACGGCGCTAATCCAGCTCAGCGATTCTATTGGGAGGTCAAAGCCGTCCGGGCAGACGTCGATGCTCTCAAGTGCGACATCGCAAAAGGCAGCCTCGGTGTGAAGGAAGAACGCCTTCCCCGCAACGTCGACGACGATGCGTCGCTCGCCGCTTCTCGTGGTCTCGGGGGCCCCGGTGAATGATTACCTCCCGATCGCCGGTCCGTACCGGCAGATCGATCTTCCCGGGGGCGGGAAGGCACCGTTCTACATCATCCCGTTCGACAAGGACGGAGCTTGCATCGCGCCGGTGACGCGCGCCGACCTGCTCAAGACCCTGGAGAAGGGCGCGTACACCGATGTCTTCCTCTGCTCGCATGGCTGGAACAACACGTGGCCGTCCGCCGTGGGGGGATACGAAGACTTCATCACCGGATACGCCGACATCCGCGCCAAGAATCCGCTCAGCCGTGGTCAGGAGTATCGCCCGCTGCTCATCGGGATCTTCTGGCCCAGCGCGGTGCTCGTCGCACGGGGGGAACAGGCGCCGAAAGTCACGGTTGCACCCGATGACGAGGTGGTAGCCCGTACACTTGGCGATCTCGAGGAGGTGGCAGCCGGTCTCCCGCCGGACAGTCGAGCGCGCCTTTACGAACTGGCACAGAGACCGGACCTCTCCGAGGATCAGGCAGCCGATCTTGCCGGTCTGGTGGCACCGCTGTGGGGCGAGAGCCCTGACACCGACGATCTAGGCGCACTCGCGGATCCCCTAGCCCTCGGCGAGGTGGTGCGAATCTGGGAGGCGTTGTCCGGCGCTTACGGCGGGGAGGTGGACGAGTTCAGTTCTGGGCCTACAGTCGTACCTGACGAACTGACTGGAGACGGACTCGCCCAGACCCCGAGCACGGAGCGCACCGTGCTCACCCCAGCGCTCTTCGAGGGCATTAAACTCAGCAGCCTCAATCCCATCGCGTTGATTCGTGGCACAACCGTATTGTTGATGAAGGACCGTGCGGGCCGGGTCGGCGCCAGGGGCGTGCACGACCTGCTTGCGGAGGTGCTAACGGTCACCCCGGCCCACGTGCATCTTGCGGGTCACTCCTACGGTTGCAAGGTGATCCTCTCGGCCCTGTGCCGCGGCTCTGTCCCGCGCCCGGTCGAGTCCGTCCTGCTCTTGCAACCGGCCATCAGCCACTTGTGCTTCGCGGATGACGTCCCCGGGCTGGGGGCGGCGGGCGGGTACCGCGCTGCGCTTGATCCAGGCCGGTCTGTACAACCCATCCTGACCACGTTCAGCAGCCGCGATTTCCCGCTGAGAAGGGTCTTCCACCTCATTGCACGCCGACAATCGGATCTCGGTGAGAACACCTTTCTTCCCGAGGTGCCGGGCCGGTACGCCGCGCTCGGCGGTTTCGGGCCTGGAGGGTGCGGGGCCCGCGGCGAGATTGTATCTGCGAGGGACCCTGGCGACCCGTACCCATTCGACCAGGATGTCCGCGTGATCGGGATTGAATCGTCGCGCGTCATCAGGGACCACTCCGACATCAGCAATCCGGCTACGTGCTGGATGCTGGTGGCGCAAGTCGATCACGAGGACTGACGTGATCCCGACCGGAATGCCAATCCTCGTTCCCTGGCAGCATGCTGCCGGACCCGGCATCGGTCGGCATCAACCGCGGCGGGCTTGATCGGCAGGGACCTCCGAGACCGGCGTGAGGGAGTGAGACCCCACGCGGCCTCGGAGGTCTCACCGCACGCTCGTCCCGCGACCACTTCCCTCGGTCGCCGACGACGGCCTGGGCGTGACACCAAACGTGACGCGAAGCGGCGTTGGAGGAGGCGGCCACAGGCGGCTGGTGGTGTAGCCGTGGGGGAGTAGTGGCTGGTGGAGGCCGTAGTAGGCGGGTACGAGGTTCCTCATAATCCCTCGGTCGTGGGTTCGAGCCCCACCCGCCCAACCTGCGAAAACGCGGTCCCAGTCGGGCCCGTGTGACGGGAGATCAGCTCCAGTCCGTGTCAGCCTGCCTCGCTTGCGAACCGCTCGCTGTCAAGCAGCTCTCCCAGCATGCCCACATCGGGGTTCCCAAGCGTCCCGACAACGCTCACGCGGTCGAGGAACTGGTTCTGGTGCTCGCAGCTCGGCTCGGGGAGGAGCGTGCAGGCGTGACAGGCGGCGAGGTTTAGTCCGTCTAGACCTGACACGCCGGATTCTGCGCACACCGGGTCGGACGAGCACCACGTCGCCCTTCTGATAGCACGAGTCAGTGCGCTTCCGAGCCGTCGTTCGCCGGCGAGAGCGGCGAGGCCACCTAGGCTGCCCGCGGCGTCTGACGATGCGGTGTACACGAGCACGCCGCATTGGCCGCCGTCCGCATAGACCCGCTCGCGCAGGGAGGCGATGGGGTAGCCAGCGTCGAGGCTGAGTTCCTTGAGTAGGAGGTGGGCTACCGTGTGAAGTGCGACGAGCCGCGGTGCGACGGGTGGCGACGCCGGGCGTTCGGTGGCGCGGTCGCGACGCTCCTGTGCCCGCGTCATCAGCCGCGCTCTCGACTGCGCGAGATTCGACCGTTCCCACTCCGCCACGACGTCGGGGTGGAAGCGCACGAAGACGCCTTCGCCAAGGACCTCGACGGCAGGGAGCCACGACAGTGCCCTCGCGGAGAGCGCCGCCTTGCGGGGGTCGTTCGCTCCGGCGGGGGGCACGACGCGCGTGAAACCGTCCAGGGCGCGCACCTCGCGGAGGCGACTCACCTCCATCACCTGCGCAACTACGTCGGAGACGTCGGAGGCGATGTCGCGTTCGATGCTCACGAAGTCGTCGTACCCCTCGGGCGATGGTCGGTTCGAGTCGCAGAGCGCGTCGTACTCCTCTTGACGCAACTCCGCGTCGGTGGGCGGCTGCCCTGCCTCGATGCCCTTGCGGCGCTGAACGAGGCTGAGGACGGAGTCCTCGGAGACATGGGCATCAGAGACGACGGCGGCACGGACGGCCTTTTCGAGCTCTGCACCGTCGATACCCTTCAACACCGCCCAGTGCTTCTCGACGAAACGCGCAGCGCCGCCCGTCCATGGCGGGATCGAGATCGTCGAGCGAATGATCGGGAACCAGACGTTCGACGAACCGCGCTGCAGGGTTCGAAGCGGCTTGCTGCAGTCCTGATCCTCGCCGCTCTCGAGCCAAGGACGACGCCCCCTGCAGCCGGAGACCTCGACGAGCGCGGAACGCGAGAAGGCGCCGGCCATCGAGACGGGCTGCACGCCGCACGTGCACGAGATGACGATGTCGCCGAGTGACGACGATCGACCCCGAGTCGTGATCGAGAGCACGTGGTTCGCGTCCCCCGCATCGCCGAGGGCGGCGCCTGAGATGCGATGCAGCCAGGAGAAGTACGGGAAGTCCTGGATATGCCCGTCTTCGCAACAGGCGACGAATCGGGACGGAGTCAGCTCACGCTCGTCCCTGTCGCAGCGCATTCGCTCTGTCGTCGTATTGAAGGTCTGCGGGTAGCCGATTCGGCGGCACCCGGGGCAGTAGTGGACGAGTGGGAACCGAACGACCGGGACGTCGCCTCGTCGTCCGCCCGCGGGTGGGGAACGGAACGAGAAGACGCCGAGCGACCTGGCGAGTCGCGGTTCCTCGATGACGCGTGCACGCCGGTCGTCCCATTCGTCGGCTCCGCAGATCATGAAACTCTGCTCGGCGGAGGGGAACAAGGCGCCGACACCGTAGGTGGTGACGAGCTGGCTCTGTCGTGCGGTGGCAACGTCACGCACCACGGCGAGGTCTCCTTCGGGCTAGGTACAGGGTGCTCTCGGCGTCGACGTTGCGCAGGCTGGTCAGCGTCGCCCAGCTCGGCTCTTCGACCGGAAAAGAGATGTCACGCGCGTCGATCGAAAGCCCTGGAGTGCCGCCGACCGGCTTTATCAGCGCGCCGGGTCGGGCCTGCCAGGACGCCCACGTCTGCAGGTCGTCGACGTGTTCATCCCAGAGGTCGATGAGGTCCTCGAGCTGATCCATGACGTCGTGCTCGAGCTCGGGGTCGACCTTCTGGACCCGAGACCGGACCACGTCGCGGACGCGGTCGAGTGCTCCGGCCTGGCGGATCGGAAGGCGGACGCCGGCGTCCGAGCCTGCCCCTGCGATCAGCAACCTCGACAGGGCGACAAGCAGACCGTGCAGGCCGCGGTCGCGAGCGCGTGCTGCGAATGGGGTGGCGCCCGTCGCCTCCACCTGTCGGTAGAGCGTCCGGTGATACGTGGTGAAGGACTCGAAGTGCGACAAGTCGCGCGACCGTGCCGCATTGAACAGCGTCACGACAAGGCCGGGATGGAGGCGGCCGACACGACTCGTCGCTTGGATGTACTCCGAAGTCGTCTGGGGCTGGCCCATGATCACCATCAGGCCGAGTCGGTCGACATCGACGCCGACGGAGATCATGTTGGTCGCGAGCACGACGTTCGGGCTGTTCGTGTCGGGGTAGGACGTGCCGAGGATGGCAAGCTCCTCGACGACCTTTCCCGACCGGATCCTCGATGTCAGTTCGCGCGGCGGCGCTGATGAGACCTGCCTCTGCGCGTTTCCGAGCCGCTCGGCAATGACCTTCATGCGGTCCGGGACGTCGTCGAGAGACTGGATGAACGCGGCGCCGAGGACGCGAAGGCTGGTGAAGTACCCCAGCAATGTCCAGTACGCGTCCTTGACCTCGTGCGTCGCGTTGAGGTCATGACCGGCCTGGAGGAGAGCGGCATAGGCGCGAACAAGTAGCGTCGAGTGGCTCGTTCCCGGCGCACAGACGCCGACATACTGGCGTGTACCGCGCTTCTTGGGGCTCGCGTCGACCGCAAAGAAGGAGTCGGTCGAGGTTATGCCCGGCGGGGGGAACTGCTCTGCTGCGCGTGTGAAGACGGCGGCGATCTGGTCCTCTGCTCTCCGGATGGTCGCGGTCGACGCGATGAGTTTGGGCCGGGCGTCGCCGGTCGATGCGGCGTCGACTGCGGTCTCGTACAGCCCGACGAGCGTGCCCAGTGGTCCGCTGATCAGGTGCAGCTCGTCCTGGATGATCAGCTCGGGCGGGTCGTACGTCCCGCCGTTGCCGAAGAGGTTCGCTGCCTCGGCCCGCCAGGCGAGCATGGCGAACTTGTCGACGGTGCCGATCAGGAGCGAGGGGCGTTGTTTGTAGACGTCGGAGTCGACGACGAATGCCGGGAGCCCTGATGCGAACTCACAGAGGACGTTTGGGCATGTGATGGTCAGACGATCGTTCGGCCGATCGGCCAGGTACGCCGCTGCAGGGAGGCGGCTACCACACCACGGGCACCGGAGCAGTTGGCGTGGGTTGCCCTTCTCCACGTCTCCGGTCTCGATCCCAGGATCGCGGAGCACCGCCGCGGCATCCGCGACGTTGTTCGGCGTCGCACCTTGGCCAACCCACAACCCCAAGGTCATGGGGGCGCTGTCGGAGAGCTCTCGACGACGCCACGTCTCCAGGGCGCAGATGAGGCCCGCGGCCCGCTCGAACTGCTGGACCGTCAGGAGCCGAAGGGTGTACCGCATCAGCACGGCGACACCGGCGCCGGCATGGGGCGCACTGCGGAGGCGGCGCATCACGAGCGTGAAGGCGATGAGGCCGAGGTAGGCCTCCGTCTTACCGCCACCGGTCGGGAACCAGAGCAGGTCGGCGACGTCGCGATCCTCAGACTCTGGTTCGACGATGCCCTGAATGTTGAGTAGCACGAAGGCGAGCTGGAACGGGCGCCACGCGTGCTCTTCGCGCGAGGGCTCCGTGGCGCCTGAGCGGACCATGACCTGCCGGGCGCGTTGCTCCTGCATCACCTCGTTCATCACGCGGAAGGCGCGTTCGGCCGAGGCATTTGTCTCGACGAGCCGGATCCCGCTGTCGATGCGGTCCGCGGCTCGCCGTGCGGCGACGACGTGGCGGTGAGCTGTCTCGGCGTACGTCCCGGTCAGCGTTGCCGCGTCGGACTCGATGCCGTCGATCCATCGGCGATAAGCCGTCGAAAGGTCGTGAAGGAGGCTCCACTCGGTCGTCTGGGCAAGCGTCCGCATCCCGAGGGACTGCAGCTCCTCCCGGTCAGGGTTGGCGATCCGCAGCTCCTCGATGGGGAAGAAGGTGGTGCGGAGCTCCGCGACGGTGCCAGGCTCTCCATTCCAGGTAACGGCGCAGCCATGACCGACGGCGAGATTCTCGACGTGACGGTAGAGGAGGTCGGAGGTCCTTTCGTCGTCGTCCATCTCTGCCCCAGCGGCAGAGCTGCGGCGGTGAACGAACGCGCCGACGTCGACCGTCGCGACGATCGACGGCCGGAACCAGCACCACTCGTCGGCGGTTCCGTCGACGGGTGGAAAGTCGTCGACGAGCACGGTCGTGATGCTCACGATCCCGTCGCTCGGAGGACGTACGACGACGCGTAGTGCGAGCCCGTCGGCGACCCGCTCCATCGCCATTGCGGGCGTCGTCGTGTCGATCTCGAAGGTCCCGGCGACGGGATCGCGATACCAGTTCTTCGGACGCTTGCTCTGACGGCGTTCGCGAACGTACTCCGCGGAGCCGTCCTCGCTCTCGTCCGGCGCCTGCGCGGCAGAGTCGATGTCCGCGATCTCTCCGTCGTCCACCGGGCGGTACCGGTCCGCGGCAACGGTCACGGTCACGACCGGGCTACGCCCACTGTCCACGGCAAAGGTCAAGCCCATCGACGCGGGCTTGCGTAGCCGGGACAGAGACACCGCCGGGTCGTAGGCGGTGTCGGTCGCCGTCTCATCGCCGGTGTCGTCGTCGCCACGTGCGTCCTCGACGGGCTCTCCCGAGGGATGGAGGATGCCGACGATGTAGCGATCGAGCGGAGGCTCACTCAGGCGTTCGTCTGCGCAGGTGCCGGCGAGGTCAGCCGCGAGAGCGTCGACCATGGCCTGACGGGCCACGTACCACGGCGAGAGGTCACGCATCGACATCGTCCTTCCATCGGACCGCCAGCAGCCCCGTCGGTCGAACTCCGAGCCACATTCCCCATCGGCCCACGCCATCCCCGGTAGGCGGTCCACACACCGTCTCGATGGCGGCCACACGGGCCCCCGCAAGGAACGGCCAAGACGGGTAGCCGCGCTTACGGGTTGAGGCCGGGCCGACGCGCTCGACCAGGTCGGCGCCGAACGCCTGTGAAGTGCACCCCACGAGAACGTCGTCCGAGTAGACGTCGTACACGGGTAGGTCGAATGACTTGCGAGGGTCGAACCTCATCGTCAGCTCAGATCCTGGCTGCAGGCCTCGGATGCGCGACTGTGAGAGCGCGAGGTCGGTTCCCGCGGGAGCCGTGCGGTCGAGATCACTACCCCGGATCTCGATCGCCGTGGTCTGCCAGCGTTCTCGACCACGCTTGATCCATCGCCGTGTTCGCTCGTCCCGCCGCAGGTTCCACGTCTCCGGACCACGTACGCGGGCGATGAGGGCGCGTGCACGGGTGAGAGCCACGTAGGAGGCGCGGGCCTCAGCCTGTTCGTCGTCGTTCTCCCGGGCTTTGTGATCGACGATGACGACGTTGTCGAACTCGAGACCCTTGGCGCGATGGATGGTCGACACGACAAGGGACGTGTGTGCGGTGTCGGTCAATGCGACGGGTATCGCGCCACCTGCCGCGAGCCGCGCTGCAAGCCGCGGCGTCTCGACCACCGGTGTCCGCGCGTCGGAGAGGGAGCGCGCGGCAAGCCAGACATCGTCCGGCGGCCGCGGTACGCGAGTCTCCGCGGCGAGGGCGGCGAACGTCGCCCGATCGATCACCCGCTCGGCGCGATCAGCAAGCATCTGCCCGAGCCAGGGTGCGACATGCTGCTCCGACGCCGGCGCTCGCACCGCCGTAAGCACACCGAAGTCGTCGAGCGCATCTGCGACCAAGAGCGCTTCTCCGTTCGTTCGAGTGAGGATCGCCGTCGAGCCCGCCCACCGGCGGACCAGCGGCACGAGTTCCTCGACGGACGCGATCGGCGTGACGCCGGCCGCGAAGTCATCTACGGCGTCCACGCCGTCCCCGGTGAGGATCTCGTCGCGCAGGCGAGCGGCACCGTGGGCATCCCGCGTGCGTGCCCTGTACTGGCCGGTGAGCTCTCGGACGGTGACGCCGCCGAGCTCCTGGATCTTCGCGAGCAGGTCCTGGGAAGTGAGGGACGCATTTCCTTCCAGCTGGAAGTCATAGATGGCCTGGGCCGGATCGCCGAGAAGCGTGAACCCCGTGTCGTCAGGCAGCGCCGCCAGTAGTGCGAGCAAGAGAGCTGCACGGTCGCCGACGATGTCCTGCACCTCATCGACAACCACGTGGTAGAGCTGCTCGCCCAGGTCGAAGCCGTGCTGGGCGACCTCGGCGGCCGCACGACGGATCCGCTCGTCGAAGGACGTCGACTCCCACTCCGTTCCTGCCTGAGTGCCGAGGATCCGTGTGGCGAGCGAGTCCAGGGTGCAGACGGACGTGCCGGAACGTCCGACGGCATCTCGGACACGGCGTGCCACGGCCTCGACCGCCGCCCGTGAGAAGCTGATGACGAGCAGTTCCTCCGGAGCGCTCAGCCCCTCGTCGTCGACCAGATGGGAGACGAGCGCCGCGACGACCTCGGTCTTCCCCGAGCCCGGTCCCGCCAGCACGATCTGCCGTTCGCTCGCGTGGATCGACACCGCCTCGGCCTGCGCGGCGTCGAGCGTCAGGGTCACTTCGTCCACAGGTACTCGAAGTCTCGGTAGGCGAGTAGGTTGCCGAACTTGTTGAAGTTGTCCCGCATGTTGACGATGAGCACTTCCTCGGAGCCACCATTGCGTGGCCCGCGCAGCCCGCGGCCCACCATCTGTTGGTAGACGTTCGGGCTGAAAGTGGGTCGAGTGACGTACACGGCGCGGACGGCCGGGGCGTCGAAGCCCTGGGTCAGGACGTTGAAGTTCGTCAAGACGCGGATCTTGCCCGCCTTGAACTGTTCCACGTAGTGGCGTCGCGCGGCAGCTTCGGTTTCCGACGAGATGGACACCGCCGGAATACCTCGGTGGGACAGCAGGGCGGCCAGAACGCGGGAGTTCTCCACGGAGGTGGCGAACAGGAGAACGGTCCAGTCCGGCGGTAGGGACGCGATCGACTCGACGATTCGCAGCGTGCGCGCCTGGTCGAGGCCCAACCGCTCAGTCACCGTCTCGGGCAGGCGGTGCGTGGTCTCGATCCTGGTCACCTCGTCGGGGGAAAGGTGGACGTCGACACCGTCGAGGAGGTTCTGTCGGACCTGCGCCAGTACGCGCATTTCCTGGAGTTCGCGGTACGGGTCGTCGGGGTCGCGAAATGCGCCGCGGTCCAAGCGATTGCCGTCGTATCTGTTAACGAGACGCTCGGTCTCGGCGGTGCTCGTGCCACGGAATGGCGTTGCAGTGAGGCCGATGAGCGGGCGGAACTCCTTGCGAGAGCGGCCGCGTCCAAGCCACTCGAGTACCTGTGTGTAGCTCGATGCGACGGATAGGTGGGCCTCGTCGACGACGACGACAGACGGGTCTCGGATCCACTCGTAATCGGTGCCGGGACGCAACGAGATCTTTTGGAGTTTGTCGATCGTTGTGACGACAACCTGGAAAGCGCTCGGCTCTTCTGCCACCTCGTTCTGAGCCCACAGCCTGCTGAGCGTCATGGGCGACGACGGCCCGATGGCCCGCCAGACGTAGGTCCAGCTCTCGGCCGCCTGCTCACACAGTTCGTCGGACTGAGCGATCCAGACGAGGGGAGCATCCTTCAGTCGGCCTTCTCGCTGGGCGTTGACCAGCGCCTCGACTGTCACGCGGGTCTTCCCCGCCCCTGTGGGAAGGGAGACCATGCCGCGGTCCTTCCCGATGCCGACCAGAAGCTTCACGATCTGCTCAGTGACGAACTCCTGGTAGTCGTGGAGCGGCTTCAGAGCGGCCGGGCCCTCGACGATCTCCACCGACGGTCGACTACTGGTCGGGAAACCTGCCCACTCGACCGGGAAGCCGAGGCTCGTGACGAAGTCGCGTGAGACCCTTCGCCCCGACCACTCGCGCGGCGGTTCGAGCCCGTTGTCTTCCAGCGCCTGCCTGAGCTGCTTGAGGATCCCGACGCCGTGCACCGCTCGTGCGAGTCGGGCAACATCCTGGGAGCTGGCGGCTCCGCCGGTGTTCTCGAGAAATTCGAGGGCCCCGCGCGGGACGCTACGGCGAAGTGCCTCCGTTCCGACGGCTTCCACAAGACGCGCGTCGTCGTTTTCCGCGCGCTTCACGCTGCGGCGCAGCTCGTTGGCTGCCGTCTGGGCCATCTGGCGTTCGATCCGATGGACGTCGACGGCGGTGAGTCCCAAACCTAGTACTTCGGAGACCTGGAGGAGGACGCGAGGCGCGTCGGTGGCCGTGACAAGGACGCGGTCCCCGTCCCGAAGCGCGTCGAGGCGCTGGGCCACCTGCCCTCGAGGGGTGGCGATCATCTTCGCCAGCCTGCTGCAGTACTGGAGCTTCAGTTCGTGATCTTCCACCTGCAGAAAGTTCTGGAGGGGCTTGAAGGCATCCAGGAGGTAGGTCGCCTCGCCGGACGGCTCGGAAACGAGTTCTTCCTGAAGGAGGTCCTTTCCGTCCGTCATCTCCCAGTGACCGATGAACTGGTCGTCGACATCGCTCTGACTCTCGACCCAGAGTGCAGGGATCCCTGCTTCAAGCAGCGACGCGTAGACAGCCTTGTCCGAGGTCACTCCGATGTTCTGGATCTCGACGGGTTCGCGCCGCGGTCCGACACGGACGACGAGAGCCTTCGGCCGAAAGCGTCCAGGCAGCCAGGCATAGAACTCGGACCGTCGGACGTCGTCGTCCCACCGGTCGGCAACCTTCTTCCAGTCGCCCCATCGCTCCTCACTCACGTCGTCGATGCTCGTGAGGATCCCGAGTGCTTCTGCGACCTGAGCGGACGTCTCGTAAACGGGCAGTACCTTCGGATCGGCCAGAGGGTGTGCCCCGCTGAGCAGCGTGTGCGAAGGAGGCAATGGGCCAAACGATGTGGCCAACAGTCCTTCTTTTCGGAGGTACACCAGTTCGGGAGCGGTCCTCTTCAGCTTCGGATAATTGCGGGCCGTCCGGTGTTCGACGGTCCACTTCTCCGGCAGCGGACGCGCCAGCACCTGACGGGTTGCCTCGAGGCGTGCCTCCGGCGACATGCCGGCGATCGGCTCGAGCGGCCACGGCGGAGGCGTTCCATTGACATCGACCTTTTCCAGAGAGCAGGTCGTCCCGGTCGTCTTCTTGACGTGCTCTACAAACTGCGCCCGGCGGCTCGATTCGAACTCGCTGAGCCATTGCTCGACGGGAGCATCCCCCCGCCAGACGAGCCGGTCGACGGCGCGGAGTTCCCTCAGGAGACGCTCGTCCTCCCCGTGAAAGACAGGGTCGATCAGGCGATCGCGGTCTCGCCCGGCGTGTGAGGGAATGATCTCGCCCGCGAGGAAGGACTCCGCGATCGGCCGCATCACACCAGAGGCCATGCGCACTCGTACCGATCTCTCCAGCGGCTCGGCCAGGTACTCACGGAAGAGTCCGGCCGACACCTCGAGGGAGACGGAGCGTGCAGCCGCCCAGATCCGCACCCAGTGGTTGTCGGGCTTAACTGGCTCTGCGAGGAGTGCGCGGAGCACGCCTGCAGTGTCCATGACATGAACACCGAGCGTCGCGAGATCCTTCTTCACGCCCTCCATGTGAGCCAAGTCTTCGTCGACGAAGGAATGGCCGCTGTCGTCAGGCGATGCGCGGACGAAGAGCTTCCCAGACGCGGGCTTTGCGAAGGAGCCGTCTTCGAGCCTGATGACCCGTGCCTTGACAATCTCGACTTGCAGCTCCTTTACACCGACTGGGTCACGAGTGGCTCCGAGGTCGTCGAGCATGCGCGCTGCCAGGTGAATGGCCGCGGCAGACGCTTCGGCGGAGCCGTCGGCGACGAGTGCCTCGAGCCACTCGGCGACTGTGCTTTGCCGACCTGAGAGTCGGTCCAGCTTGAGGCGTCGCTCCTGGTTCGAGTACGCATCTGGGTGGACCCATTCTGCGACTGGCGCCTGGGGGATCGCTGCCCACCGCTCTAGCCACTCGCTCCAGGGCTTGATCCAGTCCGGCGATGTCGGGGCCGGTGCCCGACGAAGCTCATTCGGTGACCAGAGGGCCCCGTCACCACCTGGGACTGATGGGCAGTTCCGCAGGTGCGCGAACACGGGGTTGGTCGGCCCGTCGCCGCCGATGACTGCGTCTGCCCAGCCTCGGGTCTCTCGACCGCGCGCCGGGAGAACGTCGAGGACGGTCGCGGGGCTGCCCCCGCCTTCAGTAGTGACCTTGTGCAGCCTGACCAGGCCGGCAGCGACGAGCGCGGGGACCTCGTTCCGTAGGATCTCTTCATTGAAGGCACCGGGTAGCAGCTCGAGCCGGTCGTCACTGAGTTTCCAAGGCGCGTTGAGGAGGCCGGAGAGGGTGGTCCGGGCGCGGGTCGGGAAATATGCCCAGAACGCGCCATCCCCGAGCACAAGCGACTTCCCCTCGCGGGCCGAGTTCGAGACGGCCCACTGGACGTCGATCTGGTCGCGTCGCGCGATCCGGCCGGCCTCCTCCTGTCCCGCCGCGCTGGGTCGATGCTTGCGGGAGCTCACGATCCACTTGGTGTCCGAGGTGCCGGAGCGCAACGTCACGATCCCCTCGGGGCCCACATCCTGACGGATGGTCAGTGTCGCGGGGTGACCTTGCCCGTCCCGAAGGTTCTCGTTCGTCAGCGTCGCCTCGGTGATGTGCGTCGAGAACAGGGCGAACTCGGGTGGAAACGAGATGAGCTGGCGCGAGAGCAAGTCGAGCCGGCGCGAGATCGGGAGCACGACCACGGTGCTCGCCCACTCCATGAGGTCTGCCAGGATCGGGTCGCCCGCTGCCTCCACTGTTGCGCTCAGCGTCTTCGCCAGTCGTATGACGGGGTAGTTGGGTGAAGCGAAACCCTCGGCCTTGATCGTCTCCGCTGCCCATTGCGCGTCGAAGGCGAACGAGACGGATCTGCTGAAAACCTTAGGGTTCGACGTCACGGCGAGCACGGACTTGAAGCCGATGCCAAATCGTCCGATGCGGTCATCATCCTTGCGGGAGAGGTCAGACGCCATGAGCGCGCGTACCCCGTCAGATGTGAACGGCTCACCGTCGTTCGCGACATAGAGGGCCGTCGGCGTCAAATGAACCGCGAGACGCCCGCCGCCGGAGCGAGCGGCGTCGATGGCGTTCTGCACGAGCTCGAACAGCTGGCGATCGCCATACCCGCCTTCGGAGATCCGCAGTTCGTTGTTGGCGTCCTGCTCAACCCGACTCGGGTCCTCGCGATAGACCGCGAGGCACGCGTCGGTCTGCTCCCAGACGACTCGCTCGATCGTGGCATCGCTCTTCGACCAATCCTGCATTGACGCTCCGCCCGCTCTCCAGCCCTCGTCGGTTGTTCTCTCAGGATGCACAGACACTAGGTGACGGCACCGACACAGGAGGCGATCCGGTCGGCTGCCGGTCCGGTATGTCGGCTCTCGTTTGCTTTCGCCTGATCTTCGGTGTCAGCGGCAGCGAGATGCGTTGGCGCCACGCGCGTCCCTGTGACGGAGGAGCCCGGTCAGGCAATCAGCGATGTCGGCGGCTCTGGGCGAACCCGAGGGAGCGCTGGGCGCGCGACTCTTTGTGCGGCGCCGTGGACGTGGTCTCAGCTGACGCCCAGCGCCCGGGCGTCTCCGCCTCAGGCCCGTCGACCGCTACGCGACGACCTCGGTGACCTGGCCGCGATACTGCAGGACTCGTTGGCGCGGGACTGTCGGTTGGCTGCTTCGATGCGATGTCACCGGCCGTCCTGACACCGCTCGTCCCACTGATCTACGACGTCGAGAATGCGGCCCGAACTGGGCTTCGACACGGTGGCGGAGCGGTGGGCCACGCTTTGCTGCCGTGGGTCATCCGCGCCCCCGAAGGTCGTCGAGCGGGACCGTCCGCTGCGATGACACACCAAGCCGGTCTGGGCTACACGACCGTCAGCCAGCCCCTCGGGGATGCCTCCGCGCTGGAGTTCGGGCGTCGTGGCTGTGCCGATAGCGGACTCGCTGCTCGTCCTGACGACCGTCGTGGCCTACCGGTCGGGGGACCCCGTCTGACGCGGCGCTGAAGCCTTCTGCCAGCTCTGCCGGTCCCGCGGGGAGGATCTCCTCGCTGGTCCGAGGCGCGTCTCGGCGCGCTGAGGTGGCCCGTGCGGGTGGCCAGCCGGCCTCCGTGGACCGGGCAAACGACGACGAGCCCGCGGCGCCGGGAGGTTGACCCCCGTCGGCGAGTGTGCTGGTGGCGACCACGGCACGCAGCTGGTTTGAGCGGATCGCCTCATCGATCGCGTCGAGCACGTCGACGGAGAGGCCGGCGGGGTGGGTGCCCTGTGGCATGGTTCGTGGTCGGAAATGCCGTGGAGCGCGTTGACTCATGCGGTCGGTGGGGGACTGACCGACGCTGAAGTCGCAGGTAGAGCCTGAGGGCGACGCCTTCGAGGCTCCTCATAATCCCTCGGTCGTGGGTTCGAGCCCCACCCGCCCCACCTGCGAAACGTGGTCGCCGTCGGACCCGTGTGACACCACTTTACCTGCGAGCGCGCGGTGGTCCCGCGGGCGCACGGCGGCGCGGGTCTCCGCGATCGCCTTCAGCCTCGGGCGCAGCCAACGGGTGATCCACGGGTTCAGAGCGCTGCTGCGGTGCCCGAGCAGCGAGACGCTGAACAGCCACACCGGACGACGCCCGAGCTCCGGGGCGTGCCGGCGCAGGTACTCGCTCACCTCCGGCAGCCGGTCTCCGTTGTGGGTCGCGCTCCCGAGTACCACGGCGTCGTAGGCGTCCACCTCGGGGGCGGCGATCATCGGCCGTGGCCGGGCGCGGTGCCCCGACGAGGCCAGCCGTGCGCCGATCCGTTTCCGCGACACCTCGGGTGGCGCCGTGCGCGGTGGCGTAGCCGATCAGGATCTCCATCGGACGACTCCTGCTGGGTGCGCTCAGAACCGGGCGACCACGCCGTAGGCCGCCACGAACAAGAGAACGGCGAACACCAGCACAACCAGTGTGGTCACAGTCTTCTGCGCGATCCGCTGCATGACCTGCCTCTTCAGTGTGGCGCCGTGTTGTCGACGCGCCGACGAAGCAACGTCGCGATCTGGACGACGATGCCGATGGTGGCGCCGGCGAACGCCAGGACGAGCAGGCTCCGGGCCAGGAGTGCCCAGTCGGACGACGTGCCCCCGAAGTCGAACGGGAACACCTGCCAGATCCGGACCAGCACGGTCATGCCGACGACCGTCGTCAGCACGTCCCCGACCGCATTCCACCACGGCGGGTCGTACGCGACATAGACCAGATTGGCGAAGGCCCCCACGCCCAGCGAGAGGTTGAGCAGTGCCAGGACCTGGCGCGTGTCCTCGGTGAGGAACGGCAGCGGCTGCCAGCCCGGCGCCACGTTGACGGCGTACAACATCACCGCGTTGATGGCGGCGGCGATCAGGTAGCCCACCCGGCGCCCAGCAGCCGGGGCCGGCTCACCTTCGCGGCCGGTTCGGCGTTCACCGATCTCATCGGCCGGTGAGCCGGTCGATCTCGCGCTGGATCTGCGCTTCCGACGGCTGCGCCGGCGTGAACACCGACGTGAACGCGTCCACGCCTTGGAGGACCAGCCCGATGCCCCAGGCGAGCAGGAGGAACATCGGCCAGTAGAAGCCATCGGGCGTGGTGAACACCCAGATCAGGGTCACGGCGGCGTTGACGACAACGTAGACGGCGAGGTGCTGCCAGAACTTTCGCTTCTTGCGGAGGCGGGCGACCGCGAGCTGACGAGGATCGCTTCACGTGGATTCCGCGTCGGTGGTCATGGCGTTCTTCCCTCAGTTCATGAAGACCTGGTCCAGCGGGCGGCGCGGTGTGGGCGGCACCGTCACCATCGGCCGGCCGATCCGGATGATCGCCTGCGGGTGTCCCGGCTCGTCCAGGAACGCGGCCAGCTCGGGCCGCAGCCGGGTCTGCTGCAGCGGCTGGTCGGCGAACGAGGCCACCAGACCGTCGAGCGTGGCGCGCAGCAGCAGGTGCTCCAAGGCCATCCCGGCGCGCAGCCAGTCGAGCGGGTCGTCGCCGAGGGTGAACAGCACCAGCACGGTCGAGTGCGTGAGCTCCTCGGCGATCCAGTCCTCGGCGTCGCGGCGGAGTGGCAGGTCGTGGGTGACGAGCCCGTCCACGGGGTACGGGGCCTTGCCGAGGGACGCGACGGGGACCCCGTCGACGCCCTCGCCGGTCTCCCGCAGCCATCGGCCGATCTCCCGGCGGAACTCCCGGCTCTCCGCCTGCTCCCGCGCGGCACGCCAGAGCAGGTCGGCGAGGCGGTCCCGCCGGCGGGCATCGACGACATGGAGCCACGCGCCGTGCGCCGCCACCGCGCCCCGGAGTTCCTCCAGCCGGTCGTCGTCGACCGCGGTGGGCAGGAACACCCGGCGGTGTGTGCGCCGATGCGGGATGGCCTCGTAGAGCTGCTCGCCCTCGGCGTCCGGCCGCCGCCGTGGCCCACAGGTCACGGTGGCGAGCAGCCGCGGGTTCCCGGGGTCGGGGCACAGGGCCAGCTGCGGCGTCCACCCCAGGTGCCCGATGGCGATGGCGGCGTTGTAGGCGGCGGTGCCACACGAGATCAGCCGGTCCCGGCCGAAGGGGTCCACAACCGGCAGTGCGCGGTCGGTGTCCTCGTGGATCTCCAGCCCGTCCAGGCGGGCGCGGAAACGCCACGGCTGGGTGTTGTGCAAGGACGGCGCGCGGTGCGCCGCCTGGGCGATCAGCGCGAGGTCCTCGGGAGTGAGCCGGGCGGTGGCGGCCGTGGTGCTGTCCATGGCGGGCTACTCCGGTGTGAGGGTGGTGGGCGGCGGCTGGAGGATGTCCAGGTCTGGGGTGGCCGTACGGCTGGGGGCCACAACGCGAGGACCCGGACGATGTCGCGGATCGTGACGATTCCGACCACCTGGTCGTCATCGACGACCAGCATTGCGTCGACACCGTGCCGGCACATCGCGTGGGCGAGCTCGGTCGCGAGCGTTCGAGGATTGGTCA
Organism: Actinomycetota bacterium; assembly: GCA_030840805.1. Taxonomy (GTDB): domain Bacteria; phylum Actinomycetota; class Actinomycetes; order Mycobacteriales; family HKI-0501; genus JAVEDU01. The sequence continues at coordinate 240,131 of JAVEDU010000081.1, forward strand.
TCGGCAACGCACGGCTCAGCGAGCGCAGGGTACGCCGCGTACCGCCGACGCCGGCCTGTTCGAGCCAGGCGCGGGCGATGGCGGGTGTGTCGACCAGTCCGATGCAGCGCCCGCCGTCGACCACCGGAAAGTGGTGGACGTCCAGGCCGCGCATGAGGTTCCAGGCCATCGCATGAGGTTCCAGGCCATGTCGACGGGATCGTTCGCGTGGGCTGCCACGACGGATCGGCTCATCAGGTCGGCCGCGGTCGGGTTGAGTACGGGCGGATGGGTGCGGTCGGCGTGCGGCCGGATGCCGATGTCGTGCGCGGGGTCGAAGACGTAGGTGTCGTCCATCGCTGATGCTCCGGGCTGCTCGGTGGGTGGGTTCAGCCTCGGCCTCGCTCCGACGCGGGGGTAGGGCCGAACGCCGGTACCGGCCCGGGTCGATCGGCCCTGCCGCGCCCCGGATCGCGGCAGCAAGGTTGGGGTATGGACAGCGACCGAAGAGGTATCCCCGTGCGTGTACTGGTGACGGCCGCGAGCAAGCACGGCGCCACGGCGGAGATCGCCGAGGCCGTCGCGAAGGGGCTGGCCGACCGTGGGGTGGTGGCGGAGGTGACCGCGCTCGAGGGGGTCCGGTCGCTGGCGGGCTACGACGCCGTGGTGCTGGGCAGCGGTGTGTACGTCGGCCACTGGCTGCCCGCTGCCAAGGCGTTCGTTGCACGGCTCCACGCCGAGCTGGTGGCCAGGCCGGTGTGGGTGTTCTCGTCCGGGCCGCTCGGCGACCCGCCGATGCCGCGCGACGTCGTCGACGTCGGGGACCTGCTGCGCTGGTGCGGCGCTCGCGAGCACCGGGTTTTCGCCGGGCGGCTGGACCGGCACGCGCTGGGGTTCGCCGAGCGCGCGATCGTCCACGCGGTGCACGCCCCGGAGGGTGACTTCCGGGACTGGGGAGCCATCGACGCCTGGGCCGGCGAGATCGCCGAGGCCCTGGTTGGAGGAGGTAGCGATGAGTGAGACCGGTGGGGTGGTCGTGGTCGGCGTGGACGGGACGGCGCACGGTGACGCGGCGCTGGCGTTCGCGGCCGACGAGGCGCGCCGATGTGGCGACAGCCTGCAGGTGGTGACCGCGTGGCAGTACGAGGTGCGGGCGCCGGCGCCGAACGTCATGCCGATGCCCCTGGACACGCACGCGTATGCCGAGCAAGAGCAGGCCGCGGCGCTGGCCCGGGCGGGGGATCTGTCCGACCTCGTGGTGGCCCGCGAAATGGTCGAGGGAGAGGCGGGGCCGGCACTCGTCGAGGTGGCGCGTGGGGCGCGCCTGTTGGTGGTCGGTAGCCGCTCGGTCGGGCCGGTGCGAGCGGCGTTGCTCGGCTCGGTGAGCCGGTACTGCGCCCAGCACGCACCCTGCCCGGTGGTCGTGGTGCCCGGTGCCCCAGCGGAGGGGGAGGTCGGTGCGCTGGCGTTCGACGTCTCGGAGGGGCGCTGACGACGAGGATGGATCCCCCGGGGTGCGTCGAGACCCACTCCGCGACGGTGCTGTTCGCCGGCGACCGGGCGTACAAGTGGAAGAAGCCGGTGGATCTCGGCTCTCTCGACTTCCGCACGGTGGAGGCGCGGCGGGACGCCTGCCGCCGCGAGCTGGAGCTGAACCGACGGCTGTGTCCGGACGTGTACCTCGACGTCGCCGAGATGTGCGACGGGGCGGGGCGTACCTGTGAGTGGGTCCTGGTGATGCGCCGGATGCCGGCCACTCGGCGGCCGTCCACCCTGGTGCGACGAGGAGAGGACGTCCGGGACGCGCTGCGGGCGCTGGCCCGCCGCCTGGCCGCCTTCCACGCCACGGCCCGTACCGGGTCCGCGGTCGCCGCGCAGGGCACGGCGACCTCCTCGCGGACGACATCTTCTACCTGCCGGAGGGCCACAGGTCCTGGACTGCCTGGAGTTCGACGACCGGCTGCGCGCGGTCGACGGGCTGGACGACGCCGCGTTCCTCGCCATGGACCTGGAGCGACTCGGCGCCCCGGAACTCGGCGCGGCATTCCTCGGCTGGTACACCGAGTTCTCGGGATGCGCCAGGGTGCCGTCCCTCGAGCACCACCATGTCGCCTACCGGGGGTTCGTCCGGGCGAAGGTGGCGTGCCCCCGCCACGCCCAGGGCGACCGCGATGCCGCGGACGTGGCGCGGCAGTTGCTCGCCCTGACCGCGCGTCACCTCGCCGCAGGACGGGTCCGGCTCGTTCTCGTCGGTGGCCTTCCCGGGCACCGGCAAGTCCACGGTGGCGGCCGGGCTCGCCGACCACCTCGGCGCCGTGCTGCTGCGCACCGACGTGTTGCGCGGCGAGCTGACCCGACCGGGGACCTGCCGCGTCACACCGGCTACGGGCGCGGCGCGTACACCCCCGCGGCCCGCGCGAGCGTGTACCGCGAGCTGCTCGACCGGGCCCGTCACCTGCTGGACCACGGGGAGACGGTGATCCTGGACGCCAGCTGGTCCAGTGCGTGGGACCGGGTCGCGGCCCGCGAGGTCGCCCGCGCGACGTCCAGCGTCCCCGTCGAGTTGCGGTGCGTGGTCGACCCGGCCGTCGCCGCGGACCGCCTGCGCCGCCGGCGCGGCGACGCGTCGGACGCCGACGCCGGCGTCGCCGCGCGCATGGCGGGTGATTTCGACGCGTGGCGGAAGGCGGTCGACGTGGCCACGGATCGGGCCCCGGCCGACGTGCTGGACGTGGCTCTGGCGACCGTCGCGTCGGCTCGACCCCCCGGACCGCCGGACAAAGGTCCCGCCGGGTCCGGACGGGTGGCCCTGCCGGGACCCACCGGGACGGTGGTGGGCTGATCACCAGCCGCAGCAGGCGGCCCGGACCCCGGAGGAGTCACGATGGAGCGACCGAACCGACACGGAGTGCTCGTCGGCGTGGACGGCGCCGCCGATGGCCTTCTTGCCACAGTGTGGGCGGCCCGCGAGGCGGCCCGCCGGGGCGTGCCGCTCACCGTCGCCCACGTGCGGATGCCCTGGCCGCCGATCGCGTATCCGGACTTCGAGCAGCAGATCGTGGCGGAGGTCGAGGCCGAGGCCTCCACCGCCGTGGACGCCGCCGAGGCGGCGGCGCACGAGGTCGCCCCGGACCTGCCCGTCCACAAGATCGCAGTCGACGGCCCTGCTGCCCAGGCCCTCGTCGACCTCGCGGGAGACGCGGATCTCCTGGTGGTCGGCTCCCGTGGCCGCGGTGCGGTCGCCCGGCTGGTGCTGGGTTCCGTCGCGGACAAGGTCGCGCGGCATGCGCCCGGCACGGTCGTGGTCGTCCGGGCCGAGGACCCGTCTTCTCCGGTCCTCCACGATCGGAGCGAGGATCTGTCGGCTCCGGTCGTCGTGGGGGTGGACCTCGCCGCGGACTTCGACGCAACTCTGGCGTTCGCCGCCGAGCAGGCCGCCGCGCGGGGAACGTCCCTCCTGGCCGTGCACGTCGTCCCGGCTCCGCCCGGGTACATCCCGACGTTCGGTTCCCCGCCGGACTTCTGGCCGGACGAGGCGCAGAAGCAGGCCGCGGAGGCTCTCGAGCGCGCCGTCGAGCCACTGGTGCAGACCTACCCGCAGTTGACGGTGAAGACCCTGGTTCTCCAGGGCTCGGCCGCCGAAGGCCTCATCGGCAGCTCGGAGGCCGCCGCCCTCGTGGTGGTCGGCGCCACCGGCTCGGGAGCGTTCGAGGGCCTCCGGCTGGGGTCGGTGGGCAGCCACCTGCTGCACCACGCGCGGTGCGCGGTCGCGATCGTCCGGTCCTGAAGTCCACAGTGGACATCGACCGCGCCCTTCCCGCCGCGCCACCGGCAGCCGAGTCCAGCCGGGATGGGCACACCGCGATCGTGTGCCACGCGCTCGGGAAGCGGTTCGGCCGCCACCGCGCGGTCGTAGACCTGTACCTGTCCGTGAACGCGGGGGAGGTGGTGGGTTATCTCGGCCCCAACGGGGCCGGCAAGACCACCACGCTGCGCCTGCTCACCGGCGCCCTGCGGCCGACCGCGGGCTCCGCCACGGTGTCCGGCCTGGACTGTTGGCGGTCCGCACCGGCGGTCCACCGGGATCTCGGCTACGTGCCGTCCGAGCCGGCCCTCGACCTCCGCGTGACCGGGGCGGTCCTGCTGGACCTGGACGCCTCGATGCGCGACGTGCGGGCCACGGCCGCCCGGCCGGCCCAGTACGCCCTGGCCGACCGGCTCGTGCTCGACCTGACCCGGCGGGTAGGCGAGCTGTCCCGGGGCAACCGGCAGAAGCTTGCCGTTGTGCTCGCGCTGTGGCACCGGCCCCGGGTGCTCCTGCTGGACGAGCCGACGACGGGTCTGGACCCGCTGGTGCAGGACACGTTCCGCGAACTGCTCCGGGACACGGCCGCGGCGGGCGCCGCGGTGCTCCTGTCGTCTCACGCCCTCGCCGAGGTCGAGCGGTTCGCCCACCGCGTGGTCGTGCTACGGGAGGGGCGGGTCGTCGCCAACGCCGACGTCGCGACGCTGCGGCACCACGCGCCGCACCGGGTCCGGGTCCGGTTCGCCGATCCGGCCGCCGCCACCGTGCTGGACACCGTCTCCGGCGTCGCCGATCGCCGGGCGGACGGGGACGAGGTGACGTTCTCGGTCCGGCGTCACGCGATTGGTGACCTGGTTGCCGCCCTCGGCCGGGTCCGCGTCACCGACCTGGAGATCCGCGAGGCCGAGCTGGAGGAACTGTTCCGGTCGCTCTACGGAGGTGCCCCGTGACGGTCACTGTCAGTGCCCCGAGGAGCGCGCTGCGGCCCCGAGTGCTGCGCCACACCCTGCGGCGATCGATCCGGGCGACCGTGGGCTGGTCGCTGGCCCTCGGCGGATTGGTGGTGCTGTACGCCGCCACCTGGCCGGCGTTCCGCAACTCCCGCGAGTACGCCAGGCTCTTCGACGAGCTCCCGGCGGCGTACCGCTCGATGTTCACCTCCACCGGCGCGGGGATGACGACCGCGGCCGGGTTCTTCCATGCGGAACTGTTCGCCCTCACCGGACCGCTTCTGGTGCTGCTCGCCGCGATGGGGGCAGGCGTCCGCGCAGTGGCGGGGGAGGAGGAGCGCGGCCGGCTCGATCTGCTCCTCGCGACGCCGGTGTCCCGGGCCCGGTGGGTGATCGAGCACGCCGTCGCACTTGCCGCCGGGGTGCTGGCCATCTGTGCGACGGACGCCGTCGTGATGCTGGCGGCGGGTGCCGCGGTGTCGGCGGACCTGACCCCCGGGAACGTGATCGCGGCGTGGGTGCACGTCGGGGTCGCCGGGATCTGGTTCGGAATCCTCGCCGTCGCCGTCGGCGCCGCGACGGGACGACCGGCGCTGGCCCGCATCACCGTCGGGATCGTCGCCCTCGCCATGTACCTCGTGAACGGGCTCGCCCCGATGTCCCCCGTGCTGGAACGGCTGCAGCCGCTGTCGGTGTTCCGGTACGCCATCGGCGACGACCCGCTCGTCACCGGACTCCACGCCGGACACCTCGCGCTCGTCCTGGTCACCGCACTGCCGGTCCTTGCGGCGGGGGCGTGGCTGTTCCGGCGCAGGGACCTGCGGCACTGAGATGCCGTCGCCCGCTGCTCGGTGTCCGAGGGGGAGCCCGCGGCGGGCGGATTCCAGGCCGGCGTAGTGCACCAGCCCGGCGGAGCCCTCCTTCTCGATGATCTGGCGCCCCGTACGCCGCCGCAGCAAGGACGTCCAGAGGCGCGCGAGAACCATCGCGCCGAGGTAGGGCAGGGGAGAGGTCGCACGTCCGCCACAGGGGACACCGGGGCTCCTGTGAGCGCACAGCACCGGGCCCGCTTCCCGGCGAGTGGTAGGGCCTCGACGGTCGCAGTAGCAGCGCGAACCGACGAGGAACCTGGGTCCCGGTCCCGATTGCGAGGGTTGGAAGGCCTCTCGGGGTCGGTGAGCTGTCAGGAGCTTACGGACAGAGGTGGGAAGGTCCCCCGGGCGGAGCAACGCGACTCAGCGGGCGAGCCTCCGTGACGCTCCTGAGACGGTTCGTACGTGATCATGAAACGGCATGTTGTCGGTCCGCGAATCGCGTCGCAGGCGCAGGTCAACGCACCAGGGCCACGGGGCAGGAGGCGTGGTGTGCCACCTGCGCGGTCAGCGTTCCCAGCGCGTGTCGCCGGGCCCGGCCACCCAGCACCATCAGTGCGGCCCGTGGTGAGGCGTCGACGAGCATCGCCGCCGGCGAATCGACACGGGCTGAGGTGGTGACCGGCACGCCCGGATACCGGTCTCGCCAAGCGGCCAGCACGGTCTCGACCCGCTTCTCGGCTTCGTGTTCGTCGACACCCGGCATCAGGACCTGGGGTGCGCCGAAGGGCGGCAGCACGCCGACCGGTACCACGATGCAGTGCAGCGCCCAGACTGGACGGTCGAGGCGGGCCGCTTCGGCGAACGCGAACCCCAGGGCGGCGTCCATGTCCGCGTCCGGGTGGACGCCGACCGCGACCGGGCCCGCCGGGTCCCCACCCGCCCGGACCACCACGGCCGGGCAGGCCGCGGCGCGGAGCACCTTGTCGGCGACCGAGCCGAGCAGCAGGCGGGCGAAGCCGCCACGTCCCCGTGACCCCACGACCAGGAGTGCGGCGCCGGCGGTGCGGTCGGTCAGCTCCTCGGCCGCGGCGCCGTCGACGGCCACCGCCACCACGTCCAGGCCGGGGGCCTTCGCGCGGGCGGCCTCGGTGGCCTCGGTGAGGAACCGCTCGGCCTCACCGAGGAGCGCGTCGTACTGCTCCGGTGGGAGGAGGGCCTCGTAGTACTCGCGGACGAACACGACGGTCAGCGGGGTCCCGCGCCGTGCCGCCTCCCGCGCCGCCCACTCCGTCGCATACAGGCCGTCGGGCGCGCCGTCGATTCCCACCACGACGCCTGTGAACGGCGGCCGGTCAGGCGTCATCGGAGGGCACCCTGGTGCACCACGGCGACCGGGCACGGTCCGTGGTGGACGAGTCCCTGTGCCACCGAGCCGAGGAGCAGCCCGACGTAGCCGCCGTGGCCGCGCGACCCGACGACGAGCAGCTGCGCGAACCGGCCGGCGTCGGCAAGCGCCTGCACCGGGTGCGCCCGGACGACCCGCTGTTCGACGGTGACGTCCGGATACTTCTCCGACCAGCCGGCGATCGCCTCGGCGAGGCCCCGTCGCGCCTCCTCGGCGACGAGCTCCCAGTCGACGACGAGTGGCAGCATCACGCCGGGCCCGTAGGACGCCACCCCGTGCCAGGCGTACATCGCGATCAGCGGGACGCGCCGCCGGTCGGCGTGCTGCAGGGCGAAGTCGAACGCGGTATCGGCTCCCGGCGACCCGTCGATGCCGACGACCACCGGCCCGTCGGCTGCGCTCGGACGGCGGACCACGACCGCCGGGCACCGGGCCTTCGTGGCAACGACATCGGCGACCGAGCCGAGCACCACGCCGGTGAGCTCGCCGGCGCCGGTGGCGCCGACCACCACGAGGGATGCCGAGGCGGACTGTTGCAGCAGGGCGCCGGTCGGATCGGCGATCACCAGCTCGATCTCGACCGTGACATCGGGCGCGGCGGTCACGCACCGGCAGGCGGCCTCGGCGAGGACGCGCTCGCCAGCGGTACGGGCGGTGTCGTCGCCGGTGCCGAGAGGGTACGACCTCGGAGGGAGCGGGAGCAGCGGCCACTGGACGGCGTGCACGATCCGGAGCGGAACGCGCAGCACACGGGCCTCGGTGAGCGCCCAGTCGAGCGCGGCGACGCTGGCGTCGGATCCGTCGACGCCCACGACGACCGGTCTACTCGCGATGGAATTCACGGTTCCTCCTCGGAACGGGGCCGGGAACCGATGATCCACGCGGTGAGCCACCCGCGGACAGGGCCGAGAGTCCCGGCTACCGCTACCCGTTGGGCCTCCGCCCCTGCCACTCCGGTCCAGGCGCCCGCACTCTCAGAACCCGACGATGACGGAGGTGGTCGGTGATGCGTCTCTCCTGGAAGGACGGCCTGGCGACGGTTCTCGTGGCGTTGGCCGCAGGGGTGTATCTCTGTGGCGTACGGGTGCGGACACGCCCGGTCTCGCAGGCCCCCGCGTTGCGGCCGGCGTGATGCTCGGTCTCGGCATCCTCGCCTGTGGAGCCGGACAACCCGGGAGGGACGTACCGCGGGCGTACACGGTGGCGGCTTCGCTCTTGGGCGCGGTCGCCCTGGTCGCCGGTATCACGGCGGTGGTGAACGGCAGTGCCGCGATGCTTGCCACGCTGCTCGCAGCGATGGTCGCCCTCTGGGTGCTCGCCTCGGTAAGGCGCGCCGCCGCCCTGCACCGCCCCGCCGCTTCCTGAACCGATTGCCCGTCCCGCTGCCGGCGCAGTGCCTCGGGCGCTGCGTCGGCAGCGGGCCTACTCGGAGAGCAGCTTGGTCGCGAGAACGGCAGCCTGGGTGCGCCGCTCGAGTCCCAGCTTGGCGAGCAGAACGGAGACGTAGTTCTTCACGGTCTTCTCGGCGAGGACCATCTCGGCCGCGATCTGCCGGTTCGTCAAACCCTCGGCGATGTGGCCCAGGATCTTCCGTTCCTGGTCGGTCAGCCCGCGCAGCTCCCGCGGCTCCTCCGGGCCGCGGCGGATCCGTTCCAGCACCCGCTCGGTCAGCGCCGGGTCGAGCAGCGACTGTCCGTCGGCGACTCGGCGGACCGTGTCGACGAGGTCGTTGCCGCGGATCTGCTTGAGCACGTAGCCGGACGCGCCGGCCATGATGGCGGCGAACAGCGCCTCGTCGTCCGCGAACGACGTGAGGATCAGCGCCCGGATGGACGCGTCCGCCGAGCGGATGTCCCGGCAGACATCGACCCCCGAGCCGTCCTGGAGCCTCCCGTCGAGGATCGCGACGTCCGGTCGCAGTGCCGGGATGCGGTGCGCCGCGTCGACCGCGGAACCGGACTCGCCGATCACCTCGATGTCGGGCTCTTCCTCGAGCAGGTCACGGATGCCCCGGCGGACCACCTCGTGGTCGTCGAGCAGGTAGACGCGGATCACGCCCGAGAGTCTGCCCTACGCCGCGGGGGCGGAGAGGGGCCGAAAGTCCCGAGCGTGCAGGGCGGTTCGCAGTCCGGTACCGAGGATCACCGGGAACCGAGGAGCGCCCGTCGGTCGATACGATCTGGGTTCCGCTCGGGAGGGAGGCCGTCGTGGAGCACGGTGGTCCGACGCCTCCCGGTGCGGCACACGATGAGCTGCCGCTGCGGCAGCTCAAGAGACTCCGGCTGGAGACGCTGCTCCGGGAGCTCGTCGATCGCGCCGAGGAGGTCCTCGACGCCGAGCACCGTCTCGACCGGCTGCTCGGCGCGGTTGTCTCGGTGGCGAGTGATCTCAGCCTGCCGGACGTACTGCGGCGCATCGTCGAGTCCTCGTGCGAGCTCGCCGGTGCTGAGTACGGCGCGCTCGGGGTGATCGGGCCGGACCGGAAGCTCGTCGAGTTCGTCAACGTGGGCATCCCGCCCGAGCTGCGGGAACGGATCGGCGACCTCCCGACAGGCAAGGGCATCCTCGGGCTGCTCATCGACGACGCACGCCCGCTGCGGCTGCACGACCTGGGGGAGCACGCGCAGTCGTCCGGCTTCCCGCCGGACCACCCGCCGATGAAGACGTTCCTGGGCGTCCCGGTGCGCGTGCGGGGCGAGGTGTTCGGCAACCTGTACCTGACCGAGAAGCGGGACGGGGGCGACTTCACCGAGGACGACGAGGACATCGTGATGGCCCTCGCCGCCGCGGCGGGCATCGCCATCGAGAACGCTCGCCTGTTCGAGGAGACCCACCGCCGTGAGCTGTGGCTGCGGGCCTCGACCGAGCTCACCTCGCGACTGCTCCAGGGCGTGGACGCAACGCAGGCCCTCGGCATCGTGGTCGAGCAGGGACGTACCGCGGCCGGAGCGGCGATCGCCGCGCTCGCGGTCGCGGGCGAGGCCGGGGGTGCCGTGACGTTCGAGGTGGCCGAGGGCGACGGCGCCACGGAGCTCGCCGGTCTTGCGGTGCCACCCGGCTCGCTCGTGGGGCAGGTCTTCGACGCCGGTCAGCCGCGTCTCGCCGACAACGTTGCGCAGTTGAGCCTCGCCGGTGAGGGACCGACCCTCCCCGGCCTCGGGGGCATCGGTCCCGCGGTGCTGGTGCCGCTCGTGGCGGGGTCGCGGGTCCTCGGGGTGCTCGTCTTGGCGAACCGGGTCGGCGGTCCGGTGTTCACCGACGCGGACCTCCGGATGATCACCACGTACGCCGGGCACGCCGCCCTGGCGGTGGAGTTCGCCCGCGTCCAGGAGGAGCAGCAGCGGCTCGCGGTGTTCGAGGACCGTGACCGGATCGCGCGGGACCTGCACGACCTCGTCATCCAGCGGCTGTTCGCGGTCGGGCTCGGTCTGCAGGGCCTCACCCGGCTCATCGACCGGCCCGAGGTGGAACAGCGGATCTCGGCCTTCGTGGACGACCTCGACGACACGATCCGGGAGATCCGGCGCAGCATCTTCTCGCTCCAGGCTTCGTCCGAGCGCGCCGGCGGTCTCCGGGCGGAGATCCTCGCGGTGGTGTCGCGGTACGCGGAGAGCCTGGGGTTCGAGCCGCGCCTCCGGTACGACGGTCCGGTGGACTCCGCGGTCCCGGACGGGCTCCGGCCCGACGTGGTCGCCACGCTGCGGGAGGCGCTGTCCAACGTCGCACGGCACGCCCGTGCCACGTCGGTCGACGTGGCCCTGCAGGTGGACCCGGCCGGACGGCGGCTCGTCCTCGAGGTGTCCGACGACGGCGTGGGGCTGCCCGACTCCCCGGGCAGCGGCAACGGCCTGCCGAATATGGCGCAACGGGCCGTCCGCTGGGACGGCAGCTTCGAGACCGCGGCCAGGGCCGGCGGGGGCACGACGCTGCGGTGGTGCGTGCCGTTTCCGGGCTGAGCCCGGAACCCGCGGCAGGGCAGTCCGGCCCTACCCTGACCCGATCCTGCCGAGCATCATGCTGGGCGGGAGGCGAGTGCCGTGATGTGGTGGAACGGTGGCTGGGGTGCCGGGCAGTGGATCTGGATGTTCCTCATGATGTTCGGTTTCTGGGCGGTCGTCGTCGCCGCCGTCGTCTTCGGGTTCCGGGCACTGCGCCGCGACGTGCCGCCGCCGGTGGATCGGGCGCGGGCGATCCTCGACGAGCGGTTCGCCCGCGGCGAGCTCGACGAGGAGGAGTACCGGCGTCGACGGGATGTCCTCGGGGCCTCCTGAGAGGCCCTCCGCCACGGGACCTCTGGCCCTGGCGGCGCGCCGCCGCGGCGGCGAGCCTTGCTCCGTGCTGGATCGCCGGACAATGACCGTGGTGCTGGGCGGGGTCGGGGTGGTCGCGGTGCTGGCTGCCATCTCCACGCTCCTGCTCGCCGCCGGAACGCCGCCGGCGCAACCGGCGTGTGTCCCCCCGCGCCTTCCCGGCGCGGTCGTGGACGTCACGCTGGCCGGGGGTCCGCCGATGCCGATGGGCCACCTCCGCGTGTGGCCCCGTCGCGTCCCCGCCGGGACGGTCACGATACGCGCGCTGAGTGCCGGGCCTGGTACGCACGAGGTGGCGGTTCTGCCGCTGCCGTGGGGCCACATACCGGGGGAGCGCCCGGTCGGCCCCGATGGCACCGTGGACGAGACCGGCTTACTGGGTGAGGCGTCGAACCCGTGTCACGCCGGCACCGGGGCCGGCCTCCGGCCGGGATCACCGGGATGGGTCACGCTCACCCTGCCCCCGGGCCGCTATGAGCTGGTGTGCAACGTGCCCGTCCACTACGCCGCGGGGATGTACGCAGAGCTCAGTGTGCGCTGACAGTGGTTTGCGGCCGGAGGCGGGACGGAGTACCAGCACCGCCAGCCCGGTGACGGCGACCGCAGTGAGCACCGGTACCGCGGCCTTCGCGGCGCGCGGTGGCAGGACCAGCTCGAACAGGGGGATGGGGTCGCCGAGCCGCTGCTGCAGCGGCCCGAGGGGGCAGTCACCGTGCCCGACCACGAGCGCGACACCCTCCCCGAGCAGTGCCCCGGTCGCGACGGTGAGCAGCCGATCCCGGCGGCGCGTCACGGCGCACCGCCACAGGTGGACGAGGCAGCCCAACTCCGCCAGCGCGACCGTCCCGTGCAGTGTCCGAAGCGCCGTCGCCGGGCGGGACAGGGCCGCCCGGCGCGAAGGTGATCCCGCCGGGTCGGGCGTCGAGGTCGCCCCGGTTGCGTTGGGCCACTTCCGCTCTGCCATCACGCCTCCTCGACACACGCCGTGCCGGTTGCCTCCCGATCGTCAGCCGGCCCGATCGTTGCGGCCAGGGCCGAGAGTCCCGGGTACGGTGATCCGTTGGCCCCTTGGTCACCGGACCAGAACGCGATGGACTGGGTCCATGGACACCGCCCCGCTCTCCCCGGACGAACTCGCGCGGCTGGACCGCTGGTGGCGCGCGGCGAACTACCTGTCGGTGGGCCAGATCTACCTGATGGGCAACCCGCTGCTGACGGAGCCGCTGCAGCGCGAGCACGTCAAGCCGCGGCTGCTGGGCCACTGGGGCACCACGCCGGGGCTCACGCTGCTGTACGCGCACCTGAACCGGGTGATCGCGGCCCGTGACCTGGATATGATCTACGTGATCGGTCCGGGTCACGGCGGCCCCGGCGTGCTCGCGGCGGTGTGGCTCGAGGGCACCTACAGCGAGGTGTATCCGGACGTCTCGCTGGACGAGCACGGGATGCGGCGGTTGTTCACCCAGTTCTCGTTCCCCGGCGGCGTGCCCAGCCATGTTGCGCCGGAGACGCCGGGCTCGATCCACGAGGGTGGGGAACTCGGGTACTCGCTCGATCACGCCTACGGGGCCGCCTTCGACAATCCGGGGCTGACCGTGGCGTGCGTCATCGGCGACGGCGAGGCGGAGACGGGACCGCTCGCGGCCAGCTGGCACGGCAACAAGTTCCTCGACCCGCGGCACGACGGGGCGGTCCTGCCGATCCTGCACCTCAACGGCTACAAGATCGCGAACCCCACGGTCCTCGCCCGGATCCCCGACCTGGAGCTGTTCGAGCTGATGCGCGGGTACGGATACCACCCGCACGTCGTCTCCGGGCACGAGCCCGCGGCGGTGCACCAACAGCTCGCCTCCGTCCTGGACGCCTGCCTGGACGACATCGGGCTCATCCAGCGGCGCGCGCGGGACGAGGGCTCCACAGAACGGCCGCGCTGGCCGATGATCGTGCTGCGCACGCCGAAGGGCTGGACCGGTCCGGCCGAGGTCGACGGCGTGCGTATGGAGGGGACCTTCCGCTCGCACCAGGTGCCGATCCGGGACCCCCGGACCGACCCCGACCACCGGCGGCAGCTGGAGGAGTGGCTGCGCAGCTACCGTCCGGAGGAGCTGTTCGACGCCACCGGGGCGCCCGCCGCGGACATCGCGGCCCTGCATCCGCACGGGCCGCGGCGGATGAGCGCGAACCCGCACGCCAACGGCGGCCTGCTGCTCCAGGCGCTGCGGCTGCCGGACGTCGGGGAGTACGCGGTGGAGGTCAAGGAGCCCGGCGTGTCGTTCGCCGAGGCGACGCGCGTGCTCGGGGAGTACCTGCGGGACGTGATGGCGGCCTCTGCCGACCGGCGCGACTTCCGGGTGTTCAGCCCGGACGAGAACAATTCCAACCGGCTGGAGGCGATCCTGGAGGTCACCGACCGGGCCTGGCAGGCGGAGCGGATCCCGGACGACGACCACCTCGCGCCGGGCGGCCGGGTGATGGAGATCCTGTCCGAGCACACCTGTCAGGGTTGGCTGGAGGGATATCTGCTCACCGGGCGGCACGGGTTCTTCTCCTGCTACGAGGCGTTCGTCCACCTCGTCGACTCGATGGTGAACCAGCACGCGAAGTGGCTGAAGACCACCCGCGGGATCGAGTGGCGCCGGCCGATCGCGTCGTTGAACTACCTGCTCACCTCGCATGTGTGGCGGCAGGACCACAACGGCTTCTCGCACCAGGACCCCGGTTTCATCGACCACGTGGTGAACAAGAGCGCCGAGGTCGTGCGGGTCTACCTGCCGCCGGACGCGAACACGCTGCTGGCGGTGGCGGACCACTGCCTGCGCAGTCGGAACTACGTCAACGTGATCGTCGCGGGCAAGCAGCCGGCGCTGCAGTACCTGGACGCCGACGCCGCGGCCCTGCACTGTTCGAAGGGCGCGAGCATCTGGACGTGGGCGAGCAGTGACCAGGCCGGGGACACCGACGTCGTCATGGCGTGCGCGGGCGATGTCCCGACGATGGAGACCCTCGCTGCCGTGCAGATCCTCCGGGACAGGTTCCCCGACCTGCGGATCCGCGTCGTGAACGTGGTGGACCTGATGCGCCTGCAGCCTGAGCGGGAGCACCCGCACGGGATGTCGGACCGGGAGTTCGACGCGCTGTTCACCCGGGACAAGCCGGTGATCTTCAACTACCACGGGTACGCGTCGCTGATCCACCGGCTGACCTACCGCCGCACGAACCACGACAACATCCACGTGCGCGGGTACAAGGAGATGGGCACCACCACCACCCCGTTCGACATGTGCGTGCTGAACCAGATCGACCGGTACGACCTGGCCATCGACGTCATCGACCGCGTGCCGTCGCTCGCCGACCGCGGCGCGTACGCCCGCCAGGCGCTGACCGACAAACTCCTCGAGCACCGTCGGTACATCCGGATACACGGCGAGGACCTGCCCGAGGTCCGCGACTGGACCTGGCAGGGCTGAACCGGTGCGGGTCCTGGTCGTCAACACCGGGTCGAGCAGCCTGAAGCTCTCCGTGCTCGACGACGACGCGCTGCTGCGCGCGTGCACGGTCGAGAAATGGCTGGGCGAGGAGCACCTCGATCCGGTGCGGGACTTCCTCGCCTCGGCAGACGGCATCGACGCGGTCGGGCACCGGATCGTCCACGGTGGACCACGGCTGCGCGGCGCGGTGCGCCTCGTTCCGGAGGTGCTGGCGTACCTGGAGTCGATCACCGATCTCGCTCCGCTGCACCTGCCCCGTGCGCTCGCCGCGGTGCGGGCCGTCGAAGCCCTCCTGCCCGGCGTCACGGCAGTGGCGTGCTTCGACACGTCCTTCCACGCGACTCTTCCCGACGAGGCTGCCACGTACGCCCTGCCGCGGGAGTGGAACGCCCGCTGGGGGCTGCGCCGGTACGGGTTCCACGGGCTCTCGCACGGCTACGCCGCTGCGCGGGCGGCGGAATTGCTCGGCCGTCCGCTGTCGGACCTGCGCATGGTCACGTGCCACCTCGGCGCCGGAGCCTCGCTCGCCGCAATCCGGGGCGGGCGGAGCGTCGACACCACGATGGGGTTCACGCCGCTGGCCGGCCTGGTGATGGTCACCCGGTCGGGTTCGGTGGACCCCGGCATGCTGCTGTGGCTGCTGCGCCACGGGGGGATCGAGCCAGGCGAGTTGGGGGACGCGCTGGAGCACCGATCCGGCCTGGCGGGGCTGTCCGGCACCTCGGGCGACCTCCGCGAGGTGCTGGTCGCCCGGGACACCGGCGACGCCGATGCGGCGCTGGCCTTCGACGTCTTCTGCCACCGGCTCGCCCGCGAGGTGGCCGGCATGGCGGCGTCGGCCGGAGGCCTCGACGCTCTGGTCCTCACCGGCGGGATCGGCGAACACTCCCCGGAGGTACGGGCCGATCTCGCCGAGCGGCTGCGGTTCCTCGGCGTCGCGGTCCACCCGCGTCGCAACGCCGCCGCCATCGGGGACTGCGACCTCAGCACCGAGGGTGCGCAGGTCAGCACCGTCGTCGTCGCTGCGCGGGAGGACCTCGAGGTCGCGCGGCAGACCATTGCGGTGCTGGGAAGCGGATGACGGGCGCCCAACGGCCCCCGTGCTCTGGACCTTCGGCCCTGATCGGGTGCGGGCGCACGTTCCTACCGTGAGGTCGAGAGATCGAGAGGAGGCCACCATGTCACCTGCCACGGTCGGTGAGGTGATGACCCGCGACGTCATCACCGTCGAGGCCCACACTCCCTTCCAGGAGGTCGTCGACCTGCTGGCCGCGGGCCAGGTCAGCGCGGTACCGGTGCTCGAGGACGGCCGGGTGGTGGGTGTGCTGTCGGAGGCGGACCTGCTGGGTGAGCTCGATCTGGACGGCGCGCAGGCGGATCGTCCCGTCGCCCGGACCGCGGGCGAGGTGGCGGCCGAGGTGATGACCGGCCCCGCCGTCACGGTGGGGGCGCAGAACAGTCTGCTCGCCGCGGCGAGGCTCATGACCGCCCGCAGGATCAAGCGGCTCCCGGTGGTGGACGAGGAGGGTCGCCTGGTCGGCATCCTCAGCCGCCGGGATCTGCTCCGCACGGCGGCACGTCGGGACGCGGAGGTACGCGAGGAACTCCTCGCCGGACGCGGGTCTGGTGACGCCCCGGAGATCCTCGACCGCGGGGGGCTCCGTGTCCTGGGTATGGACGAGTGCCTGGACCGGGCGGGCTCGGTGCCGGTCGGTCGCATCGCCTTCGTCACCGACGGTGACCCGATGATCCTTCCGGTGAACCACGGCGTCGACGGTGCGGCGATCGTGTTCCGGACCACGGGCGGACCGAAGCAGTTCGCGGCGGACCGCGGCGCCGCCGTCGCCTTCGAGGCGGACCGCTACGAGGTCACCCGCCGGTGGGGCTGGAGCGTGGTCGTGCGGGGGATCGCCGAGGTGGTGGAGGACGAGGAGCAGATCGAGCGGTACGAGCAGCTCGGGATCCAGCCGTGGGCCGACTCGGTCGAGCGCCCCGTATGGGTGCGGGTGAGGGCCGAGGAGATCTCGGGCCGGGAGATCCACCGTTGAGACGCCGCCA
Organism: Actinomycetota bacterium; assembly: GCA_030840805.1. Taxonomy (GTDB): domain Bacteria; phylum Actinomycetota; class Actinomycetes; order Mycobacteriales; family HKI-0501; genus JAVEDU01. Next base: position 256,941 of record JAVEDU010000081.1, read on the forward strand.
CCGGAAGGCCTGACCGTGGCCCTCACCGCAGCCGATCGGGCTGACGTCGAGCCTGCCCCTCTGGACCTCGCCGGCGCCGCGGTTCTGCCGGTCACCGATGTCCTGGCCCGGCTCGGCAGCGGCCCGGACGGGCTCACCGCCCGCCAGGCGGCGGAGCGGCTGCGGCGTACCGGCGCCAACGCCGTCCGGTCCCACCGGGCGCGTGCCCTGCCGGTGCTCGCCCGTCAGCTCCGGTCGCCCCTGCTGGCACTGCTCGCCGTCACCGCCGGTGCGTCATTCGTCGTCGGCGAGCATCTCGACGCGGTGGTCATCGGCGTGATCCTCGCGGCCTCGGTGGGCCTCGGCTTCGCCAACGAGTACCGCGCCGAGAAGGCCGCCGAGGCGCTGCACTCACGGATCCGGCACCACTGCGCCGTACGCCGGGACGGCCACTCACGCAGCGTCGACGTCACCGAGCTGGTACCCGGCGACCTCGTGGAGCTCCAACCCGGCGAGGTCGTCCCGGCAGACGTCCGGCTGCTCCGGACCGTGGGGCTGGCCTGTGACGAGTCCACCCTCACCGGGGAGTCGCTCCCGGCCGACAAGCAGCCGGCGCCGGTACCGGCCGGATCGGCGCTGGCCGAACTCACCTGCTGCGCACTCATGGGCACGATCGTCCAGGCCGGATCCGGTGCGGGGGTCGTCGTCGCGACCGGCGGGCGGGCCGAGTTCGGGCGGATCGCGCTCGGGCTGGGGGAGCAGCAGCCCGAGACCGAGTTCCAGCGCGGGCTGCGCCAGTTCTCCATGCTGCTCGTGCGGGTCGCCGCCGTGCTCACGGTGGCGATCTTCGGGATCAACCTCGTGCTGCACCGCCCGCTCCTCGACGCCCTCCTGTTCTCCCTCGCGATCGCGGTCGGCATCTCCCCGCAGCTGCTGCCGGCCGTCGTGTCCACCAGCCTCGCCGCCGGTACCCGCCGGCTCGCCGACCACAAGGTGCTGGTCAAGCGGCTGGTGTGCATCGAGGATCTCGGTGACATCGACGTGCTGTTCACCGACAAGACCGGCACGCTGACCGAGGGGCGGATCCGGTTCATGCGATCGCTCGGCCCGGACGGGCGGGCGGACGACGAGCCGCTGCGGCTGGGCCTGCTCTGCAACGAGGCCGTGGTCGAGGCGGGGCAGGTGGCGGCCGGGAACCCCCTGGACGCCGCGCTGTGGGAGAGTCCCGCGGCGGCGCCGTACGGCGACACGCCGGCAGCCTTCCGCCGGCTGGCCACGCTCCCGTTCGACCACGACCGCCGGATGGTCTCGGTGCTCGTCGAGGACGGGGCGGGGAAGCGCACGCTCGTCACCAAGGGCGCCCCGGAGACGGTGCTGGACCGCTGCGTGGAGGTCACCCCGGCCAGCCGGGCCGCGCTCGACACCGAGTTCGCTGCCGGCAACAGGGTGGTCGCGGTCGCGTCCCGCCCCGCGCCGGGCGCCACCACGCTGGCCGCCGGTGACGAGCAGGGGCTGTGCCTCGCCGGACTGTTGGTCTTCCTCGACCCGCCGAAGGTGAGTGCGCGCGACGCCCTCGACAGGCTTGCCGGCCTGGGAGTCACGGTGAAGGTCGTGACCGGCGACAACGCCACGGTGGCCGCGAAGGTGTGCGCGGACCTCGGACTCACCGGAACGTGTGTCGTCACCGGACCGGACCTCACCGCGGCGGACCCGGCCGAGTTCGCCCGGCTCGTCGAGGCGGGCACGGTCTTCGCGCGCGTCTCACCGGAGCAGAAGGCCCAGATCGTCCGCGCCCAGCGCAAGAGCGAGCTGGACGTCGCGTTCCTCGGCGACGGCGTCAACGACGCACTGGCCCTGCACGCCGCCGACGTCGGGATCTCGGTCGACTCGGCCACCGACGTCGCCAAGGACGCCGCCGACGTGATCATGCTGGAAAAGGACCTGGACGTGCTGGCCGACGGGGTGCTGGAGGGCCGCCGGATCTTCGCCAACACGATGAAATACGTGCTGATGGGCACGTCGAGCAACTTCGGGAACATGTTCAGCGCCGCGGGCGCATCGGCGTTCCTGCCGTTCCTGCCGATGCTCCCGTCGCAGATCCTGCTCAACAACCTGCTGTACGACTCGAGCCAGCTCGCGATCCCCACCGACACCGTCGACCCCGAGCAGCTCGCGCGGCCGAGCAGGTGGGACGTGCACCTGATCCGCCGGTTCATGCTGTTCTTCGGCCCGATCAGCTCGGTGTTCGACTTCGCGACGTTCGGCCTGATGCTCTGGGTGTTCCACGCGCCGGCACCGCTGTTCCGGTCGGGCTGGTTCGTCGAGTCGCTCGCCACCCAGACGCTGGTGATCTTCGCGGTCCGGACCCGGCGGGTGCCGTTCCTGCGCAGCCACCCCAGCGTGCCACTGCTGTTGGCCGCACTCGGCGCGGTGGCGGTCGGCGCGGTGCTGCCCGCGACGCCGCTCGCGCACGATCTCGGCTTCGCGCCGTTGCCGGGACCGTTCTTCCTGGCCTTGATGGCGATGGTGGTCATCTATCTGGGCCTGATCGAGGTCGGCAAGCGGTGGTTCTACCGGCCCACTCCCGCCCCGGCAGCCCGGTCGCGGACGGAGGGGCACCGCGTGCACCGGCGTGCGGCGCGGTTCAGCGCCGTGCCGGTCAGGACACCGCTGTACCTCAGGGGACCAGGACGGCGGCGCCGGTGATGCGGTCCTCGGTGCGCGCGGTCAGCGCGTCCTCGACTGCGGTCAGCGGGTGCTCCTGCTCTCCCGGCCGGTGCGGCAGAACCGGCAGGTGCCGTAGACGCCCCGTAGCCAGGCGATGCCGATCCGGTCGCCGATGCCGAAACGGCGCGCGCCGGGGCGAGCTCGTCGACGACGCCGACCTCGTGGCACGGTCCCGGGTCCTCGCGGTAGAAGGTCGCCCTCGGCGAGGTGCAGGTCCGTGCGGCACACGGCGCACGCCGCGACCCGGACCGGTACCTCGCCGGGGCCTGGGAGGTGGGTCGGGTCGTTCCTCCCGCCGCAGCGGGTGCATCTCGATCGGTCCGGGTTGCGCCACGGACCGGGCGAGCACGGCTCTCACCCGTCCACGACGAGCCGCCGGGTGCCGAGCAGGCGTGCCTACCAGGGACGCTGCCCGGGCCGTAGGGCCGGGGTTAGCGTCAAGGGCCCGGCCCCAGCCGCCCGGGCCCATGCTGACCCGCCCCGATCGCGGGGAGTACGCCGGCGTCGGTCGAGCACCACGGCGCCCACCACCACGAGGCCCGCCGCGCCGAGGAGGAGGTGCCCGACATCGACGACCGGCTGGAACCGGACCCGGTCGCCCTGCACGACGTACGCTCTGAGCGGCCGCCCACGCCGGTTCACGACCGGCACGAGCATCGCCTCACCGCCGGGCGGCCCCATGACGGGCTGTCCGTCCGGATCCGCCGGGAGCGGCGTCGTGGTCATTCCTGCTTTCCGCCGGGGCGCACCACCGCGACCGGGCATTCGGCACGGTGGACCAGGGTGTGGCCGACCGAGCCGAGGAACAGGCCGGCAACCGCGCCGCGGCCACGGGACCCCACGACCGCGAGAGCGGCTCCGCGGCTCCGCTCCACCAGCTCCCAGGCAGGGTCGAGGCTGAACACCAGCTCCTTCGAGACCACGACGCCCGGGTACTTCCGTCCGAACCCGGCCAGTGCGTCGGTCAGGGTGCGGTCCGCCGTGGCCCGCATGTCCTCGAAGCGCGGCGGCTCGGCGGTCAGCGCGTCGCGCATGCCCACGGTGGGGGCGGCCCACGCGTGGACCGCGACCAGAGGGGCACGGCATGCGGCTGCCTCTTCGAACGCGAACTCCACGGCCGCCGAGTTCCCGTCCGCGTCGACGCCGACCACCACCCGCCCGCGCGTGGCGGTACCGACCGGCGAGGCCACCAGCACCGGGCAGTGGGCGTGCGCGGCGATCTGCGTCGCCACCGACCCGGCCAGCAGCCCGGCGAAGCCTCCCGCGCCACGGCGTCCCACCACGAGCAGGGCGGCGTTCGCGGACTCCTCCACCAGCACGGCGGACGGCGCACCGACCACGGCCTCGGCGGTCACCGTCAGCGACGGGACTCGGGAGGTCGCCCGTTGCGCGGCCTCGTCGAGCAGCTCCTGGGCGCGGAGGCGGGCGGGCTCCTCGAGCTCCCAGCGTTCCCCGGGTGCGGCGGGGGCGACGAGGACGGGCCAATGGATCGCGGTGACCACGCGGAGCGGGCGACCGCGGCGGGACGCCTCGTCGGCCGCGAGGTCGACCGCCGGGAGGCTGCCCTCGGAGCCGTCGGCGCCCACCACTACCGGCGCGGTGATCTGTGTTGCCATCGGGACCCCCTCGGTCGGGTGGGTCAGTACAGGGGAGCGATCGGAGCTTCGTGGTCCGCCTGGTCGGCCTGGGCGTGCGGGTGCCGCGCCGCCGGCGGCAGGGGGACGACGGTGACCGGGCAACGGGCGTGCTGGACGCACTGCTGGCTCACCGACCCGAGCAGCAGGCCGGTGAAGCCGCCGTGACCGCGGGAGCCGACGACCAGCAGGTCCGCGTCCGTCGCCGCGCGGACCAGCGCATCGGCGGGGGAGCCGGCGACGATCTCCACCGTGACGGCGTCGCTGTCGGCGGCCTCCAGGAGGGTCTCCCGTACCGCCTCCCGCGCCATACTCTCGAAGGCATCCCGGCGTTCCTGGTACAGGTAGCCGGGGCCCCCGTGGGCGATCAGCCATGCGTCCTCGGTCGTGTCATCCACTCCCACGATGCGCAGGAGGGCACCGTGCCGGCGCGCCTCGTCGGCGGCGAAGGCCAGCGCGTGCCGGCTCACCGCCGAACCGTCGACACCGACCACCACGGTGCCTTTCCGACCACCATCCACAGCGGACATTGCTCCTCCTCGGCTCGGGCCCCCAGCGTCGCGTGTGCCGCGCGTTCCGGGGCAGGGCCGAAGGACCCCCTGACCCGGGCGGACGTGCCCGACCCGGACCGGCGCGTCGGGACTTCCGGCCCTGCCGCAGTGGAGCCGATGGCTGTGACGCTGGAGCCCATGACGACAACCCTCGATGGCGTGCGTGCCCTGCTGCTCGACGGATGTCCGATCCTGATCCGGCAGGTGCGTGGAACCGACGAGACGGGCCTCCGTGCCCTGCACGTGGGCCTGTCCGAGCGCAGCAGCTACCTCCGGTTCTTCACCCTCGGCCGCGCCACCGGGGACGCCTTCGTGGACCGGCTGGTCGCGACGCGATCGCTGCCGGGCCAGGGTGCGCTCGTCGCCGAACTGGACGGGCGGATCGTGGGCGTCGCGAGCTACACGGCGGCGGCCGACCCGACAGAGGCGGAGGTCGGGATGGCGATCGCCGACGAGCTGCAGCACCGCGGAGCCGGAACCCTGCTCCTGGAGCATCTCGTCGCCCTGGCGCGGTCGCGGGGAGTCCGCCGGTTCACCGCGGTGGTCCTACCCGACAACACGCTGATGCTCAAGGTGTTTCGGGATACCGGGCTGTTGCTCCGGATGCACCGCGAGGAGGGCGACGTCCACGTCGATGCGGACCTCTCGGGCCGGGACGAGTACCTCGACGCCGTCACGGAGCGGGAGCGCATCGCCGACACGGCCAGCCTCCGGGCTCTCCTCCGGCCGACCTCGGTCGCCGTCGTCGGGGCCAGCCGGCGAGCCGACGCCGTGGGGAACGCGGTCCTCCGCAACGTGCTCGCGGGCGGCTTCACCGGTCCGGTGTACCCCGTCAATCGCCGGGCGGACGCGGTGCTCGGTGTGCGGGCGTACCCGTCCGTGGCCGACCTCCCGGAGGCGCCGGACCTCGCGGTGGTGTGCGTCCCGGCAGCCGCGGTCCCGGCCGTGGCCGCGGAATGCGGCCGGCGCGGTGTGCATGCCCTCGTGGTGCTCTCGTCCGGGTTGACCGGTGATCCGGAACTGGAGTCGGGGCTCCGCCGGGCCGTCGCCGCGCACGGCATGCGGCTGCTCGGACCGAACTGCCTGGGGGTGGTGAGTCTCGGACACGACGTGCGCCTCGATGCCACGTTCGCCCGGACGCTGCCCGCAGCGGGCCCGGTCGGCATCGTGGCGCAGTCGGGCGGTGTCGGGATCGCGCTGCTGGAGCAGCTGGCCCGCCTCGGCATCGGCGTATCGGCCATGGTCTCCACCGGGGACAAGTACGACGTGAGCAGCAACGACCTGCTGATGTGGTGGGAGGGGGACCCGGCCACGCGGGTCGCCGTGCTCTACGTGGAGTCGTTCGGCAACCCACGGAAGTTCTCCCGGCTCGCGCAGCGGCTCGGGACCACGACTCCGGTCGTCGCCGTCCGCTCGGGCACCTCTGCCGCGGCGCAGCGCGCGGCCCGATCCCACACCGCCGCCACGACAACGCCCGCGGTCGTCCGGGACGCGCTGTTCCGCCAGGCGGGCCTGGTGGCGGTCGACGACCTCACCCTGCTTCTCGGCGTGGTCGCGGTGCTGACCCAGCTCCCGCTGCCGGCCGGGGAGCGGATCGCCGTGGTGAGCAACGCGGGCGGTGCGGGCGTGCTGGCGGCCGACGCGTGTGCCCGCGCGGGACTCGTCCTCGCGGACCTCTCCGCCGCGACCCGGGCGGCGGTCACCGCTCTTCTGCCACCGACAGCCAGCATCGCGAACCCGGTCGACACGACGGCGGCCGTCCCGGTGGAGACGTTCGCCGACTGCCTGCGCGCGGTGCTCGCCGACGACGGGGTGGACGGTGTCATCGCCATCTCCACGCCGACCGCCCTGGCCGACCACGCGGCCGCCATCGCCACGGTGGGCGCCCGAGCCCTCAAGCCGCTGATCGCGGTTCGGGTGGACCAGGCGGCCGCGGTCGACGTGCTCCGCGACGGTGACGCCGGGGCACGGGGCATCCCCAGCTTCGCCGACCCGGCGGTCGCGATGGACGCCTACGCCCGAGCCGTTCGCTACGCCGAGTGGCGGCGGACCACCCCGCGTGGACAGGTTCCCGACCTCGCGGACCTCGACCTGCCCGGAGCAACGGCGGTGTTGCGTCGTGTCCTCGAACGCGAGACGGCCGGTGGCTGGCTCACCCCGGTGGAGGTCACCGACCTGCTGCGGTGCGCCGGTATCCCGGTTGTCGAGTCCGTCGTCGCCACCGATGCGCGGGACGCCGCGGCAGCCGCCGCGCGCCTGGGCACACCGGTCGCCGTGAAGGCGGTCGTCCCGGGTCTGCTGCACAAGTCCGACCGCGGAGGCGTGATGCTCGGGGTGGACGGCGAGGGCGGGGCCCGCGCGGCGTACGCGACGCTGCGTGAACGGTTCGGCCCCGACCTGACCGGCGTCACCGTGCAGCCCATGGTGGCGCCCGGAGTCGAGTTGCTCGTAGGCGTCGTCAGCGACCCCGTGTTCGGGCCGCTGGTGGTCCTCGGCGCCGGTGGGGTTGCCACCGACCTGCTCGCCGATCGGGCGTACCGGCTGGCCCCGGTGACCGACACGGACGCGGCCGCCATGGTGCGGTCGCTGCGGTCCTCCCCGCTGTTGTTCGGCTTCCGCGGCGCGGAGCCCGCCGACCATGTCGCCGTTGAAGACGTGCTGCTGCGCGTCGGCCGGCTCGCCGAGACGCTGCCCGAGATCGCCGAGCTGGAGCTGAACCCGCTGGTCGTCCACGACAAGGGCTGCGTCGTCGTGGATACCCGGGTCCGGGTGCTCCCGCGGCAGCCCGCGGACCCGTACCTTCGGAGGCTGGCCTGAGCGCGTGTCGCCGGACGCACGCCGATTGGGCGAGCGCAGCGGACGCCTCGACCGCCGTGTGTGCGCGTGGAGGTGCACCGAGACCGCCGCGGCTCCGGCGCCATGACTGGGTGCCTGTGCCCCCAGGCAAGTGCTTGTTGGAACACGCCGAGGTAAGTCTCATGTGACCGTGTCCCCGTGGGGAAGAACCGCCGATGCCGCCGGGGCAGCGGTGGTGGCGCGTCCTCATGGAGTCCCGGCGCCAGGCGTGCGTCGCGGTCGACTTCTACAACCGATACACATGCACACCGCGTGGCTGTACCTCCTCCATGCCGAGTTCGAGCGCGGGGAGTGGACTACGTCTACCGGAACAAGCGCGGCCACGCCAGAACCTCGAGTTCTTCATCGGACTGCGGAACGAGGTCGAGCACCGCTGCCAGGATGTTCTGCTCGTCGCGACGGCCGGCATGGCGTACGCGTACGTCATCAACTATGAGACGGAGATGGTCGCGCGATTCGGCGCGAGCACTCGCTCGCCGGAGAGCTCCGCTTCCCGATCGTCGTGCACTCCCTGACGCCGGAGGGGGATCGACGAGCAGCGGAAGCTCCGCCGGCGCCTGCCGGCGTCCGCGAAGACCTACATCACGAAGTTCGAGCAGAGGGTCGATGCCGCTGTTCGCGGGAGCGAGCGGTTCGACTACGGCGTGATGCCGACCCCGCGGCGCGGGCCGAAGTCCGAGGCCGACCTCGCCGTCACGATCGTGAAGGCGGAGGAGCTCACCGAGGAGAAGCGGGCGTCGATGGAGCGCGAGGGCAAGGTGGGCACGATGGTGGTCACGGAGAAGCAGCGGGACGTGTTGCACAGGACGCACTCGCGCCGGGGAACGCCGCCGCGGAGGTCGACGCGCTCCTGCCGTTGTTCCGGCAGCACCACTTCACCGAGATGTGGGAGGCAGCTCGATGTCCGTCCGCGGAAGGGAGCGCCGGAGCCCGAGCGCACCGATCCCCGCTACTGCCTCTACGACAAGCCCTTCAAGCGGTACGTGTTCACCGCCGCGTTCGTGTGGAGGTGCGCGGAGGAGGTGGGCACTCGGGAAGTGGAAGGCGTTCTTCGGCTTGGAGCCGGTGCTCGAGGTCAGTTCAGTGGGTGACCGGGTCGCCGATCGGGCAGCCGAGGAAGCGAGCGATCGCAGCGCCTGAGCTCGGCGGGCGCGCACACGTCGGGGACGTGGCGCTCCGCGACGCTCCCTCGCTGCCGCTCAGCGGGGGAGGTGGCTCACCGGGATGTCGGGCCCGGCCACGATCCGCCGTCCGTTGACCAGCTCGATGGCGATCCTGATGAAGTTGTCGTGCGGGGCGGGTGCCCACGGTCGCAGGGGGAGGGCGGCGAGCCGGTGCAGCTCTGCCGGATCCTCCACCCTGGACGCGCGGCCGACGACGGTGACGCTCCAGCCGTTGGGCCGGTCCGGGTCGATGTCGTCGACCTGGAACGCCACGACGCTGTTCCGCGTGGCGGCGGCGAGCTTGGAGCCGGGACGCGTCCGGACGACGATCTGCTCGCCGTCGAGCAGGTAGTTCACCGGCTCGATGGCGGGCAGGGCTCGGTGTGTGAAGACGATGCGCCCAACCGGCTGGGTGGCCAGCAGGGAGAGGCACTCGGCGCGCTCGAGGACCTCCAGACCGGCGTGGTCGTACATGGTGCCCTCCCGTCACCCGGACCGCTGTGGCTGGGTCACCGGTCCCCGGACGGTCGTTGCTGCGACGTCCGCAGGGCGGCGAGCCGTGCGTCGAACTCGGTCTGGTCGATCTCGCCGCGCGCGAACCGGCCGCGCAGCACCTCCTCGGGGGGTCGCGGCGCCGGCGGTCCAGGCGGCGCGACCGTGGCCCGGACGGCGTACCGGACGAGGAATCCCGCGACGATCGCGAACGGCGGCATTCCGCTGCCCGGCAGGCCGTACATGTGCCCGTACCACATGGCGCACCTCAGTCGTCGGCGTGGATGATCGCGACCGGGCACCTGGCGTGGTGCAGTACCGCCTGGCCGGTGGAGCCGAGAAGCAGGCCGGTGAAGCCTCCGCGTCCGCGCGAGCCGACGACCAGCAGCTCGGCGCGGGCGGACTCGCCGATGAGCGCCTTCGCCGGTGCGCTGTGCAGGACGACGCGCCGGACCGGCACTTCCGGGTACTTGTCCTCCCAGCTCGCGAGCGCCTCGCCGAGGATGCGGGCGCCGGTCTCGCCGATCTTCGCGTTCTCCCGGCCCTGCAACCGCAGGACGCCACCGCCCGGGGTGGGCGGGGGCTCCCAGGCGTGGATGACGGTGAGCTCGCAGCCGCGCAGGGCGGCCTCCTCGAACCCGAGGCCGATCGCCGTGGTGGCGCCGGGGGAGCCGTCGGTGCCGACCACGACCCGGCGGTGGTGAGCCGGCTCCCGCACGCCATCCGCCTCGTCACCGCGGACGACCACGACCGGGCAGTGAGCGTGCGCGCCGACCTGGACCCCCACCGAGCCCACGAGTAGACCCGTGAACCCACCCAGCCCGCGGTGCCCCACCACGACCAGTGCGGCGGTCCTGGACTGCTCGACGAGAATCGGAGCGGGTGCGGCGACGACGAGCTCGGTCGACACGGCGAGTTCCGGACACATCGCCCGGGCCTGCGCGGCCGAGTCGGCCAGCAGTGTCTCCGCCTGAGCGGCGAGGCCGCCCCCCTCGGGGCCCTCCGGGGAAGGGCCGAGGTACATGCCGGTGAGGGGCCACAGGAACGCGTGTACCACGTGCAGCGGGAGCCGTCGGCGGGCCGCCTCGTCGGCTGCCCACCGGAGGGCGGCGGCGCCCTCGTCGGAGCCGTCGACTCCGACGACGATCGCGCCGTCGGGACGCGGAGTGGGTGCGGTCATGGTGTCCTCCTCGTGGCTTGTTCCCAGCATCGTGCCGGCGGACACGCGGCGGCAGCGGCCGACGGCCCGGATGCGGGGGACCTTCGGCCCGTGACCTGCCGGGCCCCGTACAGGAGCAGGCCGGGGACGGCAGCGAAGGACGCGCAGGCGAGCAGCTCCGTCGGCGAGAGCCAGGTGGTGCCCAGCAGCTCGTGGAGCGGCGGCGCCAGCACCGCGGCCGCCTGGAGCGCCAGGGACAGGGCCACTGCGACGCCCAGGAGGGGGTTGCGTGACGCGCCGTCGGCGCGCTCGGCCCGCACGGCGAGGGCGACACCGAGCTGCGCGAAGCCGAGGACGGCGAACAGCACGGTCTGCCACGGTCGTCCCGACTCGTACGCCCGCAGCGCCGCGGCCAGCGACACCGCGGCGATCATGCTGCCGGTGAGGGCGATGCGGCGGGCCAGCCCCGCTCCCAGCATCGCCTCGTCCGGCGCGCGGGGTGGGGCCCGCATGGCGTCGCGGTCCGTGGGCTCGGCGCGGAGTGCCACGCCGGGCAGACCGTGGGTGAGCATGTCGATCCAGAGGATCTGCGCGGGCAGGAGCGGCACGGCGAGGCCGGCGAACGGGCCCACCGGCATCACGAGGACCTCGGCGAGCCCGCCGCTCAGGGCGTAGCGGAGGAAACGCCGGAGGTTGGCATAGATCCGGCGTCCCTCCTCCACAGCGGCGGTGACGGTCGCCAGGTTGTCGTCCGCGAGGACCAGCGCGGCGGCTTGCCGGGCCACCTCGGTGCCGCCGCGGCCCATGGCGACGCCGATGTCGGCGCGGTGCAGGGCCGGGGCGTCGTTGACCCCGTCCCCGGTCATGGCGACCACGGGGCCGTGGTCCTGGAGGGCCCGGACGATGTCGAGCTTCTGCTCGGGTCGCGCCCGGGCGAAGACGCGGACGTCCAGCGGGATGCCGTCGGCGTCGAGCTGGTCTCCGTGGACGACCTCACCAGGCAGGTCCAGCCGTGCCGCGATCGCGGCGGCCGTGGCGGGGTGGTCGCCGGTGATGAGGATCAGCCGGATGCCGGCGTCGGCGAACGACCGGGCCACTGCGTGGGCGTTCTGGCGCAAGGGGTCCATCAGCGCGACGAGTCCCACCCGCCGGAGCCCCTGCTCCAACTGGTCCACCGGCGGGCACGTGGGCTGTTCACTGTCCGCGACGGCGAGCACGCGGTGACCGTCGTGCGCGAGCCGGTCGGCCTCCGCCGCGAACTGGGCGATCCGGTCTCGGGCGTCCCGCAGCAGGGCGGGGTCGCCGAGTACCGCCTCTGGTGCGCCCTTGCAGACGACCAGCGCCGTCCCGTTGGGCGTGGTGTGGACCGTGGTCATCCGGCGTCGCAGTGCGTCGAACGGGATCTCCGCCCACCGGGGGTACCGGCTGCGGACCTCCGGGTCCAGACCGCAGCGGTATGCGGCGGCGACCAGCGCCGCCTCCATCGGGTCACCGACAGGTTCCCAGGAACCCTCGGTGTCGCGGACCAGGTCGGCGTCGTTGCACAGGACCAGGTCACGGGCGAGCCGCAGCAGGTCCTCGCGGTCTCCGTAGCCGTCGGACACAGACCCTTCCGGGGCGTATCCCTCGCCGGTGAGGGTGTGCGCGGCCGTCGGGGTGACCAACTGTTCGACGGTCATCCGGCCCTCGGTCAGCGTGCCGGTCCTGTCGGTCGCCGCCACCGTCACCGAGCCCAGGGTCTCGACGGCGGGCAGCGGACCTCGTCCCAGATCTCCTCGGAGTCGATCAGGACGCCGTCGAGGTCGAACACAACCGCTTGCGCCGCGTCACCCGCCACGCCCGCTGACGCTACGGGATGGGTCGCGCGCATCGTCCGGACAGCGCCGGACGACCGAACCACAAGGCCGGTGGTGTCGTCCTGATCAGCCTCGCAGGAACGCGAGGAGTTCTGCGTTGAAGGTGGCGGAGTGGGTGACGTTGAGGCCGTGTGGCGCGTCCGGGACGAGCACCAGTCTGCTGTCGGGTATGGCCTCGGCGGTTCGTCGGCCGCTCGCCTCGTACGGCACGATGGCGTCGGAGTCACCGTGGATGACCAGCGTCGGGACCGTGAGCGCCTCGAGGTCGTCGCGGAAGTCGGTGGTCGAGAACGCGGTCGTGCAGTCCAAGGTTCCCTTCGGCGAGGCGGCTGCGGCGATCCGGACGTTGTCCAGCCGAAGTGGCTCGCTCACCAGGTCGGTGCGGCCGCGTACCGCGAAGAAGTTCGTGACGAACTGGTCCACGAACGCGACCCGGTCCGCACGGATGCCGTCGTGAAAACCGGCGAGTGTCGCGTCGTCGATGGCGCCGTCGGGGTTGGTCGGTGACTTGTGGAGGTACGGCGGCACGGCGGCGGCGAACACCGTCTTGCCGATCCGCTCGGTGCCATACTGGCCGACGTAGCGGGCCACTTCCCCGCCACCCATGGAGAATCCGACGAGCGTCACCCCGGTCAGCTCCAGGTGTTCCAGCAGTCGGTTGAGGTCGGCGGCCAAGGTGTCGTACTCGTAGCCGTCCCATGGCTGGGACGACCGGCCGAACCCGCGCCGGTCGTAGGTGATCGTCCGGTATCCGTTGTCGACGAGAGCGGGCACCTGGTTCTCCCAGGAGCGGCTCGACAGTGGCCACCCGTGCACCAGTACCACCGGCTCCCCGGAGCCGTGGTCCTCGTAGTACAGCTCGATCGGGGCGCCGTTCTCCTTGCCAACCGCCACCCGCGCCATGTCATCTCCTCGTGGTGGGCCAGCGCGTTGCGACGCGGCGCTGGCCGACTGGAATCGCCGCGCTGCGGCCATTCGTGCTGCGTACCGGATGCGATCGAGCGTTGCCGGGATCGGCTCGCGGGTCATTACCGGCAGCCGGAATCGGGCTTTCTGGCTGGCGGGAGTCTTGGCGTATCGGCTACCTGGCCTGAGCGGCTCTGTTGGGACCTGCGACATCCGGCTGCCGAATGTGGACGCGGAGCGCGACGACCATCGGCAGGTTGCCTTGCGTAGCCACGGGAGGCCGGAGACCAGCAGGAGCCCGCCGACGCACAGACGGAGCGCACCGATCGGGAGGACGGTCAGCGCCGGGTCCGCGGCGTCCACGATCACGGCGAAGCACGCCGAGGCCGGCGCCGGTCAGGGCGGACCGCCGGTTCCGGCTGGTGCCCGGCGGCGAGCACGATGGTCAACGCCTCGACCCCCTCGACCGCCGGCGAGCTCGTCGGTGATGAACCGGTAGCCGAACTCGGGGTCGTCGTGGTGGATCTCTCGGACGGCGTTGATCAGGTGCGCGTCGTCCCCGTCGCGCTGGCTGACCGGGTCGGCCCGCCACTGGGAGAACGCCTGCTCGGAGAGGCCGGGCACCCGGCAGGTCACCGCGACAGGGATCTGTTCGGCGGCGAGGTCGACCGGCCAGCGGGTACATCATTCTGGGAGCACCTCACGCGCGAAATAGGCCGCCGCCCGGCGCAGGATCTCGTTCTCCTGCTCCAACTTCTTGGTGTGCTTACGCAGCTCGCGGTTCTCCGCCTCGAGGTCCCCGCCGGCGGCCGGCGTCGGGCCGCCCGCGAGGCCGTCCTCCCAGTCGGCGACGCGGAGCCAACGGGCCAGACAGGACTCCGAGATCCCGAAGCTCCGGGCGACCTGCGCGATCGACTGGTCACCCCGACGGGCGACCGCGATCACGTCGCGACGGAACTCCATGGGGTAGGGCGTGGGACGAGGCTGATCCTTCCAGCGAGGACGAATCCTCACAGGCAAGGAGTCAACCGAACCCTGGGCAGTGCCGGTTCACATCCTGCTCGGCTACCACGGCGAAGCGTCCATGGCCGGGCTCAACCGCCAACCCGGCACTCCCGAGGTGGCCAACGGCGAACTCCTCCCGGCATAGTCACCACCGCAGAGCCTCACGGGGACGACGAGCTACACGACACCGCGGGACGCCACCGGCTACCGCGCGCCGGGACAGTTGCCATGTGCCGGCCGATCCACCGCGTCTCGTGCAAGACCAGGTACGCGTCACGGTCACCGGACTACATCGCATCCGGCACTACCGAAGGAGGAGGTCCCGATGCCCGTCTCGTTTTCGCTCTCCCCGGAGCAGGAGCAGCTCAAGCACTCAGCCCGGCAGTTCGCCGAGGAAAACCTGCACGACCTCGCTGACGCCGTGCGCGCCGAGTCCGACCCGATCCGTCGCGCCGCGCTGGCCCGGCCGGCCTTCGAGAAGGCGGTCGAGGCGGGGTTCCTCAGGGGCTTCATCCCGGTGCCGTTCGGCGGCACAGCATCCGCTGGGGTGGACGCCGCGATCCTCATCGAGGAGTGGGCGGTCCACAGCCCTGATTTCGTCATCTCGATGGCCGGGCCGTTGATCGCGCTCGTGCCCGTCTACGAGGTGGGCACGGCTGAGCAGATCCAGCGGTTCGTGGCTCCCTTCCTCGTCGACGCCGGCGCACCGGTCGCGGCCATGGCGTACTCCGAGCCCGGCGGAAGCGCCAACTTCGACGCCCCCGCGCCGTCCGAGGGCACGCGGACCACTGCCGTCCCCGACGGCAACCACTACGTGATCAACGGAAGGAAGGCCTGGGCGTCCCACCTGCCCGGCTGGGACGGCGACGGCCCGGACATCATGACCGTCGTCTGCCGCGCCCCGGGCGGCGTTTCGCTGATCATCGCCGAGCGCGAGCACCTCGCCGGCCACATCGAGGTCGAGGAGTACTACGACCTCCCAGCCCTGCGGGGATGTCTCACGGCACGGGTCCGGCTGGTGGATGTCCGCGTACCGAAGTCGAACCTGCTGGGCGAGGAGGGCCAGGGCGTCGTCCTCACGCGGCACGCCTTCGTCGGCAGCGGTGCCTCGATCGGAACCTTTGCCGTCGCCGCCATGCGGAACGCCTTCGAGGTCGCCTACCGGTTCGCGACCACGGAGAAGCGGGGTGGCCCGGTCCCGATCATCGAGTACCAGTCGGCCGCCGACGTCCTCGCCGATGCCAAGAGCAGGATCGAGGCCGTTCGGCTGCTGTCGTGGCGCGCGCTCGACGCGGCACTCTCCCAGCATCCGTCCGCCCTGGAGTGGGCCCTGCACGCCAAGGTCTTCGGGTCTGAGATGGGGGTCGAGGTGATCAACCACTTGATCGAGCTCGTGGGCGTATCCGCCTACGACAACAACTTCCCGCTCGTCCGCTACCTCAACGAGGCGCTCGCCTACCCCGTCATCGAGGGGTCCAACATCGGCATACGGCGCCGCCAGATGCAGGGCCTTCTCCAGAGCGAGGGCTATGACCCGCTCGCGGCGTCCGGGATGTCCCCACACGGGAAAGGCCCGGACGTTCCAGTTGCGGAGCAGTAGCGTCACGGCTGGTTCGGCATCGCCACAGAACGACTGGAAGGGGTACGCCCTCACGTCCGTCGAGAAGGGAGCAGAGCCGTGAGGAGCAGTCCTGCCGGCGATTGGCCTGTCGGCTTCAGCAGGCCACCGGATCTACCACAACGGAAGGGCAGGTCAACCAGGCGTACAAGGCCGGCACGGGAGTCATGACGGAGTCAGCCACCGTCTCCTGTGCAGTGGATCCTGGACGGTGTGGTGTGCGGGCGGTGCCCGCTGGCCATCGACCCGGCGCAGCCGTTGCCCTGTGTGTGATCCCGACGTGCCGGTCGCGCCGAACCGTTACTTCCCGGTCGGGGAGGCGGCGGGCTCAGTCGCGGTGGGCGATAAGCAGCCACTCGTTCCCGGCGCCCGCCTCCTCCGACGGCACCGCCGGGAGCGGCCGGCCGTAGTCCTCCGCGCAGACCCCGGACTCGTACGCCCGGGCCCGCCAGCCGTGTGCGGTCAGCCAGTCGATCGGCGGCGCCTCGAAGCCGGACCGCCACAACGACCGCAGGTCGGGCCAAGGATCACCGACGACGTCCAGCTCCCTTTGGGCGAGGGGTGAGTCCATGATCGACTGGTTGGCCGCGGACAACCCGAGCCGGCTGCCGGGGGCGGACAGGTCCGAGATCCCGTCGAGCAACCGGTCGTTCTCGTCGGGGCTGAGGTACATGAGAAGCCCCTCGGCCAGCCACGCGGTCGGCAGATCCGCCCGGTGGCCCGCCTGCCGGATCGCATCCGGCCAGTCCAGCCGCAGGTCCACCGGGACGACGCTGCGGTCGCACGCCGCAGTCGCCCCGGCGTCGGCGAGGACCTGCTCTTTGAAGCTGGTCATCTCGGGGAGATCGAGCTCCCAAAGGTGCAGCGACGCCGGCCAGGGCAGTCGCAGTCCCCTGGTGTCCAGTCCGGCGGCGAGGACCACGACCTGCCGGATACCCGCGGCGGCGGCATCGATCAGGTACCGGTCGAAGAACTGGGTCCGGACCACCATGTGCGCCGCGAACCGGGCCCAGAGGGCGTCCAGCTCCGGACTGCGGAGACGATCCCGGCCCAGGTCGGGCGGCAACCCCGCGGCGGCCACGAAACGTCCCGCCCACGGATCGTGGAACAGGGCATCGGGCCGCGCGCTCTCCACGGCGCGGAACCCGGCAACTCCGACAGCGGTGAGGCCCACCCCGGTAGGCGGGCGAGGAATGTCCACCGATCCATCATGACCCACCACAGCCACCTCGGTCCTCAGGCAGCGACCACGCGCGGGCCCGGTGCCGACCCGATCTCCGGGAGCGAATACCGAGACGGCAGACGCGCGTGACACCAATGGTGACGCGAACTGGCGGTGGGGGAGGCGGTCAGGGGCCCCTGGTGGTGTAGCCGTGGGGGCGTAGTGGCTGGTGGAGACCACGGTCGACGGGTACGAGATTCCTCGTCATCCCTCGGTCGTGGGTTCGAGCCCCACCCGCCCCACCAGCGAAAGCCGGTCTTTTCGCGGCTTGGTTTCGGTACTTCGTGGCCCCATTCGACCGTGCCACGCCGGGGGCTCTTCGCAGGGCCAGGCAGAGGTTCCATCAGAGGCCGGGGCGGTAGCTGGTGCAGGGTTCGGTGATCAGGTGCAGGTGCAGGTGCAGGTGCAGGTGCAGGTGCCGGGCCGGGCAACATCTGGTTCGAGCGGCTCGGGTCAGAGTGGTTCGCGGGCGGGCCGGTAGGGCGTCGCGGGGCGGCCGCGGGTCAACGGAGCGACCGCCAGTTCCAGCTGGACCGGCAACCCGGGGTCTTGGAGGGCCGTGCGCAGGTGCGCGATCGCCTCGTCGTCGATGCGCCGGCGCACCTCACCGATCGGCGCGCGGTCGGCAAGCTCGACGTGGAGCACGGTCCTTGGATGCGCGGCGGTGCCGATGGTGCGCGCGGTGACGTGGCGTACGCCGCGGTAGCCGGCGATCTCCGTCGCGACGGCGTCGGTCAGCGCCGAGGTCGGGATCGTGGTCTCCCCGGTTCGGGGATCGGATTCCAACTCCAGGATGCGAACACGGTCTGTGTGCAGCTGGCCGCCAAGCCAGCGACAGGCGAGCCCGGCGACGACGAGGCCGGCCGCAGCGACGACGGCCCACAGCCAGCCGTGGCGTTCGGAGAAGTCCCGCAGCCCCGGGTCGAGGATGGGCCGATCGGCGGGTACGGATCCCCATGCCCCCAGGCCGGCGGCCAGACCGGCGCCGGCACCCGCGACGAGCAGGAGCCCCAGGACGGCGAGCACGATCCGGTTCGCGGTGTCGGCGCGGGGGTTCACCGAGGGTCCTTCTGGCGGAGGGACACGGACAGGGTGGGACGGCGGGCGAGACCGATCCCGTCGAGCTGGTCGTCGACGGCGGCCACGAGACCCGGCTGGACGCCGGTGACGTCCCGCAGCCCCGTCACGGCGCGGATTCTGACCCGCCGAGGGCTCGCCGTGACCGAGGCCGCGCTGATGCCGTCGGCGCCGGTGGCCGCGCGTCGCAGTGCCCGCTCGAGGCTCCGGCGGGTCGTGGCCACGGCTACGCCGGGAGTGGGGTCCGCGATCGGCAGCAGCCGGGTTCGCCGCGGGACGAGCTGGGCGACGAGCAGCACCAGTCCGAGGACCGCGATCCCGAGGAGGACGCCCCGCACCGGGGCGTCCGCCCACCGGCTGCGTTGCAGGACCTCGGTGATCCGCTCGTGCGGGAAGACCAGCGGCGGGCGGGTCAGCGCCGCGAGGCCGACCTCGAGGGCAGTCAGCACGCCTGCCGCCGCGAGCGTGAGCCCCAGCAGAACCGCCAGCACGCGGTTGACGTATCGCATGGCTCACCGCACCCGCTGGCGGGTCGGCGTGTAGAGGCCGGTGATCTCGATGTCGACCTCGGCGACGCGCAGCCCGGTGAGCGCCTGGACCCGCTCGACGATCCGGGCACGGACTCGCCGGGTCACGTCGAGGACCGGCTCCGGCCAGCGGACCGACAGTCGCACCGTCGCGGTGACGACCCCGCCGTCCACGGTGGCCGACACGCGGGCCTTCATCCCCTCGGTGGCAACCCAGAGCGGTTGGCCGAGTACGGACGGGGCCGCACCACCGGCGTGGTGCGCCTCGGCCACCGCGGCCTCGACGATCCGTTCGACGACGCGGTCGGCGATGGTGAGCTCGCCCCGTTCCGCGGCCGGGCGTCGACCGCCGTCGGCGGCCGGGGCCGGATCGTCACGGTCGAGCTCGGCGACGGTGGCGCTCATGGCCGACGACCCGGCCGGGCGACCAGGGAGGGCAGGTCGAGCTGGCCGTCGAGCACCCGTCCGATCAGCAGGCCGGAGCCGCCGAAGAACAGGGCGGCCATCAGGCCGCCGAAGCCGCCGAGGACCACGACCAGGGCGAAGATCAGCCCTGCGAACAGTCCGACGGTGGTACGTGAGATCACGACGTCCCCCTCTGCTGAGCATGGATATCGGCGGACCCGGGAGTGGTGGCGTCGTCTCCGGGCAGCGGCACGTCGAGGTCGTCGATGCCGACGACGACCTCGACGGGGCCGGCGGCGCCCACCACGGCGGCGTGCACCGCCGCCCCGACCTCGCCCATCGTCGGTCCGTACCGGGCGACCACGTGTACCTCGATCTGCCCGGGACGGATCCGGACACCTTCGACGCGGCGCCCGGGCAGGTACGTCGCGATCTCACCGAGACGACCGCCGGAGAGACCGGCCACCTGCGGGACGGCGCGAACCGCGGCCGCGATGAGATCCGGATCCGCATCGGCGACCTCGGCCACGCCGGGCACGGCACCGGCGGCGCTGAGGGCGGGTGGTTCGGCCACCCCCGCGGTCCCCGTCGTCACCCGCGACGCCGGTGTCGCCGCCGCGGCCGGTCCGCGGCCGGGCCGATGGGCGCCGCGCGGACCGTCCGCGGGGGAGGGGGAACCATTCACTGGACGCGGCGCTCGTCCTCGTCCTGCTCGGAGTCATCCTCGATGTGGATGTCACCGACAGAAATATTCACCTCGGTCACCTCGAGCCCGGTGATCCGCTCCACCGACGAGATCACGTTGCGCCGTACCGCTCCGGCGACGTCGATGATCGAGACGCCGTACTCCGCGACGAGGTCGATGTCCACGGCCGCCTGTCGCTCGCCGACCTCCACCCTGACGCCCTGCGACACCGGCTTGCCGCCGGTGGCGGGGATGCGTTCACGCAGCGCTCCGATCGCCCGCGCCGCGCCCCCGCCCAGCTCGTACACCCCGGCCACCTCGCGGGCCGCGATGCCGGCGACCTTCTCGACGACGGAATCCGCGATCGTGGTCTTGCCCTGTGGCGACACCAGGTCACCACCTGTGGTGACCCGCGACGCGGTCGCGGTGGTCTCGGTCATCATGCCTCCTGGATCGGGTGGATCCGCGCGGTCCAGCCGACCGCGCACTCCTCTGTTAGTGGCTGCCTGACCGGCATTCGTCACGCACGAGTTCCCGGATTCTTTTGCCGCCGTGCCGGCGGGCCCGGCCACTGGCGGTTGGTGCTCCCGGCTGGTGTGATCCGTGGCGTGCCGAGGAGTTCGCGGGAGGCGTTCTTCCTTGCCCACGCGCGCGCCGGAGACCCGGCGGCGTTCGAACACCTCGTCATCGCGCACCGCGATCGGGTGTACCGCACCGCGGTACGCATCATCGGTATCCGCGCCGACGCCGACGACATCACCCAGGAGGTGTTCCTCGAGGCGTGGCGAGACCTTCCCGCGTTCCGGGGCGAGAGCGAGCTGGCGACCTGGCTGTATCGCATCACCGCCCGCCGCTGCCTCCGCCATCTCAAGCGTCGCGCGCGGGAACGCGTCGGACTTGCCCCCGGCGAGGTGGATGCGGCCGACATCCGGTCCGAGGTGGTGGGCCACCCCGCCACGGGTGACGTGGACGTTGCCGATCCCGCCGGAGTGGTCGAGGCCGTGGAACGGCGTCGCCTGCTCATGACCGCAATCGACCGGCTTGAGCCTGCACAGCGGGTCGCACTCGTGCTACACCAGTTCGAAGACCTCACCTACGAGCAGACCGCCGCTGCCCTGGGCACCACCGTCAGTGCCGTCCGGGGACGGATCTACCGGGCCCGCCGCGAGCTGGCGAAGGCACTGAGGGGACAGCTGTGAGCGATCAGCCCACCGGTGTCCTTCCCTGTGGCGCCGCCGTGGACGACCTCCTCGACCAGGTCGCGGACGGTAACGCCACCCGCCGCACCGGCCACCAGACGGACTGCGCCCACTGCCGCGCCGCACTCGCCGAGCTCGACGACCTCTGGTCCCCGGTCCGGGCGTATGCCGCTGAGGAGATCACCGCCCCCGCCGACCTGCTCAGCCGGATGATGGCCCAGATCCGGCAGCTCACCGAGGTGCCGGGGCACGCGACGTTCTCGGGCGAGCGGGGCGTCACTCGTATCGCCGCGCGCGTCGCCGAGGTCATCGCGCGCGCCGCCGCGGACCGAGTGGCCGGAGTCGTCGCCGCGCTCGGGAATGTCAGCCTGGACGACGGCTCGACCGGCCCGGATGCGGATGCTGCGGTAGCGGTCACCGTCGTCGGCCGCCGCGCGGTCGTCGACATCACCGTCGCCGCGGCCGACGGGGAGGACCTGCAGCGGCTCGCCGGACGCATCCGTCGCACCGTGGCCGCCGATCTCTATGCCCTGACCACCATGGAGGCCATCGAGGTCAACGTGCGGATCGACGATCTCGCCTGAGTGGGACCGCCACGACGTCGACGCAAGGCCGGCGCACTCACCGGTCGGCGCCTTCCCCTCACCATGCGGTCAACTCAGTTGGGAGCGGCCTCAGCCGCTCTCTCCGACTGGATCTGCCGACAGCGCAGGACACCCTGCAGGACACCGTCTTCTTGCCGGGCTGCCACCTCGAGTGGCCGAGGGCAATCCGCTCGGACACCTGTTCCGCTTTTCATCCTCGGCCGCGACGACACCGTTCCCGTCGTCCGGGGAATCATCCGTGAAGCGGAGAACCACCCGGTCCGCAAGCCCCACATCCACGTCGGCTGATTCGGGGTGGTCGTACAGGCCAGGAAGACGACCGCGTGGCCCCGTTCGTGGTCCGAAACCTTGCGGACCGCGGCGACTGGTGAGGGTGGTGAGCGAGCAACCGTGGCTGTAGTTGCGGGTAGCTGCGACAGGACACGGGTACGAGGTTGGGCGCGCTCAAACCACCACGGAGGCCAGCGACTCGGGGGCGAAGAGCTCCTCTGGTCCGTACCGGCGCGCGGCGAGGCCTTGTTCGTGGGAATACCGGAGGAAGATCTCCAGGGTGTGCCGGTTGGCGTCCACGCCGTACGGCCACCAGTCGTCACCGAGCGCCGCCCGGGTGCGTTCCACCTCGGCCCACAGCCACGGCAGGGCGTACCGCAGTGCGGCCGTCTCGTCCATGCCGGCCAGCCCGGTTGCCTTGGCGGCCTCGCATGCCTTGACCAGTTCACGGGCCAACCAGCGGTGCTGCTCGTACACCTCCCGCCGTATCACCAGCGTGTGCATGATCGGGAAGATCCCCGTACGTGCGTGGTAGGCGCGCTCCGCGCCGGCCGGGTCGGGGAAGAGCCGCCGGATCCCACCGCCGCCCGGCGTGTTGAACGGGCCGGGGTTGCGGGCGCTGTAGACGCCATCGAGCTTCCCCTCGAGCAGCAGCTGCGACAAGGTGTCCGCCGGCCCGATCGGCGCCACGTCGACGTCCCGTGGCAGGTCCAGTCTCAGCTTCTCGGCCCGTCCGGGCCGGTCGAGGCCGCCGGTGCGGTACCGCACGGCGGATACCGGCAGACCGTGGTGCTCGTCGAGGATGCCGCGGATCCACACCGACGCGGTGATCTGGTACTCCGGGACGCCGACCGTGGCACCGGCCAGCTCGGCGGGATCCGTCAACGGTGAGTCGGCGCGGACGTAGATGCCGCTGTGCCGGAACGCCCGCGAGGGGAAGACCGGCACGGCGACGAACGGCGCGCCCTGGGCGAGGGTGAGCACATAGCTGGACAGCGACAGCTCGGCGATGTCGAACTCCCGGTACTTCAGCATGCGGAAGAACGTCTCCTCGACCGGCAGGTCGAGGAAGTTCAGCTCCGCCCCGCCGACGCGGACGGTGCCGTCGCGCAGCGGTTGCATGCGGTCGTACGCCTGGCAGGCCATGGTGAACACGGGTGCGGCCACGTGACTCCTCGGTTCGTAGAGCCGGTCGATCCGTCGCCCGGACACCGGCTGTGGTTCCCAGGGGCGTTGATGCCCGGGGCAGGAGTGCGGACAGGGTGATCTTGCAGAAACGCATTCTGCGGACGGAGCCCGGCGCCACAACGCGTTACCGCGCCGCAGGTGGCGTCAGCCCCGGCGGGAGCCCATACATCCGGTCCTGGACGACGTCGACTACCGCGGGCCGGTCCTGCGCCAGCGCCTGCTCCACGGCGGGCGCGAGCTCGTCGTCTTTCTCCACGCGCACCCCGAAGCCGCCGAGGGAGCGGGCGAACCCGGCGAAGTCCGGGTTGCCGTAGAAGACGCCGAGGTAGCGGCCTTCGTGCGCGAAGCGCTGTCGGTCGCGGGTGTTGCCGTACGAGTAGTTGTTCATCACCAGGTTGACCAGCGGGATGTCCTCTCGGACGCAGGTTTCGAGGTCCTGGGCGACCATCCAGAAGCTGCCGTCGCCGCTGACCGTCACCACGCGCCGGTCCGGCCGGGCCAGCGCGACGCCCATCGCCGCCGGCAGTCCCCAGCCCATGGCCCCGCCGGCGGAGGCGTAGAGGCTGCGCGGCCGGGTGAGCCGCAGGTGCCGGTGGGTCCACGGGGCGAAGCTGGGCGCGTCCTGGAGCAGGAGGAGCCCGTCGCGGTCGGCAAGCTGCTGGAGCACCCGGACGGCGCTGCTGCTGCTCACCCCGGAGCCGGGGTCGTCGACGGCGAGCTCGTCCGACTCGAGCGAGGAGACCCGGTCGAACTCGGCGCGCATCCGGCTCCGGTGCTCCCATCGCGCGTCCCCCTCCGGCACCTCCGGCACGCGCGCCAGCAGGGCCTCGGCGGCGAGCGCGGCGTCGGAGACGACCCCCACCTCGGGCAGGTACACGCGGCCGAGCTCTCCGGGGTCCACGTCGACGTGCACCAGCCGGACGCCGGGCGGCAGCAGGGTCCAGCGCTTCGTGGTGAACTCCGAGAAACGGCATCCGATCGCGAGCAGCGCATCGGCGTCGCGTACCGCCCGCTCGGTCACCTCGTGCGCACCGTAGCCGAGGGCGCCCAGCCAGGCCGGGTGGTCGTGCGGTACGAGGCTCTGCCGCATCCAGGTCGTCAGGAGCGGGGCGGCCATCCGGTCGGCGAGCCGCAGGTACTTGTCCGGGTCGCCGGTCGCCCCGCCACCCAGCAGCACGACGGGACGCCGGGCGCCGGCCAGCACCGTGGCGGCCTCCCCGACCGCGGCGGAGGCCGGACCGGGCGGGTGCCCGCGCCACCGGCGGGCCGGCGTCACACCGTCCGGGGCCGGGGCCTGGAGCACGTCGAGCGGCAGGGAGACGACGACCGGCCCGGGCCGCCCGTCGACCGCCGTCCGCACCGCCCGTTGCAGCAGTTCCGGGATGCGTGCCACCTGGTGGATCTCGACCGCCCACTTGGTCATCGGCCGGAACGTGGCCAGCACGTCCATCTCCTCGAACGCCCGGCGCTCGGCGATGCCCGTGGGCACCTGCCCGACCAGGACCAGCAGCGGTACCGACTCGTCGTACGCGTTCTGCACGGCGATCGCCAGATTGGCCGCGCCGGGGCCGCGCGAGACCAGCGCCACCCCGGGCGCCGAGCCGGCCCGGGACAGGCCGTCGGCGAGGAACCCGGCGACCTGCTCGTGCCGGGTGACCACGTACCGGATGCGGCTCTGCCGGGCGAGGCCGTCGATGACGTCCATGACCGTCGTCCCGGGGACACCGGTGACCACCTCGACCCCCTCGGCGAGGAGGCACTCCACCACGAGATCGGCACCGGTACGGGCGGGGGGCGGGGTCATCGGGCCTCCTCGGCGGGGCGGTGGGCGCCACCTCCGGACCCGACTCGCCGCCAGAGATGACGCTTGACACCACAGGTATCTAGCAGAAACTATCTCTGCCCACCAGAAAGCGCGACCTGCTGGTGGGAGATCTGTGTCGCGGTGCTGCGCCACACCGACCTGATCCACGGGAGATACCGTGTCCATCCACGTCATCGGCGTCCTGGCGCTCGTGCTGGTGTTCGTCGTCGGCACGCTGCGCACGGTCAACATCGGCGCGCTGGCGCTGATCGCGACGATCCTGGTCGGCACCCTGGTGGTCGGCGAGTCCGCCGACGACGTGCTGGCGGCCTTCCCGCCCCAACTGTTCGTCCTGCTCGTCGGCGTCACGTACCTGTTCGGCCTGGCGGCCGTGAACGGCACGATCGAATGGGTCATCGACCGGGCCGTCGGCCTTCTGGGCGACCGGCCGGCCCTCGTGCCCTGGCTGATCTTCGTGTTCTCGGCGATCCCCACGATGGCCGGAGCGCTGGGACCGGCGGGCGTCGCCATGCTCGCCCCGCTGTGCCTGCAACTCGGCGAGCGCTACGGCCTCGACCGCCGCATGTCGGCGCTCATGGTCATGCACGGCTCCTGCTTCGGGAACTTCTCGCCGCTGAACGGGCTGGCGATCATCGTCCGGCAGTCGGCCGCCGCCAACGGCCTGGAGGTCTCCTCCGCGGCGCTGTTCTTCGGCAACGCCGCGTACAACGCCGGGCTGGCCGTCCTGATCTACCTGCTCTTCGGTGGGAGGGCGCTGCTGCGCGAGCGCCGCCGGCGGTCCGCGCGTACCCGCGTGCCGGCCGCGGGGCGGGACACCGGACCCGGGGTCGAGGATCTGGTGGCCGCCGGTGTGGGCGGCAGTGACGTGCCCGTCGGCGCGGGCACCGGCTCCGGGGGAGTGGCCGTCGGCACCGCCGGGGCGGTTGCGGTGGACGCCCCGGCGAGGCTCCGGCTGCGGGCGGACCAGGGGATCACCCTCGCCGTGCTGCTCGCCGTCGGTGTCGGGGCGCTCGTCTTCGACCTCGAGATCGGCTTCCTGGCCCTCACCGCCGCGGTCCTGCTGCACTTGGCCTTCCCCGACCGGGTGGCCCTCGCCGACCGGCGGATCGTGTGGTCGGTGGTCCTGCTGATCTGCGGTGTCGTGACCTTCGTCGGCGCGCTGCAGCGCTACGGCACCATCGACGCCGTGGGCCACGGCATCGCCGGCCTCGGAGAGCCGCTGCTCACCGCATTCCTCATCTGCGTGGTCGGCGCGATCACGTCGGCCTTCGCCTCCAGCGCCGGCCTGCTCGGCGTCCTCATCCCGCTGGCCGTGCCGTTCATGCAACAGGGCGAGGTCGGCGTCACCGCCATGATCATCGCTCTGGCGATCTCGGCGACCGTCGTGGACTCGACGCCGTTCTCGTCGGTCGGCGCCCTGACGTTGGCCAACGCCGCGGAGGAGGACCGCCAGCCGCTGTACCGCACGATGCTCGCCTGGGGCATGTCCATGGCGGTGACGGCGCCGGTGCTCACCTGGCTGCTGTTCGTCCTCCCGTCCGCCTCCTGAGGGGAGAGCCCCGTGACGCTGTCCGCCACCGCCGTCGTCGAGCGCCCGTGGGAGATACTCCTGGGCGGGCGCCCGCTGACCACCGCCTCCCGCTACGAGATCGAGGACCCGACCACCGGGGGGCGGCTGACCGACGTCCCCGACTCGTCACCGGAGGAGGTCGACCGCGTCGTCCGCGCCGCCGCGGAGGCGCAACGCCCGTGGGCGGCGCTGCCGCCGCGCGCCCGCGCCGCTCGGGTGCGGGAGTTCGCCACCCTGCTCACCGCGCACACCGAGGAACTCGCCACGCTCGATGCCGTCGACGCCGGTTTCCCGCTGCCGGCGATGCGGGCCGACGTCGCGGCGGCGGTCACGTTGCTGGAGATCATGGCGGACCACGCCCTCGGCCTGGGCGGGGCGACGTTTCCGCTGTCGGGCAATCTGCACTACACCCTGCGGGTCCCCTACGGCGTGGTCGGCCGCGTCGTCCCGTTCAACCACCCGCTGTTCTTCGCCGCCGGCAAGGTCGCCGCCCCGCTGGTGGCCGGGAACGCGGTCGTGCTGAAGGCGCCGGACCAGACACCGCTGTCGGCGCTGCGGATGGCCGAGCTGGCCGCCGAGGTGTTCGGGCCGGACCTGTGCGCCGTCGTCACCGGGCGGGGGGCCGTGACCGGGCAGGCGATGGTCCGCCATCCGCTGATCCGCCGCATCGGCTTCATCGGTGCGCCCGAGACCGGGCAGCTGGTCCAGCGGCAGGCCGCGGAGAGCGGGGTCAAGCACGTCACCCTCGAGCTGGGCGGGAAGAACGCCCTGATCGTGCTGCCCGACGCCGACCTGGCGCGGGCCGCCGACAGTGCCGTGGCCGGCATGAACTTCACCCTCACCGCCGGGCAGTCCTGCGGTTCCACCAGCCGCCTGCTGCTGCACGAGGCGATCGCCGACGACGTGCTCGGCTCGGTCGTGGAGCAGGTACGGGCCATCCGGGTCGGCCACCCGCTGGAGGACGGCACCCAGATGGGCCCGCTCATCGACCGGCGGCAGTACGAGAAGTCGATCGGGGCCGTCGAGGCGGCCACGGCCGGCGGGGCCCGGGTGCTCACCGGCGGCGGCCGGCCGGACACCGTGGGGGACGAGGGCTGGTATGTCGCCCCCACGGTCCTCGGGCCCATGGCGCCGGACAACCCGGCCGCCGTCGCGGAGATCTTCGGGCCCGTCCTGTCCGTCCTGACCTTCCGCGACGAGACGGAGGCCGTGGCGATCGCCAACGGGAGCCGCTACGGGCTCACCGCCGCCGTGTGGACCGGCGACGTCACCCGCGCTCACCGCATGGCCGCGCAGCTGGACGCGGGCTACGTATGGGTCAACGGCAGCTCGCGGCACTACTGGGGGCTGCCGTTCGGCGGTGTCAAGGTCTCGGGCGTGGGCCGCGAGGAGTCGCTGGACGAGCTCCTCGGCTACACGGAGACGAAGGCGGTCACCGTGGTCCTCGAGTGACTTGACGCGACCCGGGCCATGGTTTCTACTGGCCAGACAATACCTCTGCATTGCAGAAGGGCGGGCACTGAATGGCCGATCAGTCCGGCGTCCTGGCCGACGTGCGGCGCGGCATGATTCCGGCGCACATCTACAACGACCGGGAGCTGTTCGAGCTGGAGAAGCAGCGCGTCTTCGGTCGCGCGTGGGTCTTCGTCGCCCACGAGTCGGAGATCCCCCAACCCGGCGACTACGTGGTCCGCCGCGTGCTGCAGGACTCCTTCATCGTCGCCCGCGACGAGAAGGGGGTCGTCCGCGCGCACTTCAACATGTGCCTGCACCGGGGGATGCAGGTGTGCCGCGCCGAGATGGGCAACGCCTCGCACTTCCGCTGCCCGTACCACGGCTGGTCGTACCGCAACGACGGGCGGCTCGTGGGGCTGCCCTTCCACCAGGAGGCCTACGGCGGTGAGGCCGGATTCCGGCGCAAGGGCCGGCGGTTGCTGCCCGCCCCGAACCTGGCGAGCTACAACGGCCTGGTCTTCCTCTCGATGGACCCGGACGCCGAGCCGCTGGAGGAGTTCCTCGGCGACTTCCGGTTCTACCTCGACTACTACACCAGGCAGAGCCCCACGGGCATCGAGCTGCGCGGACCGCAGCGGTGGCGGGTCAAGGCCAACTGGAAGATCGGCGCCGAGAACTTCGCCGGGGACATGTACCACACCCCCCAGACCCACATCTCCGTCGTGGAGATCGGCCTGTTCCGCGAACCGAAGGCGCAGAAGCGCAAGGACGGCTGCACCTACTGGGCCGGCAACGGTGGTGGGACGACGTACAAGCTGCCCCCGGGGGATCTCGACGAGCGGTTCCGCTACGTCGGCTATCCGCAGCAGATGGTCGACCGGATGAAGCAGATGTTCTCCGCGGACCAACTGCGGGTGGTGGGCGACGACGGCTTCATGATCAGCGCCGCCTCGGTGTATCCGAACCTCTCGTTCGTGCACAACTGGCCGCGGGTGGCCGACTCCGACGACGTGCTGCCGTTCATCTCCCTCCGGCAGTGGCAGCCGATCAGCGAGGACGAGACCGAGGTCCTCTCCTGGTTCGCCGTGGACGCCGAGGCTCCCGAGGAGTTCAAGGCGCTGTCGTACAAGGCGTACCTGATGTGCTTCGGGTCGACCGGCATGTTCGAGCAGGACGACGTCGAGAACTGGGTGTCGCTGACCAGCACCGCGGCCGGTTCCATGGCCCGCCGGCTGCTGCTGAACAGCCGGATGGGCCTGCTCGAGGACGGCGCCGAGGTGGTCCCGGCACTCACCTGTGACCAGTTCCACGGGCCGGGCGTCGCGCACGCCGGGTACGGCGAGTACAACCAGCGGGAGCTGCTGAACCGCTGGGCCGACGACCTCGAGCGACCGGCGAAGCCGGCTCCCACGCTGGAGGTCGGCGTTGGCGAGCAGGCGCGCGTGGGGTCGCCGGCATGAGGGCCGTCCGCTCGCCCCTGGGCGCCCACGCCTCGCCCCTACTGCGTACCGGCCGCAGCCTCCCGTTCTGCGACGAGCGGCATCAGCGGGCCCACCAATGGCTGGTGGACGAGGCCTGGCTGCTGGACGCACAGGCCTATGAAGAGTGGCTGGACCTGTTGACCGAGGACATCCACTACCTGATGCCGGTCCGCGTGACCACCGCGCTGGGTGCCGGCTACGACACCTCGCCGGGTATGGCGCACTTCGACGAGGACAAGTACTCGCTGTCCCGTCGAGTTGCCCGTTTCCTCACCGAGCACGCGTGGACCGAGGACCCGCCCTCCCGGCTCCGGCACCACCTCGGCAACGTGCGGACATTCGCCACCGAGGAACCCGACCACCTCGTGGTCGACTCCGCCACCCTGCTGTACCGCAGCCGCGGGGATGTCCGGGAGGCCTCGGTGGTCTCCGCGGGGCGCGAGGACCTCCTGCGCCGCACGCCGCACGGCTGGAAGCTCGCCCGCCGCACGGTCATGGTCGACGACGCCGTGATCCGGATGCAGAACCTGGCGATTTTCCTGTGATCGTCCACGGACGAGGGGAGCGCCGCCCGTGACGCTGCGCTGGGAAGGCGAGGAGGAAGCCGCCGCCGAGGCATGCCGGGCGGCTGCCGAACGGGGTGAGCTGCTCGACCACGCGGTGGGGGAGCCGATCTGTCTCGGCAACGAGTTCGCGGAGGCCCGGGTCGTGCGGGTGGAGACCCGCAACGGTGCCCGCCTGCTCGTCGAGTCACCGAGGTCCGGCCGGTGGGTCGCCCTGTGCCCGCTCGAGCTCGAGGCGCTGACCTGGCAGAACACTGCGACCTTTTCCGCCATGGTCGGCAACCCGTTCGGGCCGCTGGTCCGCGAGGACGAGGAGGGGCCGTGACCCGCTGGCTCGAGGGCCGGCGGGCGCTGGTCGTCGGGGCGGGATCTGGCATCGGCCGGGCGGTGGTCGACGTCTTCCTCGCCGAGGGCGCGCGGGTGGCGGTCCTGGAGCGGGACGTGGCCAAGAGCCGGGCCCTCGCCGCGGCGCTCCCGCAGGTCCCGGTCACCGTGGGCGACGCGGGAACCCGGACCGCGAACGATGAGGCGGTGGCGTCAGCGGTCGCGGCGTTCGGCGGACTGGACGTGCTGGTCAGCTGCGTCGGGATCTTCGACTACTACCGCAGCATCCAGGACCTCGACGCGGACCTCATCGACGTGGCCTTCGACGAGATCTTCCACCCGAACGTCAGGTCCGTCCTGCACTCGGTCAAGGCGGCGCTGCCCCCGCTCCGGGAGTCCGGCCGTGGAGCGGTCGTGCTCACCGAGTCGACGTCGGCGTACTACCCGGGTCGCGGTGGCGTGCTCTACCTCGCCTCCAAGTTCGCCGTCCGTGGGCTCGTCACCGCGCTGGCCCACGACCTCGCGCCGGACGTACGGGTGAACGGGGTCGCTCCCGGCGGTGTCCTCGACACCGATCTGCGGGGGGTGCCGAGCCTGGGCCTCGCCGACCGCAGCCTGGGCTCCGCGCCCGGCCGGGCGGAGGACATGGCGGCCCGGGTGCCCCTGCAGGTCGCGCTGACCGCCGAGGACATGGCCTGGAGCTACGTCTTCCTGGCCGCGGAGCGGGCCCGCGGCATCACCGGCACCGCGGTGCACCCCGACGGCGGGGCCGGCGTGCACGCCCCCAGGAAAAGGTCCTGATCGGAGCGGAGAAGCGGTCGTGCCATTTCTGAGCCGGGCCCGAGTGGCGACGACGGGGGAGCGGACGTGACCAGAACCGGGAAGGACTTCGCGGATCTGCGCCAGGGGATCGCCGATGCGTGCCGCGTCCTGGCCGCGCGCGGTCTGGCCGACGGGTACCTCGGGCACATCAGCCTCCGCGTCGACTCCGAGCGCCTCCTCGTCCGCTGCCGGGGCCCCCGGGAACGAGGACTGGCCTGGACGACGGCGGACGACGTCCACCTGGTCACCTTCGACGGGACGCCGGGCGCTGCGGGGGAGCTGGACGGGTGGCGCCCTCCCAACGAGCTGCCGCTGCACACCGAGGTGATGCGCCGGCACTCGGACTGGACGGCGGTCGTACACGCGCATCCGCCCGCCGTGGTCGCCGCGGACCTCGCCGGACTGGGGATCCGCCCGATCGTCGGCGCCTTTGACATGCCGGGCACCACGCTCGCGGCCGGCGGCGTGCCGGTCTACCCGAGGGGTGTGCTGGTCCGGAACCGACGGCTGGCCGCCGAGATGGTGGACGCCATGGGGGAGCGGCCCGTCGTGCTGCTGCGCGGGCACGGGCTCACCAGCGCCGGCCCCAGCGTGGCCGAGGCGGTCCTGCGGGCCCTCGCGGTGGACCGGATCGCCCGGCTGTCGCTCGCCGTCGTCTCGGCCGGCGGCCGGCTGCGGGACCTGCCCGAGGAGGACCTGGCCGAGCTGCCGGACCTGGGCGGCGGGTTCAACGTCGAGACGGCCTGGCGGCACGAGCTCGCCCGGCTGGGGTGATCACGTGCACTCTCCACACGAGGACACGAGCCGTCTTCTGCAGGACAGACAACCCGTACCCTCGGGGGGTGACAGCCGCCCAGGAATACCCGCCCACGCCCGAGCACGGGCCGATTCCGCAGTACCCGATCGAGTCGGTGGACAACGCGCTGCGGGTGATGTTGCTCCTCGGCGAGCGCCCCTCCCTCCGGCTCACGGACGTCAGCCAGTACCTCGGGGTGGCGTCTTCGACTGCGCACCGGCTCCTGGCGATGCTGCAGTACCGAGGCATGGTCCGGCAGGACAGCACGACCCGTGGCTATGTCCCGGGGCCGACCCTCGATCGTCTCGCGCTCGGGGTGCTGCGTCGCCTCGACGTCCGGACCCGTGCGCGGCCGGTGCTGGAGCGCCTCAACACCGAGCTGCTGGAGACCGTCCACCTCGGCCGTCTGGACGGCACGGACGTCCACTTCCTCGACTCGGTCGAGAGCAGCCGCGCGCTCCGGGTGGCCGGCCGGATCGGCCTGTCCTCACCGGCGCACTGCACCTCCATGGGGAAGGTGCTGCTCGCCGGGCTCTCCGACGAGGAGCTCCTCCGGCTGTACCCGGACGAGGAGCTCATACGGGTGACACCCAACTCCATCGGCACGCGCACCGAACTGAGAGAGAAGCTTGCGGACGTCCGGGCCCAGGGGTTCGCGCGCAGCCAGGAGGAGAGCGAGGAGGGCGTCACCTCTGTCGCCGTGGCACTGCACTCCACGCGCCCCCCGCGGCTCGCGATCGTCGTCTCCGTGCCGGTCAGCCGCATGAACGACGACGTACGCAAGACCATCCTGGCCGAGCTCACCGTTGCGGCCGAGGAACTGGATCACCTGCTGCCGTAGGACGCCGGGGTGCCCGGCGCGACCGGAGGGGCACCCCATGAGCACCGACCTCCGTGAGCTGGTCACGACCTCGTCCCGGATCCTCGGCGCGGCCGGGCAGGACGACCTCATCTGGGGGCACGCTTCGGCCAGGGACCCCGAGGGGCGGGGCGTGTGGATCAAGTCGGCCGAGTGGAGCCTGGTCGAGGTCACCCCCGACCGAGTGCAGCTGGTCGATCCTGATGGGACGGTGGCCGCCGGGGAGGGGACCCGGCACAGCGAGTTCCCCATCCACACCGAGATCATGGCGGCGCGGCCGGACGTCGGCGGCATCGTGCACACGCACCCGCCGTACGCGGTGGCGCTGGCCGCCGCGGGACAGCCCCTGCTGCCGGTGAGCCACGCGGCCAACTTCTTCGTGCCGCCCGCCGTGCCGCGGTTCACCGACACGGCCGACCTGGTCCTCACCCGCGAGCTGGGCAAGAGCCTTGCCCTGACCCTCGGCGGCGCCCGGGCGGCGTTCCTCGTCAACCACGGGATCGTGGCGGTGGGTGCGACCCTCCAGGAGGCCACGGTGGCCGCCGTCCTGCTGGAGCGCGCCTGCCGGCAGCAGATGCTGACCGCCACCGCCGGGGGCTGGCCGACCTGGTCGCCGCCGGACGAGTCACTCGCCAAGCGGGAGCACATCTACAACGGGCGGGCACTGGCGGCGGTGTGGGACCACCTGGTCCGCCAGTTGCCGGCCTGACACCTCCGGGCGGGGCAGGATCGAGGACGACGCGAGCGGAGCACCACCGGAAGGTTGCTGGAACCGCTCCCCAGACGGGGCGTGAAGGATCTGTGGAAATCGTGCTCAGTGCCGCGGAAGGGTCGTGAACCACCCTGCCGGGTCGCACGGGGTGACCTCCCTGGTGACGTGGGCTCTCTGTTCCAGCCGACCGGCGCCGCCGGCGTGGGCGGCGACGCCGGGGAACCGGGCGCCGTGGGACGCGCCCGCGCCCGTAGGAGGAGCGGGCGATGCGCGGGTGGGAAGGTCGGCCCAGCAGGTCCGCCTTCGTCCCCCAGACGTGACGCCCGTCCGGGTCCAGCGCGGCGTACCGGTGGCCAAGGTCCGGC
Source organism: Actinomycetota bacterium (assembly GCA_030840805.1). Classification (GTDB taxonomy): domain Bacteria; phylum Actinomycetota; class Actinomycetes; order Mycobacteriales; family HKI-0501; genus JAVEDU01. The sequence goes on from JAVEDU010000081.1 coordinate 290,837, forward strand.
GTGACTGCCCAGCCGACGATGTTCGAAGGGCGACCGGCTCGCCGACGAGGGCTGACGACCGGCCGATATCGCAGCTGAGGGCGGTGCGCGGTGACCCTCGCGGCATGGTTCTCGGCCGGAAATGCCGTGGAGCGCGGCGAAGGGTGGGGTGCGTGGGGGAGTAGCTGAGGCGGTAGTCGCAGGGAGAGGCCCCCGACGACGCGTTCGAGGTTGCTCATGATCCTCAGGCCGCGGGTTCGAGTGCCGCCCGCCCCACCAGCTCTGACCTGCGGCAGCAGGCGTCTGCATCGCTTCGGTGCGGCGGGTCGTGGCCCGGCTGAACCGGGCCACGGCGTGGTTCGCGCGCGCTCCGGTCCCGCAACGCCGCCATGTGGTCGCGGTGACCGGTGGTCAGCGTCCGGCGCGAACGCCACCGAAGACACCCAGTCGCCGTGATCGGGGGGACACCGCCCACGTGCGACCACGCCCGCCTCGTGGCTCGCGAGTCACGGGGTTCCTGCGGCTTCGCTGGGACTCCAGTCCGTATCCGGACATGAGGACTTGGGTCCGAGGTGAGACAAGTCCCTTCCGGGAAGTTCGACGGGCGACTTACCTGGGCGGTGAGGCAAAGGAGCCCACACCGATGAGAGTCAAGACCACCACGAGCTGGCTGACCGCGTCTGCGGCCCTGCTGGCCACGGCGGTGATGGTCGGTCCCATGTCGGCCGCACCCGCTTCCGCGGCGGCGGCAGCCGCCCCGGTCACACACCGGACGATCTTCGCGACCAAGGCCGGAGCGCTGCACCGGCTCACGCTGAGCCCCACCGGAGCCGTGATCGCCCGCACACCCGTCGCGGGCGGTGGTGCCGGCGCCGTGGCGTCTGACTACAACGGAAGCCGGCTGGTGTTCGTCCGGCCCGGTGATCGCCAGAGCTGGCTCGACGACCGGGTCTGGTTGCGTGAGCCGACCGGGGCCAGTCGGCTCCTGGCGGCGGGCCGTCTCGCGACGTTGAGCCCCGGGGGCACCGGGGCCACGATCACCCGGTACGTCACCGGGGGACGCGAACCGGGGTCGGTAGACCCACGACATGACGAGCACAGCGTGTACCGCATCGCCGACGGCCACGTCTTCCCGTTGCCCTTCCACGAGGACGGGTACATCGACCGCCGCATCCGGAACTCCCACGACGGCACGAGTCGGTGGATGCTCGTGCGCAAACCAGGTTCGGGACCGGCTACGACCACGCTGATGCGGTACGACGGCGCCACCGGCACGACCGCCAAGGTTCTCCACTCGGGCGAGTACGACGACTGCCACGACATGGAGATCCTGCCCAGCGGGGCCAACGCGCTGCTCGCCTGCCACACCAAGCTGATGACGATCCGGCTCGCAGACGGCGCCATCCTCCACCGGACGCCATTCCCGAACGGGACCAACGCAGAAACCCTCGACGGACGGCTCAACCCCACCACCATGCTCCTGTCGATGCAATCGCCGACAGGGCGGTGGCTCGCAGCCCTGGACGTGACCACGATGCGCACCCGCACTCTGCCGGGCACCGCCGGCTACACCAACGGTGTCGCCGCGTACTGAGCAGGTCCACCGGCGGGCCGCCGCACCCGCCCTCCTGGCCGGTCATGGGCACGGGCACGCAGACGTTCGAGGCCGAACCCGCGCCCCGGGTGCGCGAACGCTATGCCGCGGTCCGCGAGCTCAGCGCACCGCGGGGCTGAGCAGACGAGGTTCCTCATGGTCCCTCGAGAGCTCCGAGGCCGGCTTGTCGCCGTGGCGCCACCACCCAGGCCGTCGCGCGCCTCGCTCAGCGGGACAGCAGCACGAAGATCGCCACGACGCCGAGCACGACGATCGTGCCGCGGAGGACCGGTGCGGATAGGCGGCGTCCGACACCGGAGCCGAGGAACCCGCCGATGACGGACCCGCCGGCGACGAGCGCGGCCGCCAGCCCGTTGATCCGATCACTGGCCACAAGGACGTAGGTCACCCCGGCCACGGTGTTCACGCCCAGCGTGAGCACGTTCTTCAGTGCGGTCGACCGTTGGCGCGACTCCGCGGTGATCAGCCCGAAGAGGCCCACCTGCAGGATGCCCTGGCTCGCGGCGAAGTAGCCGCCGTACGTCCCGGTGGCCTACGCCGCGGCGACGAGGGCCGCCGAAGGCGGAGGTGGGCAGGTTGAGGAGGAGGAACGCCCCGGTGACGGCGCCGAGTACCGACGCGGGCAGGAGCTTGCGGAGCAGGCGCCCCTGGCCCCGCAGCTCACTGCAGTACCCGATGGCGCCGGTGAGGGAGCCGGGCACGAGGCCGAGTGAGTTGCTGACCGAGGCGGTGACCGGTGGCAGCCCGGTGGCGAGCAGCACGGGGAAGGTGACCAGCGTCCCGGAACCTACGACGGCTGACGGTCGGTCCCGCGGAGGGCGGTGAACGCGGACGCCCACGCCGTGACGGTCACGAGGACCGCGGCAGCGGCCCGCCCCGACCGGCGCGGTGCCGCGAGATCGACCGTCATGATCGCGACTGTGGAGCGGGGACGGTTCGGCCCGCCTGGTCCGCGGGGCGCAGCAGCAGCGGCATCAGGCCGTGGACCTGTCCGGACAGGGTCTCCAGCGCGGTCTCGTCGCCCGCCACGTACCCGAGCAGGGCCTGCTGGAAGAGTCCGTCGAGCAGCCCGTAGGCCGCCGCCGGCCCGGTGACCGGCTCGCGCCCGGCCAGCTCGGCGTAGCGCGACACCACGCGCCAGATCATCTCCTCGAGGGTCCGGTCGATCGTGGTGACGGCCTCGCGCAGCGACTCCTCGAACATGCTCTGGTTGCGCAGGTCGTACCAGAGGCGGTGCATCGGCGCCTCTTCCCGGAGGGTCTGCCGGAGCTTTGCGGCGAACCCGTCGAGGAGCTCGTCGGCCGTGGTGGCGTCGGCGACGACGTCGTCGTAGCGCCGCACGCAGCGGGCCTTGTAGTAGCGGACGCAGTAGACGATGAGCTCGAACTTGTCGCGGAAGTAGTAGTGCACCACCCCGTGGGTGAACTCCGAGTTGTTGGCGATCTCGCGCAGGCTGGTCTTGGCGTAGCCGAGCTCGCCCAGGGTCGCGAGCGCCGACTCGGCGAGCTGGTTGCGGCGCTCGTCGTACTTGTCGACGGGCCGTGTGCGGTTACGGGTCGTCGTGCTCGCCGCCATCGCGCCACCTCCTCGGCCGGTGAACCTGTGCTCGCAGTCTAGGCGAGCGCCGGCGTTCCCACCGGTTTTTCTTGACAAGTGCCAAGGAACCTCTTGACAAGTGTCTAGAAGATTCTTGACACTCGTCAAGCCCAGCTTGTGACCGAGACCACACCCCCCGGACCGAAGGAACCTCGCCATGACTGTTTTCGACCTGACTGGACGCAAGGCCCTCGTGACGGGTGGTGCCCAAGGTCTGGGGGAGGGCATGGCGCACGCCCTGGCGCGTGCCGGCGCCCACGTCGTCGTGGCCGACGTGCAGGAGGACCTGGGTGCCAAGGTGGCCGAGTCGCTCGGCGGCGACCACGGCTTCGTCCGGCTCGACGTCACCGACGACGCGAACTGGGAGTCGGCGGTCGCGGAGGCGACGGGCCTGCTGGGCGGGCTCGACATTGTGGTGAACAACGCCGGCGTGGAGATCACCAGCCTGCTGGTGGACCTCGACCCCGACCAGGTCCGCAAGCAGCTCGAGGTCAACCTCCTCGGCACCTCGCTGGGCATCAAGCACGCCTTCCGGGCGATGCGCCCCGGCGGCGTCGCCGGCCAGGGAGGCACGGTGATCAACGTGGCCTCGGTGGCCGCCACGATCGCGTTCCCCGGCATCGCCGTCTACTCCGCCACCAAGTCCGGGGTCGACCGCCTCACCCGGGTCGCGGCCATGGAGTCGGGCAAGCTCGGCTACGGCGTACGCGTCAACTGCATCTACCCCGGGCTGGTACCGACCGCGATGGGGATGGGCCTGGCCAGCGACTGCGCGGGGATCGGGTTGTTCGGCTCGGTCGAGGAGGCCGTGGGCGCCGTCATCGAGCTGACCCCCTCCGGGCGGCTGGGTGAGGTCGCCGACATGGCCGACGCCGTGGTGTTCCTCGCCTCGGACGCCGCGCGCTTCGTCAACGGCGCCGGTCTCCCGGTCGACGGCGGCATGGGCATGTGAGCCCCAGACACCTCCGAGCCATCTCCCCCCCCGCGAGCAGAGGACATCCCATGAGTGACAAGCCCGTCGTCGTCTACGGCGCCTCCGGCTACACCGGCCGGCTGATCTGCGAGTACCTGCGTGAGTACAACGTCCCGTTCATCGCTGCCGGTCGCGACAAGAACAAGGTCCAGGCGGTCGTCGATCGCATCCCGGGTATCGAGGACGTACTGCACGACGTGGTGGAGGTGGAGCACAGCGTCGACGCGCTGACCGACCTGTTCCGCGGCGCCGAGGTCGTGTGCAACACCGTCGGGCCGTTCAGCCAGTACGGCCCCGAGGTCGTCGAGGCCAGCCTCGCCGCCGGGACGCACTACCTCGACACGACCGGCGAGCAGGACTGGCTGATCACCTGCGACGAGCAGTACGGCGCGGACTTCGCCGCCGCCGGGCTGCTGCTCTCTCCCGGGATCGCCCAGATGTACACCACGGGTGAGATCGCCGCCCAGCTCTGCCTGGAGAAGCCGGGGCTGGACACCCTCGACATCGCGGTGTTCTGGGGCGGCAGCCCGACCATCGCCTCGACGCTGACCATCCTGGTCAACGCGGCCCTCTCGGGCGCGATGTACCTGGAGCAGAACACCTACGCGCCGTGGGATGCCGACGCCGGCCTCTACCAGCTGGCCATCCCCGGCCAGCACGAGCTCGCGCTGGCGCTGCCCTGGGGCGGCACCTCGCACCCGGTGTGGTTCCGCAGGGACCCCCGGGTCGCGAACGTGAAGGCGCTCGGCGGGGTCTTCAACAAGGCCCTGATGCAGGGGGTGCCCCAGATCGTGGCCGCCGCCATGGAGGCCACCAAGGACATGGCGCCCGACGAGCGTTACGCGGCGCTCACCGCGACGGCGGCCCAGGTGATGAACCAGGTGCCGCCGCGCGAGAACCCCCGGCTGAACAGGTCGATGGACTCCGTGCACGCCTCCGGCCCGCTCGGCCGCGCGCACTGCGTGATCCACGGCAACCAGAACTACAAGCAGACCGGGCTGCTCCAGGCCTATGCCGCCTACTCGCTGCTGCAGCAGGCGCCGCTGCGCGCCGGGTTCGCCTCGGGATGCCAGGCCTTCGGCCACCGCGAGCTGCTGGGGGTGCTGCGCAGCTTCGGCCTGGTCTCGGAGCCGGTCCTCACCGTGGAGAGTTGACGTGCGGCTGGCCGACTACCTCGACAAGGGCGCGTCGCTGGATCGCGGCGCGCCCTGCCTGACCACCGCCGGCCGGACCAGCAGCTATGGACAGGTGCAGGAGCTGTCGCTCCGCGTCGCCGCGGCGCTGGTCCGGCACGGCGTCGGCGCCGGGGACAAGGTGGCGATCCTCTCCGCCAACGACCCGGTCGCGTTCACGTGCGTGTTCGGGATCAGTCGCGCCGGCGCCGTGTGGTGCCCGGTCAACCCGCGCAACGAGGCCGCCGAGAACCGCGAGCTGCTGGACCTCTTCGACTGCACGGCGCTGGTGTTCCAGGCGGCGTTCGCGCCGTTGGTGGCCGGTATCCGCGGCGACCTGCCCAAGCTGACGACCCTGGTCTGCCTCGACGGCGAGGTCGAGGGCGCGCTGACGTGGTCGGAGTTCCTCGGCCGGCAGCCCGCGGACCCCGGGCAGGGTGAGGTCCAGCCGGTCGACGACGTGGCGATGATCGTCGGGACCGGCGGCACCACCGGGCGGCCCAAGGGCGTCATGCTCACCGGGCGCAACCTGGAGACGATGACCGCGCTCACCTTGATCGGCTACCCGTTCGAGGGCCGGCCGGTCTACCTCGCGCTGGCGCCGCTCACCCACGCCGCCGGCGTCCTGTGCTTCCCGATCCTGGCCGAGGGCGGGGAGATCGTGGTGATGCGGACCCCCGACGTCGGCGGGTTCCTCGAGCACGTCGAGCGGCACCGGGTCACCCACACGTTCCTGCCGCCCACCCTCATCTACATGGTGCTGGCCCACGAGGCGCTCGAGCGCACGGACCTCGAGTCCCTGCAGTGCTTCTGGTACGGCGCGGCCCCGATGTCGGCGACCCGTCTCGAGGAGGCGCTGAGGAGGATCGGCCCCGTCATGGCGCAGCTCTTCGGGCAGACGGAGGCGCCGATGATGATCTCCACCATGGCCCCCGCCGACCACTTCCATCCGGACGGCTCGATCGCCACCGAACGGCTGTCCTCGGCCGGGCGTCCCGCACCGCTGGTCACCGTGGCCGTGATGGGCGACGACGGGGACCTGCTGCCGCGCGGCGAGCGCGGCGAGATCGTGGTCCGCGGATCGCTGGTGATGGCCGGCTACTACAAGAACCCGGAGGCGACGGCCGAGGCATCCCGCTTCGGGTGGCACCACACCGGCGACGTCGGCTACCTCGACGACGAGGGGTACCTCTACATCGTCGACCGCGCGAAGGACATGGTGATCACCGGCGGCTTCAACGTCTACTCCACCGAGGTCGAGCAGGTGCTGATGGCACACCCGGCCGTCCAGGACTGTGCCGTCGTCGGGCTGCCGGACTCCAAGTGGGGCGAGCGCATCACCGCCGTACTCCAGCTGCGACCCGGCCAGGACGTCGAGCTCGCCGAGGTCACCGCGTTCGTCAAGGCCCGGATCGGCAGCGTCAAGACCCCCAAGCAGGTCGAGGTCTGGCCCGACCTGCCACGGTCCAAGGTCGGCAAGGTGCTCAAGACCGAGATCAAGAAGCAGTTGAGCTGAGCCGCCGGCCGTGGGCGGCCACGACGCTTGCGCCGGTCCCACCCGGACCTCGACGCCGATGGGATCGCGCTCTCGCGACGGACCACAGGTGACCGGCGGTGTGCCCGTGGGGGAGCAGTGGCCGGTGGAGCCCTGGAAGGCATCGTGCCGAGGTGGGTGCTGCCCCGTAATCCCGGGGCACCCCCCACTCGT
>JAVEDU010000100.1 GCA_030840805.1 Actinomycetota bacterium
TCCCGTCGACGCTGTAGGCCATCGCGCCGTCGCGCTGGTTCGTGCGCACCTCGGCGTGCTTGGCCTGGTTGACGGGCAGCTGGAGGTAGTTGGGCCCGACGCGGTGGCGCTGGGTGTCGCTGTAGGAGAACGTCCGGCCGACGAGCATCTTGTCGTCGGAGAACTCCAGGCCGTCGACGAGCACGCCGGTGCCGAACGCGATCTGCTCGTTGTCGGTGAAGAAGTTGTCGGCGTTGCGGTTGAGCACCATCCGGCCGACCGGCCGCAGCGGGAAGGCCTCCTCGGGCCAGACCTTCGTGTCGTCGAGCGGGTCGAAGCTCAGCTCGGGGTGCTCGTCGTCGCTCATGATCTGGACGTTGAGCTCCCACTTCGGGAAGTCCCCGGCCTCGATCGCGTCGTAGATGTCCTTCGACGCGTGCCCGAGGTCGGTCGCCTGGATCGCGTCGGCCTCGGCCTGCGTGAGGTTGTGCTCGCCCTGCTGGGTCATCCAGTGGAACTTGACCAGCACGCCCTCGCCGTCGGCGTTCACCAGGCGGTACGTGTTGACGCCGGACCCACGCATCGTGCGGTAGTTCTTCGGGATACCGAACGGCGAGAAGAGCCACGTCAGCATGTGCAGCGACTCGGGCGCCATCGACATGAAGTCGAAGATCCGGTTCGGCTCCTGGCGGAACGTGACGGGGTTCGGCTTCAGCGAGTGGATCACGTCGGGGAACTTGATCGCGTCCCGGATGAAGAAGACCTGGAGGTTGTTGCCCACCATGTCCCAGTTGCCGTCCTCGGTACGGAACTTCACCGCGAAACCGCGCGGGTCACGCGCCGCCTCGGAGGAGTCCCGGCCGCCGATGACGGTGGAGAACCGGATGGTCACCGGGGTCTTCTTGCCCTTGGTGACGAGGGCCTTCGCGCGGGTGTACTTCGCGGCCGGCTCGTCGCCGATCGTGCCGTACGCCTCGAACTCGCCGTGCGCGACGAAGCCACGGGCGTGCACGACGCGCTCGGGCACGCGCTCGCGGTCGAAGTGGCTGATCTTCTCGATGAACTGGTAGTTCTCGAGCGTCGCCGGGCCGCGGCTGCCCACGGTCCGCATCTGCTGGTTGTTCCGGACAGGGTGGCCCTGCCGGGTGGTGAGCACGGGCTTGTCGCTCATAAGTGGTCGATCCCCTCTCGGTTCTTGCTCTGACAGTTGGCACACACGCCCCAGAAGGTGACCTCTGCCTCGTCGACGAGGAACCCGGGAGGAGCGGAAGACGGTTCGAGGCACGGCGCCGCACCGACGACGCAGTCGATGTCGGACACCGTGCCGCAGGTGCGGCAGACGATGTGGTGGTGGTTGTCCCCGGTACGCGTCTCGAACAGGGCGGGACGACCCGCCGGTTCGATCCGGCGCACCAGACCCGCCACGGTGAACGCCCGCAGCACGTCGTACACGGCCTGGGTGGAGACCCCGCCGAGCCGGTCGTGGACCGCGCCGCGCACCGTCTCGACATCGACATGCGCGCGACCGGCGAGCACCGACAGCACCGCGAGCCGCGGGCCGGTGACGCGCAGGCCGACCTCGCGCAGTCGCGTGGCGAGCTCGTCGGACCGGGTGACTGGCACGGCCCCACTCAACCGGGTTTTCTGGAACGAGTCAAGAGAACACGAGGTGACGAGTACGTCGCGGTCGGCGGTCCACACCTCGGGGCGTAGCGACCCCGGGCACACCGATGCCCCGGTACCGCGCGCGGTACCGGGGCATCGGATCGCCGTGCGTCAGGGCGTGACGGCCTGGACCACCACGTCCCCGGTGCCGACGGTCAGGTTCTCGTCGGTCCGGACGAACACCTGACCGAAGAGGACGCGGCCGGTGCCGGGGTCGGCCCCCGCGGTGACCGTGCCGGGGACCGTCCACGACGAGCCGGGGGCGCGGGCCCCGTTCGCGTCGGTCACCGTCACCGCTCCGTGCGACGGCGTGCTGAACACGTCGAGGTAGTCGTACCCGGTCGAGCCGGAGGGCACGGCATACCCGTCCACCACGACCTTCCAGAGCCCGGCCGCCGGCCGCTGGATCGTGACCGACTCCTCGGAGTCGCCGTCCGCGCTGGTCCCGGCGGCCACGCAGCTGCCGCCGGTGCAGTTGTAGACCGCGAGGTCCAGGTCCGCGCCGAGGTCGCCGGTGCGGCCGATGGTGGCCCGCAGGGACGACGCATCGGCGCCGACCGTCACGTCGTACACCTGCTGGTCGCCGTCGCCGATCGTCTTGCGCTCGATCAGCGCGCTGCCGAGCGGGCTCCCGACGGCCCGGCCCGTGAACGCGCCGAACTTCGTCGTCAGCGTGTACTCCCGGTCGATCGGCGTCCCGGCCGCCGCGGTGGCGAGGGTGTCCGGGTTCGGGGAGACCGAGGCGCCGAGGATCGACGCGGTGAGGGAGAACGGCGCGGACAGGGCGTCCGACGTGCGCCGGGCCTCGACCGTGACCTCCCAGACGCCCGGAGGTGGGTTCGCGACCGTCCGGCTCGTCGGGCTGCCGGGGCAGGTGCCACCGGCCGACGGGTTGTAACAGTTCGGCGTGCTGTTGGACTCGATACCGACGCCGTACGGGTGGAACCGCAGGAACCGCACCTGGCCCTTGCCCGGGTCACCGCCCGCCGCCATGTCGACCTTGAACGCCGGAGTCCCGGCCGGGACGGCGAAGAAGAAGCTCCTCGACTGGTTCCGGCCGATGTCGCCGGTCTCCGTGGCCGAGTAGCCGTTGTCCGCGGTGAACTGCTCCGCCGCGACGACCGTGTTCAGCGTCGTGGCGTCGACCCCGGCGGTGCGCGGGTTGTCGAGCCGGAGCACCGCCGAGTGGATGCCCGACCTCTTCGGGGCGACCCGCACCGCGAACGACGTGGCAGCCCCCTTCGACAGCGACACCGTGCCGGGCGAGGAGAACGTGCCGTCGTCGCCGAGCCACGACACCCGGTACGTCACCGCACCGCCCGCGCCGCCGGTCCGCGTGAGGGTGTACGTCCGCGTGTACGACATGCCGGCCTCGACCCCCTCACGGTCGTAGATGCCGGTACCGGTGTTCGCCGGGTCGAGGTTCGGCGACAGGGCCGTGCTGACCGCGACCGAGGTGGTCACCGTGTCGGTCCTGCCGGCCCGCTTGAGCTGGGCCCACGCCCGGTCGACCCGGATGAGGCCGGTGCCCTGCTCGTACGCGCCGTACCGCGGCAGGAACCGCGCCGTGTCGGTGAGCGCGGAGCGGAGCGCCGCCGTCTTCGGCCGCGTGCCGCGGTGGGTCGCCTTGTAGGCGCTCACCAGCAGCGCGGCGGCACCGGCGGCCTGCGGGGACGCCATCGACGTGCCGTTGAACATGGCGTACCCGGGCGGGAGCTCGTACGTGCCCGCGGTCGGGGCACCGGGCATCCACGTCGGCACCGTGGAGATGGCCGAACCGGGCGCCACGATCTCCGGCTTGAACCCGCCGTCCTCGCGCGGACCGCGGGACGAGTACGGGTGCAGGTTGTCGGTCTGCGGCGAGCTGGAGCCGTAGTTCGACTTCCACGTGGCGTCGGTGATGTACGAGCCGACGGCCAGCACCTTGCTCGCCGCCGCGGGGTCGCCGATCGTGTTGAGCCCGGCGCCCGAGTTCCCGGCCGAGATGACCAGCTGAACGTTGTACTCGTCGACGAGCCGGTTGTAGAGCTCCGCGCGGGCGTTGTTGCCGTCGTTGAGTGCGGGCAGGCCGCCGATCGACATGTTGATCACGTCGACACCGCTCTTCGCGGCGGCGGTCATGCCCTCGAGGAGCGCGTACGAGGTGCAGCCGGGCGAGAACAGGCAGACCCGGAAGCTCTTGATCTTGGCGCCGGGCGCCGCGCCGGCCATCTTGCCGCCGAACAGGCCGTTCGCCGCGGTGATGCCCGCGACGTGCGAACCGTGCGCACCGGAGACGATGCCGAGGTTCACCCAGCCCTGGATGTTCGTCTGGACGACGAACGGCATGGCCTCGCGGACCGCGGTGCCGGGGTCGTCCGTGCCGAACGTCCCCACGTCGTACCGGTACCTGTAGTCCCGCATCGCCGCGCTGTCGGTGAACGTGCCGTCCTGGTCGGTGTCCACGTACACGGCCTTGCTGACCGTGTCCTGGACGACGCCCCAGGTGTCGGTCTTGTCGCCGTCTCGGTTGACGTCACCGGCCACCTCGCTGGCCGGGTCGCTGATGTCGTTGCCGCTCTCGGCGAAGATCGCGGCGGTGAACGGGCCGCCCCCGGCCGGCGCGGTCCAGGTGCGACCGCCGAGGTCGAACGTCTTCCCGGCGCCGAACACCGCGGTCGACATCTTCAGCCAGGTGGGGTCCTCGTCGGTGTTCGGGTCCGTGGAGGTCGTCCAGTCGACGATCTTGCGCTCACCCGTGGTGGTCTTCGCGAGTGCCGGGTGGCTCAGGTCCACCCCCGTGTCCAGGATGCCGATCGTGACGCCCCGGCCGTCCCACCGCGGGTTGGCCTGCGCGAACTGCGCGGCACCGGTGTCGCCGGTCGGCATGTACGGGTTGACGCGCGGGGTGCTCTTCGAGGGCGGGGTCTGCGGGCTCGGGGTGACCGCTCCGTCGCCGCCCGCGCCGTTCGGTCCGGGCCGGGGGTCCTCGATCGGAAGCACCTCGCTGACGTCCATCGCGCTGACGTCGCGGAGCGCGGCGGCCTTGTCGGCCTTGCCGATCGGCATCGACACCCGCAGATAGTCGAGCGAGGCCTCGGACCTGCGGACCTCACCCCCGAGCCGTTCCAGCTGCGCCGTCAACTCCTCGGACCGGCCGGGCGCGGCGGCCACGATCAGCGTGACGGTCTTCTCCCCGTCCGCCCGGGCGGTGGCGAGGAGCGAGCGGTCCTTCTTGCCGAGCTGCTGCTCGGCCTTGCCGGGGCGCTCGGTCGGCGCCGGGCCGGCCTGGGCCGGGCCGGTGACGAGCGCGGTGGCGCTGCCGCCGATCAGGGCCGCGACGGCGAGGAGGGCGACGGATGAGCGCGCGCTCCCGGAGTGTGGACGTGCTTTTGACACGATGGGGACCCCTTCGAGCCGGAGGAAGTGGGGGAAGCCAACCTCACAGCCATGTTGGAGTCAACATCCGGTTACGGAATGTTATGAGGCATTTCGGCCGGTCCACTTTGGTCGGTGCACATTGTGGGGTCATCGGTGCCGCGTTCGTGGTGGAACGGGGAGATTGCGGAGGGCTCTTTCAGGCCTCGGGCTCGGTGGTGGGGCACAGCCCGAGGAGGAGCGGCAGCGCCCGCTCGGCGGCGTCCGGCCGGCCGAGGTGGAAGCCCTGGGCCGCGTCGCAGCCGAACTCGGTGAGCATCGCGAGCTGCGCGAGCGTCTCGACGCCCTCGGCGACGACGGCCAGTCGCAGCGTGTGCGCGAGCGCGATCACGCTCGTCACGACGACCTCGTCCTCGGCATCGCGGCTCATGTTCTCCACAAAGGACCGGTCGATCTTGAGCGCGTCGACCGGGAACCGGGTCAGGTACGCCAGCGACGAGTACCCCGTGCCGAAGTCGTCGATGGACAGGTGGACCCCGAGGGCGCGCAGCGCGGTGAGTGCGGCGACGGCGCCCTCCACGTCCTCCATCAGCATGCTCTCGGTGAGCTCCAGCCAGAGAGCGTCCGCCGGGAGTCCGGTGGTGGCCAGCACCGTGGCCACCGTGTCGATCAGCTCCGGGTCGGCCAGCTGCCGGGCGGAGAGGTTCACCGCCACGTGCAGCTCGGACAGCTCCGGGTACGCGGTGCGCCAGGCCGCGGCCTGCGCGCAGGCGAGCTGCAGGGCGCGGCGACCCAGCTCGACGATCTGCCCGCTCTCCTCGGCGATCGGGATGAACTCGACCGGCGAGACCAGTCCGTAGTCCGGGTGGGTCCAGCGCATCAGTGCCTCGACCCCGATGGCCCGGTGGCCGTCCGGGTCGAGGGCCACCACCGGCTGGTACGCGAGCCACAGGTCGTCGGTGGTCAGCGCCGCACGGAGGTCCTCCTCGAGCTGGAGTCGCCGGAGCGCACCGGCCCGCAGGACGGCGTCGAACACCTCGTGCGTGTCCCGGCCGTGGGCCTTCGCCTGGTACATCGCGACGTCCGCGTCCCGCAGCAGCTCCTCGGCGGTCTGGTCACCGGACCCGTCGGCGAGCGCGATACCCGCACTGGCGTGGACGACGATCCGCCGATCGTCGATCTTGATCGGCCGGCCGACGGAGGCCCGGATACGCGTGGCGAGCCCGTCGGCGGCCTCGCCGCCCATTCCCCGCCCGACGACGACGAACTCGTCGCCCCCGAGCCGGGCCACGATGTCCCCGCGCCGGGCGGCGCCCTCCAGCCGCGCCGCGACGATCCGCAGGACCTCGTCGCCCACGCCGTGGCCGAGCGAGTCGTTCACGACCTTGAAGTGGTCGAGGTCCACGAAGACGACCGCGACCGGTGCCCCGGTCGTCGCCGCCGCGGCGAGCCCTTCGGTGTGCTGCTCGAGCACATGCGCGCGATTGGCGAGCCCGGTGAGGGAGTCGTGCCGGGCCTCGTGCCACAGGGCGGCCGCGGCGGCGCGCCGGTCGCTCACGTCGTTGAAGGACAGCACGACCGGGTACGGGCCCTCGCCCTCGGTGCTCCCGAGCGGGACGGCCACCGCGGACAGCCACGTGACGTCACGGCCGCGGCGCATCCCGAGGACCACCGGTCCCTGGGTGACACCGGTACCGGCGGCCAGCGCGACCGGCCGCTCGGCGGGCGGGCAGGGCGTGCCGTCCTCCCGGATCAGGTCGGCGTCGGACAGCGCCAGCAACTGACCGAGGCGCCTGCCCGTACTGCCCGGGCGGACCCCGGCGATCCGCAGCGCGGCGTCGTTGGTGCTCTCGACGAGCCCGTCGCGGCCGATCACCACGACGCCTTCCTCGAGCGTCGCGACGACCGTCGTGTACCGCTGCTCGGCAAGCCGGCGGTCGGCCTCCAGCCGGCGGCGCTCGGACATGTCCCGGCCGATGATCACGGTTCCGGTGGCGACACCGTCGGCGTTGCGCAGGTCGTTGACGGTCACGTGCAGGTCCACCCGGGACCCGTCCGCCCGGAGGTGGGACACCTCGGCGCTCTCACCGTCGCCGGGGAGGTCGCCCAGGACGGCGGCAACGGGCCGACCCAGCACGTCCTCCGCCGGCAGGCCGTACACCTGCTCGGCCGTGGGGTTCCAGCTCCGGACGAACCCGGCGGCGTCGGTGCCCACGACCGCGTCGGCCATGTTCTCGATCAGGGTGGCCTGGAAGCGCATCGCCGCCTCGGCCTCCCGCCGGTCCGAGAGGTCGCGGAGGATCGCCTGGAACGCCGGGCGCCCGGCCCAGGTGGTCGAGACGGTGACCGACTCGACGGCGAGCTCGGTGCCGTCCGCCCGCACCACGGTGAGGTCGGTCCGCGGCAGGGCCTGTCCCGGCACGGTGAGGTTGCCGAGCCGCGCGCTGACCTCGGCCTGCGAGGCGGGGCTGAGGAACTCGGCGATCGGCCGGCCGATCAGGCCCGCCGCGTCCCGGGCGCCGATGTGCGCGACCGCGGAGCGGTTGGTGTAGACGATGACGCCGTCCTGGTGCACGACGATGCCGTCCGGGCTCAGCTCGACGAGCAGCCGGTACCGGTCGAGCATGTCGTCCAGCGCCTGGGCGGAGGTGTGCCGCTCGGTGGCGTCCACCACCACCCCGAACAGCGCCGCGGCGGTGGCCCGCTGCGCGGCGACGTGGATCTCGGCCCACCGGCCGTTGTCGAGCCGCTGCGGGGTCGTCGGGGGAAGCGCGGCCGGGTCCCGGGTGAACGCGACGATCGCCGGCTCCACCAGCCCGCGCAGGACGTCGTCGAGGCGGTCGGCGGGCACGCCGAGCACCTCGCCCGCCGCGCCGGACCAGGTCAGTCCGCCGTCGACCAGGTCGTACTCCCAGGTCGCCATCCGGCCGACCGACAGGGCAAGGTCGAGCGCCGCCTCGGGCACAGATGCCCCCAGGCCGCGCTCACCCAGCGCCTCGGTCGTCACGCGTCCCGCTCCTCGCTGCACCGGCCCCCGCGGGCGGTCGAACCTGCTCGTTGCCATCCCATCGGCCGGCAGCCACCGGGTGTTGAGGCGCGCGGACCGATGATCACACTGCTGGCCCTGTCACGGCAGCCGGTTCGTCCGGTTATGGGTCGCGCTGCCCGGCTCGGACCGCGTTTTGTCCACTGTGGATAACTACCGGGTGCCGGTCCCGCCGACCGGGACTACCGTCGTCTCATGCGCGTCGTCATTGCCGGTGGACACGGAAAGATCGCCCTGCGGCTCGGCCGCCTGCTCGCGGACCGGGGTGACCTCCCGGTGGGCCTGATCCGGAACCGGGCCCACGCCGACGACCTCCGCGAACGCGGCATCGAGCCGGTGCTGCTGGACCTGGAGCACGCCACGCTCGACGATGTCCTCCCGGCACTGGACGAGGCGGACGCCTCGGTGTTCGCCGCCGGCGCGGGGCCGGGCAGCGGCATCGCCCGCAAGGACTCGGTCGACCGGGGCGCGGCGGTTCTCCTCGCGGACGCTGCCGTCCGGGCCGGGGTGCGACGGCACGTACAGATCTCGTCGATGGGCGTCGAGTCGGTGCGGGACGGCGGCACGCCGGACGGGGTGGACGAGGTGTTCCTGGCGTACCTCCGCGCGAAGCTCGCCGCCGAGGACCACCTGCGGGAGCTGGACCTGGACTGGACGATCCTGCGGCCGGGCGTGCTGACCGACGACCCCGGCACGGGTCTCGTCCGGCTCGCCCCGCACGTCGACCGCGCCGAGGTCCCCCGTGACGACGTGGCGGCGACGATCGCCGAGCTGCTCGCGGTGCCCGAGACGGCGCGCCTGATCCTCGAGCTGACCACCGGCGACACACCGGTCGCCGCGGCGGTCCGGACGGCCGCTCAGCGCACCTCCGCCTAGCGCCGGCGAGCCGGTGAACCCCCGCGCGCGGGGGCGGCCGGCACCCGCGCGCGTGATCGCGGCGTGGAGGTTCACGGCACCGTGACCGTGCGGCAACGGAGGGGAAACCGCGCCGACGACGATGGGGTCATGTCCCCCTCCGGTACGCCCGAGCCGTACCTCCCGATCGCCGAGCACGCGATCGTGGGTGACCTCCGGACGGTGGCCCTGGTCGGGACCGACGGAACCATCGACTGGTACTGCCCCGCCCGCTTCGACGCGCCGTCGCTGTTCGCCTCGTTGCTGGACTCGCGCCGCGGCGGGTACTTCTCGCTGGCCTGCCGGACGACCGCGGCGCCCAAGCAGCTGTACCTGCCGGACACCAACATCCTGCTGACCCGGTTCCTCGGGACGGAGGCCGTGGGTGAGGTGCTGGACTTCATGGTCCCGGAGACCAGCGGCACGGCGGCGCCGCGCAATCTGCTGGTCCGCCGGGCGCAGGCCGTCCGCGGGCGGGCGCGCTTCGAGCTCGCGTGCCACCCGGCGTTCGACTACGCCCGCATGCCGCACACCGTCGAGCTCGTCGAGGGTGTCGGCGCGGTGTTCACCTCGGCGGCCGGCCGGTGTGTCCTGCGGTCCGACGAGCCGCTGAAGATCGAGGAGGACGGCGTCGGCGCGACGTTCACCCTGGAGGAGGGTGAGACCGCGGACCTGGTGCTGGAGTGGAACGGCGAGGTCCGCCCGCTGGTCCGGGGCGAGACCGACGAGCTGTTCACCCGGACGTCGGACTTCTGGCAGCGGTGGGTCGGGCAGTCCCGGTACCAGGGTCGGTGGCGGGAGATGGTGCAGCGCTCCGCGCTCGTCCTGAAGCTGCTCGTCTACCACCCGACCGGGGCGCTCGTCGCGGCGCCGACCACGTCGCTGCCCGAGGTGCTCGGTGGCTCCCGGAACTGGGACTACCGGTACGCGTGGCTGCGGGATGCCGCGTTCACCGTGTACGCGCTGATGACGCTCGGGTTCCTCGAGGAGGCCGCCGCCTTCATGGAGTGGGTGCAGCGACGCTGCGAGACCGCCTCACTCGAGCGCGACGTGATGATCATGTACGCGGTCGACGGGAGCGACCACATCCCGGAGACCATCCTCGACCACCTCGACGGGTACCGCGGGTCCCGGCCGGTGCGGATCGGCAACAATGCCGTCGGGCAGCGCCAGATCGACGTGTACGGCGAGCTGATGGAGTCGGTGTACCTGTACAACCGCGAGATCCCGATCTCCTACGACCTGTGGCACGGGCTGTCCCGGCGCCTGGACTGGCTCGCCGCGCACTGGGAGGAGCCGGACGAGGGGATCTGGGAGGTCCGCGGGCCGCGGCAGCGGTTCACCTACTCGGCGCTGATGACCTGGGTGGCGTTCGACCGCGCCCAGCGGCTCGCCCGCGACCGGGGCCTGCCCGCGCCGGTGGAACGGTGGCGCAAGCTCGCCGCGTCGGCGTACCGGTTCGTGCAGGAGTCCTGCTGGGATCCCGCTCTCGGCGCCTATGTCATGCACCCCGGCATCACGAGCATCGACGCGTCGATGCTCGTGATGCCGATGGTGAGGTTCGCCGGGCCGACCGACCCGCGCTTCCTGTCCACGTTGGACATGATGGCGAAGGAGCTGGTCTCCGACAGCCTGGTGTACCGGTACGCGGCGACCGGCCACGACGGACTCGACGGCGCCGAGGGCACGTTCAACCTCTGCTCGTTCTGGTACGTGGAGGCGCTGACCCACGCCGGCCGGCTCAAGGAGGCACGGATGGTCTTCGAGAAGATGCTGACCTACGCCAACCACGTCGGGCTGTACGCCGAGGAGATCGGTCCCTCGGGTGAGGCGCTCGGCAACTTCCCGCAGGCGCTCACGCATCTGGCCCTGATCAGCGCGGCGGTCAACCTGGACCGCGCGCTGGACCGGCGATGATCAGACGATCCGGACCGCCCCGGACACCGCGGCGCCGAGGGTCGCACTGGCCGCCACCCGGAGCCGGTACCGGCCGGGCGTGAGCTTGGTGAACGTCCCGCTCTTGCGGGGGTACAGGACCGCGGTACGCGACGTGACCCACCTCGTGCCGACGCGCCGTTCCAGGACGACGGACCGCCGGGAGTCCATCGCCACCGAGGCCGTGATGGTCCGGTTGAGCTTCTTCACGGTGATGCCCGGGACGACGGTGTACGCGATCAGGGCGGACTGCGACGCCTTCGTCCCCGCGGTACCGGGATAGCGGACGTAGACCCTGGTGGTGGCCCGCGGTGCCAGCCGGTACCCCACATAGCCCTTGGCGTCCGTGGTGTAGTCGCGGCAGCGGTATCCGGCGCTCGGCGCCACCTTGGTGCACAGTTGTGCCGGTACGCCGGCCAGGCCGGTGCCACCGTCCCGCACGCGGGCGGTACCGGTGACCGTGGCGCCGTAGCGGAGCGTGGCCGACCGGCCGAGGACCTCGGTCACGGTCGTGGCGCCACCGCAGGCGGTGACGTCGCACGGCACGGCGGCCAGCGCGGCGGACGGGTCGATGAGCCCGTAGCCGAAGTAGTTGTCCCGTCCGGCCCCGCCGAGATCCGTCGCGGTCGTCTGCAGCGCGACGGCGATCTGCGCGGGCGTGCGGGCCGGGTCGACGGCCTTGAGCAGCGCCGCCGCGGCCGCGACGTACGGGGAGGCCATCGAGGTGCCGCTCGCGAACGCGTACGCGCCGAGTCGGTAGGTCGAGACGATGTCGACGCCCGGCGCGGCCAGGTCCACGTAGCTGCCGTGGTTGGAGAAGGAGGCGATCTGGTCGGCCGCGTCGCTGGCGCCGACACCGATCACATCGGGGTAGGCGGCGGGATAGCTCACCGGGTTGCCGTCGAGGGCACTGTTACCGGCCGCGGCCACGACCGTGACGTTCTTCCCGATCGCGTACCGCACGGCATTGGCGGTCGCGGTGGACGCGGTCGGAGTCCCGAGGGACATGTTGATCACCGAGGCGCCGTGGTCGACGGCATAGACGATGCCCTCGGCCATGTCGGACGCAAAGCCCGCGCCGGTGTCGTCGAGCACGCGGACGGGCAGGATCTTCACGCCCTGGGCCAGCCCGGCCACACCGAGCCGGTTGTTCGCCACCGCGCCGACGATGCCGGCGACGTGGGTGCCGTGCCCGTTGCCGTCCGCGCCGCCGTCACCGGTCCCGGTGACGAAGTC
The DNA here is from genome assembly GCA_030840805.1 of Actinomycetota bacterium. Taxonomy (GTDB): domain Bacteria; phylum Actinomycetota; class Actinomycetes; order Mycobacteriales; family HKI-0501; genus JAVEDU01. Next base: position 12,113 of record JAVEDU010000100.1, read on the forward strand.
CGCGCCGGGCAGGACCACCCCGGCGAGGTCCGGGTGA
>JAVEDU010000003.1 GCA_030840805.1 Actinomycetota bacterium
GCCGAGGGGGTTCACGACCCCCTCCGGCCGCCGGACCTCGCCGTGCTGCTCGGCCAGCGCCGGGGTCATCGCCGCGCCCGCGTAGGCCAACCGGCGCACCGTGGTCGCGTCGCCCAGCCGTCCGGTGTGGAGCAGCGCCCAGTAGATGGTCGGGACGAGGTACAGCGCGGTCACGCCCTCGGTGGTGATGAGCTCCAGCGATTCGTCCGCGTCGAAGCGCGCCTGCGGGACCCAGGTTCCCCCGGCCACGATCGTCGCGAGCAGCGTCCGGAGCCCCATCGTGTGGAACAGCGGCATCACCCCGAGGGTCACATCGCCGGGCCGCTGCTGCGTCTGCACGAGATGCGCCACGGCGGCGGCATGCTCGGCGGCGTGGGTGCGCGGCACGCCTTTCGGCCGGCCGGTGGTGCCGGAGGTGTAGAGCAGGACGCTGAGGTCGCGCTCGTCCGGCGGGTCGGGGAGCGCCGCGTCGCGCTCGCCGTCCGCGCTGCTCCGCAGGTCGCTGACGTCGAGGTGGGTACACGGCGCCGCGGTCACGGCGTCGGCGGTGGAGTCGTCGGTGACCAGCAGGGTGGGGGAGGCGTCGCCGAGGCAGTACGCCACCTCGTCCGGACCGAAGCGGGTGGAGAGCGGCACCGAGGTGGCGCCGAGCTTCTGGGCAGCGAGGTGCAGGCTCGCGAGCGGCTCGCCGCCACCGAGCAGGTACGCCACGCGGTCGCCCCGCCGGACCCCGTGGCGGCCGAGCGCGCGGGCCAGCCGGTTCGTGTGGGCGTCCCAGTCGCGGTACGTCATCGGCCGCGGCCCCCCGACGGCCCGACGGGTCGGGTGACGGTCGGCCGTCCACGCGAGTGCTCGCGCCAGATCCACAACGGCCTCCCGGGCCAACCGTCCGAAACGGACGGTCCGAAGCATATCTATAGACTTCGGAGCCGTGTCAATGGTCAGGTTGTCGACGACGTCCTACGTGGTGCTCGGCATGGTCGCGCTGCGCGGCCCGTCCACGCCGTACGACCTCAAGCGCGCGGTCGGGCACTCGGTGGGTTACTTCTGGCACTTCCCGCATGCGCAGCTGTACTCGGAGCCGAAGCGGCTGACGGCGGCGGGACTGCTGGAGGTGTCCACAGAGGAGACCGGCCGCCGCCGCACGACGTACAGCATCTCGGAGTCGGGACTCGCGGCGCTGCGGAAGTGGCTGGCCGAGCCCACACACGAGCATTTCCAGATGCGGGACGTCGCCGAGCTGAAGCTGTTCTTCAACGAGGTGGACGACTCCCGCCATGTCCGGGAGCTCGCGCTGGAGCAGGTTGCCGCGCACGAGAAGCGCATCGCCGAGTACGAGGACATGCAGCGGCGCTTCGACCAGCCGGCGGTGGCGCGGCGGATGATCACGCTCCGGCTCGGGCTGGAGATGGAGCACGCGGCGCTGCGGTTCTGGCGGTCGCTGGCGGAGGAGACCGAGGACTAGGCCGCCCTGCGGCGACAAGGGCCAGAACCTAGGGTCCGCGCATGACCATCTTCCGGACGAAGCCGGTCGAGGACGTCCTGGCCCAGCAGGTGGACACCGGAGACGGGCAGACCCTGCGGCGCAGCCTCGGCCCGTGGGACCTGACCGGCTTCGGCGTCGGGATCGTCATCGGCACGGGGATCTTCACGCTCACCGGTGTCGAGGCGCGTCAGCATGCGGGACCCGCCGTCGCGCTCGCGTTCGGGATCGCCGGCGTGGTGAGCCTGCTCGCGGCGCTCTGCTACGCCGAGCTGGCGTCCAGCGTGCCCGCGGCCGGCAGCGCCTACACCTACGCCTACGCCACGATGGGGGAGGTCGTCGCGTGGGTCATCGGCTGGGACCTGGTGCTGGAGTTCGCGCTCGGCGCCGCGGTCGTCGCGCGGGGCTGGTCCGGATACCTGCAGAACCTGTTCGGGCTGCCCGCCTGGTTCGCGGGCGAGGGGTCGACCGTCAACCTCGCCGCCATCGCGATCGTGCTGCTCCTGGGCACCGTCGCGACGGTGGGAATCCGGCAGTCCGCCCGGGTCACCAACGTCCTCGTGCTCGTGAAGGTCGCGGTGTGCGTGTTCGTCGTCGTGGCCGGGGCGTTCTTCGTCCGCGCGCAGAACTGGGTGCCGTTCATCCCGCCGCCCGAGCCGGTCCGGGCGGGTACCGGCGGGCTGGCGCAGCCGGTGGTGCAGGCGCTGTTCGGGCTGGAGCCCTCGGCGTTCGGGATCGCCGGGGTGTTCACGGCGGCGGCGGTCGTGTTCTTCGCGTACACCGGCTTCGAGGCGGTCGCGAATCTCGGTGAGGAGACCCGCAGGCCGTCCCGCGACCTCCCGTTGGGGCTGCTCGGCACGCTCGGGATCTGCAGCGTGCTGTACATCGGGGTCTCGCTCGTCGTGACCGGGATGGTGAACTTCCGGCAGCTCGACATCGGCGCCCCGATCGCGGACGCCTTCGACCGGGTGGACGCCGGGTGGGCCTCGGCGCTGGTGTCGATCGCGGCCGTCGCGGGCCTGACCACGGTGATCCTCGTCGACATCATCGCGATGGGGCGGATCGGATTCGCGATGGGCCGGGACCGGCTGCTGCCCCCGGCCGTGGCGAAGGTCCACCCGCGGTGGGGGACGCCGTACCGGATCACGATCGCGACGACGCTGTTCGTCGCGGTGCTCGCGGGCTTCGTGCCGCTGGGCACGCTCGCGAACCTGGTGAGCATCGGCACGCTGTTCGCGTTCGTGCTGGTCTCCGCCGCCGTGGTCGTGCTGCGGCGGACCCGGCCGGACATGCCGCGGCCGTTCCGCACGCCGTTCAGCCCGGTCGTACCGGTGCTGTCGGTGCTCGCGTGCCTGTACCTGATGGCGAACCTCAGCATCGAGACGTGGCTGCGGTTCGGGACCTGGATGGCGCTGGGGCTGGTCGTGTACTTCCTCTACGGCCGCCGGCACGCGCGCCTGGCCGACCGGGAGCACGCCGGGTCCGGTTGACCGGCTCCGGCGGGGGCACCACGCCGCCACGGGCGGAGCCGGGCACGACTGCTCGTACGGAGCTCACCTGGCCTTGGCGGCGGAGTCCTCGCAGCTCCGGCCGCCCCGGGCAGCCGGCGCTCACGCTCGGGTTCCCCCTCGTGCTGTGCCGTTCACGTTCATGATGCCGTGGCCGGCCACCGCGGCCCGCGCCACGACGCGGACGCGCTGCCGTACGCCCTCGCGCACCGCGGTGAGCTCGAGGGCGGGTGGTCAGCCGCCCAGGTGCGCGACCGCGGCGTCGAGACGCTCCGCGAGCTCCCGCAGCGCGTCCGCGGACGGGTGGTCGACGTCGAGGTTCGCCGTCTCCCGGAGCTGGTCGCGGTCCGCCACCACGACGGCCCCGGCCAGGCGGTCCGCGGTGAGGTCGGCACCGGCGACGACGTGTGTCTCGCCCGCCAGCAGGACGAGGGTCGCGCCGGGTTCGGCGGACCCGAGCAGGTCGCGGACGTCGGCGGCGGTGACGATGGCCATGGGGCGGGTTCCTTTCGTCGCGGACAGCGGGCGGACGGCGGGCGCCTGGAGCACCGCGCCGTCGGGGCCGAAGCGGGAGCCGTGGAGCGGGCAGTCCCAGCTGCGTTCGGCGTCGTTCCACTGGACGACGCCGCCGAGGTGGGTGCAGACCGCGCTCACGGTCCGCTCGGTGCCGTCGGTCCGGCTGACTCCGCAGGGCCGGATCCCGCACCGGACGAGCCGGCCCTCGCCCTCGGACAGCGCCGGAGGGGAGGAGGGCCGGGGACGGATCCAGTCCACCGCGAGCCGGAACGCGGCCTCGGCGTTGTGGCGGGCGAACGGGGCGGCGGCGGAGATCGGCGGCCGGCGTGCCGGGCTGAAGACGTCCGCCCACGGGTTCTCGGTGCCGGTACAGAGGTCGGCCAGCACCAGGGCGGCCGCGGTGCCGTTCGTCATGCCCCACTTGTCGAACCCCGTCGCGGTGAACACGCGGTCGCTGTGCGGCAGCAGCGGACCGACGTAGGGCAGCAGGTCGATCGTCGCGTAGTCCTGCGCCGACCAGCGGTACGCGACCTCCTGCACCGGGAAGTGCCGGACCGACCAGGCGAGGAGGTCGGCGACGTGGCGGGAGGTGGGGTGGTCGTGGCCCGTCTTGTGCCCGTTCCCGCCGACGAGCAGGTACTCCCCGTCCGGGTCCGAGGCGGTGCGCAGGGACCGGGTGGGCGAGTCGACCGAGAGGTACATCCCGGCCGGTGGACGTTCCCCGATCCGCAGCGCGAGGGCATAGGAGCGATGCGGTTCCGCGCGGGCGAAGTAGAGGCCCCGGTCGAGGACGGGCAGCCCGGTGGCGACGACCACCCGACCGGCAGCCAGCCGCCCCCGGTCGGTCGTCACCGTGCCGCCGCGGACCGAGAGGACCCGGGTGCCCTCGTGCACGCTGCCGCCCGCGGCGATCACCTCGTCGGCGAGCCGGTGCAGGTGCGGCACGGGGTCGAACTGGAACTGGTCCGGTACCCGCACGGCGGCCGCGACGGGGAACGGGAGGTCCGTGTCCGCGGTGACATGGGCGGTCACACCGGCCCGGCCGAGCGCCTCCGCCTCCCGGGTGAGCAGCCCGGCGGTGGAGGCCTGCGTCGTGTACGTCACCGCGTCCCGCCGCTCCACCGGCACCGCGGCGCGGGCCAGTCGCTCGGCGATCCAGTCGAGGCCCGCGGCATTCGCCGCCGCGTACGCCGCGGTGCGCTCCGGGCCGTGCCGCTGCTCCAGGCGGTGATACTTGGCCCCGTGGAGCACAGACACCTTCGCGGTCGTATATCCGGTCGTCCCGGCCCCGACGTACCGCGCCTCGAGGACGGCCACCGTGGCGCCGCGTTCGGCCAGCAGCGCGGCGGTGGTGAGACCGACGATGCCCGCGCCGATCACCACGACGTCGAACCGCTCGCCCGCCGACGCGTCCCACGGCGGGTGGCCGGGGCGCGGACCGGCGAGCCACAGTGACCGGGGACGGTCGGGAAGGGTCAGCATGCGCAGTCCCTGCCCCGGCCGGGGGTGGGCCAAACCCGTCAGCCACGCGGCTGGACGACCAGGGTCTGCAGGCCGTATCCGAGCTCGCCGGTCCGGTCGGAGAGCAGAGTGTGCGCGCAGCCGATCCCGTCGGCGTCGATCGTGGTCGCCGACGCCAGGCACACCCACTCGTCGGCGGGGTGCCGGTGCAGCAGCACGGTGAGGTCGGAGTTCACGAACGTCCACTCGCGAATGTCGAGCGCCGCGCTGACGCCGCTGCCGGAGTCGGCGACGATGAGCACCCGCTCGACCGGCGCCGGCTTCCGGCCCGCGACGAGGTCCACTGTGGGCCGTGCCCAGACGACGGCGGGCCCCGGCTCGGCCACCGACCCGCTGGACGGCCGCCACTCGACCGCCGTCATGTAGCCGTCGAGATGCGCGCCCGCCCAGGCCAGCGGACCGGCGGGCGGTGGCAGTGGCGGGGGGTGCGCGTCGCCTGCGACCGCCGGCACCGAGCCCGGCGTGGCGGCCACCCGGGACGCCGTCATCCGCATCACCGGCTGCCCGGCGGCGGTCAGCTCGGCCTCGACCAGTTCGGTGCGGCGGCCGGATCGGAGCACCCGTACGGTCGTGACGAGGTCGGCGATCGGGACCGGTCGCATGAGCTCCACGGTGAGCCGGGCGAGGCGCAGCTCCGGCCGGGACGGGGTGCCCTGTTCGATCGCGTAGGCCAGCAGCGCGCTGGGCGGGCCGCCGTGCTGGGCGCGGGGGTCCCAGGGGCCGGCGGTGGCCGGAGTGCTGCGGAACAGGTGCTCGTCCAGCTGCTCGTAGAACGCGTCCAACGCGGGCACTCCGTCGTCTCGGGGTCTTCCCGGGACGCTACCGTCCTGCGATGGACACCACCGAGTTGCGGGTCGAGACCGGCGACCGGCTCGTCACGGACCTCACCGGAGCGGCACTGGACTTCTGCCGGGACCGCGGTGACGGGCTGCTGAACGTCTTCGTCCCGCACGCCACGGCCGGTGTGGCGCTGATGGAGACCGGCTCGGGCAGCGAGGGCGACCTGGCCGACGCGCTCGACCGGATGTTGCCGCCGGACGACCGCTACGGCCACCGGCACGGCTCGCGGGGGCACGGCCGCGATCACGTGCTACCCGCGTTCGTGTCGCCGTCGGTGACGGTGCCGGTCGTCAACGGTGCGCCGCAGCTCGGCACCTGGCAGAGCCTCGTGCTGGTCGACTCCAACGTCGACAACCGCTCGCGGCACGTGCGGCTCAGCTTCGTCGCGGGCTGAATGACTCCCGATCCGGTGGGTACACCCCCGCCATGGCTACTGGTGAGACCGGTTTCGACGATGTCAGCTACGACCTGATCTCGGTGCAGTATCACTCGCTCAAGGCGGGCCACGACTACGGTCAGTACGTCCGCGACGCCCGGAACGCGGAGCGCAACGACATCGCGGAGTTCTTCGAGCAGATCATGTCGGAGGACTCGGCCAGGGCGAAGCGGTGCCACGAGTTCCTCAAGGAGCTGTCCGGCAGCGCCGAGTCCGGCCCGGCCGTGACCTGAGGCACGTACCTCGACAGCGTTCCGGGCGGCTGCCAGGCTGCGGGGCATGGGTGCGAGGGAACGTGACGCCGAGGGCCGGCCGCTGAACGCGCGGCCCCGGGACGGGCTCGGCCGCCCGCTGCGGCGCGACGAGGACGGCGTGGAGCGGGTCCCGGACGGCCTCACGCTGCCCCCGGCGGAGTCGCTCGCCGAGGCGCAGCGGCTGCTCGACGAGGGGATGCCGTTCCACGCCCACGAGGTGCTGGAGGGCACCTGGAAGGCGGCACCCGAACCCGAGCGGGACCTCTGGCAGGGGCTGGCGCAGCTCGCGGTCGGCCTCACGCATGCGCTGCGGGGCAACCTGGGCGGTGCGGCGACGTTGCTGGAGCGCGGCCGCGAACGCATCGAGCCGTACGCCGCCGCGCCGCCGCACGGCATCGACGTGCCGGGCCTGCTCGCCTGGGCCGACCTCACGGTCGCCTACCTGGCGGACCCGGACCACCCGCCGGCGGCACCGCGGCTGCGGCGTTAGCCCCGCGGCCACTCCGGCGAGCGGCGCTCGCCGAACGCGGCCACGCCCTCCCGGCCCGCCGGGCTGTCCGCGCAGGCGGCGATCGAGGCGGCCTCGGCGTCGAGGTGCTCGGACAGGCCGCGGTCCGGGGCGTCCCACAGCAGGCGCTTGGTCCGGCCCAGCGAGCCGGTCGGGCCCGCGGCGAGGGTCGCGGCGAGCGTCTCGGCCTCGGCCCGCACCTCCGCGTCCGGCACCAGCCGGGACAGCAGGCCCATGCGGTACGCCTCCTCGCCGGTCAGCACGCCGTCGGTGAGGATCAGGTCGCGGGCCCGCGCGGCGCCGACGGCCCGCTGCAGCGTCCACGACATGCCGCCGTCGGGGGAGTACCCGATGCCGGGATACGCGGCGCGGAACCGCGTGCCCGGGCCGCCGATCGCGATGTCGGCCGCGCAGGCGATGCTCATGCCCGCGCCGGCCGCCCAGCCGTGGACTCCGGCGACGACCGGCACCGGCGCGTCCACCAGCGCGCGGACGAAGTCGTGCAGCTCCCGGGCCATCGCGCCGACGAAGCCCCGGCGGTCCTCGGCGCCGGCGAAATGCTTGACGTTGCCGCCGGTGCAGAAGTTCGCCCCGTCACTCGCGAGCAGCACGCTGCCGGTCTCCGGGCCGAGGGAGACCAGTGCGGCCGTGGCCGCGCGGACGCCGGTCATGTCGAGGGTGTTGCCCGCCGCCGCGGTGGCGATCACGCAGCGGAGCACGCGGTCGGACATCAGGACTCCCATTCGGCGAGGACGGCATCGGTGTCGCCGCCGGGACGCGGCGGCGCGGTCGGGGTGGCGGGCACGCTCCGGGAGAACCGCGGCGCGGGGGCGGCCTGGAGCACTCCGTCGAGCTCGGTGAGCGTGCCACGGGCGGCGAGGTGGGGGTGGCCGGCCACCTCGCCGAGCGCCAGCACCGGCGTCACGCAGGCGTCCGTGTCGCCGAAGACCCCGGTCCACGCGTCCCGGGGCCTGGCCGCGAACACCTCGGTGAACCGCTCCCGCAGCACCGGCCAGCCGGCCGGGTCGTACTGCGCGGGCAGGTCCGCGGCGTCCAGCCCCAGCCCGGCCAGCAGCGCGGCGTAGAACTGCGGCTCCAGGGCGCCGACCGCGACGTGCCGGCCGTCCGCGCACGCGTACGTGTCGTAGAACGGGGCGCCGGTGTCGAGGAGGTTGCTGGCGCGCTCGTCGCGCCAGCTCCCCTGCGCGCGCAGCGACCAGACCATCTGCATGAGCACGCTGGTCCCGTCCACCATCGCGGCGTCGACGACCTGACCCTCGCCGGACCGCTGCCGCTCGAAGAGGGCCGCGAGGATTCCCATGACGAGGAACGTCGAGCCGCCCCCGAAGTCGCCGACCAGGTTCAGCGGCGGGGTCGGCCGGCTGCCCGCGGTACCGAAGGCGTGCAGCGCGCCGGTGAGGGAGATGTAGTTGATGTCGTGCCCGGCGCGCTGCGCCAGCGGGCCGTCCTGCCCCCAGCCGGTCATCCGGCCGTACACGAGGCGCGGGTTGCGGGCCCGGGTCTGCTCCGGGCCGATGCCGAGGCGCTCGGCGACGCCGGGGCGGAAGCCCTCGATCACCACGTCGGCCCGGTCGGTGAGCCGCAACACGAGGTCCCGGTCCGCGGGGGCCTTCAGGTCCGCGGCGACCGAGCGGCGTCCCCGCAGCAGCCAGTCGCGCGCGTCGGGTGCGAGGAGCTGCAGGCCCCCGGCGGGGCGCTCCACCCGGACGACGTCGGCGCCGAGATCGGCGAGCATCATCGCGGCATGGGGCCCGGGGCCGATCCCGCCGAACTCCACCACCCGCAGGCCGTCCAGCGGTCCAGGCACCTGTTCTCCTCACGACTCGATGTGGTCGCCACCCTAGGGAAGGGCCGACCATCCGGCGTCGGCGGGAGGCCCGGCGGTCCGCGGGCCGCCGGGAGGCTCTGATAGGAAGGCCGGCATGGCCTTCGACTTCACGGTGACGCCGCGCGTCGCCGACTGGCGTGACCGGATCGCGGCGTTCATCGCCGGCACCGTGGTTCCGCGGGAGCAGGAGGCGTTCGCGGGCGGTGTGACCGACGAGCTGCGCCGGGAGCTCCAGCGGGCCGCCCGCGAGGCGGGGGTGTGGGCGCCGCAGGCCCCGGCGGAGCTGGGCGGCGGCGGGTTCCGGTTCGACGAGACCGCGGTGCTGTTGGAGGAGGCGGGGACGAGCCTTCTCGGCCCGCTGGCGCTGAACTGCGCCGCGCCCGACGAGGGCAACCTCCACCTTCTGGACATGGTGGCGACCGCCGACCAGCGGGAGCGGTACCTGAAGCCGCTCGTCGCCGGGGAGGTGCGGTCCTGTTTCGCGATGACGGAGCCGCCGCCCGGCGCGGGCTCCGACCCCGCGGCGCTCCGGACGACCGCGAGGCGGTCCGGCGACGGGTGGGTCCTGAGCGGCGAGAAGCACCTGATCACCGGTGCGGAGGGCGCGGCGTTCTCGATCGTGATGGCGCGGGACTCCGAGTCCGGCGGCGCGAGCATGTTCCTCGTCGATGCGGACAACCCCGGGTTCGTCGTGGGGGAGCACGCCCGCACGATCGACAGGACGACGGTCGGCGGGCACTGCCGGGTCACGCTCGCGGACGCCGTGCTGCCCGCCGACGCGGTGCTCGGCGAGCCGGGCCGCGGCTTCGCGCACGCGCAGGTGCGGCTCGCGCCCGCCCGGCTCACGCACTGCATGCGCTGGCTCGGGGCGGCCCGGCGGGCGCACGAGATCGCGGTCGAGCGGGCGGTGGAGCGGGAGGTGTTCGGCGCACCGCTCGCGGACCAGGGCATGGCCCAGCAGCTGATCGCCGACAACGAGATCGACCTCGCCGCCGCCCGCGCGATGATGTGGCACACCGCGTGGCAGCTCGCCCAGGGCTCCCGGGGCACCGAGGAGTCCTCGCGGACGAAGGTGTTCGTCAGCGAGGCGGTCAGCCGGATCGTCGACCGCGCGGTCCAGCTCGCCGGCGGGATGGGCACCAGCGAGGAGCTGGTGATCGGCCGTATCTACGCCGACATCCGCGCGTTCCGGATCTACGACGGGGCGTCCGAGGTCCACCGCATGTCGATCGCGAAGCGGGTTGCCCGGCGCACCCGGGAGAGGCTGAACCCGTGACCACCGTGGACCTGCCCGGCCTGCCGTACGAGCCCGTCGACCGGTTCCTCCGGACCGCGCTGCCCGAGGTGGTGGGCTCCGAGCCGTGGACCGCCGAGCTGCTCTCCGGTGGACTGTCCAACATCACCTATCGCCTGCACCTTGCCGGCGGCGCCGTGATCCTCCGTCGTCCGCCGCTGGGCGGGGTGCTGCCCAGCGCTCACGACATGCTGCGTGAGTACCGGGTGATGAGCGCGCTGGCGTCCACCGCGGTCCCGGTGCCGCGGACGCTCGCGGTCTGCCCCGACCCGGAGGTGCTGGGTTACCCGTTCTACGTCATGTCCTCCGTGGACGGTGAGGTGCTGCGTACCGCGGCGGACACGGCCGCGATCTCCCCGGACACCCGGCGGGGCCTGGCGACGCAGCTGGTCGACGTGCTCGCCGACCTCCACGGCGTGGACGTCGCCGCGGCGGGGTTGGCGGACTACGGCCGGCCGGACGGGTACACCGAGCGGCAGATCCGCCGCTGGGGCGGCCAGTGGGAACGCTCCCGCACCCGCGACCTGCCCGACATGGACCGGCTGCTGGGCTGGCTCACCGACCACGTCCCGGCGCGGTCCGAGGGCACCGTCGTGCACGGGGACTACCGGCTGGACAACACGATCGTGGACCTCACCGGCCCGTCGCCGCGGATCGCCGCGGTCGTCGACTGGGAGCTGTCCACCCTCGGCGACCCGCTCGCCGACCTCGGCCTCGCGCTGACGTACTGGCACGACCACGGGGACGACGAGCGCGCGAGCATCCCGGTGGCGGTCGGCGTCACGGCCCACGAGGGGTTCCCGGCCGGCCGGGAGTTCGCCGAGGCGTACGCCCGGCGGACCGGGCGGGACCTGACCGAGCTGCCGTTCTACCTCGCGCTCGCGGCGATGAAGCTCGCCGTCGTGCTGGAGGGCGTCCACGCCCGGTACGTGGGCGGGCACACCGTCAGCGCCGGATACGACGGCGTGGGGGACGCGGTCCCCGCCCTGGTCGCGCGGGGTCTGGAACTCCCCGGACGCTGAGGACACGCCGCGATATCTTGGAGGCCCATGCGTACGCCCGATCTGCCCGACCGACCCGCCGCGGTCCGGCGAGCACCGTACGGCTCCAACCCCGTGCTGGGCCGGCACGGCAGCCGGGCCCGCGAGGAGATCCTCGACGCCGCCCGCCGGATGTTCGCCGAACGTGGCTATCACGGGACGACGGTCGAGGCGATCGGTACGGAGTCCGGGCGATCGGGCGCGTCGGTGTACCAGTACTTCGAGGGCAAGGGCGGGATCTTCCGGGTCCTGGTCGACGAGCTGACGGCCGATGTCCTGCCGCAGGCGCGGGAACTGGGGGCGGCGGAGCCGGCACCGGCGGCGGACAACCTGGAATCGCTGCGGGGGCGGGTCGCGCGGCTGGCCGTGATGCTGGAGCGGCACGCGACCACGTTGTCGCTGTGGCCCGTGGCCGAGCAGGACGAGCCGACCCTGGCGGGGTCGACGCGGCGGTTCGTCGACGCGTTCGCCGAGATGCTCAGCCCGCGGCTGGCGGCGGCCGGGGTCCCGGCGGCGCGGCGGCGTGGGCTCGCGATCGGCATCGCCGCGATGGTGCAGTGGTCGCATCTCACCCGCTCGGCGCGGGTGCCCGCGATGCCGGTGCAGGTCCTCGACGACGTGCTGACGCGGGTCCTGTACCTCGCGCTGTATCCGGCGTCGCGTCCCGGCGTGGCACCGGTCGGACCGCCCGTGCGCCGCCCCGAGCGGCCCGACGCGACGCGCCCGTCCGCCGACCCGGGCGTCGTGCCGGGGGTCCGGCGGCGCATCACCGACCGCAACCGGCCCACCCTGCAGCGCCTCACGGCGGCCGCGACAACGGCGTTCCGCCGCAACGGTTTCGTCGGTACGAGCATCAACGACATCGCGGGCGAGGCGGGGGTCAGCCACGCCAGCGTGTACACGTACTGGCCGGACCGGTCGGGGGTGTTCACCACGCTGGCACACGAGGCGTCGGTGGCGCTGAGCGAGCACCTCGAGCGCGCCGAACCGGTCACCGGCCTCGAATCGGCGTGCCACTGGCTGGAGGGCTGGTTCGAGCTGGTCGCCCGGTACGGATCGGTCCTGTTCATCTGGACGCACGAGGCCCTCCACGACCCGCGGCTCGGGCCGCTCGCCGCCGAGATGGAGCGGTACGTCAACGGGCACCTGGACGTGCTGCTGCGCACCGCGCCCACGGCCGGGACGCTCGACACGGGGGCGTCGCACGTGGTGCTGTGGTCGCTGCTGACCGACTTCCCGTACGCCCTGTCGCTGCAGCTCGGCGCGGTGTCCCGGCGGCAGGCGCTGGACATCCTCACCACGATGGTGACCCACGGGCTCCTCGGGTACCGCTGACCGCCTCGGCTCAGCGGCGCCGGGAGGCGCAGGCGATGCAGGTCCGCGCCGCGGGGCGCGCGGCCAGGCGCTCGGGCGCGATCGGCTCGCCGCAGCTCTCACAGATGCCGTAGGTGCCCTCGCCGAGCTGTTCGAGCGCGCGGTCCAGGTCCGCGAGGCGTTCCCGGGCCTGCCGGAGCAGGGCCGAGACCTGTTCGCGCTCGAACGCGATCGTCGCGCCCTCCGGGTCGTGCTCGTCGTCGGCGTTGGACGAGGCGGAGGCCTCGATGATCCCGGCGTGGTCCCGGGTGAGGTCGGCGATCTGCTCGGTCTTGCTCGCCCGCTCGGCGGCCAGCACCTCCTCGACCGCCGCCCGCTGGGCGGGGGACAGTGCGGCGCGGCTCGGCTCGGTCATGGTCGTACCAGCCTGCCACGTGGGTTCGATCACGGGTGGGCGGGTACGGCACCGATATCGACGAAGGGATGCCCATCATGACCGGCGACGACTTGGTGCCCCCGTACGCCGGGGCCGCCGACCACGGGGTCGAGGACAGCCTGCGGGACCGCACCGGCGCGGCGGGCGACCTGCTGGACTTCGTGACGTCCGAGCACCGCAAGCTCGTCTGGCTGTGGGACGAGATGGTCACCGCGCTGGACCGCGCGGACACCGAGTGGCTGCGGCTGCGGCTCGGTGGTGTCGTCCGGGAGACCCGGGAGTACCTCGCGGCGGAGCGTCACGTCGTCGTCCCGGCGCTGCCGGAGACGCCCGCCTCGCTGCGGACGGCGGGGACGGTGCTCGACGCGCTGGCGGACTTCGACGAGCTGAACCCGGAGATCGACGAGCCGCGGCTGCGCGACCTCGCCCGGCAGGTGCTCGACGACCTGCACGCGCAGGACGACGAGGTCGTGCCGCGGATCGTGGATCTGGACGCGGCGGAGCGGTGGAAGCTCGGCGAGGACATGCGGCAGGTGATGGGCTGAGGCCGGCGGTCAGGGCTGGCCCCGGGCCCGGAACTCGTCGAGGTTCGGGGCCTCCTTGCCGATCGTCGTCTCGTCCCCGTGCCCGGGCAGGACCCGGGTCTGCGGGGGCAGCGACGCGAGCTTGTCGTGGATCGACCGGATGAGCGTCGGGATGACGGCGAGCGACCGCCCGGTGTCCCGCGGCCCGCCGGCGAACAGCGTGTCGCCGGTGAACACGGCCTCCAACGCCGGCACGTAGAGGCAGACCGACCCGGGGGAGTGACCCGGCGTCCCCAGCACGCGGACCTCCAGGTGGGCGACCCGCAGCACCTCGCCCTCGACGAGGTCGCCGTCGGGCGGGGTCTCCTCGTGGGTCATGTCCCACAGCGGACGGTCGGCGGGGTGCAACAGGACGGCGGCCCCGACCGCCTCGGACAGCTGGGGCGCGACGCCGATGTGGTCACGGTGCCCGTGCGTGCAGGCGATCTCGCCGACCCGCCGACCCGCGCAGGCACGCTGGATCGCCGCCGCGTCGTGGGCCGCGTCGATGACGAGGACCACCTCGTCGTCGCCGAGCAGCCAGACGTTGTTCTCGACGTCCCGGGTGTCGCCGTCGACCGTGTAGGTGCCGGCGGTGACGACGCGGTCGATACTCGGTGCCGCGGCCATGCCCCCAGCGTCGTCCCGCCGCCGCCCGGGCGCCACCGGGGGAAGGTCAGCCCGGCAGCGGGTGCACCGTCAGGCAGCCGACCCCCGCGAGGTCCGGGTTCACGACCCGGCCGCCCGCCCGGACGTCGATACCCGAACAGTAGTACCGGGACAGCCGGTCCTGGCGGTTCAGCCGGATCCGGTCCCACCCGCCGTTGCCGGTGGGCTCCAGGTACGACCACGTCGTCGCGGTGACGGCCTGCCGCGCACCGGCGTCGTGCCGGAGGTAGGTGCCGAGCCACGCCTGGGTGTAGACGCTCGACAGCGCCTGCCCGTACCGGGAGGCCGGCAGCACGAGCGCGATGTCGGTGTACTCCAGGTGCGTCGAGGCGCGCGGCACGACGACCATCGTGTCGACGCCGGCCTTGCGCCAGCCGTCGAAGCCGGTCTTCTGCTCGCGCCGCGGGTCGGGTGCCTCGGTGGGCGGAATCGGCTGGGGCGCGAGGGCGCTGCCGCCCGACAGCGTGTACGGCGACACCGTGAACCCGTACTCGGACTGGATCCCCAGCGACGGCACCACGGGGCGTACCGGCAGGTCCGCGGACCCGAGCAGTCTCCCGGACGGTCCCGCCACCAGCGTGGTGCTGCTGAGCTTGTCCAGCGCCACGGCGGCCATCACCCGGTCGTCCACGCCCTGCACGTACGACGCGGCGAACGCGCCCATCGAGTGGCCGACGACCGCGAGCCGGGTGGTGCGGCCCGGGGTCACGCTGTTCCGGTCCGGGCGGTGGTCCACCTGCCGCCACCTCGGGTTGTACGGCGACACGGTGCCCTCGCCGGCGGCGCGGTTCGGGTACGGCCGGGACGGGGTGGACAGCGCGAACGTGATCGCGTCCCGCAGGCCGGTGACGAACCCGGACACCTGCTGGAACGGCACGCCCGGGCAGCCGGTCTGCTCGAACATGCCGGGCGGCGCGAGCGGGTTGCAGTACGGCAGGTCGGCGACGGGGCCCTGGTGCGGCAGGGTCTCGCTGCGGCCCTCGCCCTGCACGTCGAACAGCAGCGCGACGTACCCGCGCTCGGCGAGGTCCTGCGCCAGCCACTCGTACATCCGGCCGGACCCCTGCACGCTGCCCGGCTCGATCACCACGGTCGGGAACGGGCCCGTCAGGCGCGCCCCGGTGTACGGGTCGCGGGCGCCCGGGCGCGGGGTGTACACGTCGCCGACGAGCAGCGCGCCGTCGCGGGAGGTGAAGCTGATCGGCGTCCGGACGCCGCGGGTGCGGTCCCAGCCGGCCCGCAGCGGGTTGCCGGCGTTGGCGCCGGGCAGCACGGTCGCCAGGGTCAGCGCGGGTCGGGTCGGGCTCGCGGCCTGCCGGACGAGGTCCTCCACCGTCTTCGCCGGGGTCGTGGCGGCGAGCGCGGACAGGTACGCGGGGGACAGCTGGCCGTCGGGGGCGGTCTGCCGGCCGTACGCCTCGGCCATGTTCGCCACGTCGCGGGCGACGTACTCGGGCGAGCCGGGGGCGGGCTCGGACGCCTCCGCCGGCAGCGCGACGGCGACGACGACGAGTCCGGCGAGAGCGAGCGGGGCGGCGCGTTTCAGCATGCGGTGCCTCTTCAGCATGCAGAGCCCAACGACTCCAGCCAGTCTCGGTTACGCCGCGAGCCGGGACCGCAGCAGCGCGTGCGCGGCGGCGGTCATCGCGCGGACGTCGAAAGCTCCCGGATTACGCAGCATCTGCACCGCCGCGCCCTGGACGAACGCGACGACCAGCTCGGCGAGGGCGGTCGGGGTCACGCCGTCCGGGTCCCCCCATTCGGTGAGGACGTCGGTGCAGACGCCCTCGAACACGCGCTGGTACCGCAGCAGCGCCGCGTTGATCCGCTCCCGGAACTCCGGGCGCCGGGAGCCGAACCAGAACGAGAAGAACAGGTCGACGGCGACGAGCTGCTCGGGCAGGCCGCGGATCTCCTCGTCGAGCATGGCCTGGAGCCGGTCGGTCGCGGTCGGCAGCGCGGCGATCGCGGGGGTGACCTCGGCGTCGAGGGCAGCGGCGAGGAGGTGGTCGAGCAGGATGACGACGACGTGCTCCATCGTCCCGAAGTGGAAGTAGATGAGCCCCGGCGAGGCGCCGGCCTCGGCGGCGACGCGGCGCGCGGTCACCTGGTCGAGCCCGTCGCGGGCCGCGACGACGTAGGCGGCGCGGAGCAGCTGCTCCTGGCGCTCGTCCTCCGCCAACTTCGCGCCGGGCATCTCGGGTGCCTCCATTGACCGGGTGTGATCCGGGTCCTAGTGTGGCAGCCATTGACCAGGCGTTCAACAAGGTGGTGCGCAAGATGGCGAAGCGGTCGGTACCCACGACGACCTACGACGTGGTGGTGGTGGGCTCCGGGTTCGGCGGCTCCGTCACGGCGCTGCGGCTGACCGAGAAGGGATACCGCGTCGGCGTCCTGGAGGCCGGTCGGCGGTACACCGACGAGACGCTGCCGAAGACGTCCTGGGACGTCCGGAAGTTCGTCTGGGCGCCGAAGCTGGGCCTGCACGGCATCCAGCGCATCCATGTGCTCAAGGACGTGGTGATCCTCGCGGGCGCCGGCGTGGGCGGCGGCTCGCTGAACTACGCGAACACGCTGTACGAGCCCCCGCAGACGTTCTTCGACGACCCGCAGTGGAAGCACATCACCGACTGGCGCGACGAGCTGACGCCGTTCTACGACCAGGCCCGGCGGATGCTGGGCGTGGTGGTCCAGCCCACCGTCACCCCGTCCGACCTGGCGATGCGCGCGGTCGCCGAAGACATGGGCAAGGGCGACACGTACCACCCGACGCAGGTGGGCGTGTTCTTCGGCCGCGACGGCCGCAAGGAGCCCGGCGAGCTGGTCGAGGATCCGTTCTTCGGCGGGATGGGCCCGGCCCGCCGCGGCTGCATCGAATGTGGCGAGTGCATGACCGGCTGCCGGCACGGCGCCAAGAACACGCTGAACCAGAACTACCTCGCGCTCGCCCAGCGCGGCGGCGCGGTCGTCCACCCGGACACCACCGTGACGAGGATCCAGCCGCTCGGCGACGGCGGGTACGAGATCCGGACCACCCGGACCGGCCGCTGGCGCGAGCGCACCGACCATGTCTACCGCGCCGACCAGGTCGTGGTCGCCGCCGGCACCTGGGGCACCCAGCAGCTGCTGCACCGGCTCCGCGACACCGGCGCGCTGCCGGAGGTCTCGCCGCGGCTGGGCCACCTCACCCGGACCAACTCCGAGGCGTTGCTCGGCGCCAAGGCCAGGCGCCGGGACGTCGACTACTCCCAGGGCGTCGCGATCACCTCGTCCTGGTACCCCGAGCCCAACACCCACGTCGAGCCCGTCCGGTACGGCAAGGGCAGCAACCTGATGGGGCTCATGAACACCGTGATGACCGACGGCGGCGGTCGGGTGCCGCGGTGGGTCAAGGGCGTCGGCACCCTCCTGCGGAACCCTCTGCGGATCCCGCGGCTCCTCTCGGTGCGGCACTGGTCCGAGAAGACGATCATCGCGCTCGTCATGCAGAACCTCGACAACTCGATCGTGGTCGAGCGCAAGCGCGGCCTCCTCGGCCGTCGGCTCACCTCGCGGGCCGGGCACGGCGCCCCGAACCCGACCTGGATCCCGACGGCCAACGACGCGGTACGTCGCCTCGCCGAGAAGATCGGCGGCGACCCCGGCGGCACCGTCGGAGAGCTCGCCAACATCCCGATGACCGCGCATTTCATCGGCGGCTGCGCGATCGGCGACTCGCCCGCGACCGGCGTGGTGGACCCGTTCCACCGGCTGTACGGCCACCCGGGGCTGCACGTGGTGGACGGCTCCACGCTTTCGGCCAACCTCGGCGTGAACCCGTCGCTGAGCATCACCGCGCAGGCGGAGCGGGCGATGGCGCACTGGCCGAACCGCGGCGAGGCCGACGCCCGTCCGGCGCTCGGCGCGCCGTACCAGCGGGTCCAGCCGGTGTTCCCGGCTACGCCGATCGTGCCGGCGGACGCGCCGGCCGCGCTGTCGTTCACGGTCCGTCCCCGGGCGGTCGTCTCGCTGGGGATGCCGGCGACCGCGGAGACCGCCGACGCGTAGTCCGTCCGGCTGATCTCGCTGTAGCGGCGGGACCTCATCGGCCGGTTCCGGATCCGAGGTCACCGACCGCGGCCCGGACCGCCGCCCACGCCGGGTCGGTCACCACGGTGACGCCGGCACCTCGCAGCGTCCGGAGGTGACCGTCCCACGCGGGATGTCCGGCGTGCGCGGCGTTCACCCGCGGGGCCACCACGACCGGCAGGCCGCCACCCAGCCCCTCGCAGAGCTGGGTGAGGGCCTGGTTGTCCGCGATGCCAAGGGCAAGCTTCGCCACCGTGTTCGCGGTCGCCGGCGCGACCAGGTAGCCGTCCGGCACGGGGTGTGGCTTGTCCTCGCCGGGTAGCCGAGGGACGTGCCGGAGCGGCAGGCCGGTCAGCTCCTCGATCGGGCGCACGGCGCCGAGGGCGGTCAGCCAGCGGTACGCGGTGGGCGTCGCGGTGACGCCCACCGCCCACCCGGCGGCGAGGAACGGTTCGACCAGCTCCGCCCGGACGGCCTCGATGCCGTCCGCCGCGCAGCACACCAGGCCGAGTGCCGGTGCCGTGGCCTTGCCTCAGGCCATCTCGACGTGGAGCAGCAGCGTCACCGCCGCGAGGGCGCCCAGCGCCAGCGGGGTGCCGAGCTTGGCCACGGCCGCCCGCACCCGCAGGTGGCTGATCACCAGGCCGAGCATCAGCACGATGACCAGGATCGCCGCGGCCTCGCCGACAGGGCGGTAGAACAACCCCACGAGGAGCCCCAGCGCGCCGAGGATCTCCAGCCAGCCGACCACCCGCCAGAGCCGGATCGGGTAGCCGAGGTCGTACGCCGCGTCGGCGCCGGTCGGGTTTCGCACGACCTTGAACAGCGCGCTGGCGACGATCACGGCCGCGAGGAGCACGGACAGGACGATGGTGGCGATCTGCATGGCAGCCTCCGGTGGAGTGGGTCCCCACGCTGCGGACCCGGCCTGGCGGTACACGACGGGATGCCTGCGAGATCTTCGTCTGTTCCGAGGGTGTTCGGCTAGGCCCTACCTGCCCTTCGTGTAGGTCTCGATCTGCGTGCGGACCGTCATGATCCGGTCGAACCCGAGCCGCCCGGCGCGCGGTAGAGGGAGCCTCTCCGGGGCCGGCCGGTCAGGCGTAGAGCGCGGGCCGCTCGGCCAGCGCCACCGTGGTGTCCCGGCCCGACATCAGCGACCCGACGTCGGCCTCGGCGACGGCGGTGGCGGTGTACCCGTCCCAGGCGTCCGGCCCGGCCACGGTGCCGGCCCGCACGCCGTCGACCACTGCTGGAGCTCGGCGTGGTACGCCCCGCCGAACCGCTCGCCCCAGTCGGCGGGCACGGCCCGGCCGAGGACGCCGCCGGTGGTCGGCGCGCCCGTGGTCGGCACCTCCAGCGACACCGTGCCGGTGGCCCCGACGATCTCGCACCGCACGTCGTAGCCGTACCGGCAGTTGCGGAACACCTCGACCTCGACGACCACGCCGGACCCGGTGACCAGCAGCACCAGCTGCGGGTCGGCCAGGTGCCCGGCGGCGAACGGGCTGCGGCGGGTGCGGACCACCGTCGTGCCGACGATCTCCTCGCCGAGCAGCCACCGGGCGGCGTCGATCTCGTGGATCACCGAGTCGGTCAGCGCCATGTCCGAGGTGAACGCCGGCGGCACGGCGGGGTTGCGGTGGATGCAGTGCAGCACCAGCACCAGCGCCTCGCCGATCGCGCCGGAGTCCAGCGCCGCCTTCATCCGCAGGTACCCGGCGTCGAACCGGCGCATGAACCCCACCTGCACGAGCCGCCGCCCGGACGCGACCTCGGCCGCCAGCACCGTGAGCGCGTCGATGCCGGTGGTGGCGAGGGGCTTCTCGCACAGCACCGGTTTCCCGGCCGTCATGCACGCCAGCGCGAGGGCCGCGTGGGTGTCGCCCGGCGACACGATGACGACCGCCTCGACGGCCGGGTCGTCGACGACGTCGAGCGCGTCGGCGTGCGCGCGGGCCCCGGCGGCCGCCGCGACCGCGTCCGCTCGCGCGGTGTCCACATCGAACACCGCGCCGACCCTGGCCCCGGACACCCGCGCCGAGAGCCGGCGGACGTGGTCCGAGCCGATGCTGCCGGTACCGACGACCCCGACGGTCACGGTCATGTCAGGTCCCCGTCCGCTGCAGCTCCTGCTCCAGCGCCGTCAGCTCGTCGCCACCGGCCATCTGCTGGGTCAGCTCGTCGAGGGTGATCTCGGCGCGCGTGCAGTCCAGCCGCATCCGGCCCCGGTTCAGCAGGACGAAGTGGTCCCCGACCAGGAACGCGTGATGCGGGTTGTGGGTGATGAAGACGACGCCGAACCCGGCGTCCCGCGCCGCCGCGATGTACCTCAGGACAACGCCGGACTGCCGGACACCGAGCGCCGCGGTCGGCTCGTCGAGGATCAGCACCCGGGCTCCGAAGAACACCGCGCGAGCGATCGCGACGCACTGCCGCTGGCCGCCGGACAGCGTGCCGATCGGGGCGTCCACATCGGGCAGGTCGATGCCCATCTTGGCCAGTTCGGACTTCGTCGTGGCGCGCATTTCCTCGACCCGGAGCGACCGGGCCGGCCAGACGCCCCTGTACAGCTCGGATCCGAGGAAGAAGTTCCGCCACACCGGCATCAGCGAGACGACGGCCAGGTCCTGGTACACGGTGGCGATGCCCCGGTCCAGGGCCTCCCGCGGCGAGGACAGCACGACCTCCTCGCCGTCGACCAGCAGGGTTCCCTCGCTCTGCCGGTGCAGGCCCGCCATGATCTTGATGAGGGTGGACTTGCCGGCGCCGTTGTCGCCGAGGACGCAGGTCACCTCGCCACCGCCGACCCGGAGCGAGATGCCGTGCAGCGCGATGATGTTGCGGTACTGCTTGCCGACGTCGCGGAGCTCGATCAGTGGGTCGGTCATGGTGCTCACCTCCGGGCGGCGTAGTTGCGGACCCAGGCGTTCATGACCGTGGCGAGCAGCAGCATGATCCCCAGGAAGAACTTGAACCAGTCCGGGTTCCAGCCGGCGAGGATGATCCCCGAGTAGGTCATCCCGAAGATCAGGGCGCCGATCGCGGACCCGACCGCGGTGCCGTAGCCGCCGGTGAGCAGCACGCCGCCGATGACCGCCGCGATGATGTAGAGGAACTCCTTGCCGACGCCCTCGCCCGACTGCACGGTGTTGAACGAGAAGAGCAGGTGCATCCCGGTGAACCAGGCCAGGAACGCCACCCCCATGAACAGGCCGATCTTCACCCGGGTCACCGGGACGCCGACGGCTCGCGCGCTGTCGGCGTTGCCCCCGGCGGCGAAGATCCAGTTGCCGACCCGGGTGCGCATGAGCAGCCAGGTCGCGAAGACGACGGTGACGATCCACCACAGGACGGTGATCTTCACGCTCACCCGGCCGATGTCCCACTCCGACGCGAAGATCCGCTTGGCGCTGCCGAACCCGGCCATGTCCGAGATGTCGTCGGTGGCGACCGCGCCGGTCAGCAGCTTGGTGACCGCCAGGTTGAGACCCTGGAGCATGAGGAACGTGCCCAGGGTGATCAGGAAGCTGGGGATCCCGGTCCGCACCACCAGATACCCGTTGAGGAACCCGATCGCGAGTGCCACCACCAGCGACACCAGCGCCCCGACCCACACGTTGAGGGTGAACTGGTAGGCCAGCATCGCCGCCACGAGGGAGGCGGTGGTGACCGCGACACCGGCGGACAGGTCGAACTCCCCGCCGATCATCAGGAGCGCCACCGCGACCGCCATGATGCCGATCGTCGAGCTGAAGTAGAGGACGTTCGCCAGCGACTCGGGCTTGCGGAAGGAGTCCGCCATCACGAAGAAGAACGCGAAGATGAGGACCGCGCCCAACAGCGAGCCCGCCTCGGGGCGGACGAGCAGCCGGCGCAGGGGCGCGACGTGCTCGATGCGTTCGTCGGCGACGGCCGGCGGACCGGCGACCCGGGTCTGCGTCATGGCGTTCTCCTCACCGCGTGCCCTGGATGGCGAACTTCGAGATCTTCGCGATGTTCTCCCGGTCGATGAAGGACGGCCCGGTCAGCACGGTCTGACCGCCGCCCAGCACGTTCCCGTTGCTCTTGTAGAGCCACAGGGAGTCCACCGCGAGATAACCCTGCAGGTACGGCTGCTGGTCGATCGCCCACCGGACGTCGCCCGACTTCACCGCGGCGACGAGGGCCTTGTTGGTGTCGAAGGTGACGACCCCGGCCCTGCCGCCGGCGTCCTTCACCGACCGGACCGCGGCGAGGGCGAACGGCGCGCCGAGCGTGATCACCCGGTCGATGCCGGGGTCCTGCGTCAGCTTGCCGGTGATCGCTGACCGGACCGACGGCATGTCGGTGCCGGTGACGTTGAGGTTCTCGACCGAGCCGCCGGGCATGCCCTGCTTCACTCCCGCGCACCGGGCCTCCAGGGCGACGTGCCCCTGCTCGTGGATGACACAGAGGACCTTCTTCGCCCCCTCGGACGCGAGCCGCTGACCGGCGGTACGGCCGGCGAGGCTCTCGTCCTGCCCGAAGTACTCGAGGACGCCGAGGTCCTTCCAGTTGTCGAGGCCGGCGTTGAACGCCACGACCGGCACGCCCGCGGCCTCGGCCTTGGCCACCGCGGCCTTCATCGCGTCGGGCTTCGCCAGGGTGAGCGCGATGCCGTCGACTCCCTCGGCGAGCGCCTGCTCGACCAGGTTCGCCTGGTCCCCGGCCTGTTCGGCGGCCGAGTACCGCAGTTCGACGTTGTCCTTGTCCGCGGCCGCCTGCGCGCCCTTGCGGATGAGGTCCCAGAACGTGTCGCCCGCGGGCGCGTGGGTCACCATCGCGACCTTCATCCGCGGGGTGTCGGCGACCCCCGCGCCGAGTCGGCCCGCCGCCTGCTCGGCCTTCTTGCCGCCCGTGCCGGAACAACCGGTGGTGGCGAGCAGCAGGGCGGCGACGAGCGCCGCCACGCGCACGGCGCGCTGGTGCTGGATCATCGGGGACTTCCTCTCCGGGGACGGCCCAGCCCGCACCCGCCGAGGTACCGGCGGGTGCGCTGGGGGCGGGGATCGGCACTGTGTATCTCGCGGGCGCCGGGAACCATGCCCACGGCGAGCGGGTGGTCGTACGGCGGCGCGCCCGGGCCCGCCCCCGTCTCCGCGACCGGGATGCCGGTGACCTCCACCCTGGCCCGTCGCGCCCCGGCGTAGGTCACGCCGCCGCCCGCGACGATCGGCGGTCGCTCGGCGGAGCGGATCGCCGCCACGGGCCGGGCGGGCGCGGCGGGTTCCGGGAGCCGACGGGGGAGATGCCACACCCGCCCGTCGAACGGCTCGTCCGGCCGGTCGTACGCCCCGGCCCGCACGTGCTGCGGCGACGCCAGCGAAACCGCGCCGGTTTCGGCGCGGTCGGTGAGCACCCGCATCGCCGGGTCAGCGGCGGGGCGTGGTCGTCCGGGGCGTGCTCGTCCGAGGGGTCATCGTCCCGGGGTCACGACGCCCCGGACTCCACCCGCGCCTCCGGTCCGGGGAACACCAGTGCCTCCGCCTCGGAGCCCTCCCAGCGCACCAGGTACGGCGGGGTCCCGTCCGGGTGCCGCAGCTCCATCACCACCCCGATCTTGCGCACGGCGCCGACATGCGCGCTCTCCACCACCAGCCGGTCGCCCACCTGTGCCTTCATGATGTTCTCCCTGTCTCGGCGGACTTCCTCGGTGACAGCCTCGTCCTCCGGCTCCCGATGCGCCAGGGTCATGTCGTCCCCGCTCCGGTTTCAGCCGTCATCGGCCGGCCGGACGATCGCCACCGGGCTGTGGGCGTGGTGGATCAGCGCATGGCCGACCGAACCGAGCAGCGCACCCGCCACCCCGCCGACGCCGCGGGAGCCCACCACCGTGAGGCTCGCCGCCGCGCTCCGCCGCACCAGCGTCTCCTCCACGTCCGCGCCGTGGATCAGCTCGGTGACGACCGGTACTCCCGGGTACTCGTCGCGGATCCCGGTGACGGCGGCGGTGACGACCGCGTCGGCCTGCCGCTCGGCGGCGGCCGCCTCGGTGGCCGCGCGCGTCGGATCCCCGTTGGGCGGGTGCGGCGGCACGCTCCACACCTGGACCGCGACCAGCGGGATCCCGCGCCGCGCCGCCTCCTCGAACCCGAACGCCACTGCCCGCGCCGCGTGGACGCTGCCGTCGACGCCCACCACGATCGGTCCCTCGGGTGCCGTCTCGGCCCCCGGCGCCTCGGGCCGCGCGACCAGCACCGGGCAGCGCGCGCTCGTGGCGACCTGGGCGTGGACCGCCCCGCCGACGACCGCCGCGAAGCCGCCGCGCCCGCGGTACCCGACCACGAGCAGCTCGGCGCGGGCCGACTCCTCGACCAGCACGTTGCCCGGCATGCCCACCAGCACGGCCGTCGTGACCGCCAGCCCGGGATGACGCCGGGAGACCCGCCGTGCGGCGGCGTCCAGCTCGCTGCGGGCCGTCCGCATCGCCGCTCCGTCGATCCGGTGCAGGACGCCGACCAGCCGCAGGCGGCAGTGGTGGAGCACGGCCTCGTCCGCGCCGAGGTCGGCCGCCGCCAGGCTCGCGTCCGAGCCGTCCACACCGACCAGCACGGTCGGCGGGGTGGGCGTGGTCATCGGCGGTGTACCTCCGTGTTCCGGCCACCGGACCCGACCCGGCTACGGCACCGCATCCCAGAACCCGCAGCGGTGCTGGGCCGCGAGTGTCGCGTCGGCGAGCACGGTGGAGTGGCCGCCGGCCCGTAGTGACAGCACCCGACCGGCGGCGTCGTGGCGCGGCCAGGACACCTCGCCCGGCACCACCGGTCGGCCGGTGTGCAGGAACGCTCCCCAGTACCGGATCATCTCCGCGCTCAGTCTGCGCTCGGCCGCCGTGAACGGCCGGTCGGCCGGGACCGAGTCGCGGAAGGCCGGCCAGAGGTACCGCAGCTCGGCACCGTGCCCGGCGCCCCACACATAGCCGGGCGGTCCCGCCGTGATCGCCGGTCCGGTGCGATGGTCGAACCGGTAGGTGTACGTCCGGGTGTGCCGTGCCGGGTCGCGCACGAGCAGGCGTCCCGGACAGCCGCCCAGGTCCACGCCGATGCCGCTGTCGGTGAGGACCGCCCCGGCCGGCGCCAGGACTCGTGCGGGTGCGGTGCGGAGCATGGCCGCGTCCTTTCGCCCGGGGACGAACGCCCATCGTGACACCGTCGGGCGCGGGTGGTCTACGTCTCGGCGCGGGCGTCGGCGCCGGTCGGGTATACTGGAACGGTTGAAGGGGAGTAGCCCTCTCTGCCGGTGAGTCGACATGCTGGGACCTCGGTCCCCGGTTCCCGGGCCCGCGCTCGCCAGCGCGGGTGGGCGAGACCTTCGATCCACTGTCAGACGTCTGTCTGCCGCTGGGTCGAGGTGGCTCGCCAGCCGGTGCACCACCTCTCCCCACGGCTCGGGAGAGGAACCCAGCACCGTGCTCCACGTGGTCCTGTTACTCGGCTGTGCCGTGGTCATCTATCTGGCGTGCGAGTGGTTCGTGAACGCCGTCGAATGGCTCGGCGTCCAGCTCAAGTTCGGCCCCATCGCGGTCGGCACCATCCTTGCCGCGGCGGGTACTGCACTGCCCGAGAGCGTGGTGACGCTGGTCGCGGTGCTGTTCGGCAGCAAGGAACACGGCAGCGACATCGGCGTCGGAGCCGCGATGGGCGGCCCGCTCGTGGTCGGCACCATCGCGTACGGCGTCACCGGCGCGATGATCCTCTGGCGGTACCGCAAGAAGCGCGTCAAGGCGCTCGCGACCGTCGGTGGCGGCGACCTCGCACAGTCCACGGAGGAGGGTGACGGGGCCGCCCCCGGACTGGACACCGTGGACACCCGCCGGCTCGCCCGGGACCAGTCCTGGTTCCTCGCGATCTTCGTGGTGAAGGTGGCCCTGGGCCTCGTCGCGTTCGCGGTCAAGCCGTGGCTCGGCCTGCTGTTCTTCCTGGCGTACGCCGTCTACTTCTGGCACGAGACCCGCAGCGGTGACGAGCAGGCCTCGGGTGACGACCTGGAGCCGCTGAAGATCCAGCCGAGGCGCGCCGTGCCGGCCAAGCTCGCGGTGTGGACGCAGACGCTGCTCGCACTCGCCGTGGTGTTCGCGGCGTCGCAGCTGTTCGTCGCGCAGCTGGAGTGGGCCGGCCCCGCGCTGGGGCTGCCGTCCGTGGTCGTGGCGCTGCTGCTGTCGCCGATCGCCACCGAGCTGCCCGAGGTGATGAACGCGATCATCTGGGTCCGGCAGGGCAAGACGCAGCTCGCCGTCGCGAACATCTCCGGCGCCATGATGATCCAGGCCACCGTGCCGTCCGGCCTCGGCCTGCTGTTCACCCCGTGGCACTTCACCACGGCGCCGCTGCTCGCCGGTATCGCCACGATCGCGTCGGTGGCGTACCTGCTGTGGGTGATGCGGTCCGGCCGGATCACCGGCGGGCGGCTGCTGGCCGCCGGTGGGTTCTACCTGGCCTTCGCGGCCGGGCTGGTCCTCACGCTCTAGCGGCGCGCGGGGTCGGTGCGCACCCCCCAGGATGTGAGGGGTGATCACCGCGCCGGCCCGGCCGCGGGCGGACCGTGTACGCAGCTGGCTGCTGCAGGGACTCGACGACGCCCCGATGGGTTCGCCCGGCCCGCGTCGGCCGGCTCCGCCGCAGCCGGTCACCCACCCCTGGTGGAAGGTGATGTGCCTGACCGGGCTGGACTACTTCTCCACGCTCGGTTACCAGCCCGGCATCGCGGCGGTCGCCGCCGGCGTGCTGTCGCCGGTGGCCACGCTGGTGCTCGTCGTGCTGACCCTGGGCGGCGCGCTGCCGATCTACCGGCGGGTCGCGGCGGAGAGCCCGCGCGGGCAGGGCTCGCTCGCGCTGCTGGAACGGGTGCTGCCGGAATGGGCCGGCAAGGTGTTCGTGCTGGTGTTGCTCGGGTTCGCGGCCACGGACTTCCTCATCACCATGACGCTGTCGGCCGCCGACGCGACCGCCCACGCCATCGAGAACCCGTTCGCCCCGGCCGCGCTGCACGACCGGCAGGTGTTGATCACGCTGGTCCTGCTGGCCCTCCTCGGGGCGGTGTTCCTGAAGGGGTTCACCGAGGCCATCGCGATCGCCGTCGGGCTCGTCGGGCTGTACCTCGTGCTGAACCTGGTCGTCGTCGCCACCGCGCTGGCGCGGCTCGCCGCGCACCCCGAGCTGGTGCGGAACTGGGAACGTGCGCTCACCACCCACTACTCCAGCCCGCTCGTGATGGCCGGGGTCGCGCTGCTGGTGTTCCCGCGGCTGGCACTCGGCCTGTCCGGGTTCGAGACCGGCGTCGCGGTGATGCCGCAGATCCGCGGCGAGCCGGGCGACACCGACGAACGGCCGCTGGGCCGCATCCGCGGCGCCCGGAAGCTGCTCACCACGGCCGCGCTGATCATGAGCGTGTTCCTGCTGAGCAGCAGCGTGGTGACCACCGTGCTGATCCCCGCGAACGAGTTCCGGCCCGGCGGCGCCGCCAACGGCCGGGCGCTCGCGTACCTGGCCCACGCCCAGCTCGGCGACGCCTTCGGCACCGCGTACGACCTCTCCACGATCGCGATCCTGTGGTTCGCCGGGGCGTCCGCGATGGCCGGCCTGCTCAACCTCGTACCGAAGTACCTGCCCCGGTACGGCATGGCGCCGGAGTGGGCGCGCGCCGTCCGCCCGCTCGTACTGGTGTTCACGGTCGTGGCGTTCCTGGTGACGTGGATCTTCCGCGCCGACGTGAACGCGCAGGGCGGGGCGTACGCCACCGGGGTGCTCGTGCTGATCACGTCCGCCGCCGTCGCGGTCACGCTCTCGGCCCACCGGCAGCGGCAGCGCCGCGCCAGCCGCTACTTCGGCGTGGTGGCCGCCGTGTTCGTCTACACCACGGTCACGAACATCGTCCAGCGGCCGGAGGGCGTCAAGATCGCCTCCTGCTTCATCGCCGGGATCCTGGTGGTGTCGTTCACGTCGCGGATCCTGCGCTCCTTCGAGCTGCGGGTGGACTCGGTCGAGTTCGACCTGGTGGCCGCGCGGTTCCTCGACGAGACGGCCGGGCCGGTCCGGATCGTCGCCAACGAACCCGACGAGCGGGACGCCCGGGAATACGCCGAGAAGGAGCGGGAGACGCGGGAGCGGGTCACCATCCCGCCGACGGACCCGCTGATGTTCCTGGAGGTCACGGTGACCGACCCTTCGGAGTTCTCCACCGACGTGTGCGTGGTCGGTGAGGACCGGTTCGGGTACCGCATCCTGCGGGTCGACAGCCCGATCGTGCCCAACGCGATCGCCGCCGTGCTGCTGGCCGTGCGGGACCGCAAGGAGCGGGTGCCGCACGTCTACTTCGAGTGGACGGAGGGCAACCCGCTCTGGCAGCTGGTGCGGTTCCTGTTCCTCGGCGTGGGCGAGATCGCGCCGGTGACCCGGGAGGTGCTGCGGGAGGCGGAGCCCGAGCCGAAACGCCGCCCGGTGGTGCACGTCGCCTGACGGCCCGGGTGCGGACCACCCCGGATCGGGTGTTTCATGGTGCGCTGCGGACGGATCGGCAAACCAGGAGGTGTTCCACCGAGTGACCACGGCGGAGGGCAGGCTCGTCGCGGGCCGGTACCGGTTGCTCGATCAGCTGGGCAAGGGCGGGATGGGCGCGGTCTGGCGCGCGCGGGACGAGGTGCTCGGCCGCGAGGTCGCGGTCAAGGAGGTCCTGCTCCCACCCACCGTGAGCGACGCCGCCCGGGACGGCCTGATCGAGCGGACCCGGCGGGAGGCCCGCCTCGCCGCCCGCCTCAACCACCCGAACGTGGTCACCGTCTTCGACGTGGTGGACGACGACCACTGGCCGTGGCTGGTGATGGAGCTGGTCCCGTCCCGTTCGCTGACCGAGATCGTCGAGTCGGAGGGGCCGCTGCCGCCCGCGCGCGTGGCGGCCGTGGGACTGCAGCTGCTCGGGGCGCTCGACGCCGCCCACCGGGCCGGGGTGCTGCACCGCGACGTCAAGCCGGGGAACGTGCTGATCACCCCGGAGGGCCGGGTCGTCCTCGGCGACTTCGGCATCGCGCGGCTGGAGGGCGACCCCGGCCTGACCGGTACCGGCCTGGTCATGGGTTCCCCGGCGTACATGGCGCCGGAGCGGGCGCGGGGCCACCCCGTCGGTCCGGCGAGCGACCTGTGGTCTCTCGGCGCCACGCTGTACACCGCGGTGGAGGGACGGGCGCCGTTCAGCCGCGACGGTGCCCTGCCGACGCTCACGGCGGTCGTCACCGACGACCCCGACCCGTTCCGGCTCGCCGGACCGCTCGCGCCGGTGCTGAGCCGGGTGCTCGACCGGGACCCGACGCGGCGGCCCGGCTCCGCCGAGCTGCGGGCCGCGCTCCAGCCGCTGGCCACCGCGCCGCCGCCGTCGACCAGGGCGACCGCGGCGCCGCCGGCGCCGGCGACCACGACTCCGGAGAGCGCGGCCCCGCTCCGGGAGGTACAGCGGACCCGGGCGATGCCGGTACCGGCGGACCCCGCCCCGGCTGCGCGCGGTGCGGCCGGGATCGGCACCGTCCCCCCGGCCCTGCCGCCCCGGGTGGCGCCCCCGGCCACGTCCCCGGGTCGTTCACGCCGCCCCGCCCT
The DNA here is from genome assembly GCA_030840805.1 of Actinomycetota bacterium. GTDB lineage: Bacteria > Actinomycetota > Actinomycetes > Mycobacteriales > HKI-0501 > JAVEDU01. The sequence continues at coordinate 29,903 of JAVEDU010000003.1, forward strand.
GGTGATCGGAGCCGTCGCGCTGGTGGCGCTGACGGCACTCGTCGCCTGGGCCGCGCTGAAGCCGGACGGCACCCGCGGCACCCCGGCCGCGCGCTCGTCCGCCACGGCGGACCCGGCCCCGAGCCGCACCGTGCGGGAGTCCCCGTCCGCGGCGGACAGCCCGTCCCCGGCACCCTCCTCTGCCGCCCCCGCCGAGGGCTCGGGGACCGCGCCCGCCGGCTACACCCTGCGCAGCGACCGGACCGGCTTCTCGATCGCCGTGCCCGGCGACTGGACGATCGAGCGGGACGGCGAGCGGGTGTACTACCGCGACCCGCGCAGCATCCGGTACCTGCTGATCGACCAGACGGACGATCCGAAGGAGGATCCGGTCGCGGACTGGGAGCAGCAGGAGCGCAACCGCAGTCCGCGGCTGCCCGACTACCGGCGGATCAAGATCGAGAAGGTGGACTACCGGCTCCGCGCCGCGGACTGGGAGTTCACGTGGACCGACGACGGCACGCCGGTCCACGTGCTCAACCGCGGGTTCGTGACGTCGGAGGACAAGGGGTACGCGATGTACCTGTACACACCGGCGGTGGACTGGGCCGCCAGCCAGGACGAGCTCCGGGTGTTCCAGCAGACGTTCGTGGCGGCGGGCGACTAGGGCGTACCGCCGCATCGCCCAGTCGACCCGGATAGCCTTCGGATATGGGGCAGGAGTCGATGCGGTCGAAGTTCCGGGCGCATGTCCGGGACGAGGCGCTCGACGTCTGCCACGCCCTCGCCATCGAACGGGGCTGGGCCCAGGTGCGTCTGTCGGAGGTCGCGGCCTCGGTGGGGGTGTCCCGGCCCACGCTGTACAAGGAGTTCGGCAGCAAGGACGGTCTGGGCGAGGCCCTGGTCCGCCGGGAGACCGAGCGGTTCCTGGTCGGGGTCCGGGAGACGCTGGACGCGCACGACGGGGACGTGGCCGGGGCGCTGACCGCGGCGGTGCAGTTCGCCCTGGTCACCGCGGAGGCGAACCCGCTGCTGCACGCGGTGCTGACCGCGACCCGAGGCAACGACGGCCTGCTGCCGATGCTCACCACCCGGTCCTCGCCGGTGCTCGACCCGGCCACCGCCGCGCTGACCTACTGGTTCGCCGAGCACGCGCCGGAGCTGGACCAGACCGAGGTCCGCGAGGCCGTGGACGTGACCGTCCGTCTCGTGGTCAGCCACCTGGTGCTGCCGGGGCCGGACCCGGAGCGCTCCGCCCGGCTGCTCGCCGAGGTCGCGATGCGGTACCTCGGCGTGGCGAGGACGCGAAACGCCGAGTAAGAACGTTTACATAGGCAACGGTATTGGCAACGGCATGACGCTGTGCCAGCGTGAGTCAACTCACATCGCCGGTGCCGCCGCGAGGTGCCCGGCCCGGAGAGGGGAGACACCCGTGTCGGCGCCCACCACCACGTCCACCCGTGCGGATCGCCCGTACGACGAGGCCGACCTGTCCTCGCTCGCCTTCTGGCAGGCGACGGCGCAGGAGCGGGAGAAGACGTTCGCGGTCCTGCGTCGGGAGCGGCCCGTCACGTGGCACCCGCGGTCGGAGACCGCGATGTTCGACGACCCGAACGACGAGGGCTTCTGGGCCGTGGTCCGGCACCGGGACCTCGTCGAGGTGACCAAGCGGCACGACGACTTCATCTCCGGCCAGGGCATCGTGTTCGAGTCCCTGCCACCGGAGCTGCTCGACGCCGGCCAGTCGTTCATCGCGATGGACCGGCCCCGGCACAGCAAGATCCGCCGGCTGGTGTCCTCCGCGTTCACGCCCCGGCAGCTCCGCCGCATCGACGACCGGATCCGGGCGAACGCCACGAAGATCGTCGACGACCTCGCCCCCCGCGGCGAGGCGGACTGGGTCACCGACGCGGCCCTGCTCCTCCCCATGCACAACATCTGCGACATGATCGGTATCCCGGACGCCGACCGCCTCCGGGTCGCGGAGCGGTCGCGCTATGTCGGCGGCTGGAACGACCCGGAGGTCATGCGGGGCCGGCCGATCCTGGAGACCATGTTCAACAACATGGTCGAGGGCCGGGAGTTCACGCTCTGGCTCGCCGCCCAGCGCCGGGAGGACCCGAAGGACGACCTGATGAGCGCGCTCGTGCACGCGGAGGTCGACGGTGAGCGGCTGACCGACCACGAGGTCGCCGCGTTCTTCAGCCTGCTGACGATCGCGGGCAACGACACGACCCGGCAGAGCCTGAGCCTCACCATGCACGCGCTGACCCGGTTCCCCGACCAGCGCGCGTGGCTGATGGAAGACTTCGAGGGGCGGATCGGCACCGCGGTCGAGGAGTTCGTCCGGTGGGCGACGCCGATCATGACGTTCCGCCGTACCGCCGCGCACGACACCGAGCTCAACGGCACCCGGATCACCGCCGGCGACAAGGTGATCATGTTCTACGCGTCGGCGAACTGGGACACCGAGGTGTTCGACCGGCCGGAGCGGTTCGACCTGTCCCGGCACCCGAACCCGCACGTGTCGTTCGGCGGCGGCGGCATCCACCACTGCCTCGGCATCCAGCTGGCCCGGACGCAGATCAGCGCGCTGTACCGGGAGGTGCTGCACCGGCTGCCGGACATCCACTCGACCGGCGAGCCGGTGTACGGCGTGAACAACTTCTTCCACACCGTGAACCACCTGCCGGTGCGGTTCACGCCGCGGCCCTAGGCTGCCGTCATGAGAGTGCTCCACGATCCCGACCAGTGCGCGAACCTCGGCATGTGCGAGGCCGTCGAGCCCGGTGTCTTCGAGATCGGCGACGACGGGATGCTCCGGGTGCTCGTCCCGGAGCCGCCCGAGGCGCTGAGGTCGTCGGTCGAGGCGGCCTGCCTGGCCTGTCCGACCGGTGCCTTGCGGCTGGTGGACTGACCCGGCGGCCTCCGCGACCAGTGGCGTGTCCGACGAGTCACCCGTCAGACCATCAGGCGACCCATCGGACAGGCCCTAGACGATTGCGGGGGCCTCTGCGGCCGCCTTGACCCGGGCCAGCGTCGCCGCCATGCCCGCTCGGTTGTGGGCCTCGGTGTCCCCGACGCCGCGCAGCGCCGAACCGACCACGCGGATGAGCATGCCGCGGTGGTCCTCGAACGTCTCGGTCACCGTGCAGCCGCCGTCGGCGGGCTCGATCCGGTAGCCCCAGTGCGCGACGGGCAGCGGCCCCGCGTGGACCTCCCACGCCACCGCGTGGCCCGGCTCGTAGACCGACACCGTCCCGACCGTCGCCCAGCGACGCCGGCCGATCCGGTTGTAGCCCCGGAACCGCGCTCCCACGGCCGGCGCGGAGAGCCGTCCGAGCCAGGTGACCCGGTGGCACTCGGGGGACCACTCACCCATCCGGGTGGGGTCGCCGATGAGCTCCCAGACCTGTTCGGGGGACGCGTCGATTGTCGTGCTGACCTCGATCATGTCCGAGAGGCTAGTGGTCACCGCCCCGCCCCGCGTACCGCAGACTGGTCCGGTGACCCCGCAGCTCCGCAGCGACCGGCTGGTACTGGTCCCGGTGACGCCGGCGACGGCCCGCGCGGTGGTGGACGGTGACCTCTCCGGTCTCCGGGCCGGTGCCGAGTGGCCGTCCGCGGAGCTCGTCGAGGGGCTGTCGGCGGCGCTGGAGCACGGCGGCGGGCTCGGTTGGTTCGTGACGCTCGACGGCGTGGTGATCGGCGACTGCGGCGTCCACGGCGGGGTGGACGCGGACGGGGACGTCGAGATCGGGTACGGCATCGCGGCCCCGTACCGCCGGCGTGGGTACGCCACCGAGGTGATCGGCGCGCTGATCCGGTGGGCGGGGGAGCAGCCCGGGTTCCGGCGGGTCGTCGCGCGGCGCGTGCTGGCCGACAATGTGGGGTCGCGGCGGGCGCTGGAGCGCAGCGGGTTCACGGTGGAGGAGACGCTCGGGCCGTACGTGGTCTACGCGTACCCCACGCGTGAAGGTGACTGAAAGTAGGACTGGCGTAACAGGCGCAACACCTGCATCATGGTTCTCGACCGACCGGGTCGAGAGGTCGCTGGGGAAGGCGCACCTCGACAACCGGGAGGTCACTGTGCCTGCTCGTGGCGTCCTGTACGTCCACTCGTCCCCACCCGCCGTGTGTCCACACGTCGAATGGGCGATATCGCGTGTCCTCGGGGTGCCCGTGCGCCTCGAGTGGTCCGCGCAGCCCGTCGACCCGAGCACCCAGCGGGCCGAATGCCAGTGGTCCGCGCGTACCGGTACGGCCGGCGCGCTCGCCACGGCGCTGCGCCAGTGGCCGATGATCCGTTTCGAGGTCACCGAGGAACCCAGTCACGGCGTCGACGGCGAACGCATCGCGTACGTGCCGGGCCGGGGACTGTTCCGCAGCACGATGAGCGCCAACGGCGACGTGCTGATCTCCGAGGACCGCCTGCGCGCCCTGATGGCCACCGCCGCGAACGCCGAGGCGCTCCAGCACGGCCTGGAGAAGCTGCTGGGCACCGGCTGGGACGCCGAGCTGGAGCCGTACCGGCACGCCGGTGAGGGCGCGAAGGTGACCTGGCTCCACCAGGTGGTCTAGCGCTCCCTCCCGCAACGATCATGGGGTTTGCCACAGGACACGCGGGCGTGTCTGTGGCAAACCCCATGATCAACGGGCCGAGGGGGGTGGCCTGCCTACAGCGGGATGTTGCCGTGCGCGCCTCGGCCGGCGGGCGCCGCCGCGAGGGCCTCGGCGAGCCGGCGGCGGGTGTCCGACGGCTCGATGACGTCGTCCACGACGCCGAGCTCCAGCGCCCGGCCGACCCCGCCCGCGATCTTCTCGTGCTCCGCGACGAGCTCGTCCTTCAGCGCCGCCCGGTCCTCGGGCTGCGCCGCGGCGAGCTTCCTGCGGTGCAGGATGCCGACCGCCGCGCTGGCGCCCATCACGGCGACCTCGGCGCCCGGCCAGGCGAACACCGCGGTGGCACCGAGCGAGCGCGAGTTCATCGCGATGTACGCGCCGCCGTACGACTTCCGCGTCACCAGCGTGACCCGGGGGACGACGGCCTCGGCGAACGCGTGCAGCAGTTTAGCCCCGCGCCGCACGACGCCGTCCCACTCCTGGCCGACACCCGGCAGGTAGCCGGGGACGTCGACCAGCACGACGAGCGGGATGCCGAGCGCGTCGCACATCCGCACGAAGCGCGCGGCCTTCTCGGCGCTGATGGAGTCGAGGCAGCCACCGAGCCGCAGCGGGTTGTTCGCGATCACGCCGACCGTACGGCCGGTGAGGCGGCCGAGGCCGGTCACCACGTTCGGCGCCCACTTGGCGTGCAGCTCGACCATCGGGGCATCGAGCACGCTGTTGACCAGGGGCTTCACGTCGTACGCGCGGTTGCGCTGCTCGGGCAGCAGCGCGCCCAGGTCCACCGGTGCGGCGGCGTCGGCCGGATTGAACCGCCCGTGGTGGCCGAACAGCGCCGAGAGGTCCCGGGCCCGGTCCATCGCGGCCTGGTCGGAGTCGGTGACGATGTGGACGACGCCGCTGCGCCGTCCGTGCGGCTCCGGGCCGCCGAGCCGCTCCATGTCGACCTGCTCGCCGGTGACGCTCCGGACGACCTCGGGGCCGGTCACGAACACGCGGCCCTGCGGGCCCATGATCACGACATCGGTCAGGGCCGGGCCGTACGCGGCACCGCCGGCGGCCGGGCCGAGCACCACCGAGATCTGCGGGACGCGGCCGGAGGCCCGGACCATCGCCGCGAAGACCTGGCCCACCGCGTCGAGGGCCTCCACGCCCTCGGCCAGCCGGGCGCCGCCCGAATGCCACAGGCCGATGATCGGCACCCGGTCCCGGACGGCGAGGTCGATGGCGTCGACGACGTGGCGGCAGCCCTCGGACCCCATCGCGCCGCCCATCTTGGTGGCGTCGGTGGCGAACGCGACGACCGGGCAGCCGTCGATGTGACCACGCGCGGTCATCACGCCGGAGTCGTCGCGGCCGGACACCGCCCGCAGGCTGCCCGCGTCCAGCAGGGTCTGCAGCCGGAGCTCGGGGTCGCGGAAGTCGCGGTCGTCCAGATCGGCACGCGAGGTCATGGTGGTCACATCGGTCTCCTGTCGCAGGTCAGGCTCGCGTGAACGCGAGCGCGACGTTGTGGCCGCCGAAGCCGAACGAGTCGTTCACCGCGGCGTCGAGGGACGTGTGGCGGGCCGCCACGCGAGCGATGTCCAGCCCGATGTCGTCGTCGGGGTCGTCGAGGTTGAGGGTCGGCGGGATGACGCCGTCGCGGAGTGCCAGCACGGTGGCGATCGACTCCACCGCACCGGCCGCGCCCAGCATGTGGCCGAGCATGGACTTCGGGGCCGTCACCACGGCGTGGTCGCCGATCGCGGTCCGGATCGCGCGGCCCTCCGCGATGTCGCCGAGCGGCGTGGACGTGGCGTGGGCGTTCACGTGACCCACGTCCGTACCCACGAGATCGGCGTCCAGGAGGGCGAGCTGCAGGGCCCGGGTCGCGCCCCGGCCGTGCGGCTCGGGCTGGACGAGGTCGTGCCCGTCCGCGCTGACCCCGGAACCGGCCAGCACAGCGTGGACCCGGGCACCGCGGGCCCGGGCGAACTCGGCCCGCTCCAGCACCATGATGCCGGCGCCCTCGGCGAGGACGAAGCCGTCCCGGCCCTTGTCGAACGGGCGGGACGCCCGGGTGGGCTCGCCGTTGCGGGTCGACATGGCCCGCATGTTCGCGAAGCCCGCAATCGTGATCGGGTGGACGCACGCCTCGCTGCCGCCGGCGACGACGACGTCGTAGCGGCCGGACCGCAGGAAGTCGAGCGCCAGCGCGATCGCCTCGGCGCCCGAGGCGCAGGCGCTCACCGGCGCGGTGACCCGGCCCCGGGCGCCGACCTCGAGGCCGACGACCGCGGCCGGGCCGTTCGGCATCAGCATGGGGATCGTCAGCGGGGACACCTTGCGGGGTCCGCTCGCCTCCAGGATGTTGTCCTGCTCCAGCAGGCTCAGCGCGCCGCCGATGCCGGTGCCGACGACCACGGCGATGCGCTCCGGGTCGACCTCGGGTGCGCCCGCGTCGGCCCACGCCTCGCGCGCCGCGACCAGGGCCACCTGCTCGCACCGGTCGAGGCGACGGGCCCGGACCCGCTCGAGCGTCTCGGTCGGCTCGATGGCGAGCCGACCGGCAATCTGGACCGTGAGCTGCTCGGCCCATTCCTCCTCGAGGCGCACCACACCGGAGCGCCCCTCGAGCATCGCCGCCCAGGTCGACGCGACATCCCCGCCGAGCGGGGTCGTCGCGCCGAGCCCGGTGACGAGCACCTCGTCGTGGCGTGCTGTCACGCCTGCCCCTTCTCGATGTAGGACACGGCATCACCGACCGTGCGGAGGTTCTGCACGTCGTCGTCCGGGATCTTCACGCCGAACCGCTCCTCGGCGGCCACGACGACCTCGACCATGGACAGCGAGTCGACGTCGAGGTCGTCCTGGAACGCCTTCTCGTCGCTCACGTCGTCGGGCTGGACGTCGGCGATCTCCTCGAGGATCTCGGCCATACCGGTACGGATCTCGTCACGCGTAGCCACTTGGGTGGTGTCCTTTCGGGGTCGGATGGGGTGAACCGTCACGGACAGGTGATGACCTGTCCGGCGTAGGTGAGGCCGCCGCCGAAGCCGAGGAGCAGCACGGGGGACCCGGAGGCCACCTCGCCGCGCTCGACCATCTTCGACAGGGCGATGGGGATCGAGGCCGCCGAGGTGTTGCCGGACTCGACGATGTCGTGCGCGACGACCGCGTTGTCCGCGCCGAGCTTGCGGGCGATCGCGTCGATGATGCGGATGTTCGCCTGGTGCGGGACGAAGGCGGCCAGCTCGGACGGGTCGATCCCGGCCTTGGCGCACGCCTCGCGGCCGATCGGGGCGAGTCCGGTGGTGGCCCAGCGGAACACCGCCTGGCCCTCCTGCTTGATCTTGCCTTCCCGGTCCTCGATGCGGATCGCGGCACCCTTGGAACCGTCGCTGCCCCACACGACCGGGCCGATGCCCGGCTCGTCGGAACCCGAGACGATCGCCGCGCCGGCACCGTCGGCGAAGATGATGCAGGTCGTCCGGTCGTCCCAGTCGACCCAGTCCGACAGCTTCTCGACGCCGATCACGAGGACGTTCGTCGCCGCGCCGGCCATGATCGCGTGGTTCGCGTTCGCCAGCGAGTAGGCGAAGCCCGAGCAGGCGGTGTTGACGTCGAACGCGCCCGGGGCGTTCATGCCCATCCGCGTCGCGACCGCGGCGGAGACGTTCGGGAGCGACGTCTCGGCGGTACAGGTCGCGACGATCACGAGGTCGATGTCCTCGGCGGTGAGCCCGGACGCGGCGAGGGCCTTCTCGCCCGCCGCCACGGCCATGTCGGTCACCGTCTCGGTGGGTTCGGCGATCCGGCGGCTGACGATGCCGACCCGGTCGCGGATCCACTCGTCGTTCGTGTCGACGCGCTGGGAGAGTTCGTCGTTGGTGACGACGCGTGCCGGCTGGTAGTGCCCCAGCGACACGATCCGGGCCCCCGCGGGACCGGTCGGTGCCCTCATCTGTCTGCTCCCGTCGGGTGGAGGCGTGCCAGCGGCGCTCCCGGCGCGACGGGATCGTCGGCGTCGGCGAGCCACTCGACCAGGACCCCAGTGTGGGCGCTCACCACGTCGATCGCTCCCTGGCGGGTGAGGACGTGGCCGACCACGGAACCGGCGCTCACCGGGTCGCCGAGCGCGACCGCGGCGGGCGTGAACGACCCCGCCGCGGGTGCGACCGCGACGTGGAACTGGACACTGGAGTCCAGCCAGTGATGCGTCGCGTGCCGGGCGGCGAACTCGCGCGCGGCGGTGAGGTCGTCGGGCGTGTTCACGGTGAGGATCTCGGCGCCCTTGAGGGTCCGCTTGGCCAGGCCGGCGAGCGTGCCGGCCGGGGCCAGCTCGATGATGCCGGTGACGCCGAGCAGCGACATCGTGTCCTGGCAGAGGTCCCAGCGGACCGGCGAGGTGACCTGGCGGACCAGCCGGCCCAGGCCCTCGGCGCCGGTGGTCACCGCGGTGCCGTCTCCGTTCGACAGCAGCATCTTGGCCGGGTCGGTCGTGGTGACCCCGGCGGCAACGGCCTCGAGCGCGGCCTGGGCCGGGGCCATGTACGGCGTGTGGAAGGCGCCGGCGACCTGCAGCGGGATGACCTTGGCCTTCGCGGGCGGGTTCTCCTTGAGGCGGGCGAGTCCGTCCAGCGACCCGGCGGCGACGACCTGGCCGGCACCGTTGCGGTTGGCCGGGTACAGGCCCTGCTCGGCGATCGCCGCGAGCACCTCGTCCGGGTCGCCACCGAGGACGGCGCTCATGCCGGTCGGCTCCAGGGCGCAGGCCGCGGCCATCTCCCGGCCGCGGACCGCGGCGAGCGTCACGGCCGTCTCCGGCGTCAGCATCCCGGCGAGCGCGGCGGCGGTGAGCTCACCCACGCTGTGCCCGGCGACCACCTGGGCATCGGACATCGGCAGGAAGTCGGCGGTGATCAGTCCGGCGGCGACGAGCAGCGGCTGCGTCTTGGCGGTGTCCTTGATCTCCTCGGCGTCGGCCTTCGTCCCGAGGTGGACGAGATCCACGCCGGCGAGGGCGGAGAGCCACCGCAGACGCGCGGTGACACCGGGGAGGTCGAGCCAAGGGGTGAGGAACCCTGGCTTCTGGGAGCCCTGTCCGGGCGCGAGGACGGCTAGCACGTCTCTGACTGTGACGGGTCGGAGAGCACGACGACGATGTTGACGCTGACCAATCGGGCCGTCGGACTTTGTAGGTGTCCTACAACGGAGGGTCGTCCAGGCGCCCTATCGACAGTGCCAGGCGGAGGCTGAATGCATCCCGAGCGTCGAATGGTGACAGGGCACACACGTCCGTGACCCGCCGAAGTCGGTAACGGACCGTGTTCGGGTGGACGAACAGCAGTCGCGCCGCGCCCTCCAGGCTGGCGCCGCTGTCGAAGTACACCGAGAGCGTCTCCAGCAGCGCGCCACCGGCCGCCGCCAGCTCGACGTACCGCTGCCGCAGGTCCTCGCGGGCCGTCGGATCGCCGGCGACGACCCGTTCCGGCAGCAGCTCGGCGGCCGCCACCGGACGCGGTGCGGTGGGCCACGCGGCGACCGCCCGCCACGCGGCGAGGGCGGCGCGGGCCGACTCCGTGGCCTCGGCCAGCGTCGGGACCGGATGCCCGACCACCACCGGCCCGTCGCCGAACTCGGCCAGCAGCGGGGCGACCGCCTTCACCGGGTCCTCGGAGCGGCCCAGGACGACCACCAGACGGTCCGGCTGGACACCCGCGAGGATCTCCAGCCCGGCACGCCGGCCGGCGCGCTCCACGGCGTCCAGGGCCGCGTCCGCGTCCCCGGGCGGCGGGCTGCCGATCGCGACGGCGATCGGCGTGACGTCCGCCCAGCCGAGGGCCGCCGACCGTCCGGCCACCACCTCGGCGTCGCCGCGCACCAGCGCGTCCACCAGCAGGGCCTGCAGCCGGGCGTCCCAGGCACCACGGCTCTCTGCCGCCCGGGCGTACACGTGGGCGGCGGCGAAGGCCACCTCGCGGGAGAAGCGCAGGACGGACTCGCGGAGCGCCTGCTCCTCGCCCGGCGCCGCGAGATGGGGGACCTGCTCCTCGACGACCTCGACGGTGACCTTCACGAGCGCCACGACCTGCTGGAGACTCACCGACCGGGCGAGGTCCCGGGGGGCTGCGGCGAACACGTGCCCGGACACCTCCGGGGGTGCCGCGGGGTTGCGCATCCACTCGACGAGCGCCGCGATCCCGGCCTGGGCGACGAGCGTCACCCAGGACCGCTGGTCCGCGGGCATGGAGCGGAACCAGGGCAGGTTCTCGTCCATCCGGGACACGCTCTGGGTCGCGAGCGCGCCCGAGGCGCGCTCCAGGCGGCGCAGCGTGTTGGCGAGGCGGGGGCGGGACACGTCGTTCAGCCTGCCATCCCGGGGCCACGACGTGATCAGCCCCTCCGCGCCGGTGGCGCGGAGGGGCTGATCGGGGTCCTGCGGTGCTACTCGGCCCCGCCCGCCGTCTCGGTCGGGGGAGCGGCCGTCACGTCGTCGATCCGATACTTCTCCTGCGCCGACTTGAGCGCCTCCGACGGGAGCTCGCCCCGCTGGACGAGCTGCCGCAGCGTCGCGACGGTGATGGACTCGGCGTCCACGTTGAAGTGCCGCCGCAGCGCCGCGCGGGTGTCCGAGCAGCCGAAGCCGTCCGTACCCAGCGACGTGTAGTCGCCGGGCACCCAGCGGGAGATCTGGTCCTGTACCGAGCGCATGTAGTCGCTCACCGCCACGACCGGACCGGGGGCGCCGGTCAGGACCTCCGTGACGTAGGGCGTGCGCCCCGTGCCGTCGGCCGACAGCAGCGCCTCCTCCTCGGCCTCCACCGCGTCACGGCGGAGCTCGTTCCAGGAGGTCACCGACCACACGTCGGCCGCCACGCCCCACTCGTCGGACAGCAGCGTCTGCGCCTTGAGTGCCGCCTGCATCGCCACCCCGGAGGCCAGGATCTGCGCCTTCGGGAGGTTGCGTCCGCTCGACGGTGCCTCGGAGTACCGGTACATGCCCTTCAGGACCTGAGCCGGGTCGATGTGCTCCGGCATGGCGGGCTGCTGGTACGGCTCGTTGTAGACGGTCAGGTAGTAGTAGATGTTCTCCGGGTCGTCGCCGTACATCCGGCGCAGCCCGTCCTCCACGATGAGGGAGACCTCGTACGCCCACGCGGGGTCGTAGGAGACCACCGCGGGGTTGGTCGAGGCGAGCAGCTGCGAGTGGCCGTCCTGGTGCTGGAGGCCCTCACCGTTCAGCGTCGTCCGGCCCGCCGTGGCGCCGAGCAGGAACCCGCGGGTCATCTGGTCCGACGCCGCCCAGAACGCGTCGCCGGTCCGCTGGAACCCGAACATCGAGTAGAAGATGTACACCGGGATCATCGGCTCGCCGTGCGTCGAGTAGCTCGTGCCGGCCGCCGTGAAGGACGCCGCCGAACCCGCCTCGTTGATCCCCTCGTGCAGGATCTGACCGGTCGTGGACTCCTTGTACGTGAGCATCAGCTCGCGGTCGACCGACAGGTACGTCTGGCCGAGCGGCGAGTAGATCTTCGCGGTCGGGAAGATGGCGTCCAAGCCGAACGTGCGCGCCTCGTCCGGGATGATCGGCACGATCCGCTTGCCGAACTCCTTGTTCTTCATCAGGTCCTTGAGCAGCCGGACGAACGCCATCGTCGTCGCGACCTTCTGCTTCCCGGAACCCTTCTTCAGGTCGGCGTACGCGTCCGCCGACGGCAGGGTCAGCTTCGTGGAGCGGCCCACCCGGGACGGCAGCGAGCCGCCGAGGGAGCGACGGCGCTCCATCATGTAGTCGTAGTGCTCGCTGTCCGTGCCGGGGTGGTAGTACGGCGGCAGCGTCTTGTCGAGCGCCTCGTCCGGGATGTCGAGGTGCAGCCGGTCGCGGAACAGCTTGAGGTCGTCCGGCGTCAGCTTCTTCATCTGGTGCGTGGCGTTGCGGCCCTCGAAGTGGCTGCCGAGCGTCCAGCCCTTGATGGTCTTCGCGAGGATGACCGTCGGCTGTCCGGTGTGCTCGGTCGCCGCCTTGTACGCCGCGTAGACCTTGCGGTAGTCGTGGCCGCCGCGCTGGAGGCCCCACACGTCCTCGTCGGACCAGTCCTCGACCATCCGGCGGGTCCGCGGGTCACGTCCGAAGAAGTGCTCGCGGACGAAGCCGCCGTTCTCCGCCTTGAACGTCTGGTAGTCGCCGTCGGGCGTGGTGTTCATGATGTTCACCAGCGCGCCGTCGCGGTCCTGGGCCAGCAGCGGGTCCCAGTTCCGACCCCAGATCACCTTGATGACGTTCCAGCCGGCGCCGCGGAAGTACGACTCCAGCTCCTGGATGATCTTGCCGTTGCCGCGTACCGGGCCGTCGAGCCGCTGCAGGTTGCAGTTGACGACGAACGTCAGGTTGTCGAGCTCCTCGCGCGCGGCCAGGCCGATGGCGCCGAGCGACTCCGGCTCGTCCATCTCGCCGTCACCGAGGAACGCCCACACGTGCTGGCCGCTGGTGTCCTTGATCCCGCGGTTGTGCAGGTACCGGTTGAACCGGGCCTGGTAGATCGCGTTGATCGGCCCGATGCCCATGGACACCGTCGGGAACTCCCAGAAGTCCGGCATCAGCCGCGGGTGCGGGTAGCTCGGCAGCCCGCCGCCAGGGTGGGACAGCTCCTGCCGGAACCCGTCGAGCTGGGTCTCGGTCAGCCGGCCCTCGAGGTACGCGCGGGCATACATGCCGGGGGAGGCGTGCCCCTGGTAGAAGATCTGGTCGCCGCCGCCGGGGTGGTCCTTGCCGCGGAAGAAGTGGTTGAAGCCCACCTCGTACAGGCTCGCGCTGGACGCGTACGTCGAGATGTGCCCGCCGACCTCCACGCCGGGGCGCTGGGCGCGGTGCACCATGATCGCGGCGTTCCAGCGGATGTACGCGCGGATGCGACGCTCGACGTCCTCGTCACCGGGGAACCACGGTTCCTTCGCCGGCGGGATCGTGTTGATGTAGTCGGTGTTGCGCAGCAGCGGCACGCCGACCTGGCGCTCCCGCGTCCGCTCGAGCATGCGGAGCATGAGGTATCGCGCCCGCTGCTTGCCGCCGTTGTCGATGACGGCATCGAGGGAGTCGAGCCATTCCTCCGTCTCGTCCGGGTCGATGTCCGGAAGCTGGGTGGGGATGCCACCGATGATGACCGGGGGGCGCTCCTGAGCAGACGTCACCGTCGTTCCTTCTCACGTCGAGGGACCTACCGGCCCATCCTGCCGTCGCGAATCACCTAACGTCACCTCTACTGGCCGGTAGGGTGACGTGGCGCACCATTCCTCAAGATCGAGGCGACCCCCGTGACCTGCGGGTCCGCCCGATGCGGGGCCGCCCGAAGTACACCGAAATGAGCAGGAGAAACCCCTGCGGTCTCCCTCTGGTGGAGGGTTGCGGGAGAGTACACCCGTGCGACGCTCCCACCGGCAGTGCCGAAACACTTGCGCACAGCAGTGGAAGTGTGTGGACTACGGCAAGCGTCGGGCAACGGCCGGGCGCCTATACGAGGAGGCAATCAGCAGTGAGTGCGACCGCTGGTCAGGCTGAGGGAATGAGGAGCCTGGCGGAGCGGCTCGGCATCCAGCCGGGCATGGTCGTCATGGAGATCGGGTACGACGAGGACTCGGATGCGGAGCTCCGCGATGCGGTGGCCGAGCGGTCCGGCACCGAACTCGTCGATGCCGACTCGGATGACGTGGTCGATGTCGTCATGCTGTGGTGGCGTGAGGGCGACGGCGATCTCGTCGATGCGCTGGTCGACGCGCTGGGTCCGCTCGCCGAGGGCGGCACCGTGTGGCTCCTCACGCCGAAGGTCGGCCGCGAGGGTCACATCGAGCCCAGCGACATCAGCGAGTCCGCTCCGACGGCAGGGCTCCAGCAGACTTCGACCATCAGCGCCGCACGCGACTGGGCCGGCGCCCGGTTGGTGGCGCCGAAGCGACGCTGACCGCCAGGCGCGCGCCCGGGTCAGCCCCGGGTCGTCTGCGGCTGGCTCATTCGTGCGGCCGGTCGTGCGGCCGGGAGAGCCGGGACAGTCCGCGGCCGAGCAGGCCTGCCAGCCCGCGTACCGCGCTCTCCGCGCCGCCCAGCGTGCGCGAGGCGGCCCGCAGCGCGGCTCCGCCGGGGAGGCCCGGCAGGTCCTCCACCAGCGCCGCCAGCCGCAGGAACCCCGGGAGGTCGTGCGCGGTCATCCGCCGCGTCGCGAGCAGGGTGGGAACCGACACCCGGCCGGCCGTGGCGTCGACCAGGTCGGCCAGCTCGGCCCGTACGCCGGTGCCGCTCAGGCGGTCCGTCGACGGCTCCACCGTCCAGCCGTCCGGGTCCGCGTGGACGGTCCAGCCGCCGTCCGGACTTGTCGCCGTCACCGTGATCGACAGGCCGCGGCGGTGGGCGAGGTGGCCGGTCACGTCCAGCACCGCGGCGAGCCCGTTCCGCAGCAGCACCGGGTCCGGCGCGGCGGCGCCGCACGGGCGCAGGTCCAGGGCGTGGACCGCCAGCTCGTACGAGCTGGCGCTCGTCGCCGTCAGCAGCGGCAGCGGGCCGATCGGGGACATCGCGGTGACGCGACCCAGCTCGGCCGCCTCGTCGGACGCCAGCCAGTCGAGCAGCTGGTCGCGGTTGCGACGGACCGCCGCCAGGACGTCCTCGCGGGAGGCGTCGCGATACCTCCGGACGAGGGCCTCGTTGTCGGCGTCCACCGAGCGGGGCCGAGGCGGCGCGCCGGAGTCCCCGCGTACCGAGGCGAGGACGTGCGACACGCCGTCCGGGTCCCACTGGCCCAGGTGGGTGCAGACCTCGTGCCCGCGCCAGCCGGGGAGCCGGCTCGGGGTGTCGAGGTCGGCCGTCTCCGCGACGGCGAGAAAGGCGTTCCAGGACTGCTCGACCCGGGCCCGGACGGCGGGCGGCCCGCCGTCGAGCAGGCCCATCCTGGGGGCGTCCGGGCCGCCGCGTGTGGGGTCCGGGGCGGGTGGCATGCTCGACATCCTGCCGCCCGCACGGCGGGCGTGCCCACCGTGCCCCAGTACCGAGGAGAAGCAGCATGCCGCTCGAGGTTGGTTCCGAGGCTCCTGACTTCAACCTGAAGGACCAGAACAACCAGGCCGTGACCCTGTCGTCGTTCCGCGGCGAGAAGAACGTCCTGCTGGTGTTCTACCCGCTCGCGTTCACTGGCACGTGCCAGAGCGAGCTCAACGGTGTGCGCGACGACCTGCCCCGCTACCAGAACGACGACACGCAGGTCCTCACCGTCAGCGTCGACTCGCCCTACACGCACAAGGTGTGGGCCGAGCGCGAGGGTTACGAGTTCCCGATCCTCGCCGACTTCTACCCGCACGGCGGGGTCGCCCAGGCGTACGGCGTGTTCAACGACGTGACCGGGTTCGCCAACCGCGGGACGTTCCTCATCGACAAGCAGGGCGTCATCCGGTTCTCCGAGGAGAACCAGCCCGGCGTGGCGCGCGACCAGGCCGCGTGGCTGTCCGCGCTGGAGCAGGTCGCGGCCTGATCCGGAGCGGGCCGGGGATCTCGGTATCCTCGGCCCGTCCGGGCGCGTAGCTCAGCGGAAGAGCACTCGCCTTACAAGCGAGGGGTCGCAGGTTCGAAACCTGCCGCGCCCACCAGCCTGACCAGCAGGAACACCCGGGGGGCGTGATCGACATGTGCCGGTCGGGACCGGTTGACAACAACGGATGACAACAACGGGGCATCTCAGCGATCCTCCCCGAAGGCGTCACCGAGCGCCCGGAGGGCCCGCTGCTGTTCGGCCATGACCACGTGGGCGTAGATCGTCATGGTGACGTTGATGTGGCTGTGGCCCGCGATGGCCTGGACCGTGTGCGGCGGGACGCCGAGGTTGAGCAGCAGCGTGATGCAGGTGTGCCGCAGATCGTGGAACCGCACACCGGGAAGGCCGGCCGGTTCTGTGCCGTTCTGGCGGACCTGCCTTCCGGTCCGGCCGACGACCGAGATCGCCCGGGTCGACGGCCCCGCCCCGTCGAGGTCTGGTACGGCGACGGGCC